>CAVZVJ010000011.1:0-75675 GCA_963778755.1 uncultured Acidobacteriota bacterium | reverse complement strand
AAAGAGGAGTTATTTTCTCGAAGACCTGAAAGCTTTTTACGAGATATGGAAGAAATGCGACCGTTAATAGAAACTTTGGTTCATATTGTGAAAGAATTTTCACAGCGCTTTGAAAAGGTAAAAAGAGAAAAAGGGCTCGTTGATTATGCCGATTTAGAGCATTACTGTCTCGGAATTTTAACAAAGGAAATCTCAACAGAAGGAGAATTTCTTCCATCGGAGGCGGCACTCGCTTACCAAAGGCATTTTAAAGAGGTCTATTGCGATGAATATCAAGATACAAATATGGTCCAGGAAACGATCTTGAAACTTGTAACAAAGAAAGATGAGCACAATGGTAATATGTTTATGGTCGGGGATGTTAAGCAATCCATTTACCGTTTTCGGTTGGCTGAGCCGAACCTTTTCTTAGGCAAGTATAATCGCTTTAAAGTGGACGGTGATTCTACAGGACTTCGGATTGATCTCGCACGAAATTTTCGAAGCCGAAAAGAAGTGCTCGATGCTACTAATTATTTATTTAAACAAATTATGGGAATCAAAGTGGGCGAAATCGAATATGATGAGGCGGCTGAATTGCGTGCCGGTGCACCGTATCCAGAAGATGAGCCCTATCCGGTAGAACTGCTGCTTATTAATCAAAATGTTAAAGATAATGGTTCACCTGATCACAACCGAGGCAGAGACAGAGGCACGAGTTCCAGAAGAATTTGATGTTGCAGGTCTTAGAACAATCCCAACTAGAGGCCAGGGTAATTGCTTCGAAAATTAAGGAACTAGTCGCAAGTGGAACACCAGTATATAATACAAAAACGAAATCCAATCGGCCACTTATGTACCGGGATACGGTAATCCTGCTTCGTTCAATGACTTGGGCACCACAAATCATTGAAGAGTTCAAGCAGCAAGGGATACCCATATATGCTAACCTATCGACGGGTTATTTTAATGCTACTGAAGTGGCAATCATGATTTCACTACTAAGAGTTATTGATAATCCATTCCAAGACATCCCGCTAGCAGCTGTCTTACGATCACCCATCGTTGGGTTGAACGAAGAAGAACTGTCAAAAATCCGTATTCATCAGAAGCGTGGTTCTTTTTGGGAGGCTGTTAGCGCATTTTGTAGGAGTAAAGAGGCCGAAAATACGGCCGAATTTTACGAAAAACTTCGCCGCTTTTATGACTTTCTGACAGAGTGGCGGTCAATGGCAAGACAAGGTTCGTTGGCCGAGTTAATTTGGCAGCTTTACCGTGATACTCAATTTTATGATTTTGTTGGTGGTTTACCAGGAGGGAAGCAACGGCAAGCTAATTTACGGGCATTATACGACCGGGCCAGACAATACGAGCAAACATCTTTTCGTGGATTGTTCAGGTTTCTTACGCTTTATCGAGAGAATGATTGAAAGAGGAGACGACCTAGGGGCAGCAAGGGCACTCGGTGAACAAGAAGACGTGGTCCGGATTATGACTATCCATAGTAGTAAAGGACTTGAATTTCCTGTTGTATTCATGGCGGGAATGGCACGAACTTTTAATATGGCCGATGTTCGCAAACCATATATGCTCGATAAAGAATACGGATTTGCATCTAAGTATGTAAATGCGGAAAAAAGAATTTCATACCCTTCCTTACCGCAAATTGCTTTTAAACGAAAAAAGAAAATGGAAATGCTCGCGGAAGAAATGCGCGTGCTATATGTGGCGATGACAAGGGCGAAGGAAAAGCTGTATTTAACCGCCACACTAAAAGATGCGCTAAAAAAATTCGACCAATGGAATGACGTTGTTTCTAACACAGAATGGTTATTAAAGGATTATGAACGGGCAGCGGTTACAAGCTATATTGATTGGATTGGGCCAGCGCTTGTTCGCCATCACGACGCCAATGAATTAAGGATTGGCAGTATGGGAAATGTCCTTGTTCCAGAGGAAATTAGAAATCACCCTTCTTTATGGAAAGTTTCACAAATAAGTGCAGAAGAAATAAAGAAGAAGGAAATAGAAGCAGGAATGAAAGAAGACCAATTTCTTGAACTGGTCCAAAAAGGGGAGCATATCCCGACCACTTCCCCATTTCTGGACGAAATCAAGTCGCGCTTAGACTGGGAATATTCCTTCCCAAATGCCGCTGTCCATCGCTCGAAGCAATCTGTTTCTGAAATGAAACGCCAAAGAGAAATGACAGATGAACAAAGTGGGACAGACCTTGTGAAACACTTTAAAAAATCGATCGTTAAACGTCCGAAATTTATGCAGGAAAAACAATTAAGTCCAGCTGAACGTGGTTCGATGCTGGAACGCAACCGACATTGGGCTGTCGCCGGTGAATGGCGGCCTGCCAGTGAGCATCTCGTAGAGAACGACCCCGAGCGCATAGACGTCACTCCGGGCGTCAGCTGCGGCCCCTTGAGCCTGCTCCGGGCTGAAATAGGTGGCGGTGCCGATGACGGCGCCTGTCTTGGTCAACTCGGCACTGTCGTCCCATGCCCTTGCAATCCCGAAGTCGGTGACTTTCACCGTTCCGTCCTTGGCGAGAAGGATGTTTCCCGGCTTGACGTCGCGATGGACGAGGCCGGCCTGATGAGCGATGGAGAGCGCAGCGGCGACCTCGGCCGCGATTTCGGTGGCCCGGCGGGCCAAAGAGCCCCCTCCGACTTGAGCACGTCACGCAGAGAGCGGCCGTCGACGAGTTCCCCATGACGATGAAATAGGTGCCCTGAGCCTGACCCCAGTCGTAAATGCCCACGATGTTGGGGTGGCTGAAGATTCGCGGCTGCCTGCGCTTCCCGGCGGAACCGCTTCACAAAGGCCTCGTCCGCCGAGTACTGGGCGTGGAGGACCTTGATCGCAACCCTGCGGTTGAGCAAGGTGTCCTGGCCCTCATAGACGTCGGCCATCCCGCCCCGGGCCAGGTGGGACGTGATGTGATAACGATCGGTCAGTTCACTTGGGGTGTTCATGGAAGGCGCTGGATTGTAGGAACGCCCTGGCGCCAACTCATGAAGTTCCTTGCAGCCAGAGTGAAATGAGGTCGGCGGCGATTGGGGCAGCCACACCGCCGCCGGTTGCGGATTCTCCGATGTTCCCACCTCCAGCGATCAAGACGGCGATCGCGATCGTGGAGATCTCCACCGGGGCAAAACCGATAAACCAGGCATGTCGCCCGTCACCGGCGCCTTCGGCGGTCCCGGTCTTGCCGGCGACCCTGATCCCGGGCACGGCGGCGTTGCGCCCCGTGCCCTCGGTGACCACCCGCTCCATCATTTGGGCCAGAACCGATGCGGTGGCAGGCGCCATCGCCCGTCCCATGGAGACAGGCACCGTGGTATCCAGGGTGTTCCCGTCGGCGTCGAACACCCGATTCACCAGGTACGGGTTGGAAACCTCGCCCTGATTGGCGACTGCTGCGGCGATCATTGCCATATGCAACGGAGTAGCGCGCACGTCGCGTTCCCGAATTCCACTCTGCGCCAAGGCGGCGGGGTCATCGATCAGGTCGTCCACCGGGAAGTTGGCCCGGGAACCGGCCACGGGAAGTCGAGGTCGGTGTTGAACCCGAGAGCCTCGGCGGTGATCCCGATGTCCTCGGCGCCTAGTCGGACCGATAGGTCGGCAAATACCGTGTTACAGGAGCGTACGAAGGCGACCAGCAGGGTGACGGACTCGCCGTCGTTGCAGACCTCCCCGTCGAAGTTGGAGATGGTGTCCGTCGATCCTTCCAGCTGATACTCGAGGGGATCGGGAAACTGGGTCTCGGGGTTGGCCTCGCCGGTGTCCAAGGCAGTGGCCGTCACCACCGTCTTGAAGGTCGATCCCGGGGCAAACAGCTCTTTCGTCGAGCGGTCGCTCAGCGGGCTGGTGGGGTCGGCAAGAAGCTCGTCCCAAACTGCCGCTGCGTCCTCCCCGAGCAGCGATTCGGGGTCGAGGAAGGTGAGGACACCGCCGCCAGGACAGCGCCGGTTTTCGGGTCGAGAGCGATCACGGCTCCGGTTTGCCCTCCAAGGGCTTCGAAGGCGGCTCGCTGCAATGGGCCATTGACCGTCATCTCGATGCTGTGGGGCCGCAGGTCACGGCCCAGGATCACCGAGATCATGTCGCTGATCGTCAGGTCGCGCTTTGATCTGAGGACGGGCGCATAGGCGGCCTCCAGACCGGAGTCACCGACGATGAACGAGTTATATCCGACCACATGGGCAAAGGCTTCTCCCTCCGGATAGGTGCGCACGAACGAGCGGGGATCCAACGGATCTACCACTGACTCGGCCACCACGGTCCCGTCGATGGAGACGATCAGACCACGCTCCTTGCCCCGCTCGGAAAGGGCCGGGCGAGCATTGCGTGGGTCGGCCTTGAGAGCGTCGGCGTGGACTACCTGGATCCAGGTCACCGCCAGGAGAAGGGCGCAGAACGCGGTGAATACCCCGATCGCGATCCGGCGCACCGGGCCGTTCATGACGCTTCCTCGTGACTGATCCGGAGCAGGAGGGCGATCAGGATCAGATTCCCCACCAAGGCCGAGCCCCCGTACGACATGAATGGGAGCGTGATCCCGGTCAAGGGGACAACTCTGACCACTCCTCCGATGATCAGGAAGGTCTGAACCGCGAACACGAAGGTGAGCCCGGCAGCGAGCAGCTTGCGGAACATGTCCCTGCTCCGAAAGGAGATTCCGAGGCCGACCGCGATCACCAGTGAGAACAGGGCGAGCACCGACACAGTCCCGGCGAAGCCCAACTCCTCGCCTACCGCGGCGAAGATGAAGTCGGTCGTTGCGTTGGGGATCAGATCGGGGCGGCCAAGACCGGGCCCTGCCCCGGAGAGACTGCCCGTTCCCATCCCGAACAGGCCCTGGGCGATTTGGTAGCCCTGGTCGTCGAAGTGCTCGAACGGGGCCAGCCAGGCGATTACCCGCCGCTGCACGTGGTCGAACATGAAATATGAGGCGACGCCAGCCGCGGCCGCCATGAAGCCTCCCGCTACGAGATAACCGGTGGTCCCAGTGGCGGCATAGAGCAAAAGGACGAATCCGGCGAACAAGAGCAGAGAGGCCCCCAGGTCTCGTTGAGAGACCAGGATCAGGATGCTGACCAGCCAGGTGATGACCAGCGGGATCAGCTGGCGGGGCTCGGGGAAGCGGATCGGGCCCAGATGACGGCGTGCCTCGCGCAATGCCTTCTGATGGTCGGCGAGATAGGCAGCGACGTAGATGACGAACCCGAGCTTGGCCAACTCGGCCGGCTGGAATTGAAGGGTCGTGAAGCCGAGGTCGAGGACGATCCAGAGGCGAGACCCGTTCACCACTAGCCCCTTGAGGGGAACGCTCCAGTCGAGTGGCAGGTTGGGGAGCGCCAACAGGATCAATGAGATCAGCAGTGTGATGTTGCGGTAGCGGCGGAGAATGGTGGTGGAGCTACGGGCGAATAAGGCGAGGACTGCGATGGCTGCCCCCGCAGCGATCAGCATCCACCATCGTTGCAACCCCGCCTTGACCGGGTCAAGCCGGTAGATCTCAATGAATCCGATGGCGGTGAGGGCGGTGATGGGTGCGATCAGGAGCGGGGTTGCCCGTGGCGCCCATGTGCGCACCGCCAGGTGCAGCCCGCCGAAGGCGATCAAGAACACCAGAAAGGTCAGTGCAGTCTGGGCGTCGACGCTTTGCTCGCGGGCGAAGTTCACCAATGTGACCCCGAAAGCGGCGAGCACCGACGCCGCGACCACGGTTGCGCCTTCGGCGTTACGTGTCATTCGCTCCGGGGAGGACATCCACGATGATGACGCTGATGTTGTCCTGGCCGCCTGCTTGGTTGGCCTGTTCGATCAAACCCCAAACGGTCTCGTCGGCAGACTCGGTGGTCAGGCTCTTTGCGATCTCGTCATCGCTGAGCATCAGCGTCAGGCCATCGGAGCAGAGCAGGAGGCGATCGGCGGGCTGAAGCGGCAACTCGATTTCGTCCACATTCACGAATCGGGTGAGCCCTAGACATCGGGTGAGCATGTGGCTGTGGGGATGGTCAGCGGCTTCCTCCGGCGAGAGAGTGCCAGCGGCGACGTATTGGGCTACCACCGTGTGGTCGTCGGTCAGTTGACGTAGCTCTCCGTCCCGGTGCAGGTAGGCGCGACTGTCACCAATATGGCCAAAATGTGCCTTTCCATCGGCGGTCAGCTCCACAAGGGTGAGCGTGGTTGCCATCCCTTCGAGGTCGGGCTGTCGGGCCACTTGCTCCCTGATGGCGCGATTGGCGGCGGCCACCCGATCGGCCGGGGAAAGGTCTGCGGAGGCAGCGGTGTTCACGGCCAGTCGTGAGGCCACCTCACCGGCGATGTGCCCTCCCATGCCATCGGCCACCATCAGGACTGCAGGACCGCTCGATTCCCCTGAAGTCTCGGGGAAAACGGTGTCCTCGTTGTTTGTCCTCGCCATGCCCTGATGGGTGGCGGCGGCCCATATGTATCTCACCGCACCTCCATGACCGTCTTGCCCACCTGGATGGTGTCGCCCCGCCGCAGAGACGTCGGAGCCGTGACCCGGCGCCCATTGACATAGGTGCCATTGGTGCTGCCCAGGTCGTGGAGAACCATGCCGTTCTCCTGAGCGACCAGCCTCATGTGGAACTCGGAAGCGTAGGGATCGTTCAACAGCACATCCGCCTCGTCCGACCGCCCCAGGACGCTCACGTCTTGCACTTCCAACTCCATGCCCTGCTGAGTATCGGATTTGACCATGACGATTTTTGTCCCCTCCCGGCGCTTACGACGAAGTGAGATCCCCAGGTGGGATCCAATCGCCCGCGCCACCTGCCACACGAAGAGGTAGACCAGTCCGAGGAAGATGATCCGGAGCAGTGCGAGGATCAGGTCAGGCATGTTCCGGTCCTTCGTGGAACCTGAATCGATGCCCTGAGAACCCGATCATGTCGCCCCGGTGCACGGGACGAGGTGTGGAGCCGACCCGGACCCCGTCGACCTCGGTGCCGTTGGCGGAGCCGAGATCCTCGATCCAGATCTGACCGTCGGCGCGCCAGATCAATGAGTGGCGTCGGCTGACCTCCTCGTAGGGGAGGACGACATCTGCGTCGCTGGATCGGCCAACCATGACCCGATTCGGGCCTAGGTCATACGAGGCGTTGTTTCCTACCAAACGCGCCCATGCAGGGATCTTTCCAGGCACCACCGAGGGCACGCAGGTGAACTGACCCGGCGACACCTTTGCGGACGCCTCGATGAGGACAGTCGGTGGGCCTTCGAGACGCAGGCCGGCCTCCGCAGCGTGCTCGGACAAGGCCAACTCCAGCCTTTTCTGCAGCCTGGTGGGGTCGACGTCCAAGTCGGCGGGATTCACCTTCAGCACGTACTGGTTGGAGGTAGCGGGCCCGGTGATGTGCTCGAAACTGGTGAGATCTGCCTCGCGGGCGATCCGGCCCGCTATCTCCGATGGGTGAAGGCGACCCGAGAAAACCCGACCTGCAGCACCTTCAAAAAGGCGCTCGAGCCGGCGTTCGAGACTTCTGGCAAGGTTCACGCGGGAGAGGTTACGGTCGGTCGGGGATAGAGGAGGCCGACTACCGCAACACCGGGCGCAGGGTTACGATTTCCCGACCCTCGAGGGCGAGTGGCGGAATTGGCAGACGCGCAGGATTCAGGTTCCTGTGATCGCAAGGTCGTGGGGGTTCAAGTCCCCCCTCGCCCACCATCAGGCACCGGTTAGCGGGAGGGTTCCGTCCGCGTCGATCGGCAGCTGGTGCTCGATTCGGCGGATGATGCCCACGTAGGTGACGACTCCGGAGAGAACGAAGAGGATCGCCTGCGCGTTGAGCAGGGCTTTGACGTCGACGGAGTCGACCAACAGCCCGACGGCGACCGACCCGACGATGGCTCCGCTGGAGGTGGCCGCCGAGAGCAGGCCTTGGAGTCGGCCGAGGGCGGCCGGTGGGCAAAGACGTTGCGCGGTCGTGGTCGCGCCGACCTGTGAGGTGATGTTCGGCAACCCGCTCAGGGCGAATAGCAGGAGGAACACCCACAAAGAAGTCGTGATCGCCGTGATGTTGACGAAGACGAAAGCCACGGCACCAAGTCCTAGATAGCCCCACATCATCAGCCGGGTCGGGTTCGCTCGGTTTCCCAGACGGCCGACGATGACAGCGGCGGCTATGCCGCCGAACGCCGCGCTTCCGCGAATGATCCCCACGGTTGCCTCGTCGCCTTTGAGCACGTCGACCACAAAGACAATGAACAGGACAGGAAACATGGCGAAGGTCAAAGCGGCCAGAGATTCTGCGCCGAGATAGCCTTTGAGCCCAGCGTGGAGACGCACCTCGCGCAGGCCGGCTCTGACACTGGCACCTCCTTGTTCGGCCCCGTCGCTTGTGGCGAGGCTGGTTGTTGGTGTTCTCACCAACGTCGTAGCGACGGCTACGGCAAGAAACGTGATCGCATCGACAACGACAACGGTGCTGAGCCCGCCCAAAGCCACCGCGATTCCGCCGAGCGGAGCACCAATCAACCTGGCAATCGATTGCCCTGCGCTATTGGCTGAGTTTGCTGTCACCAGCTGGTCCGTTGGCACGATCCTTGGCACGATTGCAAACGAAGCCGGGTCGTTGATCTGAGCCAAGAGCCCCTGGATGGCCGCCACCAAGAACGCCGGCCACACACGGTCTTGGGTAACCGCGAGCAGCGGCAGCATTCCGGCGGCCTGAGCGACGTTGGTGGCGATGATGGTGCGCCGCAGGTCCCACCGGTCCGCGAGACTGCCCCCATAGGGCCCGAAGACGACTCCGATCACGAGCTCTGTGACCACGATCGTGGCGGTAGCTCGCCCCGAGCCTGTCTGGGTGTAGACATACGCGGGCAGAGCCACGGCCAACAGCCAGTCGCCGACGTTGTTGACGAAGCCGCCACCCAGGACCAGAAGGAAGTCGCGATTCCGCCACAGGCTCTTGGCCATCTCCGGGCATGTTGTCACACAAGGCTCCGGCAGAACGTCAACTTTTGCCCCGGCGCAGTTACCGGTGGTTCCCAAAGCTGTGTACTTTCGCCCACGTAATGCTCGACCCACCTAGGCCCCGAAAGCGAGTGCTGGGCCGGTTTCTTTGGCCGATCCTCATCACGGCAGCGGCTCTGATCGCGGTTGGCGTCTCCAGCGCCGGTCGCGATACCCGCGCCGATCTCGAGTATCTGAACACGATTCAGGAGCAAGCAGTCGCCCTTTCCACAAGGGGTGACGCCCTGCGCGAGGTGGTCTCACGACTCGCACGGATCGATCGGACCGAGCTGGTGACCCTCGTTGACGGCGTTCGCGCCGATATCGCGGTCGGGCGGGAATTCGCCGCCCAGGACCCACCCTCGGGCACGTTGTTCGCGGTCAACGCTCTTTACCGGCAGGCATTGGACGCCTGGGAGGCCGGGATCGGGGGATACACCTCCGGGCTGCTCGCGGCGGCCGACGATCCGTCGAGCACGGTGGTTGTCGACAATATCGCCAACTCCCTCGCCGAGCTGCGCGCCGGTGATCGCCTCTACCTGGCGCTTGTCGAGGAAATGGGCCGCCAAGACGTGCCGGACGCCGCCGCTCCGATGCCAACTGTGATCCTCATCCCTGCCAATGGGGAGCTGGTCAGCCTTTCCTCGGCCTATGCCGAGGCGGCGCGCTCACCAAACAGCGGTTTGGCTTTGCGGCCGGGCCTGTCAGTTAGTCAGGTGATGACTGTTCCCCAGTGGGAGGTGGACCCGAGCCACGTTGTCGTCCTTCCCTCCACTGACACGGTGACCTTCCAAGTGGTGATCTCGAATCTGGGCAATGTCATGAGCACCCCATCCACTGTTCGCCTCGTGCTGACCGGTGGTGCCGAGGCGGTGACTCTGGACCAGGAGGTCAGCGCTCTTCAACCGGACGCCCAAACCTCGGTCGCCTTCGAAGATGTGTCGGTCGAGCCCGGCGGGGAATACCAGGTGACGGCCACCCTCGTGGGGCTGGCCGCCGACATCGATCTCACGGACAATGAGATCTCAGTCGACTTCACCGTCAATGAGGGCGGCTAGTCAACCGGTACCATCCGGCGCCCCATGATCGATAGCCGACTCCTTCGGGAGAACCCGGATCTCATTCGCGATTCGCTGCGGCGTCGCGGCTCGGCCATCGATCTCGAAGCCCTCATCACTCTCGAAGGATCAGTGCGGGCCAAACGCCAGGAGGCGGAGGGTCTGCGGGCACGGCAGAAGGAGGCGGGGCGGCTGATCGCCACCTTGAGCGGCGCTGAAAAGGAGGCGGCGATCGAGGAGGTTGCCGGGTTGGCCACCGCGGTCAAAGACACGACCGCTGAGGCCGACCGTCTAGCTGCGGAATTCGATCGGGCCCTGCTCGAGGTTCCGAATCTGGTGGCGCTAGACGCCGCCGATGGGCACACCGAGGCGGACAGCTTGGAGATCAAGCGCGTTGGAAGCCCAAGGTCGGATGGATTGGATCACGCCACGCTCGGTGAGCGGCTCGACATCATCGACACCGCTCGTGGAGCCAAAGTCTCCGGAAGCAGATTCGGATACGTCAAGGGCAAGGGGGCGATGCTCGAGTTCTCCCTGGTGCGTTGGGCGATGGATCATCTGGTGCAGGCGGGGTTTACCCCGATGCTTCCCCCGGTTCTGGTTCGCGAGGAGGCCTTGGAGGGGACGGGATTTTTCCCCGAGGCCCGGGAGCAGGTCTACGAGGTACCTAAGGACGAGTTGTTCCTGGTTGGGACCTCGGAGGTCCCCCTTGCCGCCTATCACGGTGACGAGATACTGGACTCCAGCGATCTGCCGGCCCGGTATGCCGGCTTCTCCACTTGTTTTCGCCGTGAGGCCGGCACCTACGGGAAGGACACGGCCGGGATTTTCCGGGTTCATCAGTTCGACAAGGTCGAAATGTTCGTCTTCACGACACCCGAGGCATCTGCCGAGGAGCACGATCGTCTTCTTGGCGTCGAGGAGGCCCTGGTCCAGGAGTTGGAACTGCCGTATCGGGTGGTGAATGTGGCCGCCGGGGACCTCGGGGCTTCAGCCGCCAAGAAGTATGACATCGAGGCCTGGTTCCCGAGTGAGGGGACCTACCGCGAGATCACGTCCTGCTCCAACACCACCGACTATCAAGCCCGGCGTCTCAAGGTGAGGATGAAGACCGACGAGGGCAACCAGGTGCTGCACACCTTGAACGGCACTGCTTGCCGCGCTGGGCCGGACCATCATCGCCATTCTGGAGAATCACCAACGCCCTGACGGCTCGGTGGAGATCCCCGAAGCGCTTAGGCGCTACACCGGATTCGACTCGATCGAGCCGTGAGCGAGGTCTCGGACCCGATCTTCGCCCGGATCGCCGCCCGCTACGACAGGATCAATCGCATTCTCTCCCTGGGCCAAGAGCGGGCCTGGCGCCGGCGGGGTATCCAGATGCTGAGCCCGGGAACGGTCCTGGATCTGGGGTGCGGGACCGGGGACACCGATTTCGAAGGCCGCACGGTCGTCGGGTTGGACCCGGTGGTGGAGATGCTCGCCCTCAGCCCGGTCCGGGAACGGGTGGTGGGTGTTGGGGAGCGCCTCCCGTTTCGGCCCGAAATCTTCGATGGGGTGTTCAGCGGGTTCGTGTTTCGCAATCTGAGCTCGGTGGACCAGACCATGACCGAGGTGTTCCGGGTGCTTCGCCCCGGATGCGCCGCGGTGGTTGTCGACCTCTCGAGACCCCGGAACCCCGTGCTCCGGGTGCTGCACCGCCTCGGCACTGCGGTTTTGCTTCCACTGGTGGGGCTGCTTTTCGCTGGGGCGCCCGGCGAGTACTGGTACCTGCACCGGTCCCTCGACTCACTGCCACCTCCAGAGACTCTGTTGGCCGGTCATGGACTGATCGTGGAAGAGGTCTGGCGGGTGGGTGTGTTTGGGTTTGTCTATGGAGCCAGACTCCGAAAACCCGCCTGAAGCCGGCGTTGCCTCCTCGAAGTCGTACTTGGTACCTGGTACTTGGTACCCGGACCAGAACCATGTCCAAGTACCCTTCGTACCGAGTACCTCAGTACCGCGAGCGCAGCGAGCAAATGATCGTGCCCCCGCCGTCGAGGAGACGTGGACGACGGTGACGATGGCCGCCGGCTCAGGTCAGGCTGCCCTGCGTCACCCGGGACGCTCCACTTAGGGCTGCTTCCTTCCGGATCTGACCCGATTCGCGGTGTCCCGCCGCGCAGGACCCAACCGTCAACGCCACGTATCCACCCTCAGGCCGGCGTCACGCCACCCCTCGGGCGGGGAATTCGGTCCCGCATGTAGAGGATTTCGGGTACAGGGCACCCCTAGCGCCCCACCTAGCACGATCGGAGGCAAGGCTACCGAGGCCCATCAGGTAGAGCGACATGTCCGGGCTCATCGCCTGTTACCTTCGGCCGACCGATGTCTTCCAACCGGTACGGCCCCAACTTCGGAAAGCTGTTCGCAGCTGCCCTGCTGCAGGAGATTTCCTTCGTTCTCTTGGTCCATTTTCCGGGCTACCTCGACAGTCTGGGTGTGACCGAGTCCCTGATCGGGGTCCTCTATGCCGCCGCCGCGTTCCTTGGTCTCGCTGCTCGTCCCCTGTTGGGCCGGGTTCTCGATCTCACTCACCGAAGGACCGTCCTGCTGGTGACCGGGCTGTTCAACGCGGTAGTGGTTCTGCTGCTCGCCACGACAACGGTTTGGGGTCCTTGGCTCTGGGGTCTCTTCCTCGCCCAGCGGGTTCTCCAGATCTCCATGTTCACGACGATTCTCACCTATGCCGCCGACTCGATTCCGATCGAGCGCAGGACCCAGGGGTTGGCACTGTACGGGCTATCCGGATTGCTCCCGATCGCGATTGGTGGGGTAGCCGGCGACCTGGTGATCGACGCATTCGGTTTCCCTGCCCTCTTCGTTTTGTCAGCCACCGCTGGTGTCATCTCCTGGCTCCTGGTGTGGAGGCTCCCCGTCCTTCCAGTTATGGGGCGACGGCCCCGGCGTGGCTTTTGGCACTCGCTGGTCCAACGCAACCTGCTTCCCATCTGGTGGGTCACCCTGTTCTTCAGCATCGGCCTCGAGACGGTGTTCACTTTCACCCGAACCTATGTGGACGAGCGCCAGATCGGATCGACCGGGCTCTTCTTCGGGGTGTATGGCGTCACCGCGGCCACGATGCGAATCCTGGGAGGCGCCCATTACGACCGGGTTCCACAAAGGCTTTTCGTCGTGAGTGCTCTCGTGTCGTATGGGCTGAGCCTCACCATGCTCGCCATCGCAGGTTCAGTGCCGTTGTTGATTGTCGCCGCGATCTTCGGTGGGTTGGCCCATGGAGCGATCTTCCCAATTCTGACCAGCCAGGTCGTTGGTCGCGCCCGAACTTCGGAGCGAGGATCGGCGATGGCGATCTTCACCTCGATCTTTGATATTGCGCTTCTCCTCGCGGCGCCATCGGTCGGCGTCCTGATCGACGGCTTCAACTACAAGGTCGCCTTCGGGTGTGTTGCGATCGCCCTTGGGCTGGGAGCCACCGTTTACAGCGATTTGGGATCGACGCATAGTCGCTCAGGCCGCCCTGGTCTGAGTCATCGCCTCGATTGGAAGAAGGTCTCGAGCAGTTCCCCGCATTCCTCAGCCAGGACCCCCTCGACCAACTCGATGCGGTGGTTGAGCCTCCGGTCCTGCGGGATGTTGTACAGGGACCAGGCGGCGCCTGTCTTGAGATCGGTGGCGCCATAGACGATCCGATCCAGGCGGGCTAACACCGCCGCGCCGGCGCACATCGGGCAAGGCTCGAGGGTGACTACAAGGGTGTGCCCGCTCAGGCGCCAATCGCCGATTGCCCGGGCCCGACGTGAGAGCACCAGCATCTCGGCATGTGCGGTCGGGTCAGTCAGCTCCTCTCGGCGGTTGTGATCGGATTCGACGACCTCGCCCGTGGCGTCGAGAAGCACCGCGCCGACTGGCACGTCACCGGTCGCCAGGGCGGCAGAGGCGGCCTCGATGGCGATTCGCATCGCTGGTTCGTATCGAGAGGGCGATATGGGTTGGGGCACGGTCGCGGATTATCCTTTCCCTGCTGGCCGGTCCCGGCCGGCGTCCAGGAGGGATCGCATAGTCTGGTCTAGTGCGCGGCACTGGAAATGCCGTTGGGGGTTTACGCTCCCTCGAGGGTTCAAATCCCTCTCCCTCCGCGACCGACCCTGGAGGGGTCGCATAGTCCGGTCTAGTGCGCGGCACTCGAAATGCCGTAGGGGGCTGACGCCTCCTCGAGGGTTCGAATCCCTCCCCCTCCGCGACCCGTTGTACGTTCTACGCCATGGGTGCGACGTCAAGCACCACATGGAGGGGTGTCCGAGTGGTCTAAGGAGACGGTCTTGAAAACCGTTGGGCCCAATAGGGTCTCGTGGGTTCGAATCCCACCCCCTCCGCGTACTTGGTACCAAGTACTTGGTACTTTGTATGTCGGCGGCTCGCCGCCGGCGTCATCTGGAGAGGTGGCCGAGTGGTCGAAGGCGCTCGCCTGCTAAGCGAGTAGGGGGCGTTAAGCCTCCTCGAGGGTTCAAATCCCTCCCTCTCCGCAATATCCGCTGGTCGGGGAAATGCCATGCGGATCAGATCGGCTTCAGTGCCCGCTCCACTGGCTCAGATGGAGCGTTGATAGCTCCGGAAGGCACCGGTACCGAGCAGGATCGCGGCGATGCTGAAAGCTCCAAGCAGCCCGACTCTTCCCAGCACGACATCCCATTCCGGGTTGGCTGAGAGCAATGCCTCCTGGGCGGCCACGGCAGCCCAGTTCACCGGGTTGTACCGCGCAACGGTCGCGATCCACCCCGGCAGTAGATCGGCCGGCATCAGGGCTGTGGAGAGAAAGAGGCCTGGTAGGACTAGGAGCTGGTTCATTCCGATGACCGACTCCCGCTGGCGAATGCTCAGCGCTGTTCCCATCGAGATCCCTCCGAATCCGGCTCCCAACAGGACCGCGACTCCGATCAGGACTGTGACCCCCAATGGGCCTCCCTCGAAACGGGCACCGAGTAACAGGGCCAGCCCGATCAGGATCAACCCCTGAATCGCCAGCGAGGCGGTCTGCTGGATGTTGACCCCCGTGAGGATCGCGCTCCGTCGAACTGGCGAGGTGAGGAAGCGATCCAACACCCCGCTCTCCATGTCGTCGAGCAGACCCATGCCGTTCCAGCTGTTGGCGAACATCGCCGTCATCAGGATGATCCCAGGAGTCAGGTATGCGACGTAGCTGTCGGTGGGGAAGCCGGGGAGGGCGGCAACCTGTTCGAAGAGCTGGCTGAAGATGAGCAGCCAGATCAGCGGCTGGGCCAGCGAGGCCACCACGTACCAGGGCTGGCGGATCAGCGCTTTGGTGTGGCGGCCGGCGATGTAAGTGGCGTGGGCCAAAGCAGTCATGAGAACTCCATTTCTCTGGCGGTGAATCTGCGGCCGGCGTGCCTCAGGAAGACATCGTCGAGCGAAGGACGGTTGACGGTCACCGCAACTACCTCGATGCCGGCAGCGTTGACGGTGGCCAGGACCCGAGGAACTGCCTCTGCCCCTCGTGTCGCCCGGGCGTGAACGCTCCGACCCTCGACAACCATCTCTCGCAGCCCGGAGTCTCCGTCGAGTGCCTGCACCGCCCTGTCGGCGTTTTCGGTCGAGGTCAACTCGATGTGAACCCCGTCTCCTTGCATGCTGTCCTTGAGCTCGGATGGGGTGCCTTCGGCGACCACGCGGCCGCGATCGATGATGGCAAGCCGATCCGCCAATTGGTCGGCTTCTTCGAGATAGTGAGTGGTCAACAGGACCGTGACCCCGTCTTGGTCCCGAAGCCGCCTGATCTCACCCCAAAGATCGGCGCGGACCTCGGGGTCGAGCCCGGTCGTGGGCTCATCCATGAACAGCACCTGCGGTGTGTGGATCAGCGCCAGGGCGATGTCCAGCCGTCTGCGCATCCCGCCCGACCAGGTCTTGACCAGGCGACCGGCCGCTTCGGTGAGTCCGAAGCGGACCATCAGCTGAGCCGAACGGTCATGGGCCTGGGACCGGTCGAGTCCAAACACTCGAGCTTGCAGCACGAGGTTCTCGGTGCCGGTCGCCTGGAGGTCGGCACCCGATTTCTGGGCAACGTACCCCACCAAACGCCTCACGGCCTCAGGCTCGGTTAGGACGTCGACTCCGGCGACCAAGGCCGTTCCTTCGTCCGGTCGAGAGAGCGTGGTGAGGATCTTCACCGTGGTCGTCTTGCCGGCGCCGTTGGGCCCGAGCAATCCGAAAACGGTGCCGGCGGTGACCGTCAGGTCGAGCCCATCGAGGGCTGTCACGTCGCCTGGGTAACTCTTGCGAAGGGAGTCAATCGCCAGGGCGGGGGTTCCCTCGTCGTTGTGCAGAACATCGTTCGTCATAACTCGAACATCATTCCATAAAGACGCCCATGGGTTGTCAAACGGTGTTCGATTCAGACGATCGGTGTTCTAGTTGGATCCGGGAAAAGGGTAGAATGGCCCGGTGGAATCCCGCCCTGCCGACCGTGCTCCAGACCCGCCCTGGTGGGATTCCCCCAAGCGAAGTGGGACACGTTCGGCGCTGACCCGGGAGGCGATTGTTACCGTGGCACTTCAGGTGCTGGACGAGGCCGGGCTGGAAGGCCTGAGCATGCGCCGGGTCGCCGAGGAGTTGGGAACCGGCGCCGCCAGCCTCTACTGGCACGTTGCCGACAAGGAGCAGCTCATCCATTTGATCCTCGATCGCGTCATGGGCGAGATCGAACTACCCGAACCAGATCCCGCTCGTTGGGAAGAACAGATAAGGGAGTTCGCCCAGGCCGGACGCGAATGTTCGGTCGTCATCGCGACATCGCCCTGGCCACGCTCGGGCGAGTGCCGATGGGGCCCAATCTGGTGCGGATCGTGGAATGGCTTCTCAGCGTGCTGCGAGGTGCGGGGATTCCCGACCGCCCTGCTGCCTGGTTTGGTGACCTGATCGCCCTGTTTGGTGCTGCTCAGGCGGTCGAAGATCACCTCGCCACCATGGGAGACGATCCAGTGGTGGCTGCCATGGGTGAATACATGGGCGGGCTATCGCCTGACCGTTTCCCCAATCTCAAGGCGGTCACCTCCGAAATGGTGGCCGGTGGAGCCGACGACCGCTTCGAGTTCGGGGTCGAACTTCTAGTGCGGGGTCTCGCAACCTTCGTCGAGAAGTGAATCACAAGACGGGAGGTCACGGGTTGGGCCGCGACGACGCCACCCCAGGACACGCCGTCACCCTGAAATAGGCCTAGGGCGCAGCTTGCCCGCTGTTCGGGTCGACCATCAGACTGGACACGTCGACGGCTTCGAAGTCCGAGCCCACGACGACGTCCAACTCGTGGAGAACGTCGTTGTCGAATCGTTCGTCTGGCGCCCCCGAGATGTACCACGGAGACCCGTTGTCGGCCAGGACGATCCCGTAGGTCTTCATCGCCTGAAGGATGACGCGGGCCTGTGTGGAGAAGCCCGAGATGTCGAACGACGCCTTGAGGCGGAATCGCTGGCCCATCGCCGGGTACGAGAGGTCGGTGATATCCGACGCCTCGTGGCGGGCGGGCCAGACGTAGGCCGACAGTGTGTCAGGTGCGGTGAAGCGGATGGCATGCCGGATGACTCCTGACGCCACCTCGTCGTAGCGCACCAGGCCGGCATAGATCGGCAGACCTGCCGCATCTCCCGATGTCCAGCCCGCCGGCCGCAGGGCGTTCGAGCGCAGGTTGTAACGGGCCCCGTTGGCTGCCCTCCAGGTGCCGTTCCCATTGGGGAAGGCCGAGAACAGCTCATAGAGGACGCAGTCAGCGGTGTCGACCACGATGACGTGCCGGTCGCCGCCGGCGGACGGTCCCCCTTCGACCGGCGCATTGGCCGGTATCGGATAGGGCCCGGGATCGCTCTCCCCGGGCCAGGAGGTGAACTGAACCGCCACGTCAGGTTGGCTGGCGCCCACCTTGACGTATGGGATGCCGATCGGGCTGGTCGAGCCCGGTGGCCACACACCGCTTCCGAAGTCGGCGTGGACATTCGATGAGGCGCCGATCCTGGCCACGTACTGGGCCGACCTGGCATGCACCGGAAGTGTGTTGACCGGCGTGTTCCAGATGTTGTCGGCGGGGAAGACCGGGCAGCCACCGGGAGGCCCGGTGCCCGGGAGTGAGCCGTAGGAGCCGCCTACCGGAAGCCACGAGGAGGCTCCCCAGCCGAACTGAGAGTCGGCGTTGCCCTGGGTGTTGGTATGGCGGAAATAGAAGGTCGTGTTGGAGGGTCGGAAAACGGCCGGCGTGTCGATGTTGTCGACGATTCCCCAGTCACCAGCCACCAGACGGTCTCCAGGGTTGCCGAAGAAGAACTGCGAGTTGGCGTTGCCTTGGGTGTGGGTTTGGCGGAAGTAGACAAATCCGGTCGACTCCCGGTGCAACCCGATGGTGTCGATCCCGTCACCGTTGAAGTCCCCGACGAACGGCTTGTCGCCTGGGTTGCCGAAGATGTAGCTGAGGTCGGCCGCTCCCAACCCTCCGCCGTTGGCGCCCAGCTCGTTGATGATGTAGATCCGGGACTCCGAGGGCCGGTAGATGGACACTGTGTCGCACCCGTCGTTGTCGAAGTCGCCGGCCAATGGGATGTCGCCGGGGTTGCCGAAGAAGAACCGGATGTTGGCGACACCCTGACTGTTGGAGTTGCGGAGGTAGACGAAGCCGTCGGACTGGCGGTACAAGCCGGGAGTGTCGACGCCGTCACAGTTCCAGTCCCCAACGATCGGATAGTCACCCGGGTTGCCGTAGTAGAAACTCGTGACCACCCCGTTCTGGTCGCGCAGGTACCACAGACCAGCTTGGGGATCGACCAGGCCAACCGTATCCGCAGCGGACACCGCTGGGGCGATCAGCCAAATCGCGGCCACCAGCAGCACCAAACCTCGCATCCTCATCGCCCTCAAAGATCGGCACCACACCGGGTCGACATGAGCGGGATGTACCCGTGTGGCGCCGCTGACATACTTGGTGCGTGGTCCAGTTGCCTGGGCCTCAGGATCAATAGGTCGTCAACTCACCCGATCGAATACCGCCGCGTACCAGAGACCGTGGCGAGTGTCTCTGGTCATCCGGAAACCAGCGCCTTCGATGATGCCCTGTATGGCAGACACGTCATGGACATAACCGGGAGACGTCGGGCGCAGGAGCATCAGAGTCCCACAGGTGCTCTGCCTTCCATCCGACAGGCCACCAGTGAACCTCGCCACCCCTTCGACTCAGGCACGGCAAAGGCCAACCGACTTCCCGCCGCGGCGGCAGCATTGGCGAGCAGACGCTCGACGCTGGGATAGCAGCAGATCACCCGATCCAGGATTACCCAATCATGGGGCTCGAGGGCTGACGAGGCTCCGTCACCCACCACGAAACTGATCTGGGTGTCATCCAGGCCGGCATTCTCCGCCCGCTGCAGGGCAATCTCGATACTGGAGGGCGAAAGGTCGATCCCGGTTACCTGGCGGGCGCCCTGCTGGGCAAGTCGGACCGATGCCGCTCCTGTTCCGCAGCCGATCTCGAGCACTGTTGGGCGAACCGTGGTCACGTCGTCGAGCATCTCGAGCAGACGCAACGTAACCGGGGACGGCCTGGGCCATTTGGCAGGGTCGCTCGATAGGCCCGCGTTCTGGCGGTCGAAAGCTCGCGCAATGCGGGCTGTCGAGTCTTCCTCTTTCCCACCGTCCGGGTCCGCGGGTTGACCGCAACAATCAGGGCTCAACGCTGCCTCGCGCCGTGTTAGTTGTTGTCCTCCACTGCCTTCTTCACGAAGATCAGAGGCAGGATCAGACCTGCGAGCAATGCAGCCAGCCAGACGATCACCGTCGCCGCGATCCAGGTGCGTGAAGCCATCGATCGTGAGGCCTTCGTTGACCAGTGACGTGACCAGAAGGCCCACGAAGGTAGCAACCAAGGCCACACTTCCTCGCATGGCCCCAGAGCCTTTCAACGTCATCTGCGTGAACAGCGGCGAAACGAGTACCTCGACGAGGGTGAAGAGCAGGACCGCTGTGATGAACGCCGACCCGGAGAGGCTCATGCCGTCCAATACGAGGTCGGCGATCCAGAGTCCGAGGGCATTAGCGGCGAGGTAGAGAAGGGCTGAAATGAGCCATCTGATCACGGGTGCACTCCTTGGTACGGCATCGTGCGCAGATGCTACGTCGGCCAGTCCAACCGATGCGGGCAACATTCACCGACGTCAGCCCGAGTCGCTAGGACCCGAGCGAGTCCATCGCGTTCATCCGGCGTTGCTCCTCCGCACGTCTTCTGCGGACGGAACGAAACCAACCGAATGAAGCGGCGGCGCCAACCACCAGCAGGGCAGCAATGCCCCACCGAATAGTCGTCTCGCCGACCGCTCCGTTGTCCTCAGTCGCCCCAGATGTGGTGGGTGGGGCCGTGGTCGTGGCCGCCTCGGCAACGGTAGGGCCGATGGTCAATGGGCCCACCCAGAATTGCCCCGAGCCCTCGGTAACCAGGTTGATCTCGAGCCGGATCGGGACCGGTCCCCCTTCGCCCAATTCAAATGGCAGAGAGAATGGCCGCTCCTCAGAGGTGCCGGTCATTGATTCGAGCGGCCCTGAGTCGGCAAGGGTGCGGGTGAAGTACCGGCTTCCATCCGGGAGCACGGTCCACATCTCGAAGTAGGCAGTTCCGACGACGTCCTCATGACGGATGGTGCCGTCGATCTGGAAATGCGGCGGCTGCACTTCCGGCTCTTCGATCACCAGGAGGGGATAGACGCCCCCTTCATTGGCTTCGACAAATAGGTTTCCCTCCACCACCGTCCCCGTGAGGGGCTCGGTCGAACTCCAATCGATCTCCGACTTTGCCAGGGCCACCAGCGGTGCGGCCACGACGAATGCCACGGGTATGAGCATGAGCCACCGGTGTCGATCACGCACCTTCGATCCTCGATTTCTGTTCCAGGTCGGCTCTGTGTGCCTCGACCAGCGTGCGAAAGTTCTTCTCATCGATGGCTCCTTCGGCGAACAGTGAGATGAGCTGAGTCTCGAACTTTCCGTTCGGGGCCGCCTCATCGAGAAGCCTGACCTTCTCGATAAGCCGGTCGAGTCGCAGACGCACCGTCGGATATGAGATGCCGTATTCGGCGGCCAAGTCCTTCAGCGTGCCGGAGGCGAGGAGGAACCGCTTCAGGAAAGCGAGATCCTCCACCGAAAGCCGGTCAACCCAGCGATCTGATTCCATATTTGAATATTCTTAAGTCGAACTTCCACTTTGTCAACAACAATGTTGATATCGTTCTGCGTTTCATGTAGTCCGGGACGGAGGTTGAAATCGTGTGAGTTTGCGTCGCCTTGGGAATCGTCGCTCAACGGGACAGGGCCGAGGCTTCCGATCAATGGGAAGCTCGCGTTCCATCCTGTGGTCAGCGCCCGTACCTGAATTGGATGAAGCGTTTGACTATTGACCTGGCTCGACGAGTCGGCCGTTGGGGCGGTCTCACGTTACGAGAAGTCGTCGGCCGTGGCCCACGTGTTGCGTCCTTCGCGCAGGATCGTGACGAGAAGGAAATAGAGTATCGGGACCGCGAAGTACAGGACGACGCTCACCGATGGCGCCGCCTCGGCGACGACCATAGCGAGGGCGTAAACGGCGATCGGAGCTGAGACGAGGAAGTAGCCGAGCCCGTACCGGGTGCCCTCCGCGGTCCATAACAGACTGGGACGTCTGATCACGTACGAGTACAGGACGAGTCGCATGACCGATGCCGTGATCATGACGACGCCGTAAAGGTAGATGGCGACCGGCTCGTCGGGGTATTCGCCGAGGACTGACGCGGCGAAGGGAATGATGCTCGCGGGCATAAGGAACAACAAGTTCAGCCATACGAGGTCCCTGTTGACGAAGCGGACCCGAGCGAAGAGGTCACGATGCGCAACCCAGTACATGCCCGCGATCAAGAAGCTGATCACCCACGCAATCAGCGTGGGTCGGAGCTCCTCGAAGAGCCCGCGGCAGTGACTCGCTCGACAGGGACGGCGGCACCTTGAGCTCAAGGACCAGGATCGTGACAATGATCGCGAACACACCGTCGCTCAGCGCCAATACTCGGTCGGGGCTGCGGAGCCGCGCCTGCACGCCATCTACTCGCGTGTCGACCCGAGAACCCTCGACGTCGGCGTCGCGGCCAGGCGCGACGCCGAGCCCGTCTCGATCATCCAGTGCCATGGGTTCGTTCCTTAGACGCGGCGGTCCCGTCTGAGACGGTTCAAGTGTCCAGTCTTCCGGTGGATTCGATAACGCCTTCTCGGCGTAGTGGATAGAGGCCTAGCTGCTACTGGCCTCGAGCTCGTCAAGCTCGATTTCGATGGCGATCCCGAGGGCCTCGGCAATCGTGCCCGCAGCGGCCAAGACCTTCGGGGAGCCGATGATCGGCGCGACAGCGATCAGGACGCTGCGCGCGTCCTCGAGGGTCATGTCAGTTTCGGCTGCGGCGACGATGTTCAAAAGATACGAGCCGGTGGGTGCGCCGACCGCAGCAAGTGCCGCTAGCCGAACCATCATCAGCTCTCGACTGTTCAGATCGGCACGCTCTACCGACGCAGCCGTCATGTCCATCAGTGTGTCCAACAAAAGTCGATCATTGCTCATCGTTCGGTCCCTTCGTCTTTGTTGCCCTGTCGCCGATCATCGCGTTTTCGAGTCGCGCGCTGGTAGTTATCCTAGGTCACCCCAACGGATGACAAACCCAACGACGGTTGAGGATTCGGGGGTGTCTCATTCCCGGTCAGGTTGAAAGTCTGACGGGCTGCCAAGTCCTCGATCGGCTGGTCTTCGCCCGAGACCCCTGCGATAATCCAGGGTTCCGCGCCCGTAGCTCAATTGGATAGAGCGTCTGACTACGGATCAGGAGGTTGGGTGTTCGAGTCGCCCCGGGCGCGCTTTCAGGCTTCCTTGGTCACGAGACTGGCTCTGACTATGGGTGCACCGCCGTGGCATCATCTCTGATCCAGACCCCGAGCGTCGTCGGCTCGAGGATCCTCGAGATGACCTCTTCGCAACCTTCGACGATTCGCTCCATATCTAGCTCATCTCTGACCTGGCGGCCGAAGTCGTCACTCACACGTCGCGCGTCATAGTGGGACCGGTTGAACCTACGGTCGACCCAGTCCTGGATTCTCCTCCTCACCGGGTTAAACAATGCGGCGACCGCGAGGGTCGATCCGGCAACCACGATGTCGCTCTCGGACTTCAGAAGTGAGGTCAGCACGGTGACGACCAGTGCGAATATGGCTGCCAGGGTCCCGGCCACCAGCGTGTATCCAACGGTCCGAGACACGATCCGGTCGATGTCGAAGAGCCGATAGCGGAGCACCGCCACCCCGAATGAAGCCGGAAACAGGATCATCACCAGAAATGCGACTATCCAGGCCGAGTCCCCCGGGTCGCTTCCACCCATGGCGACAGACGCGATTAGGAAGATATAGGTGAGGGTCACCGAGGCAGCAAGGAGCGTGACGCCGAAGACCACCCAGGTGAGCTGAGCGCGCTCGACCCCGCTGGCTCGGCGCCGTTTCACCACCAGTGAGATCGAGCCACCGATCAGGATCGCCACGATCAGGATCAACGCCGCGGCTCCGACCCAGGCTGGGAGGAAGCCGATCGGATTTCGGGTATGAGAATCTGCCTCAGGCCCTCCGAGTGTCTGAATGAAAGCGCAGACAACAATCAGGCCGGGGAGTGCCCACAGGGTCAACCGGCCAAGCCGGGCCCATCGACTACCCCCTTGAGGCCCGTGTCCGGACGGAAAGGTCAGGGTCAACGCGGCGAAGAGGGCAAAGACCGTGGGCCAGGACAAGCTCGACACCCATTGAGCGAACACCTCCGATAGGCCCGGGATCGAATGGATCCCATCGGCGAGGACAATGGCCAAGCCCAGGGAGCTCAACAACCAGCCAGTGAGATGACCGTCGTGGCGAAAGATGATCAGACCGCCCATAGCGGCATAAATGATGAAAGCCATGCAGGCGAGTAACACATCACCTGCAGGCCTTTGGCCGAGTTGGGCCGCCAATAACGCTATGCCCACGGCGACGAGGATCACGAACTTCAGGAGCCTCACCCCGCGATGCTAAGAGGGACCCGTTACGGGATCGTTACTTGCCCCGGACCGGTTAGCGCTCTTGGGCCTGAACAAGAGAAACGGGAGCGGCTGCGCCGCTCCCGTATCCGAATCTGCTATCCCGCTGGTGCTAGCCGGCGAGGATCTTCGCCTTTTGTGCCTCGAATTCGGCGTCGTTGAGGACTCCGGCCTCCTTGAGGGCGCCCAACTCCTTGAGCTGTGCAAGCTTGTCGTCGGTGCTGGGGGCCGCGGGTGCGGGCGCTGCGTAGGCCTGCGGGGCAGCCTGCTGCTCCTCGTAGGCCTGAGCCTCAGCCTGATCCGACCACTTGTTTGCCTGCCGTCGGGAAACCCGATTGGAAACCGCGGTTGCCGTGCCAGCGACTACCGCCGTGCGGGCCATCGTTCTCATAAGTCTTGGCATTTTCGATCCTCCTAGCTGGCCTCGGCGGCTTCGAGCTCGTCGAGGGTTGCGATCAGGTCGTTGATTGGGATGCGGCCATATGCCACCAGCCTGGCGCCGGTCTTGCGCAGCGCGGTGGCGAACGGGGCGGCCCAAGAGTTCTCGTAGACCAATATCGCGGCTGCGGTTCCTGGCTCGATGATGCCGCCGGCCTCCATCTTGTCCTCGTGGTCAATCAGGCCTGATTCCGCGCCCTGGAAAATCGCCAGATCGGGGTTGCCGTCGAGGTCGAAGTCACCCAGCGCCATGGCAAGGATGTTGCCTTCCATGTCTTTCTGGACGAACGCCAGGTCGAGGATATGAATCAAACCCCGGTCGACGAGATCGACGAGGTAGGGGAAAGCTTCCCCGGTGGGAGGCGAGCCGGCCGGCCACTCCACTACGAAGTAGTCGACGGGTCCGACCTCGATGTCGTTGTCAGTCACATGTGTCCTTTCGCCTTAGACGTGGCCTCAGCCGTCCCAAGGATCATACGTGGGTAGAACGATGGCCGGTTCGGACCCGGGCCAAGGTTGCTCGACAGGGCGACTTCGCGCTGAAGGCGGGATCAGGGCAATGGACGGCCGACGGTGAATTCCCTGCTCAGGGACGGCGCATCAGGCTTCGCTGGTGCTTGCTCGACAGCGACCTGATCTGTGCCGGCAGAGGGCCCGAGTCGACCTCGTCCCCTACCAGGTAGTCATAGGCATGGGTTCCACAAGCGAGACCCTTGGAGATGAGGAATCTTGCCGGTTTCCCGCAATCACGGCATTTTGGCCCGCTCGTGCCATCTCCAGGTGTGCGAGTGTCCATCTCTCCAGATCGGCAAACAGGGCCTTCGCGCGAGAGGACTAGAAACGTCACGCACAAAGTGACTAGTCAGCAGTCATGGGCTTGAAGCGGCCTAGGGTTTGGCAAGGAGCAATGCGATGAACCCAGTGGCCAAGACGATGATGGCAACCGGCAACAAGGTTGCCTCGTGGCTCTACGTTCGATCAAAAGGGCGCGTGGGAGGCTCCGCCCGAGGGGTTCCTGTCCTCATCCTCACCGTGCCTGGTCGTACGACGGGCAAGCCTCGAAGGACTCCGGTCGCCTACTTCGAGCACGACAATGGCTACCTGCTGGCCGCCACCGCCGGCGGCTCGGATACCGAACCGCAATGGATCAAGAACCTGGCCGCGGCTGGACGGGCTCAGATTCAGATCGGGGAGCAGCAGCACGACGTCGATGTCCGTATCGCCGACCGCGCCGAACGAGATGAGCTGTGGCGGGACCTGGTGGTCGAGCGGGCACCGGGTTTTGCCAAGTACGAGAAGGCGAAGCGCGTCATCCCGATCGCCCTCCTGACTCCACGTTCCTGAGCTAGACGGAGGCGCCCACTCTTTCGGCGAGGCGCTCGGCGATCATGATCGTTGAAATGTGAGTGAACCCCGAGGGCACGGTGGGCATGATCGATGCGTCGATCACACTGAGCCCCTGGGCTCCGTGGATTCGACCCGATGAATCGACGACGGCGCCCTGATCTGGGTCCGGGCCCATCGAGCAGGTTCCGACGAAATGCGGGATCGAGTAGCTGTCACCGCGAATCGCCTGGCGAATCGCTTCGGAATCCGTGGCGTCAGGGCCAAGTGGACGGCAGACGTCGCGGAGCTCCGGACGATTCACCACTTCGAGCGCCACCGCATAGCCCTCTGCCAGTCGGTCGACGTCGACTTCCTCCACCAGATCGGGCCGATAGACCCGGGGTTGATCCATCGGATCGGCTGAACCAAGCAGCACCTTCCCCCTCGATTTCGGCCTGAGCAGAACCACCTCGACCCCAAACGCCGGCGGCTCCCCTGGAGATGCAATCGGGTCCGCCACCCACAGCATCAGGTCCGGTGGCTCGTTCGCCGAGGTCATCTGGCTGTGGAAGGTGGCTATCGAATGGAGAATCGGGGCCTCCAGAGCCTCGCCTGTGAACTCACACTCCAGCTCGAAGCTGGGATGGTCGCCGAAATTGGCCCCGACGCCGGGGAGGTCAACCAGGATGGGAATGTCGAGCGTGCCCAGATGGTCCGAAGGTCCGATCCCCGAACGCTGCAGGATCGAAGGGCTTCCAAAGACACCGGCGGAGAGCACGACATGACCCCCCTCAATAATCGATCCGTCGACGAGCTCCACACCGCGAGCGCGGGTCCCCTCGAAAGAGGATCCGCGCGACTTGTGTCCCGGATCGAATCGTCAGGCTGGGAGGTGTTGCTCCGACCGGGAGGTAGGCGTCTGCAGCGCTCACTCTGGAGCCGCCTCGAGAGCTCATCGGCATCCTCCCCACGCCCACTGCTCCAGGCGCATTGTGGTCGTCGATCGCTGGGAAGCCCACGCCCGCTATTGCTTCGTTCGCGGCTGACAGCGTGGCGCTGGACGACAAGTCGCGATAGCGATTCACCGGGATCGGGCCGCTGTCCCCATGCCAGAGCTGGTGGCCGAAGTCGAGGTCGGATTCGATCCTCTTGAAATAGGGGAGGACATCATCGAATCCCCACCCCGGGTTGCCTAAGTCGGCCCATTCGTTGAAATCGGCCGGGGACCCGTGGACGACAAACCTCGTTACCCAGGACGTTCCGCCTACGAGCTTGCCCCTCCGCAAAGGAGCGGCAGCACCGTTCCGGTCAGGCTCGGATTGGAGACCCCAGTGGTGGTCCTTGGGAAAGCCCCATCCATCGCGCGATCTCTGGGGTCGGCGTCGCTCTGAGGTCGGGACCGGCCTCGAGGAGTAGCACCGATCGGGAGCTCGACTCGGCGAGCCGGGCGGCAGCAACGCATCCAGCGGCGCCTGCGCCCACGACAACGACATCGAACGATTCGGTGGCCATATCCGGCCGGACGATACGCCATCAGAGCATGCCAAAAGTCCCTTGCTGTCTGACGATTGAGGTCGGGCGACCTACTCAAGGTTCCGCCTTTTCGTGGCGATAGAACACAGGTTCCCTGATCTAGGAAGACGTGGTATGAAACGAATCTTGATCGCCCTGCTGGTGGCTGGAGCGGTATTTGGTGCCGTCTTCGGGCTCGCTGCCAGCCTTACCGTCAATACGGACACCCTCGGCGCCGGCAGTGCCACTGTCGCGGCCTGCCAGGCGACCCCGCTGACCGTGACCTATGCGACCTCCTATGTGGCTGGGTCCAGCTATCGGGTCGGCGTCGTGACCGTCAACGGAATGGCTGCCGGCTGCTTCACCAAGCCCTACAGAATCAGTCTCACCGGCACGGCAAACGCATTGCTCGGCGAGATGACCGGCACCACGCCAGGCTCCGGTACCTCGTTCACCGCCGACTTCAGTGCGGCCAACATAAGCGCCGCCAGTGTCCTCGGAGTGCACCTGGTCATCTCGGGCTAAACGTATCGAGAGAACCACGCGATGAGACGCTGGTTGATCGGAATGGTGGCCGCGGTCGTAACGATCGTGGCCACCATCGCGCCCGGGTTGGCAGCGAACCTGCCCTCCGGCTCCCAGACCCTGGCAGGCGCAAACGCAGCCGTGACGGCGTGTGACGCCGACGGCGTCACCATCGTCCGCACACTTTCGGGGACGAATGTCGTCTCGGTCACCGTTTCCAATATCGCTGCCGCCTGTGGCAACGGGGCGCTGTCCCTGACGGTGAGCAACGGGGTAACCAATGTGAGCGGCACCGCAACGGTTCCCGCCGGCGGTGGCTCGATCCTGGTGACCCTGGCAAGCCCGATCGCCGCCGCCAATGCGATGACCACCGATCTGACGATTGTCGGTGCTTGAGATGTCGGACTCAGGCAGACGCTTCGCCTCATGGCCGATGATCGGCATCCTGCTTCTGGCGCTCCTGCCGACCGCGGCGTCTGCGGCACCGCTCACCGTGACGGCAAAGACGCTCGCGGTCTATCGCACTTGCACCCTCACCGCTTGGGCCGCGGGGTCGACCACGGTCGCTGACTCCTGGGTTAACCACAACAATCTGACTCAGAACAACGGCACCGACACCTTCATGGACGTCCAGTCGGCAGGCGCCACGACGAATCGCCGTGCCTTCATTCGTTTCGACCTGACACAGTGCAGTCCCGCCATCCCATCGAGCGCAACGGTGATCTCGGGAACACTCCGTCTCTACGCATCGGCCATCCCCGGCGTCTGCCGAACCGAGGACATCTTCAGAGTCACCTTTGCCTGGACCGAGGCCGGCGTCACCTGGAACACCCAGCCCGTTGGGTGGAACGCCGCCAACCAGCCGGCGAGCGGTTCTCGCACCTCGTTCATCACGGTCGGGCCCGGATGTCAGAACACCGCAGTCGGATACGTCAACGGCTGGGACGTGACCGCAGATGTCAGCGCCTTTGTGGCTGGCAGTGTCACCAACAACGGCTGGATGATCAGGGATGACGTCGAGGCTTCGGGCACCGCGCGCAACGTGCGCTACTCGTCCAAGAACCTTGCCAATCTCGCCCAGGCCCCTCAACTCACAGTGACCTTCCGCCCATGACCGGATCCCTCGTCATCGCTCGTCCCGTCTCCTCACCTCCCGAAGGTGGAGGCCATCTCTTGCGTCGACTCCTGGTCTGGACGGTGACTCTGATCCTCGCAGCAGGATGGTTCGCCTTCCTCCGCCCCACGATTTGGGGAGGCTCGCTCACCTACGTCGTGATACGGGGGACCAGCATGCAGCCCACCTACCAACCGGGCGACCTGGTTCTGGTTCGACAAGAGGCCGAGTACGGGCCAGGGGACGTTGTCGCCTACCGGGTGCCTGACGATGACATCGCTTCCGACCTGATCTTGATCCATCGGATCATTGGCGGGTCCGGTGAGGCAGGATTCACGCTTCTCGGCGACAACAACCAGGAGAAGGACATCTGGTATCCGAAGAACTCAGACATTGTCGGTCGCCCCGTCTTCCACATTCCCTCGGTCGGGCTGGTCCTGACCTTCCTTCGGGCTCCCCTCGTGCTCGCGAGTCTCGCTGCCGGTGTAGCGGTCTCGTTGGTGTTGGTGCCCAAGAAATCGGATGCGGCGGCGACACGGGTCTCAGGGCGTCACGCTCGACGGCGCCGGGTCTCGCGATTCAGCATCGCCGTTCGCCACGGCGCCCATATCGCCTGAGGCTTGGCGGGCAGGTCTTCGACCGTTTGGCCGTCGCGGATCCTTCACATCGGGGAAACACGGGTGAAACACGACCCTGGGAGCGTTCCGACGTGGACGTGGCCTTGATCCGTTGGCCAGGCGACGAGGAGAGACGTGCCTCCTTGCTGGCAGCCAGACAGCCCCATTTGTTGCTGGTCGAAGCAGGGCCGCCACCTCTCGACCTCACCCTCATCGAGGAATGGATCAGAGTCCCCGCATCGGCGGTCGACATCGAGGCCCGTCTCGAATCCCTGCGACGCAGATCCAGCCAGGCCGAGGTGGCCCAGCGAGCTCATCCCGCTCCACAACTCGAGCCCGAAGGGATCCTGAGATTCGGAGATGAGTGGGTGTCGCTCTCGCCGCTCGAATCCCGTCTGGTGTCGGCCTTGATCTCGCGTCCCGATGCGGTGGTCACTCGTCAGGCGCTGATCGAGTCGGCGTGGCCGTCGGCTGGGATGGATCGCCCGCGACGCAACGCCCTCGACGCCCACATGCTCCGTCTCCGACAGCGTCTGCCAGCAGTGGGTCTCACCGTGCGGACGATCAGATCCCGGGGTTATCTCCTGGAGTCACTCCCTGCCGCCTTGTAAGAAAGCTGTCAGGTATCTGATCCACACTCGTAATATTGCGTTTCAAGACGATTAACAGCCCTTCTTTACGCTCGTTGACATCATCTCAACCAGATAAGGGAGGACGTTCGATGAGACCGAGACACCGGGTCAGGAAGCTGTCAGTAATCGCCGGCTTGATTGGCCTGATGGTGGTGGGAGTGGCGGCACCCGCGATGGCCCAGGACACCGACCCCGTGACCGCCATGGGTCAGCAGATGAACCTGCTCTGGATCGTTATCGGGGCGGTCCTGGTGATCTTCATGCAGGCCGGATTCGCGCTGGTGGAAACCGGGTTCTCCCGTGCCAAGCATGCGGCGCATGTGGTCTCCACGAACTTCGCAATCTTCGGTTTGGGGTTCGTCGCCTACTTCCTGGTCGGCTATGCATTCATGTTCGGCGGGTTCTCCTATGTCCTCCCCGGATTCGACTTCGGATACGACACGGCCCTGGGCGGCGCCCTCATCGGATCCGGCGACTGGACCTTCTTGTGGAAGGGTGGCTTCCTGCTCGCCGGCAAGGCAATCACCCCGGCAGTGCTCGGGTTCTTCCTCTACATGGCCGCCTTCATGGACACCACGGCGACCATTCCCACCGGATCGATGGCGGAGCGGTGGAAGTGGCGGAGTTTCGTTGGGTGGGGTCTTTTCTGTGGGGCGATCTACTACCCGCTCTTCGGCGCTTGGACCTGGGGTGGAGGCTGGCTGAACCGACTCTGGAGCTCGGTGGGGTGGGGCGTTGGCTATGCCGACTTCGCCGGATCCGGAGTAGTTCACGCAATGGGTGGGGCGGCGGCGCTGGCTGGCGCCCTGGTCCTCGGTCCCCGGATCGGCAAGTTCAAAGCCGATGGCACGCCGAATGCCATTCCGGGCCATCACATCCCGATGGCTGCGTTGGGGACGTTCATCCTCCTGTTTGGATGGTTCGGGTTCAACGCCGCTTCGACATTTGCGGCCACGGACGTCCAGTTCGCGACGGTGGCGGCCAACACTGCAATCGCAGCCGCCTTCGGAGCGGTCGTTTCCATGCTCTATTGCATGTACTTCCGGGGCAAGAAACCAGATCCCGGGATGATGATGAATGGGATGCTCGCCGGCTTGGTGGCCATCACGGCCCCCTGCGCTTTCGTCACCCCAGGTGCTTCAGCCGTGATCGGCATCATTTCCGGTGTTCTGGTTGTGGAAGCGATTCTCTTCATCGAGAAGCGGGGAATCGATGACGTTGTCGGCGCTATTGCGGTTCATGGTGTCTGCGGCACCTTCGGTGTGCTTGCGGTCGGGATCTTCCCCGATGGCAGCTACGGCGACGGATGGAACCTGGCCGTGGACAGCGCCGGGCAACCGGTCGAGATCATCGGGCTTCTCCATGGCGGAACCGGGCAATTCCTGGCCCAGCTCACAGGGGTAGTGGTGATCTGGACCGTCATGTTCGGCATCGCCTACCTCTTCTGGAAGCTCCAGGACATATTCATGAAGGGTGGGATAAGGGTCTCGGAGGAGGAGGAATTGACCGGGCTGGACATCCCGGAGATGGGCGTCCTCGCCTATCCGGAGTTCACCGGTCCCGCATTGGAGATCGACGAAGGATCGGTCGCCAGCGAAGTCTGATCAAGACCAAAACGGGGGAGGGGCTACCCCCTCCCCCGTCAGGCGATCACGATGTTCGTCCCTACTTCACAACCGCCTCGGTGATGGTTCCTCGAGCGTATCGGATGGGGTGAAATGCTCCGCCACGCCATCGGTGACTTTGCGACCGTAAGCAGCCGCAAGGGGGCGGGCGGTGATCCCATGGGTGAGTATGGAGAAGAGGATCGTCCAGGTGGCGATCTCAAACAGCCAATCCGACGCGATCGAGTTGCCGTGAAACGATTCGAACGCAATAAGGGTGAAGACCACGGAGGCCAGCCCCCTCGGGCCGAACCATCCCATGAAGGCCACCGAAGCCGGTCGGAGCCCAGCCCCTATCAGGGAAATGGCGACCGGCACCATGCGGATCACTGTGAGGCTGAGCACGGCGTAAACGACCGTCATTGGGTGTATTTCCTGGGTGAGGAGGGGACCCACGAGGATCGCTCCAAATAGTGCCCAGACGACAAACGAGAGAAGAAGGCCGACGTCCTCGGTGAACGACGTGGCCTCGGCCAGTTCCCCTCGGGAGGCGGCGGCAAAGAGGATCCCGGCCGCAAAGGCCGCCACGAATCCGTTGCCACCAACGGTGATCGAGCCGGTATAGGCAAGCAGGGCGGTCGCGAGGACGGCCAGGCGGTCGGAGGTTTCAGAGGTCCACTGTTTCCGGCGTGCCACCGCCACGTAGTGGCCAAACACGAATCCAATGACGGTTGCCGCGACAATTGCCACGCCGAGCTCTTTGAGTGCCTCGACGACCCAATGCCCCTGATCCGCACCGGCCTCGGCCACGAGGATCGCCAGGAATACTGCGACCAACGGGGTGGCGAGCCCGTCGTTGAGCCCGCTCTCGATATTCAGTCCGCGTCGGATCCGAGCCGGGACCGATCGATCCGAGAAGACTCCCAAGCCCAGGGCTGCGTCGGTTGGAGCGAGAATGCTGCCCACGAGGGCGGCTCCCGCCCATCCCAACTCTGGCGCCAGCCATCCCGCCATCAACGCACCGGCGAGCACGGTGAGGGGAAACCCGATCAGAAGCAGCCGGGCCGGAAGAGTGGAGTCGAGGCGAACCTGCTTCCACTTCAGGGTCGAGGCATCGGCGAAAAGGATGATGGCGAGGGTCAACTCAGTGATCACCAGGACTACTTCGGTATTCGAGGCGACGTCGAACTCTCCGAGTGCAACGGGCCCGATCAGGGCGCCGGCCGCCACAAACACCATCGGGGCTGTGATCGACCATCGTTCCAGACGAGCAGCCACCAGCGAGTAGCAGAGAAACACCACGGCCAGGATCGCCAAGCCGATCATGTGCGCATCTTGTCGTCTGACCTCAAGCTGCCGGATGCTAGGTGCCGGCTCTTTCGGATAGGTTCCAGAGTTATTGTCGACTGGAGAAGATGCTCATGATGCGTTGGCGGGGCTTGGCATTGGTGCTGACCGTGATGTTGCTGGCAGCCTGTGGCCCGTCCGGATCGGGAAACATCGTGAGCGAGGACCGGGACGTCGGGGCATTCGACAGCATCGAGGTCTCCGGTGGGATCGCCCTCCGACTCACCGTTGACCCGGCAGCCGCCACGGCGGTCACCGTCAACTACGACGACAACATCATCGACCTGATCGAGACCAGGGTCGATGGCACAACGCTCAAGATCGAGAGCAATGGGTCCTACAACACCATCGGTGGCTCGGATCGCTTCGTAGAGGTCTTCGTTGCCACTCTCCAGGGCCTGACCGCCTCCGGGGGCGCCGACGTACTCGGAGAAGGGTCGATCGATGTCCTCGACCTCCATGCCAGTGGCGGCGCCGACGTTGACCTGTCCTTGCTCCCGGTCGCAGATATGACCCTCGACGCGTCGGGCGGAGCGAATGTGGTCGTGAAAGTGACCGATGCGATAACCGGATCAGCTTCAGGCGGCGCCGATGTCGTGGTTCAGGGTGACCCCGCTCTGCAGACCATCGATGTCAGTGGCGGCGCCGATCTCAGCAATGGATGAGGCTTGAGCATCCCTGCCGGCTACTCCCGAGTTCCGGCCACAGTCTCCGCGGACTGGGTTGTCTACTACGAGACGCTCCCCGACCCTGCTCGTCTTCCTTTGTTGCCTGCCCCTGGAGAACTCGAAGCTTGGCGTGAGCGAAATCGGTTGGTTGAAGCAGAGCGACTGGCAGCAGGCTTCGGCGATCCCGGTCCCGGGGTGGAGGTCATCGAGCGTGAGATCGGCGGCGTTCCCGTCCTGGATCTGCGACCACACGATTGGCAAGAGGACGACCGTGCCTTGCTGTACACCCACGGCGGTGGGTACGTGGCCTTCACTGCCCGATCCACTATCGGCAACGCGGCGCGTGTGGTCCGGGCGTCCGGGCTCCGCGTGGTGTCGATCGACTACACCCTGGCCCCGTTTGCCAGGTGGGAGGAGATCACCGATCAGGTGATAGCGGTGTTTCAAGATCTGGTGGTGGAGGGATCACCCCTCGGCCGACTCGCAATATTCGGTGAATCTGCCGGCGGCTCGCTTGCCTCTGGATCGGTTCTCAAGATGCGTGATCTCGGCATCGGCATGCCCACGGCGGTGGTGATGTGGTCGCCCTGGTCGGACATAACCGACCGCGGGGACACCTATGAGACATTGGCCGGATTCGAAGGCAGCTATCTCTACGAACTCCACCTCAAACCCGCCGCCGACGCCTATGCCGACCCGGACGAGCAGAAAAGCCCCTACGTCTCCCCGGTTTACGGCGACTATTCGAAGGGTTTTCCCCCCACCCTCATCCAGGGCGGGATCAGGGAGATCTTCCTCAGCAATTTCGTCCGGCACTACCAAGCGATCGATGCCGGTGGGGTGGAGGTGAAGCTCGATTTGTACGAGGGCATGCCTCATAGTTTTCAGAACAAGATGACCGAGTCACCGGAGGCTCGCCTGGCGGTGCGAAAGACCGTCGAGTTCGTCGCGAGGCATCTAGGCCGTTAGCGCGCCGGTTGCATGTCGCGTCGTTCGACGCGGCCATCGGCATGAAGGGCGAACCGCCCCTCGGACCGATCGTGTACCGGGCTTCGGGTCGACCAGGGCCACCGATGGTATTCAGGTATCCGAGTTGGCTGATCGCGCCGAATCTGCGAGCTGTGCCATCGAGAAGAACCTGTAGTCGGTGACGGGGAGATTCTCGACAGGGGCAGTGGCCCCCCAGTCGCCGCCCTCGGAGAGGCGCTGTCGATCGATCCACGCAGTGGCCAGGCCGAAACTCTGGGCCGGGATGTGGTCGTGATACAGACTTTGAGCCACGTGAAGGATCTCCTCCGGAGCGATCCCGAAGTCGGTGGCCAGATGTTGGAGCATGTAGCGGAAGTTGCGCGGATCGGGCTTGTAGGAGCCAATGTCCTCCGCCGTGTAGACCGCATCGAAATCCGCTTCCAGCCTGATATTGGAGGCAGCGAAGCCGGCGCGGTCGACGTTGGAGAGGATCACGAGGCGGTAGCGGGACCCGAGGTCCCGGAGCGCGGCTCTACTGTCGGGGAAGGCCGGCCAGAGAGGCACCGACTGGCCAAACGCACGATCCATCTCGGGGTCGGTCTTCAACTGGAGGTGCTCGGCCAGATCCCGATGGACCGCAGCCAGGATCTCGGGATAAGGCGCGGTCGGCATCGCCGTCTCCTGCTGACCCTCCGATAGGGCGAAGACCTCGAGAGCCAGGGAACGAGACATGCCAACAGCGTCGTTTCGCCCCAGAAGTGGCTGCAGGGCTTCCCAAATGCCTGCTTCCCAATCGATCAATGTGCCGTAGCAATCGAAGGTCATGGTGGTGAAGTCGGAGATCGGGCGAGGCATGGCGGGATGATCGCCTAGATCAGACGGCCGGCATGTTCGAAGAGCGGCTCGTTCTCCAGGATCCGCTGCGGCCCGAGCCGGGAAAGGTCGAGCTCGTGTGGGCGCTGCATCGCTGATTCGGCCAGATACCGACCCACGGCCGGGGCCTGCTGGAAACCGTGGCCGGAGAAGCCCGATGCCAGATAGAGGCCCTGGATCAAAGGCCACTCGCCGACGATGGCATTCCCGTCGAGGGTATTGACGTCGTAGAGACCGGCCCAGGATCGCTCGATTCGAAGACTGTCGAACGACGGCAGGTACGAAATCAGCTCGGGCCACATCAGGTCCATGAATCGATCGTGACCGGCAGGTCGAAACTCGAACCCGACCGGGTCGTTGGTTTGCGACCAGCCCATGAGCCAGGTCGTGTCGCTTTCCGGGATGGCGTAGAGCCCGGAGGGCAGGAAGACGCTGGGCAGGCCCCGGGTCGAGACGGTGGTCGAAACCACGTAGACGGTGCGCATCACCGGCAGGACCGGGATCTCCACACCGATCCCGGCGAGCAGCGCCGGGGCCCAGGCCCCTGCAGTGTTGACTACCCGCTCGGATCGGGCAGAGTCGCCCGACGCCAGCGATGCACCATCCATCTTCCCGTCCCGGACCACCAGGGATGTCACCTCGTCCTGGAGGTACGTGGCCCCGAGTTCGATCGCCTTGCTCCGATAGCCGCGGAGCACGGCGCTCGGATCCACCGAACCGTCACGTCTGCCCAGGGTGCCCCCGACCAGCAGATCGGAGCCGAACGCCGGGTAGGCCTCAGTGATGGCCTCGATGTCCAGCCATTCCACCTCGCACGAAAGCCCTCGCTGCAGGTCCAGCCCGGCTCGCGCCTCCTCCTCACCACGCTCATCCACCATGAAGAGATTGCCCTGGTGCCGGGCTCCAACCTCGGGCCGATAGGTGGGTGTGGCCATGTCGTCGGCGAAACTCGCCAGCACCTCCATGGTGTGTTGTGAGATCCGCACGTTTTCCTCGAGATTGAATTGGATGCGGACGTTCCCGTCAGAGAGCACGGTGGAGGCGCGCTGATAGGTCGGATCTCTTTCGATGACCGCCACTGACAGGGTGGGGTCGTCCTTCATGAGGTGATAGGCGGTTGCCGACCCCATCACCCCACCACCGACGATCACGACGTCATAGGTCATGGGCCAAGGGTAAGTCCCTACCTCCAAATTGGGCAGGACAGGTCCGAATATGACCCCTCATGCGCGCAATTACGCGTTGTTGTGGTGCTCAGACCTCTGCCGGAGCGGTTTCCCTGGCGCCGCCCACCGAAGCCTCACGCTTGGAGTACCCGATTGCGATCAGGAGGACAACGAGGGACACCCCGGCGATCGTGAGTCTGGCCGTGGTGTTGTCCCGAAGGGCGATCACTGCAGGGAGCATGAGAAGCGACACCAGGTTCATCACCTTGATCAAGGGGTTGAGGGCAGGCCCTGCCGTGTCCTTGAACGGATCTCCGACCGTGTCACCGATCACGGCTGCGGTGTGGCTGTCGGAGCCTTTGCCGCCGTAATGGCCGTCTTCGATGTATTTCTTGGCGTTATCCCAAGCGCCACCCGAATTCGACAGGAAGTTGGCCATCAGCTGCCCGGTGAGGATGGCCGCGGCCAGGAAGCCTCCAAGGGCGAGATACCCGATCCCGAAGCCGACGATCACCGGGGTCAGCACCGCCAACAATGCCGGTGTGGCCAGTTCCCGCAGCGAGGCCTTGGTGCAGATGTCGATCACCGGCCCGTAGTCGGGGCGTCGGAGCCCGGCCATGATCTTTCCATCGGCGAACTGACGACGGACCTCCTCCACGACGACTCCCGCGGTTCGTCCCACAGCCCGAATCGCCAGGGCGGAAAACATGAAGGCCACTGATCCACCTATGAGCAGCCCAATGAAGGTCGTGGGGTTGGCCACGTTGATCGAGGTCTCCGGAGCAGAGAAGATATCGGCCCCTTCGATCCCAAGACCGAGCTCGGCGGCGATCGTTTCGATGAAGGATGCGAACAAGGCGACCGCAGCGATTACCGCGGAGCCGATGGCGAAGCCCTTAGTCACCGCCTTGGTGGTGTTGCCAACTGCATCCAAGCTGATCATGACCTTTTGGGCCTCACCATGGAACTCACCCGACATTTCGGCGATGCCGGCCGCATTGTCGGCCACAGGGCCGAAGGTGTCCTCGGAGACGATGACGCCGGTGGTTGCCAGCATGCCCATCCCGGTGAGGGCAACCAGGTAGAGCGAGAACTGGATGTTGCCGTTGCCAAGGCCGATGGCGATGGCGATGGCGCCTGCGATCGCCACAATCGCCCAGACCGACGACTCGAGGCCGGAAGAGATGCCGGCGAGAACTGTGGTCGCGGGCCCGGTTTGGGTGGCATCGGCGATCTCCTGAACCGGTTTGTCCTCCGTGGAGGTGAAATACTCGGTGAGCCTGCTGACGACCTGAGCCAGGAGCAACCCTGCTATCACCGCGCCGAGGACTCTCCACCCCTCACCTCCATGGTCGTTGCCCACATAGAGCAAGGCCACGGCTGCGGTGCCGAGCACGGTCAGGATCCCGGCAGTGAGGAATCCCCGGTTGATAGGTGCCAGGGCCGAGGTGTCGTCCTCCGTCGCCCGCACCCGGAACACCCCGACGATGGAGGCCAGGACTCCGATGGCGCGGACGATCACCGGGAAGATGAGCCCCAGGACCGGGTTGGCCCCGATCGAGGCGAAGGCAGCGACGCCGAGGATGATCGAAGCGACCAGGGTCACCTCGTAGCTCTCGAAGAGGTCGGCTGCCATACCCGCGCAGTCGCCGACGTTGTCGCCGACGTTGTCGGCGATGGTCGCTGGGTTCCTTGCGTCGTCCTCGGGGATTCCTTGCTCGATCTTTCCGACCAGGTCGGCGCCCACGTCCGCCGCCTTGGTGAAGATCCCGCCCCCTACTCGCATGAACAGTGCGAGCAGCGAGCCGCCAAAGCCGAACCCGATCAGGATCGCCGACGAGGTGTTTTGGAAGATCATGATGATGACCGTGGCACCGAGGAGCCCGAGGCCGACGGTGAACATCCCGGCGACGCCTCCGGTGCGAAACGCGATCTGAAGGGCGGCGGGGAGAGAGCCGCTGCGAGCTGCGGCGGCGGTCCTGACGTTGCCCTGAACGGCGAGTCTCATCCCGATGAAGCCGGTAAGCCCGGACATCAAACATCCCGCGATGAAGGCCAGGGTTCTGGCGCTTCCCGACTCGAAGAGCGAGAGCGCCTCAGATCCGTCCGGTTTCAGGACCACGGTGGAGGTGAGGAACACCACCACCACCAAAGGGATCAGGATGAATGCGATCGTTTTGAACTGACGCTTCAGGTAGGCCATGGCGCCCTCCTGGATGGCGGCGGCGATCTCGCGCATCTTCTCCGTGCCCTGATCAGCGCGAAGGACTCCCCGGGACAATAAGAAACCAACCGTGATCGCCAGGAGAGAAGTGGCGAGAGCGAAGATAAGCCACGCCCACTCGGTGGGGCCGAGTGTGAACTCCTGGAAGCCACCCTCGGCGGCGAGGACGATGGGCATCGTCGGTTGGTCCTTTCAGTTGGCGACGCTGATCAGCGAGGTGAGGCTACGGCTCCAGGCCGCGCTCGGTCCGAATCACCCCTTTTGTGGACCGCGCTGCTCACAACGGGGGGCGAATCTACCTGGTCCGTTTCGACTCTACGAAATTCACCGAATGTCAAGTCGACATCGAATCGGAGTCCTTCAGAGGTGCCCGGCCAGTAATCCGAGGGCAAGAAGCGGCATTGCCAAAGACATCAGGCGCAGGGCTCGTTCCCATGTCGACAACAATTGGTCACGGGTCCAACCCGAGACCTCGACAGGGTCGTCGGTCCGGCGAATCCTCCGTGCCGGGGTGCTCAATTCACGTTGGGCTCGACTCAGGACGGTGGTTGCCGATGCAATCAGGACAGCCGCCAGGGAAAGGGACTCTGTCTGTGCCCAATAGCCGACCAGGACCGGGAAAGCACCCCACGCCACGCTGAACCCCCAGTCCGAGTGGAGGATCGGAGACCACTCCAGCCCGTATCCGGCGGCCAGCACCACCCCGATCGCAACCCAGACCAGGAGCATCGGTGAGATGACGAAGGCACCGACGACACCGATGGCGCCACCGGCAACCAGACCGCCGATCCCGAGTGCCCACAATGCAGCGTCGCTGATCCCGGTGCGCAGAGGGCGGTCGTGGACCTCGTCGAGGGCGTGGGCGCCGATACCGAGGCCGAAGAAGAAGGCGAGGAGCGTTCCGGCGAGGATCTTCCAGTCGAGCACGGCGGCCAGGCCGGCTCCGATGGCGACGTAGGAGAGATGCCAGACGGTGTACGGAAGATGGAGCATCGTCACCAGGTCGTCCCACGCCGATCCGGAGCGGGCGTAGAAGGCACGTGAATCAGTCACGTCTTGATACCCCAAATCACGAAGCCCCCGCCGAGGGACATCCGTTCCCAGCGAACCTGACCTATGCCGGCTCCTTCCCATGACTGAACCAGGCTCTGCAACGAGTTTCTCGTCCAGAACCTGTCGATGTCGGGCCCGAGAAACCTGCCCACTCGGCCCCAGCCGCCGCCGACCACAGACCCGGCGATGGGCAAGGTGAACCTTGTGTAGAACCACCACAATGGGCCCCATATCCCTTGCGGCCGTCCGAATTCGAGCATGGCGACCATGCCCCCTGGTCTCACCACGCGGGCCAATTCGTCCATGGCCAGGGAGAGGTCCTCGACGTACCGCAGCAGGTACCCGGCGGTGAGACCGTCGACGGTTGCGTCGCCGATTGGCAGTCTTTCGGCAGTCGCCAGAAGGCGGAGAGAACCGGGCGCGTCGAGTTCGTCGAGCATCTCGCGGCTCTGGTCCAGAGAGACCACCCGATAGCCACTCGCTTGGAGAAGCCGCGTGATCGAGCCCGTCCCAGCGGCCACGTCGAGGACCAGCGAGCCCTGAGGAATGTGGAGGGAGGAGACCAGGCGGCGTCGCCATCTTCCGTCCTGGCCCAGACTGAGGATCGCCGCCCACCTCTCGTAGTTGCGAGCGATCGGTCGAAACAGGCCCATGGCGAGCCGGGGGGGCGAGGTCACAACTCGAAGGTACCGATGAATCGGTGCCTGTGCAGCCTCAGAAAAAACTCAGCCCGGCCTGACCACCACTTCGGCAGACATGCCCTGTTCATAGTGGTCGATGACATTGCCTTGGTCGTCCTGGGCGACGATCCGGCAGGTGAACGAATATTTGCCCGGGGCCAGGTCGATTGACACTTGGGCGGTTTCCCCGGGGGGGATCACTCCCCCCGCATGAAGGACGTGGCCGCCGGCATCGGTGATCACCAGGGTGTGTCCGTACTCTCCCTCGTTATCGACGTTGAGGGTCACGGTCCCCGCGTCGAAGTTGGTGATCGAAGGCTCGATGTTGAACTCGTAAACATCGACGTCGGCGGAGGAGCCGGTCGGTCCCTGGCAGGCGGTTACCGCGAGGATGGCAACGAGGATGGCGACCTTTCTCATGCCGCCCCGAGCTGGGCTGTGACTCTGGCCAGCGGCAAGGCAATGGTGAACGTGGTTCCCTCGAACGAGGTCCACACCAATAGCGAGGCACCCATGGCTTCTGCCATGAGACGGGCCATATAGAGGCCCAAGCCAGTGCCCGAGCTTCGGCTGTCCTTTTCGAATTTCTCGAAGGCTCGGGGGAGGAATTCGGGGCGGATGCCGGGGCCGTCGTCGCTGATGGACAGATAGACGGCGGATTCCGGAGGAGTGCCCACGACGAAATGAGGCTCATGCACTTCGTTCGTGCTGCAGTGGATCCTCACGTTGCGAGCTCCGTGGGTGAAGGCGTTGTCAGCGAGCGAGGAGGCCAGATTGCTCAGCGTCTGAAGGTCGGTCATGACCGTCGGGTCATGGTCGGCGGTGTGGCAGTCAGGGCCATGACTCGAGATCACTCTGGAGTGCGAGAGCGCCACCGTGTCACAGACCTTGGCGAACTTCACCGGCTGGGGAGCAAACGAGAGGCCCCGATTCTCGACTCTTGCCACGGCCAGCAGCTGATCGATCATCGTCTGCAACCTTCTGCCGTCATGGACCAGGGCCTCGAGGATCTCATAACGGTCGGCTCCGTCGGTGTCGGTCATGAGGAGCAATTCGGCGCCGGTCACGACGCTGGTCAGTGGAGTTCGCAACTCGTGGTTGATCATGAGGACGAACTCGGCGCGGATCCGGTTCTTTTCCTCGGCCAGGGTGAGCGCTGCCTCTGCGTTATGCCGCGCCACTTCCAATTCCGCATTGTGGATTTGCAGTGACTCTGAGTTCTTGCGGAGGAACTCGGCTTCGAGAGCCATCTCCCGGTAGCGCTGGACCGAGTGATAGCGGCCGATCATCACAGCCAGTCCGGCGATCGCGAAGAGCAGAGCGACCGCCGCCAACTGCACGGTGGCGGTCTGGATTCCGAGCGCCCCGGCACGCCTCGCCAAGAGCTCGGAGATGTCGTAGTAGAGAAGGAGCGACGGCCGGCCCTCTGCGCCGGGGAGCATTGCCAGGTAGAGGGCGTCGCCGGTCTGCCATTCGGGCACTCCGTCGATCCTCAGGTCCTGGTCGATGGGGGCGGCCACCGCAGCGAATCGCCCCGAATCCAGGGCGTAAGCCAGGACCGGGTTGTCGACTTGCTTCCCGATCAAGGGATCCGAAGTGGCGGCGGTGATGGTGCCTGTCGAGTCGACCAGGGCAACGCCTTCGATCCCGAGCACGTTCCTCAGATGCCGCACCGCTTCGTTGGGACCGACTCCCGAATCAACCGCCTCGTTGATCTGAGCGGAGCCCAGTTGAGCGTCGGCGAGGAACAATTGGCCTTCACCGATCGGTCGGCCGGCGTTGTGCTGATGCACGATCGCGGCGACAGCGACGGCGATGGACAGAGTTGCAAAGACCGCCGCCAGCGCGATCCACCAGCGAGACGGTCGGGTCCCTTTCGGGGCGCGGGTCGCCATGAGGGAAAAATCGGCTGTTTTGGCCTTTTGCTTGAGGAAACCAGCCTCAGGTCTATCTGGTGTGCCAGTCCAGAAATCGGCCGAGACGGCGGTAGAAATGAAGCTGTGGCTCACGGCGGAGAAGGCCGTGCGCCTCGGTGGGATAGCTGACGTATTCGTAGGTCTTGCCGTTGCGTTCCAACGCCTCGACCAATTCGTCGGCCTGCTTCGGGTGGATACGAGGGTCCTTGAGGCCCTGGGCGATGAGGATCGGCGCCGTCAGGTTGGGCACCCCATGAATCGGTGAGCCTGTCCGGTATGCCTCCGGGTTCTTGTCGGGATGCCCGTACAACCGAAGAAATTCGGCGTGGCCCACGCTGTCGGTCTGGTCCCAAGAGGTGAGCATGTTGAAGTCGCCGTATTTGGCGATACCGCACACGAATGGGTTCTCGGGGTGAACGAGCGCGGCGAGGGTCAAATACGCTCCATAACTGGCACCGAAGATGGCGATTCGATCGGGATCGACCCAATCCAACCCCCGAAGGAATTTGCCGCCTGCGATGCAGTCACCGGCGTCGCCAATCCCGCAGTCACCGTGGTTGGCCCGCTCGAATTCCAGGCCATACGAGGTCGACCCCCGGAAATTGATCGTGAGCCATCCATATCCGTTCTCTATGAAGTGCTGGGCCTGCCCATCCCATTCGTCCGCGTAGGCGTCGGTGGGCCCACCGTGGGCATAGAGCACGGCTGGAACCGGATGTGATGATCGGCTCGGCTTGAACAAGAACCCTTCGATCTCCAAACCGTCCAGCGACTTGTAGGTGATTCGCTCCGGCAACACGTGGGTGGCATGCCGAATCGCTGTGGGCACCCCGTCGTAGAGGGTCACTTCCTTGCCATCAGGTCTCAGCAGCTTCAGCCGTGGTGGTGATCCCCACGACTCATGAGTGGCGACAACCCCGTCCGAAGAAGGATGTGGCGACCCCCAGGCCCCTCCCGCGGCGAGAACCTCGGTCGAGCCATCGAGACCCACAGTCATGAGGTCGGTCTGCCCGCGATGGGCGCCCCTGGCCACCAGACCGCTCCCGTCTGGCATCCACTCCGGAGCCCCAAAGTCGAGGTCACCGGTTGCAAGCCGCTTTGGGTTGCTGCCGTCGATATCGGAGACGAAGAGCGAGAACCGATCTTCGTCCTCGAATACGTATGCGATCTGGCCGCCACGGGGCCGTGCCGCCTCGGCACGCCGATCCGGGTGGCCGACAACGGTGACCCACGACCCATCGGCTGCAACCAGGATCAGGTCGGAGCGGTTGAGGTCGTCCTTGGGCAAATAGGTGGCCAACACCCTTCCGTCGTCGGCCACCTGCGGGTCGTGGACATCGCCGTCGATGGGGCCCAGGGTCTTTGGCGGTGACTCGGGATCCTCGATATCGACCGCGGCCAGCCAGGAAAGGTGGTCGTGCTCGACGATGATGAGAAGGTTCTTTTCGTCGAGCCAGGCCCCGGCCGAACCCTCGACCACTCTTTGACCGAGACCGGTGGCTGCGCTGACGATGTGGACCCATCCGGCGCTGTTGTACGCGAGCAGATCATTGTCCGGCGACCAGACCGGCGCCGAATCCTCCCAATATGCGGTGAGTGCCCGGTCCGTCGTCAGCCGGGACAGGCGGCCTTCAAGATCAACCAACCAGATGTCAGTTGTTCCCTCGAAGTCGAGCAGGAATGCCACCGCGGAGCCATCCGGGGAAACCGTGGCGTGGTAAGGCCGGGCTGTGGCCCACACATCCTCGAGTCGCCAGTGCACGGATTTGGGCCGATCGGCCAGATCCTCGCTTGGAGGTCCCCGATGAACGTCTTCGCCCACCCATATTCCGTCAGTCACCCACCCTCCTTGGGTCACGGGAAGGCGGCCAAGATAGCCATGACGTCCGACCCAAGTGATTCAAGGTGATACCCGCCCTCCTGGATCAGAACGCTGGGCAGACCGAGAGCAGCGATCGTTTTCCCGGCCGCTGTAAATCCATCGTTGGTCACCTGAAGCGGGCTCTCGGGATCTTCGGCCCCGGCGTCCACCCCCATCGATACCACCAACGTGTCGGGTTTGAATCGTTTAATCGCCTCACAGCCTCGTTCCAAGGCTTCGAGAAAGCCGCGGTCGCCACTCCCTGGCGTCAGCGGCAGGTTGAGGTTGGCCCCCCGTCCTGGCCCGGCGCCGGTTTCCCCCTCGAATCCGCAGAAGTGGGGAAACCAACCTTGGCCCGGGTCGACATGGGTCGAGGTGTAGAGGACGTCAGCGCGCTCGTAGAAGATCTCCTGGGTCCCATTGCCGTGATGGGCGTCGATGTCGAGGATGGCCACCCGCCCCGTGTCGTTTCTCACGAGCCATTCCGTGGCCACGGCAGCATTGTTCAGGTAGCAGGACCCGCCGAAGTAGGAGGTCCCGGCGTGATGGCCGGGGGGTCGGACCGGGGCGTAGGCCGAGCCGGTCCCGCCCCGGACCAGCTCCGCTGCGGTGATCGCCCCGTCGACAGCGGCACGGGCGCCGGCATAGGTCCCGGGGCCGATCACGGTGGCGGTATCCATGCAATAGACCCCGGCCATGGCCGCCCTGCTCGTGGGGATGACGCCGGGCTGGTACCGGACCGCGGCGGGATGCGGGAAGACATAGGGCACGACTCTGTCGACACCGGGCTCCTCCGGGTAGCCGGCCTCGACCCAGAGTTGGTGAGCGGTCTCCAGGTAGTCGACCATTCCCGGGTCGTGCACCGCCTCGATGTTGCTCCGATCATGCGCGACGGCCTCGACGATCGGCACACCGGCCTGTTCCAGGGCGGTCTTGATGATGAGGGCGCGATCTGCTTCCTCGTCCCCGGGAAGGCGGACTCCTACCCAGACCAGCCAGTTGGCGTCGTGAGCCAGGTATCCCTCAGACCAGACCGCGGTGAGGCTCATCGAAGGGCGCCCAGCGTCGTCGACAGCCGATCGACTATCAGATCCACCTCGTCATCGGTGACGGTCAGAGGCGGGCCGATGAGGAGATAGTCCCCATTGACTCCATCGGCGTTGCCCGTCGACGGATACAGCAAGAGACCGCTCTCCCGGGCCCTCAGAAGCGTTTGCTCGGTGACCTGTTCGGATCGGGCGAACGGCGTCTTGGTGTCACGGTCGGCGACCAGTTCCACACAAAGCAGGAGCCCGGTTCCTCTGATGTCGCCAACTCGGGGATGGTCCCCGAGCGCCGAGCGCAGTGCCAGGAGCAAGCGCTCACCCTGGGTCCGTGCCCGGTCGATCAGTCGTAGCCCGCGAATCCGGTCCAGCACCGCCAAGCCAACGGCTGCTCCGACCGGATGGTGGGACCAGGTGAAGCCGTGGATCAGGCCGCCGCCGCCCACGATGGTGTCGTGGACGTCACCCGAGGTGATCGCCAGGCCCAAGGGCCAATACCCGCTGGAGGCGCCTTTGGCAGAGACCAGAATGTCCGGCCGCAGCCCGAAGTGATCGGCGGCGAACCATTCCCCTGTCCTCCCGAATCCGGTCATCACCTCGTCGGCAATGACCAGGATGTCGTGTCGGCGACAAAGTTCTGCGATGGCGTCCCAATAGCCGTTTGGGGGGAGGGCCGCCCCGCTGGCAGCCCCTCCGATCGGCTCGGCGACGAACGCCGCAACCCGCTCCGGCCCTTCCGCGGCGATGGCCGCCTCCAGTTGACTGGCATGCCACTCCGCACATCCGTTCGGATGTCCGGGATTGGGGCATCGGTACTCGGTGACACCGGGGACTCGCCTGGTCTGGCCCAGCCACGGCTCGTACGGCCGGCGGAGGGGCTCCCGTCCGGAGACATCGAGCGCCCCGCGGGTGTTTCCGTGATAGGAGGCTCCCCGAGCGATGATGACGGCCCGTTCCGGGCGGTTCTTGGCGAGGTGGTACGCCCGAGCCATCTTCAAGGCGCTCTCCATCGCCTCCGATCCGCCGGAGACCGGGAACACTCTGGCTCTGTCCATGGGCACAATTGCCGCCAGCTCAGAGGCATAGGCCTCCAATGGCTCCGTCGTGAAAGCCGAGCCATGGACGTACGCCAGATTTCCAGCTTGGGCAGCCATTGCTTCTGCGACCTCGGGGACACCGTGGCCGATCCCGACCACGATCGCTCCTCCGGCGGCGTCCAGATACGGCTTCCCCTCGGCGTCGGTCACCCAGGATCCGCTTGCTGTTGTGGCAGTTGGGAGAGACCCCGAGCCGCGGTGGAAGACGGAGCTCATCGAATCACGGTCCGGGGTCATCAGTGACCTGACGTTAGGCCTCCGGTTACCGTTCGCTGTGAAGGGAAGGTGTGTTGAAGGCCAGGCTGCGTGATATGAGTGATGGAATCGGAAAGCTGCCTACCGGGCCATCGAATGCGATCACCGATGTTCCGGGCGTATTGGTCGGACATGCCACGGTGGTCAGGGATTCGCCTCATGTGATCCGGAGCGGGATCACGATGGTCGTCCCCCGCGACGGCGAGATCTGGACCGATTACGTCTACGCCGGCTCCCACGTTTTCAACGGCAACGGTGAGATGACCGGTCTCGCCTGGGTGGAAGAATCGGGGATGCTGGGCTCGCCGATCGGGATCACCAACACCTTCCAGGTGGGGATGGTGCGCGACTTCTTGACGAAGGAGGGAGTGAACCTCGGGGTGGTCGACGATTTTCTGCTTCCCGTGGTGGGAGAGACCGACGACTCAGATCTCAACGAAGCGGAGGCGTTTGCTCTGACGGAAGATGATGCGGCGGCGGCCCTCTCCTCAGCGGCCACTGGCACCGTGGCCGAGGGATGCGTCGGAGGTGGCACCGGGATGATCTGTCACGAGTTCAAGTCGGGGATCGGCACCTCTTCGAGGGCGGTGGACATTTGCGGCGCGCGCCATGTAGTCGGTGTCCTGGTGCAGGTGAATTACGGGTTGCGGGAGGACTTCCGCATCGACGGGGTGCCGGTAGGGGCACTGATCGGAACCGATGAGGTTCCCGCCCTTGGCGTGGGGCCGACTAACGGGGGCTCGATAATCGTCGTGATCGCCACGGACGCCCCCCTGATCTCCGGTCAGTGCAAACGCCTTGCGCAACGAGCGACGGTTGGAGTTGGCCGGGTCGGCGGTTACGGGCACGACTCCAGTGGCGACCTGTTCATTGCGTTCTCGACCGCCAACCATCTCGAGCGCAACCCCGGCAAGGCCCGAACCGTGACCACCCTGCCCAACGAGGTCATGGACCCGCTGTTTCATGCCGTGGTCGACGCCACCGAGGAGTCGATCGTCAATGCCCTGTTCGCAGCCGAGACGACCACCGGGAGGTCGGGGAGAGTCGCTCACGCCCTGCCTCTCGACAGAACGGCCGAGATCCTCGCGCGCTATCGGGTGAAGGTCTGACCGGTCAACCCTGACCTGTGCCTCCCTCTGAGCCGCGAGTGGCGTCGGGGAGCTTGAGCAGGAGCCGGGCCCGAAAAGTCGTTCCCGAGGGACCGGTCACGAAGTCGAGTTGGCCACCATGGCGGGCCACGATCGAATGCACGGTCGCCAGGCCGAGACCGGTCCCCACTCCCGGCTCCTTGGTGGTGAAAAAGGGGTCGAAAATGCGGGAGGCGACATCGTCAGGAATGCCGGTACCCGTGTCGCCCATGGTCACCAGAACGCCGTCCCCGTCCCGGGTAGCAGTGATGGTCAGCACGCCCTCGCCGTCCATGGCGTAGATGGCGTTGTCGATCAGATTGATCCAGACCTGACTCAGCTCGGCGCCGAAGGCCTCGATCTCGGGCAGGTCAGGGTCGTACTCCTTGATCACCGTGACCCCTCCCTTCAATCTGTGCTTCAGCAGCACCAAGGCGTTTTCGATGGAGGACTTGAGGTTGACGGTCTGGATCGATCCCTGATCCAGGTAAGAAAACTCCTTGACGGCCTGGATCAACTCCGCGACACGGTCGGCGCCGATCTTGACCTCGGTGGCGACCTGGATCCCCAGCAGCCGGAGACCGAGCCAACGGAGCAGGTCGGCCCTCGTCTCAGGGTCGGCGTCGGGAACGAGCTTGCCCAGGGTCTCCTCGGTCCAACCGGCGTCGAGGAGCGACGGGGCCAGCTCCCAGCCATCACTGATCCCGAGACCGGAGAGCCATTCACCCAAGGCGTCTTCGGCGTCGGCCCTGGCCAGAGCACTCATCTCCCCCGACTGTGGCTCCGATGGGGTCTCCTCCGGCAGCACCACACCCTTCGTGGAGAGGCGGCGCGCGGTGTCACCCAGGTCCTCGATGATCGCCCGGCCCGAGTTCGTCCCGTGTCTGATGGCGGCCATCGGATTGTTGATCTCGTGCATGAGGCCGGCGGCCATGCGGCCGAGCCCGGCCATCCGCTCCTCACTCCGCACCAATCCCTCTGTCTCCCTGAGGCGCGAGGTGACTGTTCGCAGCATCCTGAGCACCATCTTCGGGTTGTCCAACAACTCGGTGAATGTGTCAGAGGGCACCTTGATGTACTCCACATCTGTCAATGCCCTGACCGTGGCGATTCTGGGGACATCGTCGAGGAGGGAGATCTCGCCGAGCACCGCGCCGGCGCCAACGCGAGCCAATGCGATCGATCGCCCGGCACTCATCTTGGTGACTTCGAGCTCGCCCTCGGTCACCACGTAGAGGCCGTCGCTCATGGAGCCCTCTTCGATGATCACCTCGTCCGGAGCAGCGTGAAGTTGCTCGGACGCAATGCACACCCGTAGGAGGAGGCGTTCGGGGAGATCTTCGAAGTAGGGGAGCTTTCTGAGCTGTTCGTAGATCGTGTTCACAAGTCGGCCAGATGCTCGTGAATGAAGCGGACGGCCATTGCTCCCTCCCCGGTCGATGAGGCGACCCGCTTCACCGAGCCGTGGCGCACGTCGCCGGCGACAAAGATCCCGGGGACCGAAGTCTCAAAGGGGAGGGGTGAACGCTGGAGATTCCACCCCTTGGGGTTCGGGCCGCAGTCGGAACCGGAGAGGATGAACCCTCTGTCATCTCGATCGACGTCGGCCCCGACCCATTCGGTGCGGGCGGATTGGCCGATGAAGATGAACAACGCCCCGGCCGGAACGACCTCGGTCTCCTCGGTTGCCAGATCCTTGATCACCAACTGCTCGAGATGAGTGTCACCCCGAGCCTCGACGAGTTGGCTTTGGTAGCGGACGAAGATGTTTTCCTCCGCGGTTATCGCGTCGATCAGGTATTGAGACATGAATTCCGCCAGGGAATCGCCTCGCACCATCACCGTCACGCTGGATCCAAATCGGGAGAGGAACATGGCCGCCTGGCCCGCCGAGTTGCCCGCCCCGATGATGAACATTGGCTCATCGCGATGCGCGGCCCCCTCGATCCGGGAGGTCCCGTAGTAGACGCCGGCACCGGTCAGGTCCTCGATGCCAGGTACGTCGAGCTTGGTGTAGGAGACGCCGGTTGTGATCAGAAGCGCCTTGGTGCTCACCTCGGTGCCATCGTTGAGACCGACGGTCCGGAAGGGGTCGTGCCGGGTCACTGAGACGACCTCGGCAGGGGTCAGGATCTCGGCTCCGAACCTGGTCGCCTGGGTGACTGCCCGTCTCGAGAGATCACTGCCACTCAGGCCCTTGGGGAAGCCGAGGTAGTTCTCGATGCGGGCGCTTTGGCCGGCCTGGCCTCCGGGAGCCTCACTCTCGACGAGAAGGGTGGCCAGGCCCTCAGACGCCCCATACACGGCGGCGGCGAGACCGGCCGGCCCGGCGCCCACGATCACCAGGTCGTAGTTGCGCTCGGTGGGCTGGGTCTTCAGACCGATCCGGTTGGCGACATCAGCGGTAGTCGGCTGGACGAGGACGGTCCCATCGGGCAAGAGCACAACCGGAAGCAGTGTGGGGTCGCCGCCGACATCGGCGAGCAGCGCCTCGGCCTGGTCGTCGGTGCCGAGGTCAAGCGAGCGATAGGGGACCTGATTGCGGGCGAGGAAGGCTCGGACGTCGTGAGTGGCTCGCCCCCAACGGTTCCCGATCACGCTGATTCCCTCGAAGCGCGGTGTGAAGTGATCCCACCAATCCTCGAGCAGGTCGTCGAGGACCGGGTAGAGACGCTCTTCCGGCGGGTCCCAGGGCTTCATGATGTAGTGGTCGAGGGACACCTCGTTGATGGCCGCGATCGCAGCTTCGGTGTCGGCATAGGCCGTGAGCAGGGCCTTCTTTGTGTCTGGCAGGCGCTCCAGGGTCTGCGCCAGGAATTGGACTCCCGACATGTCAGGCATCCGCTGGTCGACCAGGAGCAAGGCGACGGGCTCGTTTCGGAGGCTCAGGTCCTTGAGAGTCTCCAGGGCTTCGGCGCCAGAATTGGCGGCAACCACCCGGAACTCCTCGCTGTAGTGACGCCGCAGATCGCGCTGGACCGCCCGGAGCACCTCAGGGTCGTCGTCCACGGTCATGATCACAGGCTTTGGCATAGTTCAGACGAATCGATTGTCCGGAAAACACCAACGCCAATCTTCGCCGGGCTCGAACGAGCGAACAATCGGATGCCCGGAGGAGGCGGCGTGCTTGCGGGCATGTGTGTTCTTCGACTGGTCGCAGCAGCCGACATTTCCGCAGATAAGGCAAAGTCGAAGGTGGACCCAGGTGTCGCCGATCGCGAGGCACTCGCCACAGCCGGCGCTGGCCGGCTCGACCTCTTGAATCAGGCCGAGGTGCTCACAAGGTGGTTGTTCGCGAGTCCATCCCATTCGTTCTTCCCTGCCTGTTCGAAGCCTCTCACGAAATCTAGGCCGTTGTCGGGTGCTCTGCGAACGGCCCTAACCTGAATCGCGATGGCAGCGTTCCTTGGTTTCGGGGGGTATGTCCCCGAACGAGTCATGACCAATGACGATTGGGCTCTCCTGGTTGACACCACCGACGAGTGGATCACCCAGCGGACCGGCATCAAGCGTCGTCGGGTTGCCGCCGAGGATGAGACCACGCTTACCCTGGCAGCGAATGCCGCCGAGGTCGCCATCAAGGACGCCGGCCTGATCCCTGCCGACATCGGCGAGATCATCATTGCCACAGACACCCCAGAGCTCTACACCCCCGACACAGCCGCCCTCCTCCAGCATCGTCTCGGCTGTGACTTCATACCGGTCTACGACCTTGGTGGGAGCGGCTGCGCAGGGTTTGTCCAGGCGCTGGATATCGCACGCGCCCGCATCGCCTTCTCCCCGCGGAACATCCTTGTAGTCGGCGTCGAGCTCATCACCAGGCTCCTCGATTGGACCGACCGGGCCACTTCGGTCCTCTTTGGCGACGCCGCCGGTGCCGTGGTGCTGGGTCCTGAGGGCGGGCGGGCAAAGCTGCTCGAGGTGGTCTCGGGAACCGATGGCTCCCAGGCCGGGATCCTGACCCTTGCCACCGGGGGCACCAGGAACCCGTTCAACGAGGCGAGCCTGGCGGCCGGGGACTACAACCGGCTGGTCATGGACGGCCCGAGAGTCTTCACCGAGGCGGTGAAACGGATGAGTGCCTCCGTGGAGGATCTTCTTGCCCGGATCGAGAAGTCCACCGACGATGTCGACCTGGTCATCCCTCATCAGGCGAATCTGAGGATCATCGACGCCATCGGGCGCAGACTGGGTCTGAGCGAGGAACAGGTCTACGTGAACATCCAGGAGTACGGGAACACCGGCTCGGCTACGGTGCCCTTCGCCCTATGGGAGGCGGTCGAGACCGGCCGGATCAAGGATGGGGACCTGGTGGTGCTGACCGCCTTCGGAGCCGGCCTGCACTGGGCCTCTGCCGCGCTGCAGTTTTAGGAGTCCGCCCCCCTCGACGCGCTCGCTGCGCTCGCTGGCGTCGTCCCCCCGCTTCCCAGGGGGACAACCCGGTTGTCCCACCAGACGGCCTAGGTCGGACACCGGGGTGGGGTTGTCCCCCCTTTGAAGGGGCGAGCAAAGCGAGGACGATGGGGGGTTGGCAGTAGAGCTCAGTGATCGTCAGGCCGCAGATAACCCTCTTCGTAAGCCAGCGCGGTCAATTCGTGACGGCTGGCCACGCTCAGCTTGTCGAAGATGTGGGCCATGTGGTTCTCCAGGGTCTTGACCCGGATCCCCATCCTCGATGCGGTCTCCCGGTAGGTGTATCCCCTGGCGATCAGATTCACCACTTCCCGCTCCCGTGGGGTCAGTCTCGAGATCGACGACTCGGCGACGATGTCTTCGTCGATGTCGAGCAGGTAGCCGGCCACATCAGGTGAGACCGGTCGCGCTCCGGCGTAGGTCTGGTGGATCAAGTCGGGGAGGTCGGTCCCCAAGGTGGTCTTGGTGATGTAACCGTCGACTCCGGCCTCCATCAGCCGCGCCACGTCCTCGCGTGATGTGGAAACGGTGAGCGCCATGAACCGGACGTCTGGCTGTTGGGGGCGAATGGCGTCGATGACCGAAGCCCCGCCGCCTCCCGGGAGCTTGACATCGAGAACGACCAATTGCGGATTTCGCTCCCGGGTCAATTCGATCGCGCTGTCCACGTTGTCGGCTTCGCCGACGATGTCAAACGAATGATCGAGGATGGCTCGCATCCCGGCGCGGACGACATCGTGATCATCGACGAGAAGGATGCGAAGTCTGTCCGTCATGTTCAAACCTCAACGGTGATTTTGATCTCGGTGCCCGATTCGCGCCCTGAGTCGATGTCAACCACGCCACCAACCGATTCGACTCGTTTGGCTAGACGCTCGTGGACCCGCATCCGCGCCGCCTCGTCCCGGAACCCGGTTCCCCGGTCCCTGACGTGGATGTGAGCATCACCGTTGCTGAACTCGGCGTAGAGGGCGATGTTCGGCGAGCCGGAGTGTTTAGCGGCATTGGCCAAGGCCTCCCGGGCCGCCTCAACGGCTGCGCTGAGACTGGCGTTGAGCTGGGCGTCGTCACGGATCACTGCCTCGATCTCGACCCGATGAGTGTCTTCGATCTCGTCTCGGACCGCGAGCAGCGAGGCGCGGAAGCTGTTGGGGTAGTCGGAGCGCCACTCCTCGATATTGCGACGGAGCTCGCGTTCCTGGCGTCTGGCGAGATAGCGAGATTGCGCTGGGTCGTCGGCTCCCATCCGAATGGCATGCAGGGTCTGCAACACAGAGTCGTGGAGCCGGTCGGCGAGTGCGGCCCTTTGCTCGTGGAGCAACACCACAGCCTGTTCCTCCGCGAGGCGATTCTGGGCCTCCTGTCGGGCGATGTCGTAGTCGCGCAGCTTGTCGAAGGTCCAGCCCACAATCGCGCCGACGACGAAGAAGATGACACTGCCCGCCGCTCTGACCGCTCCGAGATTGGCGATGATGTGGACGAGGAACTGTTCCACGCCGAGCAACAACGCGGCGATGAGCGAGCCCGGCAACCCGCCGACCAGCGCCCCGGTGAAGACCAACGACAGGGGAAGACCGCCGTGGAACAACTCCTCGGCGCCTGACGCCACCGAGGCGGCGCCGATGGCGAGCATCGCCAGCGAGTCGAGGGCAAACCACCCGATCGAGCTCATCGCTTTGGGGTGGGCTCGGGACATGTACCAGGTGAGCAGTGTCCAGATCAGAGCGAGGGCGACGGACGCATAGACGATCCACAATCTCGGTGGGGGCTCAACTGCAAGGGTGATGGCCACCAGGATGGCCATCCACACCAAACCGAGGAACCGGAAGATGACCACCATCCGGCGAAGGGTGGCCTCGAGTTCAGGGCTCCCGCGATGGCTGAATCGTGAGGTCATCACGGCCGAAGCTACCCCTTCGGCGTCAATTGGATCCCGTTGCATTGAGTTGATGGCCATTCGGAGAATCAGGGGTTGAACCATGGGGGGACTGCCGAGGCGATCCCCCCATGGGTTCCCCATTGTCGCTTCAAGGGACGTGGTTTCCCTGAAGTCCCCGACTGTGATGTTGACGGGGGCCCGTGGTGTCGCCTATGGGGGATGTCCCCTATGGAGCTTCCCTGGGTCAAAGTCGTGAAACAAAACACGGCCACCGTTAGCCGGTGGCCGTGTGGGTCAGCGTCGGGTCGTTGAGACCGTTCGCAGAGGGCTTTAGATGACTTGGCCGACGATGGGGACTGCCATGAGGACCACGCCGAGCGTGGTCAGTCGGATGGCACTCGGCTCCATCGCCGCACGGATCGACGTTGCGGCCAGCGCAACTCCGACCAAAGTGAGAATCCAGGGATTCTGGGCTCCGAGGGTGGCCAGGAGCATGACCAGGGTGGCCACGATCACGCCAACCACAGCTATCAGCGCCCTTGTAACCTTGCCGATCGGATGGGCAGTCCAGTCGGTGAGGAATTCGGCTGTTGATGCGGTCATAGGCCCTATTTCGGCAAACAGAGCACCGTTCTTTAGGAAACGGTCTGGGTCGACAGCCTCAACCTGGAGGCAGGTCGGAGATCCTTGCTTTCACCACTGGCGGAGGAGCCAAACCTCAGGTTCCTGCCCTCCGGCGTGGACGTCGGCGAACAATGAGACGGCTTGCATCAGCTGTTGCTCCGCTTCCTCTTCCCGCCCTGCTCTGTGGTGAATATCGGCGAGATGATTGTGCAAAGCGGCCTCCCGGTGGCGATTACCGGTCCTGGCCGCGATCTGGATGGCCTCCTCGATCAACTCCACTGCTGGTTGATCTTCCCCGGCCGCGGTATGGAGCAGCGCCTGGTTGTTGAGGGCTGCCATTCGAAGCAGGTCGTCCTCGCCGGCGAGCCTCATTGCTTCTTCGAGATGCTCCATCGCGGTGTCCGGGTCCGACGAAATAACTCCGAGGATGTTCTGGGCTCGCGAGAGCTGTCTCGGATCCCCGGTGGTGGTGGCAGCCGCAACAGCTAGCTCGGCCTGCTCGAGGGCTCCGGGGACATCGCCCGTCCTTTGCAACAACAGGGCCCAATCGGCATGCACCTCCGCAGGTTGCGGGTGGAGGGCCAAAGCCCGTTCGTAATGCTCGGCCGCCAAGGGGAACCGGCCAACAAGACGCTGAACCTCACCCAAACGGTGCTCGGCAAGGCCGAGCTGATCGCCGTCAGCAAGGGCCGCGGCGCCGTTGAGCTCTTGAAGGGCCTGGTCGTATTCGCCGACTGACATGGCGATCTCCCCAAGCGCCATATGGATTGCAGCGGGGTCGGCGTCACCGAGTCCGAGGGCCTTCTCGTAGAGACTCCGAGCCTCGGCATATGCGTACACGGCCCGCGAGAGGTCGGCGGCGCGCCGGTACCACTCGACACTCTCACTCGACCCGGCCCCCTCGAGCTGGAATGCCACTGCAGCGGCGAGACGGGGGTCGGATGCGGAGTGAGAGCGTTCCGCCAGCGCTGATGCCGCACGCCGGTGGAGCAGCCGGCGTCTGATCAGGGATGTCGACTCGTAGGTGAGCCGCTCCAGGGCATCGAGGTTGAATGCCAGGCCGTCTCCATCGGGCAGCTCCCGCAACAAGCCGACGGCAATCAACTCCTCGACGGCGTCGACTACTTCGTCCTCGGTGCGGCCGCTGGTCTCTCGGAGCAAGGCGGCATCACAGACACCGTTGAGCACCGCTGCCGCAGTGGCCACCTGTCGACCCAGGTCGCTGATGTCCCTCAAGCGTGACTCCATGTAGCGCACCATCCCCAGGCCTTCGGGGCCGTGGTCGCCTCGGTCCGACAACTCTTCGGTCACCAAAAGTGGGATCCCTCCCGTCCTCCGGTGAAGTTCCGTGGCGGCTTCGAGAGTGCCGGCAACGTCGCTCAGTTGGTCGATGGTTAGTGGCTGCAAGTCGATGTGGGTACCGGCGGCCGAGATCAGCTCGCTCGTCACCTCCGAGAGTGGTTCCCCTGACCTCACGGCGAGGACGAGCAGCAACGGCGACGTTTCGAGGCGGCTGGCGATGTAAGAGACGAGACCCGCCGACGCTGGGTCAAGCCATTGCACATCGTCGATCATGATCACGATCGGATGGATTCGTGCCAGTTCGCTGAGCACCGTGTGCACGCCGTCATAGAGACGAAGCTCGCCGAAGGGATCGGCGCTTTCGGTCGACACCGGTGCCTGGTGAATTTCGGGGACCAGCCGCGCCACCTCGCCCATGGCCCAGTTGGGCAGCAACTCGAGGTTTCTGTCGATCAGGGGTGCGGCGGATCGGAGTAGTTGGGCCGCCACCCCGAAAGGCAGATCTTGTTCCATTCGGAAGGCGCGACCAGAGAGCACCGAGCGACCCGAGATCCTCGAGGCCGGGCCCAACTCCTCGAGCAGACGGGTCTTTCCCATCCATGCCGACCCAGCGATAACCAGCACGTTGCCTGTGACGGAGAGGCTGTCCATGGCCTGGAGCAGAGTGGCCGTCTCCTCCTCCCGGTCGATCATGGCCTCACGTTGCGCCACTGCTACCGCCTGTGCCTTGACCTTTCTCCTGACACCAGGCGCCGGTGGGAGGTCCTCATCGAGGATTGCCTCGTAGAGCTCGGTGGTCTCCTCCAGGGGCGGAACTCCAAGCTCCTGGTCGAGAACTCCGACGCATCGCCGGTACGCCTCGACCGCTCCCGGCCGGTCGCCATCCCAGGCGTTGAGCAGCATGAGAAGGCGGTAGGCGGGCTCGTGGAGTGGATCGAGCTCGATCCAGTTGTGGACAGCGCCGAGGGCGCCCGAGTAGTCGCCTGAGGCTGCTCTTGCCATGGCCAGACGTTGAAAGGCGACCCCGGCTTGAATCCGAAGCGACTCGGTGACGGTGCGGGCCCAGTCCTCGAACTCGGCGGCGTCTCGCATGGAGAAACCCTCGAGGAAGTCACCCCGGTAGAGAACGGTGGCCTTCTCGAGATGGGGAATGCAAAGACCACATACGTCGCCCCGGTCATGGTCGTGGTGGTAGGTCGCTTCGAGCTCGTCGGTGAAGGTGCGGATATCACTTGGCGTGCCTTCAGCGAGAGCCACGCCGATCCTGTCGGCGGTAACTGTCTCATGGCCGACCGCGGTGCGCAGCGAGGAGAGCGTGCGCCGCAAGGTGGCTCGTGACCGCTCCGTGTTGGCCTCGGGCCACAGGAGGCTCGCCAGCCGGTCGCGCGTGGCAGTCGTCTCGACGGTCAGGTAGGCGAGGAGCGCAATCGCCTTCCTGGTGTCCACGTCGATTGACGTTCCGGCCTTCTCGATCCGCGGCGGCCCGAGGAGCCTGATGTCGATGGTTGTGCCTGTGATGGGGAGATATTGGTGCGTTACGAGATTTGCGCAACTTGAGATTACGGAACGGCATATGAACCGGTCGCAGCTTCCCCCGTTCGTTCAGCTCGGTTGCGGTTACGTAACGAAGCAATGGCATGCTGCCGCCGATGAATGACGGAGTCGAGCCCTGACGACATCACGGACAATCTCAGGGCTGACCCGGACGTTGGCTGTCTGCCTCATTGCTGTCTTCGGGATGTGGGCTCTCGCCAGTGAGATCTCGGGCGGAATTTGATGTCTCGGCGCCGCGCTGCGCTCCTGAGTTGGACCATGTGGCTGCTAGGAGTGGCCGGCATGGTGGCGGCGGCTGTGTTGACTCCTCTCAACCCGTCAGTCTCGCCACCGGATCCGCCGTCGACGGTGTTGGAGGGGCTCATCTTCTTCTCCGCATTCGTTGGATTCGGCCTCGTCGGAGCTCTGCTGGTTTCCAGTCGCCCCTCCAATCGCATCGGCTGGATCCTTTCGGGCATCACCTTCTCCGTGGGTTTGGGGGCCTTTGCCAGTGCCTACGGCCGCTATGCGCTGGTCACGGTGCCGGGATCACTCCCACTGGGCGGCCTTGCTGCCTGGTTGACGACTTGGGTGGTGATGGTTCCGGTGACGCTGGTCGTGATCCTGGTGCTGCTCTATCCGACGGGGTCTGCCACCACCAGCGCAGGACGTTTGGTGATACGAGCGATTCTGCCCGTTGCCGTGCTGAACGCTGCTGCGCGCGCGACGAGACCGGGTCCTGTAGAAGGAGATGTCGCGCCACCCAATAATCCATTCGACATACCTGGTTCCGACCAGTTCCTCGATCCGATTGTCGAGGCTCTCGGTTGGGTGATGGCTGCGCTGTTCCTGCTTGCGATCGTCGACCTCTTTGTCCGCTTTCGCCACTCGCGTGGCACCGAGAGACAGCAGTTCCGATGGTTCTTTGCTGCCTTCGCGACCTTCCCCATCCTTTTCGTCCTGGGAAACCTTCTCGAAGGGCTTATCGGAGACCATGGCATAGACCCGATTTTGGTGATTCTCTCGTTGTGGGGAATCGGGGCCGCCGCCGCGATTGCGATCGCTATTACCCGCCACGGTTTGTATGAGATCGATCGGATCATCGCTCGAACTGTCTCATACACGGTCGTGGTGGTGGCTCTAGCAGCGGTGTATGTGGCCGGGGTCACCTGGTTGACCACATTGCTTCCGGACCAGTCCGAGTTGGTGGTGGCGGCGACCACGTTGGCTGTGGCTGCGCTATTCAACCCGGTGCGGAGACGGGTCCAGGGTTGGGTGGATCGTCGGTTCAACCGTTCCCACTACGACACGCAACGAGTGATGGATGGGTTCGCGGGATCGTTGCGGGATCAACTCGACGCCGACCGGGTGGTCGAGGGTTGGATGGGTGTGGTCAGCGCGACCATGCAGCCTGTTTCGATTGCGGTTTGGACCAAATCAGCATTTCGTAACGATTCCGAGACGATCGCGAGTTAGAAAGTGAGTACATGGTCCAGTTGTTGAGACGTCGCAAGTCCGAGGAAGCCCCGTCTGAGGCCCCCGAGACCTCCCTTTCGCCAGGGACCAGGGTCATCGACGCGGTGCCGATTCCGCCGGGCGATCCCCTGGAAACGGCCCTGCTATCCACCGGAGCACCCCTGGAGCTGGACTCTGTCGACTTTGAGTCCGAGGCGCTGCAGTCGATGCGGGACCGAGGCGTCGAGCTCATCGTGCCGCTCATCGGCCAGGGTGAGCTACTCGGAGCCCTCTATCTCGGGCCCCGCCTCTCGGACCAGCCCTATTCGACCGACGATCGGCATCTTCTCGGGAGTCTTGCCTCACAGGTGGCGCCGGCGATGAAGGTCGCCCAGTTGGTGAGGGAGCAGCAGGCCGAGGCCAAGGAGAGAGAGCGAATCCAACAGGAGCTCCAGGTCGCCGCCCTCATCCAGCAGACATTGCTTCCCAAAGAGCTACCCGCGATTCCGGGTTGGCACGTGGATGCCTTCTATCGCCCGGCTCGCGCCGTCGGCGGGGACTTCTACGACTTCATCACCCTCGATGACGGAAGGCTGGGGGTGGTGATCGGCGACGTCACTGACAAAGGAGTACCGGCCGCGCTGGTAATGGCGACGTGCCGGTCGATGCTTCGGGCCGCAGCGCAAAAGCATGATTCGCCCTCGGCTGTGCTTGCCGAAGTGAACGAGGCTCTCGTGCCCGAGATCCCCCCGGCCATGTTCGTAACTTGCCTCTACGCAATCATCGACACCAGCCAGGGCGAGATCATTTTTGCCAATGCCGGGCACAACCTTCCCTATGTCAGAAGCAGTAACGGAGTGGTCGAGCTGCGGGCGACCGGGATGCCCCTCGGTCTGATGCCAGGGATGCCTTACGACGAGCGAACCTACCGCCTGGAGCGCGGTGATGTGATGGTGCTCACCAGCGACGGCATCACCGAGGCCCACAACAGTGAAGGCGAGATGTACGGGTTCGGGCGCCTCATGGGGCGGGTTGCCATCAAGCCTTCAAACGACGACATGGTGGCGGCCCTGGTCGGTGACCTGGAGAACTTCACCGGTGCCGGCGCCGAGCAGGAGGATGACATCACCCTCGTTGTTGTCCGGCGCACGGCTTCGGCCAAGGAATCCGCCAAGACGTTCGATGCTGGGGAGGCTGAGGTGCTGGCCAAATTCAGTGTCCCTAGCGAGGAAGGCAACGAGCGGATCGCGATCTCCAAGGTGACCGAGGTCGTCGGCAATCTGGGCATGGAGGTCTCGCGGCTCGAACGGCTCAAGACCGCGGTTGGTGAGACCGTGATGAATGCCATCGAGCATGGCAACGAGAATCGCGCCGAGATACCGGTGGAGATCGAGGTCAGGGCCACGGCCACAAATGTGAGTGTCCTGGTCAGCGACCAGGGTGGTGAGAAGACGATTCCCGACGCCGAGACCCCTGATCTCGAGGCCAAGTTGGCCGGTGAGCAGACCCCACGTGGCTGGGGGTTGTTCCTGATCGGGCAAATGGTTGACGAGATCAAGACCGAGAGCCACGACAAGACCCACACCGTGGAGCTTGTCATGAACAGAGAAGGAGTCTCCTGATGGACGACGGCTTCGAGGCGAGAGTCGCCTGGGGCGACGACGGAGGTGTGGTGCACCTGACCGGGACCGTGAACCGGCTTGCCAAGGAAGGCCTGGAGGGCGCCTACGAAGAGGCGACCTCGAAGCCGGGTCGAGTCCTTCTGGATTTCGGTGAGGTCGACTACATCAACTCGACCGGGATCGCGGTCATTGTCGGTGTGTTGGCTCGGGCTCGGGCCGAGGGGAGGGAAATCGGGGCCTTCGGTCTCACCGACCACTACCGGGAGGTCTTTCAGATCACCCGACTCGCCGATTTCATGGCCATCTACGAAGATGAAGACGCTGCCGTGGCAGCCAGATAACTGGAGACAATGGTGCCTACGTCCAACCTGACCATGACAGTTCGCGATGCTGCCCCCGGGGTGCGTGTGATCGATATCTCGGGCGAGATCACATCATTTTCCGAGCAGGAGATCGCGGCAACCCACGACGAGGCCGCTCGGGGCGGAGTGACGGCCATCATCCTCAACTTCGACGGACTCGAGTACATGAACAGTGGCGGGATCGGGCTCCTGGTCACCACCTTGATCCGCGCCCAGCGCAACGGACACCAACTCCTGGCTTATGGCTTGTCCGATCACTACCGCCAGATCTTCTCCCTGACCCGTCTCGACGAAGCGATTGGCATCTACGACAACGAGGCATCAGCCTTAGCTGCAGTCTGAAGCTGGGCCCGACTCAACCCCTCAGGGCCGCACGGGCGGCGTAGTAGCCACACATGCCGTGAACACCTGCGCCAGGCGGGGTAGCTGAGGAGCACAGATACAGGCCGTCACCAAGGTGATAGGGCCTGGTGGCTCCCAGTTGGAAGACCTTTCTCATCCCGAACCCCCCGCCGGCGATGTCGCCGCCGATGTTGTTCGGGTTGTGGGCCTCGAAGGCGGCGGCGTTCATCGTGTGCCGCCCGAGGATGAGATCTCGAAAACCCGGGGCGAAACGCTCGATCTGGCTTTCGATCGCGTCTGTCATATCGAGATCCGAGCCACTGGGGACGTGGCAGTAGCCCCAAGCAACCTGATTGCCGGCTGGCGCACGCGACTCATCGAATAGCGATTGCTGGGCGACGAAGACGAAGGGACGCTCCGGATGACGGCCCGAATGCACCGCATCTTCGGCCTCCGCGACCTCTTCCCAGGTACCGCCTACGTGAACAGTGCCCGCATCGGGGCTGAATTCGTCGAGCCAGGGGATGGCTCCGTCCAAAGCCCAGTCGACCTTGAACACCGCGGGGCCGGGCTGTTGCCCCGAGAGCCTGCGCCGGTGCATCGGGTGGATGCGGTCCCCGCCCATATGGACCGCGGCGCGGGGCATCACGTCGAGGATCACAGTGCCGACATCCGGAAGCTCGTCGAGAGACGACACGAGCCTTCCGGTTTCGATGGATCCGCCCCCGTCGAGAACCACCCTGGCCAACGCCTCGGCCACCCTCTGCGATCCACCCTTCACCAGTGGCCATCCATAGGCGTGCCCGGTGGTGGCGAACAGCAATGCCACCCCTCCGGTCAGCGGCGAGCTGAAAGGTGCGATGGCGTGGGCTGCAAGCCCCGCCAATACCGCCCTTCCTTCCGTAGAGGAGAATCCGCCGGCGATGGTGGATGCCGGCAGGGCTCCCCTGGTGGCCAGCCTGATGAAGCTGGTCGGGTTCTTGGGGATGACCGTCATCGGTCCCAGGAAGTCCTCGATCACTTCATCGGCGGACTCGACAAGGGGGTTCATGATGCGGGAGTAACGGTCGGCGTCGGGCCCAAAGAGGGCAGCCGTTTCGCCTACGTCACGGAGCAGGGCGCCAGACCGCCCTCCGCCCAAGGGGTGGGACATCGGGATCCGGGGGTGAATCCACTCCACGTCTAGATCCAGGTCCCGAAAGAAGGGCGACGCAAGGCCGAGGGGGTGGATCGCCGAGCAAATGTCATGGAGAAATCCGGGCAGGGTGAGCTCTTCGCTTCTGGTGCCGCCCCCGATCACATCCGCTTGCTCGATCACCAACACGCGCTGGCCCGCCCGCGTCAATTCGGCGGCTGCGGCCAGGCCATTCGGCCCGGCGCCGACCACCACCGCGTCGAAGTTCGTCATCTCGAGTGATTGTGCCCCACTTGCGTTACGAGACGGTGACCGCCCGTCCTCCCCGCCATGCCCTGTTTCGTAACGGTCACGGAACGCGTCCCTGATCTGATTCGAGAATCAAAGAAAGGACCGAGTTGACAGAGCCGAGAGACGCCGAGAACTGGGCTGACCCGGTAGACGCCTTCCATGTCGGAGAGGTTGCCGACGGAGCCAGAAAGGGGAATGTCGAAGGACGCAAGCCGACCGGTCCGTTGCAAGGCTTCGGCCAGCTCTGGCAGAAGACCTACGAAGTTGTGGTGCCGGGCCCGACTCCAGAAGTGATCATCTCCACCTGGAAGGAGAACTTCGGCGAGTTCTGGCCCCCCTCCAACAAGTTCTACGCCCCGGCAGGTGGGATCACCCCTGGTGAGGTGGCAGTGATCGGTGGTGGCAAGGGTCCGGCAAAGGTCACGACCGGGGTGCGGGTGATCTACGCCGACGAGCGTTCCTGGTCATACATGACCCCCGAAGGCCACCCCTGGGCCGCAATCATCACCTTTAGCGCCCACGAAGGAGACGACGGCGCCTCGGTGGCCAAGATCCACCTGCTGGTGAGAGCCAACGACCCTCTATACGAGGCGAGTTTCAAGCTCTACACCTCGCGTCTCGAGGACAAGATCTGGACCCACACCCTCACCCAGCTTGCCAATCACTTCGGTGTCACCGATCCCGTGGTGACCTCGTCGGCAGCTTTGATCGACAAGAAGCGGCAGTGGAATCAGATGTCGAACATCTGGAAGAACTCAGCCGTTCGGACCTTGCTCCGACAGGACCGAAAGGGTTAGCGACCAGGATCAGGCCATTACGCGAATCGAGCCCCCAGCGCTGGGGGCTCGATTCGATTCGCTGTGATCTTGGATCAGACGATCACAGCCCGCTTGCGGATGTAGAGGAATACGAATCCGGTGGCCACCAGGGTCAACCCGACTGCGATCGCAAAGGCCGATAGGGCATATGCCATCATTCCGAGGCCGAGTGCCGTGATCAGAGTGGTGGCTGTCACCCAGGAGGCACGTGCCTCGTTGGGGACCATCACCGGGTCGCCATTGGCATCGAGAACGACTGCTCCGCTCTCATCCAACTGGGGCACAGTGCGGTCCATCTGGGCGTAGTAGAGGCCCCCGGTCGACTCGAGCTGGTGGTGGGTGATGATGTCGGCCTGCGCCCACATCGTGAACGGCCCTCTCACCGGTGTCGTCGGGATTGCCGCGTCATCGGGCGTCACCACGTCCTGGGCCACTGCGTGGTCATACGTGTACCAGACACCGAAGATGCCTCCAGCCATTGAGCCGAACCCGACGACCATCGCCAGGATCCCTGCTGTGAGCAGGACCGTCATGGTGCGTGGAGTGCCGACTGCCCTTGTGGTTCCTCTTTCGCTTTCGATTGCAGTCATCGCTGCCTCCTTCTATGAGAATGAACTGCCTATGCGGTCATGTTCGGTCTCATCTGGTGTGGCGACGAGAGGACTGCTCCCCTAATCGGATGGTCATAAGGCCCGGTGCGAGAAACGTTCCCCTTCAGAACGCACAGGCCGCTGTCGTCGACGCCCCGACCACAAAGTGGGGTCGCTTCGACGGAGGCCAGGGAGAAACCACCGATTCCCGGTTGGCCGAAGACGTGAAGCCTCAGTCCTCGAACCGCGTCATCGCCGAGCCCGATCACGTCGTAGGTCACTTCACCGAGGTCTCCCGTGGTCGGTTCGACACTCATGATTATGTTCGATTTGGGCTCATCGCTGGCGACGCTCTCTGCGACGATCAGCCCGAGCTCGGGCATGGTTTCCGCCACAGGAGTTTCCCCCAGATTGGCCACCACGTCAGCCGTGGCGTCGTTGGTGGCACCGAGATACGCGACGAAACGCAGATTGACCCAACCTTCCAGGCCGGAGTAATCCACCTTGATCCAGATCGAGGCCGCCAGTTGGCGGGTCTCCCCGGCTGCAATCAAGTCGGAGAACAAGGGCGGGATGCCGGCGACGATGTCCTGGTCGGCACCGGGCGCGGCCCTGAGATTGAGCACGTCATCGTGGGCGACTCCGATCACCGCCACGATGTCTCCCTCGGCCGGACCAAAGTCGATGGGATCTCCGGGAAGACCGGAAGACGATTCTGTGGTGGAGACACCCGCGGTGGTTGTCGTGACCGGAAGGGTGCTCGTGGTCGTCGTTTGGACAACCCTGACGGTGGTGCTGGTGGTTTGGATTGTCGAAGAGCTCGACGCGACCGGCTCGCCCGATCCACATGCGACCAGCAGGAGAGAAAGAGAACTTGCAAGCACCGTTGACACCCGTCGACCCATTTGGCCCTCCTGGCCGCCGCAGGACTCAACGTACCGTGTTCGATGGTGGTTCCGGGCCTCAGGTCCCGGTGAATTCAGGCGGTCGTTTCGCGAGGAAAGCGGCCAGTGCCTCCATCAGGTCGTTGGAGAGCAGATGCTCGGCGTTCCACCGAGCTACAAACTCGAGGGCTTCGGCGGTCGACCGCCCTTCGTTGGCAGCGAGGACCTTCTTGATCCCTTGCACCACCAGAGGCGAATTGGCTGCGATCTGCATGGCCACGTCTTGGGCCGCCCTGTAGGTGGAAGCAGCGTCCGGGAAGACCCGGTTGAGCAGGCCGATCTCGAGTGCCCGCGTTGCGTCGATGTCGGCACCGGTGAAAGCCAGCTCTGCGGTGTGGCCGGCGCCGACGATGGCAGGGAGTCGTTGCAGGGTGCCCACGTCGGCAACAACCGCCAACCGGGTCTCACGAATCGAAAACACCGAGTCGGCTGAGCCGTAGCGAACGTCACACGCCGTGACCAGGCCCATTCCCCCTCCCAGACAATGCCCGTGAACCGCGGCGATCACCGGCTTTGGGGAATCGGCCAGGCAACTGTTGGTCAGTTGGAGTTTCTTGATCTGGGCATAAAGACCGTCTCGGGCCTGCTCTGAGGAACCCGAAGGTAGGAGCGAAGCCAGCATCTCGATGTCGATCCCAACTGTGAACGAACGCCCACGGCCCGCGAGGATCACGGCCCGCACCGACTCGTCAGAGTCGAGTTCGGCCACTGCTCGGGGAAGGTCGATCCAGATGTCCTCGGACATGGCGTTGAGCTTCTCCGGCCGGTTCAGCCAGATAGTGGCGACGTGATCGGCCCGTTCGATCTCGAGATGCTGATAGCCCATGCCTATTCGGCCGCCGAGCGCCAGGCCTCGCGCACCTTTATCCGGCCGCCGTATCGAAGCAGACCGCCGGCGTAGATCCGCCCGGCGACCAACACCAGGCCGATGATCGCGGCCACGGTGAGAACCACGGACACCACGTATTGCCACGCGGGAATGGCGTCGAGGGCGGCCCGGACCGGGACCACGAATGGCGCGGTGAGTGGGATGAAGGTTCCGATGATTGCGGCCATCCCGTCGGGATCGGAGAGAGTAGTGATGGCGACAAAGAACCCGGCGACCGCGATCAGCGACATGGGGAAGGCGACGTTCTGGGCGTCTTCCATGCGGCTAACCAGTGAGCCGGCAGCCCCGTAAAGCACCGCGTAGAGGAGAAAGCCGAGGACGAACCAGAGCACGAGTTGGGCGACCAGGGTCGATTCCACGGGTGGGATGTCGTAGGCGCCGGTGATACGGAGCGTGAGGACGGCCACGATGACGGTTCCGGCGAACTGAGTCAGCCCAAGAAGGCCGACCCCGACGATTTTCCCCGCAAGTAGCTGCCACGGCTTGACAGTCGACAGCAGAACTTCCACCACCCGGTTGGACTTTTCCTCGGTGACTGCCGAGAGGATCCATTGGCCGTAGATCAGGATCGCCAGATATAGGAGCAACAGAGAGAAATAGGCAATACCGCCCTTGGAGCCGTCGTTGGCGTCCTCTCCGTTGAGCGTGGAGGTCTCCAGCGGCTCGGAGGCCATGATTGCGATGACGTCGGCGGCGACATCGCCCTCGCTCTCCACGAGCTCCTCGACTCTGACCGATGCCGCGCCTTGCTGGAGGATGGTCAGGATCGAGGATCCCCCGAACCCGCCCAACGTTTCGACGACTGCTTCTGACCCGTCGACCAGCACCACGTCGACCTCGCCCGCTTCCAGTGCCGCCTCTGCCTCCTCCCGGGTGGCGAATGTGGTCTCTGTAATGCTTACCGAAGGTTCCGTCGGGCTCGTCGTTGGCGTTGGCCAGCAGCTCACCGGCCTCGATGATCTGGGTGTTCCCCTCGCCCACGGATCCGACCTGGTACTCGTCGGTGCCCCCCCCGAAGATGCTGGGCAGCACTATCAGCGCCATCACCACCAACAGGGTGATCACGGTGGTCAGAACATAGGCCTTGGAGCGACCACGCTCGGTTAGCTCGCGGCGGGCAACCTGCCAGGCGACTCCGAGGTCGGTCATTGCACCGCCTCCCGGAAGAGGTCGGTCAGAGACGGAGCGGTGTAGGTGAAGTGCCGAATGTGCCCCGCGCTTTCGGCCCGGTTCAGCAACCCTCGGACATCGGTTCCGGCGTCGATCACGAGGCTGTAGCGGTCGCCTTCCACCTCCATGTTGCGGACCCCCTCCAGCGAATCGAAAAGGCCGTCGACTTTGCCGTCGAGCTCAAGTTCGAGGTGCCGGATCGGCGCCTGATCTTTCAACTCACGTACCGAGCCTTCGACGACGATGGTCCCCTTGTCGATGATCGCCACCTCCTCGCAGAGGTCCTCCACCAGGTCGAGCTGATGGGAAGAGAAGATCACAGCTTTTCCTGAGGCTGCTTGTTCTCTCAAAATGTCGGACATGGTCTCGGAGGCGATCGGGTCGAGTCCCGAGAACGGCTCGTCGAGAACCAATAGCTCCGGGTCGTGGACCAGGGCCGCCGCCATCTGCACCCGCTGCTGGTTTCCGTGGGACAGGGCTTCGAGCCGATCATCCCGACGTTCAGTGTAGGTCCAGGATCTCGAGCCAACGATCGGCGGAGTCATCCGCCTCGGCCTTTCCCATCCCACGGAGGCGGCCGAGGTACACCAGTTGGTCGTGGATCCGCATCCTCGGGTAGAGGCCGCGCTGCTCGGGCATGTAGCCGAACCGGAGCCGGGCGTCGGGCCCGATCGCCTCGCCGTCCCAGGTGACCGACCCGGAGTCTGGTCGCATCAGACCGAAAATGGCCCGCATCGCTGTCGTCTTTCCCGCACCGTTGGGCCCGAGGAAGCCGAGCATTGTCCCCCGCTGCACCGACAACGTGCATCCGTTCAGCGCAACGACATCGCCGAATGTCTTGTGGAGGTCGTGAATCGAGAGCACGGATTGGGGAGGTTAGGCCCCTTCGTAATTGCTGCGCTCAGGGCTCATATTCGGACCCGCACAACGCAATTACGCGGGCCAGGATCCGCTCAGTCGAGAAGTGTCGGTCGGAACAGCCGATCGTGAGTGCTCAGAGCGAATCTGTCGGTCATGCCCGCCACGTAGTCGATGGCCCGGTGCAGGGAGTCGGCGGTGGGGGTGGTGAAGGAGTCGGGCACTTCCTCAGGGTTGTTGGAGAAATGCACGACTAGATCCTCGATGACGCTGATCGCCTTCTGCTTCTGGCCTTCGGATTCAGGCCGGAGGTAGACCCGGTCGAACATGAACCCCCGAAGCTCGTCCATCACTTCAAGTTGGTCGGAATCGATTGAGACCTTCCCGGCCTCGTAGCTCGTCTCGATGATCGAAGCGACCATGGAGTCGATCCACTCTCTCGAAGTGGCGCCGAAACGCGCCAGGACTGTGGTTGGGATCTCGTGGTACTCGATTATCCCGGCGCGTAGGGCATCCGCGACATCGTGTGTCAGGTATGCGATGCGATCCGCATAACGGCACAACCATCCTTCGGGGGTGGCAGGGGGCGGGTTGACCTTCCAGGAGTGAGCCCTGACGCCGTCGAGGACCTCGAAGGTGAGGTTCTGTGGCTCCAGCAACTCGAGGGTCCGCACCCCATGTTCGGAGTGAAGCCAGAGACCGTCGACGAAGGGAGTGAGCGCCTCCTCGCCGGTGTGGCCGAACGGAGAGTGGCCAACGTCGTGGGCGAGACAAATGGCCTCGGTCAGATCCTCGTTGAGGCCGAGGGCCCGGGCCAGAGCGCGACCCACCTGGTTCACCTGAATGGTGTGTGTCATTCGGGTGACGTAGTGGTCACCGTCCGGGTTGAGGAACACCTGGGTCTTGTGCTTGAGGCGACGGAAAGCCTTGGTGTGGAGCACTCGGTCCCGATCTCGCTCGAACGCGGTTCGGAATTCGTCATCCTCCTCGGGCTCGGTTCGCCCGCGGTTTCTGAGGACTTGGTCGCGTCCGGCGCCAACAGTTCGAGCTCGAGCTGCTCCCGTTCGATGCGGGTCCGTCTCAAGAGTCCGCTCATCGTGATCTCAGAGTAGGTGCGGCGTTGTTTCGAGACTCATCGAGCCTCGACCGTCAGGTGACCTGGACCCAAGCCAACACTTCGGGCATGCGGCGCTTCAACAACCGGCCGGCGAGCAGGAGAGAGACCGAGTAGAACAAAACACCCCAGACCACTCCAAGCACTGCGGTGAGCCACGGGTTGATCACTTCGCCGAATTCGACTGTGAGCACCGTGACCGATGCCGGCGGGATCAGCAGGATTCCGATCGCGAAGAACGAGACCGTCTGGCTGACGATTGCCAGACATCCCTGCTCGGTCGACTGGGCGAAGACGTCCGTCCCCTCTCGTGGCAGGCGGAGAGGAGCGAGGACCGAGACCAGGTTGCCCACCGCGAGCTGACAACCGATGGCCGCGACCGTCAAAGGGATTGTGAGCCACACCCACCTCCATTGGCCTGAAAACCAGGCCAAGCCCAAGGTCAGGACCACGGTCTCCACGGCAAGTGCCGCCGCCACGGCGAGGTTCTTGCCCAGGAGCAATTGGCGGGGCCGGGGAGGGAGCACGAACAAGTAGCTGGCGGCGTTGCGCTCCCATCCAAAGAGATTGAGCGCAATCGGAAGCCCAACGAACAGAACCAGGACAGGGGCCACCAGCGGCGCCCATTCGCGCTCACGAAAGTCGAAGAACCCAGTGGCGTTCATAACGACGCCACCGATGGCCAGACCGACGAAGATGACGGTCCCCGTCCACACCAGACGCTGGCGTGGATCCCGGACGTAGAAGCGGAACTCCTTCCGAGCGAGGGTCGGCACCACGCCCCACGGGCCGTAGGCCATTCCCCCTCGTCGAGCCCGCGCCGCCGGCTTGTTCCGTTGCTCCGGAGTGGTCAGGAGCCAGGCGAGGACTTTCTTCCAAGCCGTGGTCAAGATGAGGAGTCCAACGACGGCTGCCGCAAGAGAGATGAGCGCGAGCCCCGGGCTGCCGTCGGCGGCTCGGATCATGGCTTGCTGGGCCGCAACCGGCGGGATCAGAAGCGACCAGTCCATGATCGGATGGGTGGATGCGGCGGTTTCCAACCCTTCAGTCGTGACCAGCTGGTTGACGGAGCGGTAGAGGAGGAACCCGGCACCCGCGATGCCGAGAATCAGGAAGGTGGCGATGTCACGACCGCGCCTGGTGCGCAAGATCGCCGATATCGCAGCCGAGAACAGTTGTCCACCGACAGCCAGCAGCCCGAGGAAGACCAAGGATGCGGGCAAGATCATCCACCACCCGGCGGCCAGGATCGCGCTGTTCGCCCCGAGGAGCAGGAGCGGGATGACCGTCGAGGGTGCGATGAAGCTTGCTGCCACCAGCCCGGAGACCATTTGATTCGATGTGATCGGCAGTAAGGCGAGTTGCTGCGGGTCGAGGTTCTCGTCGAGAGGGAAGATGACCACCGGCAATGCCACCCATGCGAGAAAGGTGAACAGCGCAACCCAGCCCAGGTAGCTGGCCAGGGCTTCGGGGCTTTCGGCCTCGAGGGCCCGAGCGGCCTCCAGATGGGAACTGGCAAGCCACACTCCAAGCCAGGTCAGCAAAATCAGCGCGATCGGCAGACCGAATCTGCGCTGAACGTCGGACCTGACCCCGTTCCAGGTCAGCCTCGCCTTGAGGCCGGCTAACCGGCGTACCACGAGGAGTCGTCCGGGGTCTTTCCACCTACCGCGGCGATGAACGCATCCTCGACGTTGTCGACACCCATCAGCCGACAGAGGCCCTCTGGTGTCTCCTCGATCGTCAATCGGCCCTGCACCATGATCCCGATCCGGGTGCACAGCTTCTCGACGAGATGCATCTCGTGCGACGAGAAGATGATCGTGGTCCCGCCTTGGGCCGCCCGCTGGAGGAGGCTCCGGATCAACCGAGCCGAGACCGCATCGACGCCCTCAAAAGGCTCATCGAGGAACAGCACGGGAGGGCGATGGATGATCGCGGCGCCCAACGCGATCTTCTTCCGCATGCCCCGTGAGTAGTCGCCAATGAGCTTGGAGCCTTCGTCGAGCAGGTCGAGGAGGTCGAGCAGCTCATCGCGGCGGCGGGTTGCCTCCTCGCGGCTCAGCCCGTGCATCGCGGCGGTGAAATCGAGCAACTCGGCACCGGTGAGGCGCTCGTAGAGGTCGAACTCCTCAGGCAGCACGCCGATCCTGGCCTTCACCTCCCTCGGTGACTGCCAGGTGTCGAACTCGCCTACGCCAACCGAGCCCTCGTTGGGTCGGAGGAGGCCGACGATTGTCTTGATCGTCGTGGTCTTGCCGGCGCCGTTCTGCCCGAACAGCCCGTAGAACTCGCCAGGGCTGACCGAGAGATCGACGTGATCGACCGCCACGGTCTTGCCGAATTTTCGCACCAAGCCTTTTGCCCAGACCGCGGGCGGCGCCTCCAGCGAATCGGTCGCTGTCTCGTCGACGAGTGGTTGGGTCACGTGGCCAAGTATCGACGGATGAACCCATAACCAAAGAAGAATGCGCCATTAACAGCCGTCTTGCCCGTGTATCGAGTCCCACGCACCAGGTACCGTGGAACCAAGTGGAGTATCAGGCTCTCTATCGCAAGTACCGGCCGCAGTCATTCGATGACGTCATCGGCCAGTCTCATGTCACCACGACCCTCGCCCGGGAGATAGCCGACGGCAGGGTGGCCCACGCCTATCTGTTCACCGGGCCCCGAGGCACCGGGAAAACGACGACCGCTCGCATCCTGGCCAAGGCGCTCAACTGCACGAACCGTGGGCCTCATGGCGAACCGTGCAATGAGTGTCTGAGCTGTGTCTCCATCACCGAGGGGACGTCTCTGGATGTCCTGGAGTTGGACGCCGCCTCACACAACTCGATCGATGACATTCGTGACATCAGGGTGAGCGTTACCACGGTCGCCTCCACGGCGACCTCCAAGCGGGTGTTCGTGCTCGACGAGGCTCACATGCTCTCCAAGGCCGCAGGGAATGCCCTGCTCAAGACGCTGGAAGAACCACCCGAGCATGTTCACTTCGTGCTGGCGACTACCGAGCCCTACAAGCTCCTCGACACCATCCGCAGCCGTAGCCAGCGATTCGACTTTCACCCGGTCCCGGTCGAGGAGTTGGCCGGTCATCTCAGCCTGATCGCCGAGCGCGAGGGTTACCAGTTCGATGCTGCAGCCTTGCTCGCGATCGCTCGTCATGCAGATGGGTCGGTCCGCGATTCACTCTCTCTTCTCGAGCAGGTGGCCGTTCCTGGGGGCGGGGGCCGTCGAAGTGGGCGGGGTTCGCCGTGCCCTCGGCCTCGCCGACTCCGAGTCATTCATGAGGCTGGTCGAGGCGGTGGCGGCCCAGGATGCGAGGGCCGCATTGGAGTTGGTCGCCGAGCTTTCAGCTGACGGTGTCGACCTGAGAAGGTTTGTCGCCGAGTCGGTTGCGTTCTTCCGCGGGGCCTTCCTTGCCCACTACGCACCCAATCTGGCCGAGATCGCCGATGAGCCGCCTGAGGTATATGGCGCCTGGCGCCGCGCTGCCGAGTTGGTCACCTCGGGCGATGTGTTGCGCGCCGTCGACCTCCTTGGAGAGGCGTTGGTTCGGTTGCGGGAGGGACGGGAGGAGCGTCTGATGACCGAGTTGGCGTTGATCAAGCTGACACGGCCGGAGACAGCCAGTGATACCAGCGCCCTCTTGAGCCGGATCGAGCGCTTGGAACGGGGTCAGACGCGGCCGGTCATCGCTGAATCACCCATGGCTGTCGAGAAGACGCCCGCTGTCGCTGCGGCCGGCGAGAGTGGCGAGGCGGTCCCTGACACGCCGTCCGTCGCCCCGAAGCCCGCGGGCAACGGATCGGAGGTCTCCTTCGAACAGCTGCAGAAGGTGTGGCCCGGCTTGTTCGGGAGTCTTCGTGACGTGCTCGGTGCCCGTCGCTGGGCCTTCTTCCGGGAAGCTGTCCCGGTGTCGGTCGAAGGGGACACCATCACCTTGGAGGTCGCCCACGACTTTCATCTCCAGTCTCTGCAGGAAGACGACGTGGTTTCGTCGATCGTCGCCACCCGCGCCGGCGATCTGCTCGGTAGTGAGGTGAAGATCCAGTTCCGTTCCCGTCAGGGAGCAGGGATTGCGACCGAAACCGAAACCATCGATCTCGGCGACCTCGAGGAGCGCTCGGAACGGGCCACCGATCCGACCAGCCTGCTGGTCGACGAGTTGGGCGCTGAAGAGGTAGAGGAGTAGGTCTCAAGTCTCAAGCGAGGCGGAAGCTCCGGCCGACCGGCGTCTGTTTGCCCGACGGACGGACCTGGCTAGTCGAAACACCGAGGTGATTCCCCGGTTACGCGAGACACCCGGTCACGAGGAGACTGGCGGGCAAAGTCGGCCGGCAATAGGGCAGCCAGCATTACCCTCCGCCGAATGAATCGCCAACCCGACATGCGTCAGTTGATGAAGCAGGCCCAGCAGATGCAGGCCCAGCTTGCGGCGGCCCAGGCCGAGTTGGCGCAGCGCACCTTTGTCGGGAGCTCCGGTGGCGGAATGGTTACCGCGACCGTGACCGGGGGCCAGGAGTTGGTCGCCATCACGATTGCCCCGGAGGTTGTCGACCCCGACGACATCGAGATGCTCGAGGACCTGGTCCTGGCCGCAGTTCGTCAGGGTTTCGAGGCGGCGGCCGCCGCGGCATCCGAAGAACTCGGCGGTCTCACCGGTGGTCTCGACCTCGGCGGCATACTCGGTTGATGTTCGAAGGACCCGTCCAGCGGCTCATCGACGAGCTTGGCCGACTGCCAGGCATCGGCCAGAAAACCGCGCAACGGCTTGCTTTTCACCTGCTGGCTGTTGAGGAAGCCGATGCCCGTCGTCTCGCCTCCGCCATTGTCGACATGAGGGAGCAGGTGGGGCTCTGTGCCCGCTGTTTCAACGTCGCTGCTGGAGAGGAATGCTCGATCTGCCGTGATTCCCGGCGCGACCCATCGGTGGTTTGTGTCGTGGAGCGTGCCCAGGATGTCATGGTCGTGGAGCGGACCCAGGAGTTCCGGGGTCGGTATCACGTGCTGGGGGGCTCTCTCTCTCCAATCAACGGGGTGGGGCCGGGCCAGATCCGTGTCGACGAGTTGAAGGCCCGGATCGGCCCTGAAGGGATCACCGAACTGATCCTGGCCACCAACCCCACAGTCGAGGGGGATGCCACTGCGATGTACATCGCCCGTGAGCTCAAGCCGTTGGGAGTCAAGGTGACCCGTCTCGCCTCAGGGCTGCCCGTGGGTGGGGACCTCGACTACGCCGACGAGTTGACCCTGGGCAGAGCACTCGCGGGAAGAATGGAGTTGTGAGTACGCAATACGCCGGCCGACTTCGCCCGAGACCAACATTTGGGTGATGGTCGGGTTTGCGCACGTTGAGCTCGCACAGTCTCGGGCGAACAGACGCCGGTCGGCCGGAGCTGCCGCTCTTCACATCAGCTCGTAACCTGCTCGGCATGGGTAGCTGGAATCGTGCTGCAAAAGGCTTAGGAAGTGCCTTAGCTGTCCTTGCTCTTGGGTTTGTGGTCGCGCTTGCCGCCAACTCGGTCCCAGGTCGCGGTGTCGAGGAGCCGATCTTCGATGTCGCCTGGCGACCGGGCACCGAAGTGATCAACATCCTCACCTGGCTGGTTGTGATCACCGCCGTGATCGGTGCGCTCATTTTGTTCCTCTCCGGGAAACAGGGAGCACCCTCTCGGACCCGGAAACGGGGCAACCTGGCGATCCTTGTGGCCGGCGTCATCGTCTTTGCGCTGGTGGCACGTTTCATGCGATCGATCGCCGACACTCTCATTCCGGAGACCTCAGAAGCCGTCGGCGATGTAGTCGAACAGCCGATAACGCAGAGTGCGGGCAACGGCGCCTGGTTGCTCAGCCTCCTGGTGGCGGCGGTGATTGCGGTGGCGCTCACGAGGGTGGGTCTGGCGATCAGGTCAGGGGCGCCGCCGGTGGACAACGCATCACTGCCTGAGGCCCCCACACCGGTCGCGGTCGCCCAGGTCTCGACTGTGCCGTCCTTCGGCGACGATCCACGAGGACGGATCTTCGGCGCCTATTCGGACTTCGAGCAGCACTTGGAGGAGGCAGGGGTGCCCCGGGCTCCTTCTGAGACGGCAGCTCACCACGCCGGTCGGGCGAAGTCGACCCTGG
>CAVZVJ010000010.1:0-500304 GCA_963778755.1 uncultured Acidobacteriota bacterium | reverse complement strand
GGCCTAGCACCACCCATTTCTTGGGGGTGCCCGCTGACCAGGGAAAACCGGCCAAAACCCAACCGTAGCAGGCGTTTCTGCCTTCGGTCAGTTCGGGTTGTTCCCAGTCGTTTCTGGTTCTCGTGTGGTACGGATGTGGGATGGCGAACGAGATCCGACCGATGGGCACAAGCCTCGAAAGGGTTGTCGAAAGGGTCAAGGCCCAACCCAGAACGCCCTACCTTTCTTCGTGGTAGGCGCGATCGGTTCGAGTTGGGAGTTCGGTGCGGTCCTCCTATCACGACGAGACGTCGCCTGAGAGGAGATCACTGTTGTCGACCACCCATCACACTGCTCTGGGCGATCAGGACTGCGAGGGCCGCCGCGTAGCGTGGTGTTGTTCCAACCCGTCGAGGATGAGGTCGAGGCCGAACTCGAATTCGCCGTCGAAGCTGTAGTCGTAGGTGACGGCGTGTTCGTACATGGCGGCGAGATGCGGGTAGTCGTCCATAGTGGTCTGCTCGAGAGTGGATCTAGCCGCCTCGGTGGCTTCTTCTGAGGTGTCGAAGGACAGGCTGATCTCCTGGATGACCTGTCCGTACACGTAGCTGTCGAGTAGCGAGAAGGCGTGGGCGACATATTCCATGGGGAACCCTGCGGATCGCAGGTTTCCGAGGATGGCGTTCCTGTAGCGCATGGTCGTGGATCCGGTGGCGGTACCGGCTTCCTGGAGCGCGATCGCCCATGAATGGCGTGAGAACACCTCCCGCGCGCCGAGACCGCCCGGCGTCTCGATCGCGTCCCTCCAGTCATCCCCCTCTTCCGGGATCTCGATCTGGCCTACGACCAGCTCGAGCATGCCTTCGAGTATCTCCTCCTTGTTGGCGACGTGCTTGTAAATCGCCATCGCCTCGAAGCCGAGTTCGGTGCCCAGGCCGACGCATGGTGAGGGCGCCGAGTCCGTCTTGATCGGCGACTTCGACCGCGGCTTGGAGGACCCGTTCCTTGGTCAGTGGTTGGCGGGGGGTGTTGGCTTTCGGTGTCACGATTTGACAAGTTTACTATGTAATCATAGAGTGTACAAAGTAATCCACTCATAGGAGGAAGAACATGGAAACGCGACGAGATCAGACCAGGAGCATCGACGAGGGTTGGACGACCGCGCCGGTAGCCTGGAGCCGGTCCCTTCGAGACCGGGTCGTGGGCGTCGGCGAATCGCGTTCGGAGCTTCGTTCGTAATCGAGAACGCGGTGCTGGGCGTGGCGGGGGCCCCTGCCTACGGGGACCCGCTCGAGGAGGTGCTCGCCCACTACCACAACCGCGGCGCGGTCGCGATCGCGGTCGGCCTGGTGGCGGTGTACCTTCCGCTGCTGCTCGTGTTCGTCACCGGTCTCCACGGGCTGGTCGGGCGTCGCGGGGGTGCGGCGCGGACTGGTCGCGCCCGCGGTCGCCGCCGGTGCGACCTTCTCGGCGATCTTCGCACTTGTCAACGTGCTGCAGATCGGGCTCGTGCTCTCCGCCGGCGGCCTCACTGAGCCGGAGCCCCGCGTTCGAGCTCGCCTGGCAGCTGCACGCAGCAGCGTTCCGCGCTGGCGCTGCCGGCGCTCGGGGTGACGTTCATCGGCGCTGCGCTGGCGGCGCATGCGAGCCGGCTGACGCCGCGGTGGCAATGCCTGCTCGGCGTGGCCGGCGGAGCCCTGCTGCTCACCGCCGGAGTGGGCAGCCTCGCGAATCGCGGACGGCTCAGCGCTCCTGTTCGTGGGGCTGCTTGGCTTCGCCGCGTGGCTCGTGTGGCTCCTGGCGACCGGCGTGCGGCTGGTACGGGCTCGAAGCAGCTGACCGTCATGGCAACGGAACCCACGACCGAGGAGGAATGATGGGAACCGAGATCAAGGCAGGCCACCGCAGGCACACCCCCGGAGTCCCCAAAGACACAGGATGAGAACGAAATGACCTTCTCGACGGTTCGCCACTTCCTACCTGTTCGTGCCACGGCCATAGAGATCCGCGAGGACCTCATGATCGACATGCCGGGTCCTTCCGGGGACGGAAGCGGCAGAGACAGCAATGCGAATACCAAGACACTTACGAGGAAGGAAGAAGAGATGAACAGACCAGGAGTGACGAGCTACCCCAAGCCCTCGGACGGCGGTGTCGACAACCCCCAAGAGATTGGTGGTGTACGGAGTTCCACGATGCGGGCTGTCGTCCAAACCGGGTACGGCAGCGCCGACGTATTTCGGCCAGGAAACGTCGAGAGACCCCAGATCGGACCCGACGATGTTCTGGTCGAAGTCCACGCTGCCGGCGTCGACAGGGCGGTATGGCACGGGATGACCGGACTGCCCTATGTGGGTCGCTTCTTCTTCGGAATCCGAGCCCCCAAGTTCGTGGTCCCCGGCTTCGACGTCGCCGGAGTGGTTGTTGAAGTGGGAGACAAGGTCGCCCGGTTTCAGCCAGGGGATGAAGTGTTCGGGATCGGCAAAGGAACGTACGCCGAGTTCACGGCGGCAAGTGCCGACAAGCTCAGCCCGAAACCCGCTTCACTGACCTTCGCGCAGGCCGCGGCTGTGCCGATGTCGGGGATAACCGCGATTCAGGGCCTGATCGACGTCGGTCGGCTCGTAGCGGGCCAGAACGTGCTCATCGTCGGCGCCTCTGGAGGGGTTGGCAGCTACGCGGTGCAGATCGCCAAGGCAATGGGGGCCAATGTCGCCGGGGTTTCGAGCGTGGCCAAGGTTGATCTGGTTCGGTCGCTAGGTGCCGATCGGGTTGTCGACTACACCAGTGAGGATTTCGCTGACGGTAGTGAGCAGTACGACCTGATCCTCGACACCGGAGGCAACACAGCTCTGAAACGGATCCGGAAGGCGCTGACCCCACGAGGAACCCTCGTCATCGTTGGTGGGGAAGGCGGGGGCCGGATCCTCGGGGTCGGTCGCCAGTTGCGGGCCGTGGCATGGTCGCCCTTCCTCCGCCAGCGGCTCGCCATGTTCACCTCCAAGGCCCACCATCGAGACCTCGATCGTCTGGGTCTGCTCATCGAGAGTGGAGACATGGTCCCTGCTGTTCATCGTGTCTATCGGCTAGACGAGGCTTCGGACGCGCTTAGGCACCTTGAGACGGGCCAGATTCGCGGTAAGGCCGTCATCGGCATCCAATGAGGGACAGTGATGTCCAAGCCCAACGTTCCCCCCGTTCTCAACACGGTGGGCGATCTTCGTTGTGAGGACTGCTGACAGCCGACTACCGGGCGGCGGGAAAGGTCGAGTCAACCTGGGATGAACCCGGACGCAGACTTCGACATCGGCCGGTCGTTGAGTGATCCCGAGGTCAGCCGATCTCGATGACGAGCTTCCCGAGGGCGCGACCTACCCCAAGATGGCGCAGCGCCTCAGGGACCTCGTCCAAGGTGTAGGTCCTCTCGATCGTGGCGCGTAACGTGCCGGCGGCGACCATCTCCCCGACCCGAATCAAGTCATCTTTGTTGGGTCGCACCATGAGAACCCCGATTCTCCGGCCGCCAGTCGACAAGAGTCGTCCGAAAGTGGCGGCCGACACCAGGGCTCGCACCGTGCCGCCAACCACCGCGTAGCGACCCCCGGGAGCAACAGCACGACGGATGGCGAACATCGACCGCTCACAGACCAGGTCCAAGATGAGGTCGTAGCGGATGCCGGTCTCGGTGTAGTCCGTCCGGGTGTAGTCGAGCACATGATCGGCGCCCAGCGTCCGCATGAACTCTTGTTTCCAGACGTTGTCGACACCAGTGACCTCCGCCCCGGCGGTCTTCGCCATTTGCACTGCCAAAGCACCCGCTCCCCCGCCGCCACCGTTGACCAGGACCCGATCCCCCGGCGCGACGCTCCCCGACGTGCCCTGGAAGGCGATGACCGCCGCCTGAGGAAGGGTGGATGCATCGGCGAACGAGATCGTCGCCGGCTTGTGGACGATGGGCGCAGTTTCCGGCACGCACACATATTCGGCGAAGGCGCTCCCCCCGTGATACATGACATCGCCGAACACCTCATCACCAACTCGGAACGACTCCACGGCGCTCCCCACTTCCACCACCCGCCCGGCGACGTCGGAGCCGAGGATGGGCCGGCGAGGTCGGCGCAGCCCTCCCATCCTGGCGTAGAGAGGCTTCCCGATCAGGCCCTCCCAATCCGACCGGTTCACCGACGCCGCCACCATCCGGATGAGAAGGTCCCGGTCGCCGGGAACAGGAGTATCCACATCCCGCAACTCGAGGACCTCGGGAGGCCCGTACCGCTCATAAACCATCGCCTTCACAATTACCCCCATGCTGGGCACCCTGGATGCGTGTGCCCCGCCAGGACCACCTGCGGTCGTCGCACCCGATCGCCAGTATGTAACTCAGGTACAGGGCAGGACGACAGGATGGCTCGCGGTCGCCCTCGAAACCCACGCATGCAGACTGACGCCACAACCACGTTCGAACCGCCGCCCCTAGAAACCCGAAGGTCATAGGTAGGACAAAAGCCCTGGTGGAGGCGGTGGACGAAAAGGTAGAAACCGGTGAGAAGACCGCGTCCGAACGGTAGAAGCCCTGGTCAGCAAGTCGCTGACCAGGGCTTTTAGTAGCGGGGGCGGGATTTGAACCCGCGACCTTCGGGTTATGAGTTCGCCTCCCCCCATTTCCGGGGCATCCGCTGACCAGGGAAAACCGGCCGAACTCCAAACCTAGCAGGCGTTTCTGCCTCCGCTCGCTCCGGGTTGTTCCCGGTCGTTTCTGGTCCTCGTGTGGTACGGATGTGGTATGGCCGTTGGCCTCCATTGCTTGGCAGACGACCCGAAAAGGGTGTTCGAAAGGGTCCTGGAAAGGGTTCGCCACGACATCCAAGAAGACGTCGGACTCTTCTGATGCGGCGAGAGTTCCATCTCTCCGAATCCCGGGCGACGCAAGGTAACACCAGATGCCAGGATGCGTCCAAGAATGAGCGACATTGGTGTTCAGGTCGATTCTCGGTCGATCAGTCGGGCGAAGGATGAAGCAGGGGGCGGGTTTTGGCTTCACCTCCGCACCGACAACTGCACAATGGGCGACTTGGGTGACGTGCTGGAGCAAGTCAACGGCCAAGACGGCACGTACGGGGAGGGGCCATGGAAGACCCCGACCGGGCATGTTCTTGTCGTCTATCCGTTCGACTCCGACTTCGATGAGTGGATATCGCAGATGGCGGCACGTCTGGAGAACCTGGGAGTTACCGGGACGTTCGAAGGCACCAAACCCACCTACGTCGAAGAGTGGCCAACAGAGGATCCGACACCGGCGGCCTTCCTGGCCTGGACCCAAGACCTCAAGGCTGTTACGGCTGACCCGAATCGAGGGTCGCACTGGCATGTGCCTCCCGACGCCACTGAGACGATCCTTCAACATGCTGCTGCGTGGACCAAGGCCGGTGGCGTCCAGGCAATCGTGTACATGGGGATCTTCCCGCTCGCCGTGTCACCGGATGCCGACATCGTTGAGATGATGAACGCATCGCTCATCCAGAACGACAGGACCAGAAGCCTCCGCTACCAGTCCGACCAGCAGCGAGGCAGGATGGCGTCCCTCGGCCCTGGTGGGGACGCCGTCATGCAGGAGATCGGCGCATCGGTCTCCTGGCAGCAACGTCTAGAGGCTGTGCAACAGGCCCTCGACACTCTTCCGTCCCAGTACCTCGACCTCGCCTTCATCCGACCCGCCCCCAAACACACAGATTCGTGGCAACAGATTGACATCCGCCAAAAGTGGGACCCTCGTCAAAAGCTGCCCGACCTCCACGAATCAGACATCCGTTACAACCGTCATCTCCTCTCCCGATACACACCGGACGCCCACGGAATCCAGATCCTCACCGACCAACACCTCAGCCAAGCCCGCGACCTCTCATCATGGAACATCCGGGACCTGGGCCATGACCGCTACCTGGTCGAAGCCGAAGACCTCACCTCCTGGTACTCCGCACCACTCCCCGACCAAGACATAGTCGACCAGGCCCGCCACGACTTCGGCGACATGATCCTCAAGAAAGAGACCATCGCCGCAAACCCACCACCCTGGAGACCGGCCGCCTAACAGCCAGGGGCCTCTCTAGAACAACGCGCCCGAGATCGGCATGGTCAGTTACGGCACGAATGCTGTCGTATCGCACCACGCACGGATGCGGCGAGCCATGAGCTCGACCCGTCTTGGTGGACCTCGGGTCGATGCCCTGTTCCTCAGGCAGCGGATCCCGATCAAGGTCGTGACCGAACGACTCGGCCATTCCAACCGGCCTACACCATGGCCACTTGCCAGCATGTCCTCGCCGGCATGCAGGTCGAAGCCGTACCACCAGCAGAACAGCCCATCCCGAGAAACCCGAAGGTCATAGGTGAGACGAAAGCCCTGGTAGAGACGGTAGAAGCAACGGTAGAAACCCGGGAGAAGACGATCTCTAAACGGTAGAAACCCCGGTCAACAGGTCGCTGACCAGGGCTTTCAGTAGCGGGGGCGGGATTTGAACCCGCGACCTTCGGGTTATGAGCCCGACGAGCTACCAGACTGCTCCACCCCGCGTCGATGGAATAGCCAATTGTAAGGCCCGGGCACCGTTGTGCAACACCCGCCCGAAACCCGGTGACCATCGGCCCTACCCAATCCACAAGGCATCGGGCATGGTTGAACCAGGAATCAGCTGGAGGTCCATCTCATGGCTACGTACGGCTACACGGGGAAGGTGGCGATCGTCACCGGAGGCGGATCGGGGATCGGTGAGGCCTGCGCTCAGACCTTCGCCCGGGCAGGGGCGAGAGTCGTGATCGCCGACTACGACGAAATGAATGGGCAAGAGGTTGCCGATGCCATCAAAACCGAGGGCGGCACCGCCGCCTTCATGAAGGTCGACGTCTCAGATCCCACTCAGGTCGAGGCGATGGTTCAGCGCACCGTCGAGACATTCGGAGGGCTCAACGTCGCAGTCAACAACGCCGGCATCGGCGGGGCCCAGGCCCCGACCGGCGAGTACCCCATCGACAGCTGGCGACAGGTTCTCGGGATCAACCTCGATGGCGTGTTCTACGGCATGCGCTATGAGATCCCGGCCATGCTCGGGAGCGGTGGCGGCGCCATCGTCAACATGGCTTCGATCCTGGGGAGCGTTGGGTTCGCGAATGCTCCCGCCTATGTCTCCGCCAAGCATGGAGTGCTCGGTCTCACCAAAGCGGCTGCCATCGAGTACTCGGCGAAAGGAATCCGGATCAACTCGGTCGGGCCCGGCTTCATCCGGACCCCACTGCTCGATAACAACCTCGACGAGGCAACCCTTGGCGTGATCGCGACGATGCACCCGATCCAGAGGCTGGGCACGGCCCAGGAAGTCGCCGACCTGGTTGCCTTCCTCTGCTCCGACGAGGCATCGTTTTGCACCGGGGGTTACTACCTGGTGGACGGCGCCTACACCGCCCAGTAGCCGCCGGCTACTTGTCCGACGCCATCGGGTGTCGCCCTGTCAACTGTGTCCGGCAGAAACTCGGAGATCTTGCTCGCGAGGTCGTCACTATCCGAGACCGAGTTTGCCGGCAATCTCGTCGAGCCCGCTGTCCTGAAGTTTCTTGGTGATGCCGTCCAGGCCACCGAACTGGTCGAGCAGACCGCTGACCGAGCCGATGTCAAGACCCATGAGTACGTCCAACTTGGATGGAAGGCGACCCTACTCCGAGGTCATCGGCACCCATCCGGTGATGCTGGCGGCGTGACCATCGGGGTCGTAGAAATGAGCGGCGAGCAGGTCGCGAGAGCCGTCCGAGGTCACCACTCGGGGCTCGATTTCGAAGGGAACTCCGCGAGCGGCCATGTCCTCGAAGGAACTGTTGACGTCATCTACCTCGAGGACCACTTCGGTCATCGAGTGGTCTTCGATCGCATCGTCGACCTGGTTCAACGCCAGCTGAATCGATCCTGCGTCGAGGAAGGCGAAAGCCTCGAAACGACCGAGCAAGGGCAGCCCAACCATCTCCGACCAGAAGCCGACCAACCGATCGAGGTCGTTTGTGCGCAGGATGATGTTGGAAACCTTCATCCCCAAACGCTACCGATCGAGATGTTCAGTCGAGCTCGTCCCACCAGATGGCGACCATCGAGTAGACCCCGATGACGATCATGAGAATCGCCGCTACTCCGGCCACCAGATTCATGAGCAACCCCATGTCCGACATGATCGGACGAGGGTGTGACAAATTCCATAGCGCGAGGAACCCATTTGGTGTCCGCGAGATGAATATTTCGCCTTAGCGGTAACGCCAGACGATCCGCCCCCGGGTCGGGTCGTAGGTCGAGACCTCGACGTCGACAGTGTCCCCAGGAAGCACCCGGATCCCCCGACCACGACGCATGCGGCCGGACGGCTTGGCGAGCAACTCGAACCCGCTCTCCAGCTTCACCTCGAAGGTGGAGTCGGGGAGCATCTTCACCACGGTGCCGCGCATCCGTATGTATTCGTCTTCGTCTTTTGCCATGGATTCCTTGGGGAGGTGATCACGATAGAAGGATGAGGCCGACTGTGAGGAATGCGGTCAGATTGGCGCCAAGGACAGATCGGAGACCGAGGCAATTCTCTCGAAGTCGGCGTCGGCTGCCAGCAGAGGCACCTCTTTGCCGATGGCGACAGCAGCCACCAGCAGATCGTTGCTGTTGGCCGGGGTGAATCCGACCCCGCGGAGGCGGGTGTAAAGGTCGGCCGCCACTTCGTAATCGAATAACGGTCTGGTTGGGTACATGACACATCGGTTCATCAGGGCCCAGAGCTTGCTTCGCTGACTAGAGCTTCTCGAACCTGAAAGCAGCTCCATGATCACGACATCGGTGGTCGCAATTCGATGGTCACTGGAACCCACCATCGAACGCACCGCGACATTTGTCGGGGAACCCGTCGCCCTGAGGTATTCGACCCACGCCGAGGTGTCGATGAGTGTCGTCAGTCCCACTCTTCGATCACCACCACGCCACCGATCTCGGCCAGGTCACCATCCCAACCGAATCCCTCCATGGCCAGGGCCTCTTCTCTGCTCATCACACCACCGACCAGCCTTCTCAACGCAAGGTCGACCGCTTCCTTCTTGGTGCGGAGGCCGTAACGTTCCATGACCATCTCGACGAGGCGATCATCGAGGTCGATGTTGGTCCTGCTCATCTACACCATGATACACATCAAGGTGTAAGGGGCGAGGTGATTAGCTGATCGACCCGGCCGCCGCTTGCACTGAGCTGTCGACCAGAGACTTGGCTTCTTCGATGAGGCGCTGCGCCTCATCGACCCAACGCTGATACTCGGAGAGATTGCCCTCACGGAGAGCGCCGTCGGCATTGGCGAAGGCATCTGCTGCCTGATCCAGGAGTGCCTCGATCGTTGCGCCGTCGGGAGTGGTGGGCTCGACGGGTTGCCCCCCCGCCCCGCCGAACACAAGCCCCAGGGCGCCCTCGAGTGTCTCGGACCATTCCACTTGGTCCCCGTAGATGACGATCACCCTTCTGAACTCGGGAAAGCCGCCCTCTTCCGCCTCGAGGAAGATCGGTTGCACATACATCAAAGAGTCCTCGATCGGCACCACCAACATGTCGCCTTTGATGACCTTCGAGCCCTGGCTATCCCACAGGGTGAACTGCTGTGAGATCTCCGCGTCCTGTTCGATTCGCTGCCCGACTTGCTGGGTGCCATCAACCAGTTGACCTTGGGGCATCCGGAAATCGATGAGTCGGCCATACCGACCCGGTGTCGAGTCAGCGACCAAGAAGCTCGCCATGTTCGGCTTGTTCTTCGGTGTGAACGGTTGCAGGAGCAGATAGGACAAGTCGGTCTCACCGGGGAGACTGGTCAGCAGGAAATAGGGCAGGATCTCGGCCCGGTAGTCAATCTTTCCGGTGGTTTGGTTCTGAACGTCGCCAAAGAGCAGCTCATCGCCGGCGCTCACGCCTCGGGAGATGGTTGAAGGATCTAGCGGGAGCGACCAAGCGTCATTTCCTGAAAACAACTCCTTGTAATCGGTCACGTGGTACTCCAGATAGAGCTGGCCCTGAAGGCGGAACAGGTCCTGCGGGTACCGCAAGTGGTCAACCAGACCCTCTGGCATCTGCGATGCCGGCTTGAGCAGGCCGGGGAAAGCCTGGGACCACGCCTGGGCAATGGGGTCATCAGGGTCATTGAGGTAGAAGGTGACGTCACCGTCGAAAGCGTCGACCACGGCCTTCACGGAGTTGCGCATGTAGTTGACCCCAGGGCGGAGCAACGAAGACCTGGCAAGACGGCCTGCCGCAACGGTGGTCAGTGGCTGTGAGTAGGGGTAGTGAGAAGACGTCGTGTAGAGGTCGAGCACCCAGAGAATGCGCCCATCCATGATCACCGGGTAGGGGTCGGTGTCGACCTGAAGGAACGGCGCGACGTCCTCGACGATCTGGCGAATATTGCGCTCGACCAACACCTTGCTCTCGGGGCGGATCTGGCCTGAGATCAGAAGGTTCAGGTCTCGATAACGGAATGCAAATGCGATCCGCTTCCAGATGCTGGTCAACCCCACCCCGGCCTCCCCGTCGTACCTGTTCTTCTCCGTGCCCTCTCCCTGCAAGGGGAAGTCGATCTCTTGGGGCTCCTCACCGGTGTCGACAATCACGGGCCGACCCGGCTCATAGGTCTCCCCGAAATAGACCCGTGGCTGGGTCAGCTCCAATTGGGGCACCGAGGCCACCGGCGGCACGTCCTTGAGAAGGAACTGTGGCTGACCGTCCTGGTTCACGACGGATGCCGCGTTCACCACCGCCCCGACGCCGTGGGTGTAGATGAGGCGCTGGTTCTGCCAGTCCTCCCGAGGAAGGTTGCGCTCTTCCAACTCTCTGACAGCAAGCATCACCTGGGTGGGTACCCCATCGTTCACGTAGCGATCGGTGTCCACCTGGGCCAGGTTGTAGTAGTTGCGAAGCTCCTGGAAGTTCTGATAGGTACTCGGCAAAACCGAAGGAGCCCAGATCCGCAGGTTGTCGACGGTGAGTTGGTTGGCCTCGATGTCGTCGGCCGTTATGTCTTCGGCCGCCGCGAATGGCCTCACCTCGACCTGGTCCAGGCCCCACGCGTTGCGGGTGAACTCGAGATTGTGCTGGAGATACTCGGTCTCCTTTTTCAGCGGATCGGGTACCACCTGCAGACGCTGGACGATCGCCGGATAGATGGCGGCGGCGGCAACGGCAACGATGATCCACGACCCGACTGCCACTGCGGCCAGAGTCCAACCCTGACGGAAGATGTTGACAATGAAAAGGACAGCTGCCACCAGGGCAACCAGGATCAGCAGCCGGTAGGCGGGAAGTCGTGCCGTGATGTCGGTGAATCCCGGACCGAAGAAACTGCCACGGTCGGACAGCATCAGCTCGAACATGTCGAGTCGATAGATCACCGCTCGGACCAACGCGATCAAAGCGAGCATCACCGACAGATGGGTCTTGGGTCCACGGGCGACTGTGAATCTCCGCCCGGTGAATCGAATGCCGCCGTTGAAATAGTGGGAGACAACGACCACCAGGGTGGCCAGCACGAGGGCGTTGAACAGCCAGTCGGCGATGTTCAACCACATGGGCAACCGGAACACATAGAACCCGACGTCCATATTGAAGATCGGATCGGTGATCCCGAATGTCTTGGCGTTCATGAACAGGAAGACGTCCTCACGCCAGGATGCGACGGTCAGCCCCAACAACACCGCGAGGAACGAGGTGACCCAAAACCGAACCTGACGGACGCGCGGCTCCATCCATTCCCGGAACCGCTCGATCAGCTCCTCCTCCTCGCTCAGGTCGAACGGGGCCCAGCGCGGTGAGAATCGATCGACAAGGCGAAGGCTCACCCAGAGGATGAGGAACGCCACGGCGATGCCGACGGCTCCCAGAAAGATCGACATCCCCCATTTCCGTTGCCAAACGGAGGCGTAGCCGATGGAGTCGAACCAGAGAAAGTCTGTCCAGAGCGTGCCGAGGGCGGTGAGGACGAGATAGACCACCGCGGCAACAACCACGATGACGGTCAGCGGACGTCGGCGATCCGCCGGATAGTCAGCGGGTGCCCTGGTGAACATCAGGAGCGAGGGTAACGGTTATGGGGACTTTGAGATAAGGGGACCGCCGTCGGCGAGAACGGTTTAGGACACCGCGACCAGAGTGCACCCGCATCCGGCGTGGACCGGGGGCACATTCCCCGCCGGATCCGATGCCGCATCTCGGCAGGCGCTGCAGGGAACCCCGCTCGCAACCCACTCCACTTCACCTCTTGGCTCCGACCGAATCCAGGACACCCTGGTGATAGCCGAGAAAAGCCAGCTCCCTGATACGACGGTCGGCCTCGTCGTTTCTCCATCCCCGAAAGACCCGGGAGGCGGCGGATTGTCGCTCACGCTGCCCACCACCTGCCGCGTCGAGGGCGTTGTCGATCGCAGAAGACAAGGCCTGCCCGAATCCATCTGCGGCATCTGTGTGGGGAGTGTCGGGCCTTTTGAGACGCAATCCGGTCATCTCCTCAGCCACCGTGTGACCAGCCGAATAACTCTCCGCCCACAAGCCGATCAGGTCGGCACGCAGATTCTCGGCAAGGAGCCCACCATCAGGTCGCCACTCATCGTCAGTCCGCAGGCTGTCGAGGGCGATATTTTGCGCCTCAGTCACCGCCTTCTTGACCCCGCGCAGGGCGCGATTGGTTATTGGGAGCAAGCGGTTGTCCCTTTCCTCCATCCACCCTGAAAGCTCTCCTATCGACGTGGTGCGGCTTGGAGGGGGCGGGGGTGGGACATCCTCGATCGGGGCTGCAGTCTCAGGCTGCTCGACTCGGCTCGTGGGAGCAGGCGGCTGTTGGTCATCAGCCTCACCCCCACGTAACGCAGCGAACAGCGCACCGAGATCGTCTGAGATCGATTGCGTCGGCGGTGGCTCAACGGGCAGTTCAACCTCTGGCTCTGGTTCCGGCTCGACCGCTTCCTCGGCCTCCGGAGCGGAGTCAGCGGCAGACGGTTCCTCGGCTTCGGGCACAAGCGCCGATTCGGCATCCCGCTGCTTGATTCGCTCCACGTCCGCCGCCACTTCTTCCGCAAATGGCTCGAGGTCTGCCCGGTCTCGCTGACCGCTTTGGATGATTCGAACCGTTTCGCCCGGTTGCCAGGTGCCCCGTGGTGGCGGTGCCTCGGGCTCGTGACGAGGAGTCGGAGTCACGATCCTGACGCTGGTGCTGGGCTCGGCGACGATGTTGAGCCCCTCCCGCCGCTCATCAAGGGTGCCCTCGAGGCGGTTCAGGGTGGCCCGAGCATGCTCCAACTCTTCGAGCAGCTCCTCGCGACGTTCCTCCAATGCCCTGGTGCGCTCTTGGGCCGACTCTGCGGCGCGATGCGCCTGTTCGATCATCTCGTCGTGGCGTTTTGAGGCCTGCGCTCCAGTCTTCTCGGCGTCCATGGCGGCCGAGCGGATGATCTCCTCGGCCTCACGTCGTGCCGCCGAGGTGAGCCGATGAGCCTCGCGCTCCGCCTCCCCCATCACGGTGAGAAGGTCACGCTCCGCGTCCTGACGCAACTGGCGGATCTCGGCATGGGTCTGGCTGAGGAGCTCGGTTCCGGTCGCCCAGGCATCCCCGCGGAGAGCCTCGGCGTCGTTTCTCGCCTCCTTGAGGAGGGTCTCCGCCTCACTGATTGACTCGGCGCGCCAGCGCGCCGCATCAAGGCTGGCCCGCTCGCGCATCGACTCAGCAGCCTCACGGGCCGACTGGAGAACAGAGGCCACCTCGCGGCCCACATCGTCGAATTCCGTCTTGAGATCCCGATCCGCGTACTCCCCGAGACGGGATGCAAGACGATCGCGTTGGGCCACGAGCGTCTCGATATCCCCGGCCAATCGGTCGAGATACTGAGCGACTTCGGCGGCGTCGAGACCCCTCAGCACCGTCCGAAACTGAGCGCGGCGGATGTCCTCGGGGGCGAGGTCAGGCTCCATCAGACTCGAAAGATACCGACCCCCTGGTGTTTCGTCGTGCTTTCGCTAGACAGCACCGAGAGTTTCGAGGAAATCGAGAGCGTCCTGGAGGTTGCGGACGGGGACAATCTTGATCGCCTTGCGCTCGGCCGTGAGGGCCTCCTGATAATTTCCCTCGGGCACCAGGACGTACTCGGCGCCTGCAGCCTCGGCTCCCACGATCTTCTGTCGGATGCCTCCGATATTGCCCACCGTGCCGTCATAGGCGATGGTTCCGGTACCGGCGATCACGTGCCCCTGAGTCAACTCACCTGGAGTCAATGTGTCGACGATGGCCAGTGTGTGCATCATCCCTGCAGAAGGCCCCCCGACTGCGCCGGCGTCGATTGCAACCGGGAACGGAGGTTCGGTGAGCTCGCTAACTGTGATCCCGATCATCGCTTGGCCAGGGTCGTCAGGGCGCTCAGCCAACTCGACCTCGACTGTCTCATCCGTCCCCTCCCTGGTGATACCGACTTCCACCAGATCCCCGGGATGATGACCTTCGACGGCGTCGGTGAGATCGGTGCCGCTAACGATGTCGACACCGTCGAACGAATTGACCGAGTCGCCGATCTCGAGCACGTCGGACGAGGGGGCATCGTCGACGAAGTCGGTGATCCGAACGTCGATGGGGACCATGTCGTAGCCCAGGTAGCCGAGGGCAACGGTGATTGCCCTTTGTTCGGAGTCGGACATTTGCGTTAGAACTCGTTGGCGGTACTCCTCGTCGGTCTCATCGGGCGGCTGATACGCCTCCTTCGGGACCAGATCGATCGTTGGGTCGAGCCCGGCAATGAGAGCCTCAAAGAGATTTACGTCCTGGCTGACGACGGTCAGCATCAACAACTCTCCGTTAGGCGGAAAAGTGTCTACATCCTCAGCGGTGATGGCGTCAGCGGCATCCGACACCGGGCCCGAAGAGAAGGCGAGATAGGGCAGCTCGATGTTCCAGGCCGCCAGGGCCAGGGCGCCCATCAAAAAGATGGCCCCTATCAGGTAGAGGGGCCAGGAAGAGCTGCCTTTGCTCTCTTCTTCCATGGTTGAAATCGTAACTGTCACGTCGGAGTAGGAGTCTTGGACGTAATGTTGCACGCCGATGGTTTCCAGGAGATAAATCGATGACCACAGCAGCTGTGATCTCGCAGCGGGTGTTGCCAAGAACCAGAGTCACGTCGGTCGTTTTGGTCATCGGGGCGGCCGCTCTCACGGCGCTGGCGGCGCAGTGGGAGATCCATCTGCCGTTCACCCCGGTGCCGATCACAGGTCAGACTTTCGCCGTCCTCCTCACCGGCGCCGCCCTGGGGATGACTCTGGGGGCGGCCGGCCAGCTGGTTTACGTGGTGGCGGGGGCGTTCGGGCTTCCGGTCTACGCCGGCGGCACCGGCGGCTGGGACGCCGCCCAGGCTGGGGGCACCAGCGGTTATCTGATTGGCTTCATCGTGGCGGCCGGGGTTGTCGGCTTCATGGCAGAACGTCGCCAGGACCGGACCTTCCCCACCATGTTCACCGCGTTCATTCTCGGGTCGTTCATCATCTACTTCTTCGGCGTGATCGGCCTGATGATCATCTTCGACATGACTGTGACCGAGGCGATCGTGGCGGGTGTGGTCCCGTTCGTGATCGGTGACCTGATCAAGGCGGCCGCCGCCGGCCTCCTTCTCCCCGGCGCTTGGCGCCTGGTCGGGGAGTATCCAAGGCCCTGACCTTTAGGAGCCCTGACTCCACTCGGCGCCGCCGGGCCAGTGCTCTTTCTTCCAGATCGGGGCACGTGTCTTGAGCTCGTCGATGATGAAACGTGCTGCCTCGAAAGCGTCGGCGCGGTGCCCGGTGGCGACGACAACTGCCACGGAGGCCTCACGCAACCCGACTATTCCCGATCGATGCTCGACCGCCACCGAGAGCACGGGCCACTTCCCGATCGCCTCGTCCACGATCTCCCTGATCGAAGTCTCAACGACTCCGGCGTAAACCTCATACTCGAGATGGGTCACGTTCTCGACAAGATCGGAGTGATCCCGCACGGTGCCCAGGAAGAGCACTGTCGCTCCCGAGTCGGGACGACCGACCTCGGCCACAAGGGCAGCCGCATCGATTTGGCCCTCGCCTACTGACACCCTGATCTGTTGTCCGGGCTGCTCCATACAATCCTCAGCCTATGACGATCCAGGGACCCGAAGGGCCCGAGCCGACCATCCCGATCGAGGAGCCTGCCGCCCCACCTGAGCCACGCCGACGTCGTCTCGACCCGTGGACATTGGTCCTCGGCATCCTGGGCGGCGCCCTGCTGGGAACCGGCGTCACGTTCGCCATCCTGGGGTCGACCGGAGTCTTCGAAGAACCGACCACGACGACCAATCCGCCGCCACCGTCAGTCACGGCTCCGCCGCCTACCAGCACCCCTCCCCCGCTGGCAGTCCGAGCTTCAGCCACTGACATCGCTCAACACGCCATTCCTTCGATCGTTGCGGTGGAGGTCAAGGGCCTGCTCGGCGACAGTGGAGGTAGTGGTGTGGTCTATGGGACCGACGGCTACCTGATTACCAACGACCACGTCGTGGAGGGTGCCGAGGAGGTGACGGTGGTTTTTGCAGATGGGGCCAGATATCCGGCTCAGATCATCGGGACCGATCCTCTGACCGACGTTGCGGTGCTCCGGGTCACTCGCACCGATCTCACTCCCATGGATATCGGGGACCCTGCCGCTCTGACCATCGGGGATATGGCAGTGGCCATCGGGAACCCACTGGCGCTCGTCGGTGGGCCATCGGTGACCTCCGGCATCATCAGCGCCCTCGATCGATGGCTGGAAGTCGAGCCCGGCACTGTTCTCTACGGGCTGGTGCAGACCGACGCTCCCATAACTCATGGATCGTCCGGCGGGGCCTTGGTAGACGAGAACGCCAGGGTCATTGGGATAACCACCGCAATCGCGGTTTCGGATGTCGCGGCAGAGGGCTTCGGGTTTGCGATTCCGATCGACATGGCGACCGGAGTGGCTGATGATTTGATCGCCTCGGGCACCGTCAACCACGCCCTGCTGGGAATCACGGGGGCGACCTACTTCGCAGAGGACTCCGGGGCCGAATATCCGGTCGGCGTCCTCGTCGACGACGTGACCGCCGATGGCGCATACCAAGAGGGCGGGGGTCAGGTGAACGATGTCATCGTGTCGCTCGACGGAACACCGATCGAGACCCTCGAGCGTCTCCTCACCGAGTTGAGAAGACATCGAGCCGGAGAGGAGACCGTCGTCGGCATAACCAGGTCGGATGGCGACTTGGACCTGACTGTCACTCTGGGAAGATACGAGCCGTGAGCGACGACCTCTTCTCTCAGCTCTTCGACTTGTTCGACCAGCCGGGGCCTGTCAACTGGAAGCTGGCCGCCGAGGTCGCCCGTCATCTGTCGGGAGAGCAACAGCCGATCGAGCCGTGGGCAGCCGAGGAATACCGCGAGCTCGCACGCCTCGCCGAATACAGGGTCGAACAAGTGGCGCCATTTCGGATCATCCCGGCAATGGACGTGTCCCCCACCGACCCTCGGGGTTGGGTCGATAAGAACCTCGAGACCTATGGGCCGCTCGTCGAGCCGTTTGCCTCCTCGGTCGTGTCCGAAGGACCCGTGGCGCCACTCATGGCCCAGCTGGCGCCGGCGATTGTGGGGCTACAAGTCGGCTCCCTTGTCGGCTCTCTTTCGTCATGGATCGTTGCCTCATTCGACGCGGGTCTTCCTCAAGACAGACCCGGTCATCTCACGGTGATCGTCCCCAACATCGAAGAGCTCTCGAGGTCGACGGGCCTGGACCGGCGAGAGGTCCGGCTCTGGGTCGTCACCAATGAAGTTGCGTTTCGGGCTGTGTCCCAATTGGCATGGATTCAGGACCACCTCGACCACCTCCTCACCAACTACGCCGAGGCAGTCCGCATCGACCCCTCCCAGCTCAGTGGGCTGATGGCAGGCGGAACCGACCCCGAAGCCGTTGAGGAAGCAATCGCAAGAGCGGGCGGGATCGAAAGGCTTCTCGGTGGTGAGGAGGCAGAGGGGCCGAAACGAGAGCTGGAGGCTTTTCTCGGCGTCATGACCGGCTGCGCCCGGCTCCTGGCCCGGCGATCCCTTGGCGAGCTCACGCCCAGCTTCGATCGGATTTCGGCGGAACGCGACCTCCTGAGGTCCGAGGCCGTCGGCCAGGAGTTGATTGGCGTGGGCCCGGTCCCTGCGGAGCTGACCCGTCTCGGTGACGAGTTCAACCAAGAGGTGGAGCGCCGCTACGGCGAGGACGCTCTCGAGACCTTGTGGTCGGACCCCACCCGGATGCCCAGCGCAGGCGAGTTGCACGACCCGACCTCGTGGGCGGCCCGGGTGCTTCTCGATGGATGGTCCTGATCGCCTGATGCCGTTGATCGATTCCGCCGCAGTCGAAAGGATCAGGACATGTCGCTAGCTGTGGGAACCCCGGCGCCCGAGTTCACACTGGTCAGTCAAGACCGGCATCGAATCTCGCTGTCAGACCTGCGCGGCAAGCGATCGATGGTCGTGTTTGTCCCCTATCCGTTCACCTCCGTGTGTGATGCCGAGATGTGCAACATCCGGGACACGTGGGATGTCTATGAAAAGAGTGACACCCAGGTGGTCGTCATCACCTGTCATGCGGTGTCCACCAACACGGCCTGGGCGAATGCCAATGGCTACCGATTCCCCATCCTTGCCGACTACTGGCCGCACGGTGCAGTGGCCCGGGCCTACGACGCTTTCGACGAACGGTGGGGCTATTCCAAACGTGCTACCTACATCCTGGACGGCGACGGCGTGATCCAGGAGGTGATCGTCTCGGAGACACTCGACGAAGCACGCCCCTATGGCCTCTATCCGCAGGCGCTCGGGGCGGTCTGATCGGCGGGGACGCCCAACCAACCCCCGGGAGAAAGCCTCACCGATCAGATGTCTCGTTCGAGGACTTCGATCGTGGAGGCGAAGTAGGTCGATGCGTTGAGGCTGGACCCGGCTACCCAGAGGCGGGCGATGATGAAGAGCCACGCCAGGAATACCGAAGCCACGCCGAGCGCGCCGTAGAGATCATCGACCCGCTCGAGGCGGCCGGCGTAATAAACCGAAGTGACAAGGCGAGTGACGAGAACGCCAAGTGTCACAAGAACACCTCCGGGCACCATTGCCTGCCAGTTCGCCTCATTGGCATGAGGAAGCTTCCAGAAGACCCATGTCGCGACGACCACCAGGAATGCACCCTCCCCGACCAGCGCCAGAAAGTCGCTGGCGAAGGGGCCTCTTTGGATCAAGGCGGCCACCAGGTGGCCGCCGAACACGGCTGTGACCACTACCGACACCATTGCCGAGGAAGCCACCGGGTTGAGGTTCATCTTGGGTGGGACGTCCCACGCCAGTCCCGAGATCAGCCGAACCGCCTTCACCACCCCCATCCCTGCCCACAGCGTGAAGAAGACGCCTACCACCAACAGGTACCAGCGACCTTCACCTGAAGCGTGGACTGCCTTCGCCACTGTGCCGGCAAGGGCTGCAGACAGGCCGGCGCGCTCGGCGAGATCCGAAGGCGGCTGCTCCAACTTGGTGGACAAGCTTCCCAGGAGCGCCACAACGGTCAGAGAAAACGGCAGCAGCCAGAGGAAGAGTCGAAAGGCAAGCCCTCCTGCCAGTAACCCGCCGGCGAAGCGCCGATCGCGGTTGAAGGTCGCCACCGCCACTCGCACGGATAGCCGGTTGGTCTCCTCCCGCGCCAGCATTTCCGCCCCGACCCTTTTGGCTTCTTCGGCCCTTGCTCTGGCACGAGCGATCCGACCCGGTGTGGTTTCCGACGGCTCCGCGGCTGGTTCCGTCTTGTCCTCGTCCGGATGGGTCGCCATACCCGAAAGCTAGACCCGACGGTCGGCGGCCCTGGTGCTCAACCACCTGAGCCATCGGGCTAACTTCGCCCGCACGTGACATGACGACCGACGGCGAAGCGACACTGAAGAGTCCGGACAGCGGGTCGACCAATACCAGACGTGCCGCCATCCTCACCGCGCGGCTGGGAGTGATCCAGGCTGTCCTTCTACTGACCTCGTTCTGGTTGCTGACGCGCGTCCCCGGGCCTAGGTCCCCGGATGCGCAGTTCGTTGAGTTCTACGAGTCCGACAAAAGGCGCCTCGTTGTCCTGGTCGGCCTCTACTTGATGCCGTTCGCCGCCATCGCATTTCTTTGGTTCGCAGTGGCCCTGCGGATGTGGCTCGCCCGCAGCACAACCGGAGCCGAGGATGCCCTTTTCTCAAACGTGCAGTTGGTAAGCGCAATCATCTTCATCGGTCTGTTCCTGGTGGGCGCGGCGGCATCAACCGTCCTCGCAGTCAGCATCGAGTTCGCCAATTACCCGGTGGACCCGGGTGCCGCACGTCAGTTCCCACAATTCGGCTCCGCCCTCGTGCTGGTGTTCGCCATGCGGATGGCAGCAATGTTCGTCTTCACCACATCGACCATCGCCCGACGCAACCGAAGCCTGCCTGGCTGGTTCATCTGGACCGGCTATCTGGTTGGGCTCTTCCTGCTGCTCAGCGCGACGCTGAGCAGACTCCTGGTCTTGGTCTTTCCGGTCTGGATCCTGGTGTTGAGTCTGATCCTGCTGCTGAAGGCGAGACGAATGCCACGAGGGGACAAGGAACCAGAGGCTCAAGTCGGGCCAGCGACATGAGGCTCATATCTCAATGGTGGGCTTCGGTCCGCCCGCGGCGAGGGACTCTGGGGCAGGACGCCATCGCCGGGCTGCCGGGGGCGATCGGCAGTGTTCCCGATGGGATGGCTTCGGCGGTGCTCGTCGGTGTCAACCCGGTCTACGGCCTGTACGCAAGCTTCGCCGGGCCGATCGGCGGCGGGCTGACGGCGAGCACCCGCCTGATGGTCATCTCGACCACGACCGCGGCGGCGCTCGCTGCGGGGTCGTCGCTGCAGTCGATCGAACCTGCGGATCAGGCTTCGTCGCTGTTTCTCATGGTTCTCCTGGCGGGGGGCTTCATGATCCTGGCCGGGACCCTGAAATTGGGTCGCTACACCCGCTTCGTCTCTCATTCGGTGATGATCGGTTTCCTGACCGGGGTAGCGGCCAACATCATCTTTGGCCAGATTCCCGACTTCACTGGCGCCGAAGCTGAAGGCGCGAACTCCCTGGCCAGGGCGCTCGACGTCCTACTCCATCCTTCGTCGATCGACGTGGTTTCCCTGCTCACCGGTCTCGCTGCGGTCGCCCTGATCGTGCTTCTGGGCCGCACTCCACTACGAGCCTATGCCTCCATCATCGCCCTCGTTGCGCCGACAATCGTGGTGCTTGGTGTCGACAGCGTCGCCAGGGTGGAAGACGTTGGCGACATCCCCGGCGGCCTCCCAATCCCTGCCCTCCCGAACCTCGGGTTGTTGACGCCGTCGCTGGTCGTCGCCGCACTGGCCATCGCCGCCATAGTCCTGGTCCAGGGTGCCGGCGTGGCCGAGTCGGCGCCCAATCGTGATGGCTCAGCTTCGAGCCCGGATCGCGATTTCATCGCGCAAGGGGTCGGCAACCTCGCCTCGGGGCTCTTTCGCGGTCTGGCTGTCGGCGGTTCAGTGGGTCAGACAGCCCTCAATGTCAGTGCAGGAGCGACGGATCGCTGGGCCTCGATCTTCTCCGGGATCTGGATGCTGGTGATTCTGCTCGTCTTCTCTGGAGTGGTTGGAGTAGTGGCGATGCCAACGCTCGCCGCGATCCTGATCGTCGCTGCAATCGGATCGCTTCGCATTGGCCAGATCGAGAGCATCCTGCGCACCGGTCCAAACTCCCAGATCGCCATGATCTCCACATTCGTCGCCACCCTGTTCCTCCCGATTCCGAGCGCGGTCGCCATCGGGGTGGTGCTCTCGCTGATGCTCCAACTGAACCAGGAAGCAATGGACCTGCGAGTAGTGGAGTGGGTGCCAGGGCCGGAGGGGGGCTTTATCGAACAGCCTGCTCCTCGTTCGCTCGTCAGCCATCAAGTGACCATCCTCAACGCCTACGGGAGTCTCTTCTATGCCGGTGCCCGGACTCTTCAGGCCCACCTCCCTGAGATCGGGGGCACCACCGAGCCAGTCGTCATCCTCAGGATGCGGGGGAGAATCGAACTTGGCGCGACCGCGTTCAAAGTCATCACCGATTACGCGACGCGACTCGACGAGGCTGACGGACGTCTCTACCTGAGTGGCATCGAGCCCCGTGTGATGAGTCATTTCATGCGGGCGGGACATCTCTCTGCCCAGGGCCCGATCCAGTTGTACGAGGCAACGCCGAACCTAGGGGAGTCCACCCTCGCAGCTCTCCACGATGCGGAAGCCTGGATCGTGGAGCACCGAGCCGCGGACGAGGTCTGATCAGCCGAACAGGTTGCGCCAGAGCCGTCCCAAAATGCCCGGCGAGAAAGGCTGTGCAAGGCCATCGAGGACCTCAGGATGCATGTCCGGGGGCAGATCGCCGATCAGGGCCATCCCTCCGTTTCTCGTCTCCCAGCTGTAGGTCACCTGTCCCGGAGCAAATGACCTGGCATAAGCGCTGCCATCCAATGTCAACGCCCCAGGGTCGGTCAGTTGGACCACGGATGGGGTCTGGAACACGGCAAACGAGAAGAAGCCGTCCGAGTAGTAGGCAAAGATCAGACCATCGCCGTCCTCATAGATGTCCAGACGCTGAAAGGTGCCCAGGGTCTCCGGGAAGGCACCGGTGTCCTGACTGGGCTCCAAGGCGGCGTCGTCGGCGGCGACAGCGGGGGTCGCCACATCGGGAGTGGTGGGGTCGAACTCGATGAATCGACGCTCGCAATAGGCCTTACCGTCTGCGTTGTAGGTGACGACGCTGAGCAGGGCTCCGGTCGCCTCGTCGACTATGAGCTCGCCGCGGAGGACATCACCAACGTAGAGCCGGTACATGGCAGCCTCGCGGTCGAGGAATGGGTGCGCCGCTCCGTCATCGACCCGGTACGTCGGATCGGTGTCATTGGTCCCAGTCTCCACAGAGGCGCTGTTGACCACCGAGCCTCCCCTGACAAGCGCCCACCCCCCGGACCCCGATGAGACCTCGACATCCCCCGAAACCTGCAGCTCCCCGCCTACCTGCTCCAGCGAGACAACCGCGTCCCGAGCCCCATCGGGTGTGGTGCAGCTGATCACCTGCTCGGCGGAGTAGGACGCCTCCCGGCTCCGATCCAACAACTGTTCGAGATCAGCGGCGGCAGCGGTGGTCGCGGGAAGCAGAGTGATCACCGCGGCCAGGGCAAGCACACGTCTCATTCGGTCAGTTCTCGAACGTCCGGGACAACGACCTTGGCCGGGCCGAAAGCGGGATCCAACGAGACTCTGGCTCCGAACCGGCTGTTCAGGTCGTTCACTGAGAGCTGGGTCGGCTGAGGTGTGAGCATGGTGGCCACCGCGATCACTACGGCAACCCCAGCAGCGGCAGCGCCCACCCAGAAGCCCCGATTTCTCCGGAGGGGGACCACGACCGGCTCGGCATCGCCGAGCAGGCCCGGCGGGAGCTCGATCAGGGGCAGAGAGCGAACCGAAGTCCTGACCTTCTGCAGGCCCTCCATGTCGGCAACACATTTCCCGCACGATCCCATGTGACCCAGCAGCTGGGAGACCTCATCGCGACTGAGCTCACCGTCGAGATAGGCACTGATCATCTCGGTCGGATGGCTCAAGTCAGCAGCTCCTTGAGGATCTTGCGGCCCCGATGGATCCGGCTCCGGACAGTGCCGATTGGAACCGAGACGGCGACGGCGATCTCCTCATAGGAAAGGCCGATGACGTCACAAAGTACGACCGCTTCCCTGAACTCGATCGGAAGCTCGAGCAAAGCCTTCTGGATGTCGTCGCCGAGGCTGATCCGCGAGTACTCAACGTCGGAGCCCGGAGTGGAAGCCAGCCCCCATCGGTCGATTTCGTCGGGGATCGGTGCGACAGGTCGGCGATTGCGCTTGCGCACATCGTCGAGAAACGCGTTCCTCGTGATCCGCCATAACCAACCTTCGAAGCTCCCCGGTTGGTAGGAGGCGAGGCCACGGCGGACGCGGAGCAGAACTTCTTGGACGAGATCGGCGGCGTCGTCGGGATTACCGGTGAGCCGATAGGCGAAGTTGTAGATCTTCCGGCCATAGACACGCGCGACCTCTTCCCAGGTGAGTGGGACGGACTCCGTCATGGAGACCTACTCCATCAACGCCCGAGGGGGGCGTCTGGTTCCTAGGAATCCGAAGGAGGTGGCGAGTCCGCGGGAGGCGTGTCCGATTCCGTCTCTTTCCCTTCCTCGATGCCCTTGCGGAACTCCTTGGCAGAAGCACCGAGTGAGCGGGCGAGTTCGGGCAACTTCCGTGCGCCGAAGATGAGGAGCACGATGAGCAGAATTATCAACAGCTCTTGCCCTCTGAGACCACTAAGCAAGTGAGACCTCCTTACTCGGAGAGCTTAGCCCCCGCCCCCGCTATGCCCCGCGATGGTTAGCCGAGGGCCATGGAATCGATGAATCGCTGAATTCGCTGCCGGGTCACAAATCTGATCCGAGGATTGGTCGCTTCGACGTCATGGATCATGAAGGGGCCGAGTTTGTCGCTGATCAAGAGCCCCCGGCTGGCGCCGGAGGTGCCGAACTCGACAATGAACTTCTGCACCACCTGCTCGTCGAGCTCAGGATGAGTTCCGGAACCGTGGGTCTCGACCCGGATGAAGGTCTTCAGATTTTCCTTGATGGCGATGAAGGTCCCATCGACCTGAGGGTTCACCTCGTATCCGAACATCTCGAGCAGGGCCAGGATCAACTCCGGGCCCGAAGCGGTGTTCGGGTCGACACCACGTGTGCGCAGACCGCGTTCCAGGCCACGGGGGATCCGCAATTCCTTGCCGATGGGCCCCAGGTCATCCGCCGGCACCTCTGACCTGGTCTCGACTTGGGTGGTCAAGGGGTCGTCTTCGAACTGACCGGCGAAGGGATCCCTGGCGATGTGGGTCAGGTTGAGCATGTCGGGCTGAATCTCAATCGGCAGCTGACCGGGAGCCGGGAGCTTTGTCCTCCCTATCTCCTGTGAAGTCCCGCGTCCGGCAAAGACGACGATCTCGGTCACCTCAGTGATAGGGAGTGTGTGACGTTTCTCACGAACCACTTCGACTGCTTCATCAACGAGTAACTCGTTGAGCACGGGGTCGCTTTCCTCCGGCAATGGGACATCAAAGATGACGCGAGCCTGAGTGCCTGAGACATGGAAGTCGGCCACCGCCAAGCGCTTGGTGAGCGGATCGGGCTGGTCCGGAGCGCGGTCTCAGCCACGAAGTGTCTTCGAGATCTACTGCCGCGGCCCTCTTGCGCTGCCTGCGCAGGAAGACGACCACGACCATCAGGACCACAAGGGCGATGAACGCAGCCCCTACCCCCTCCATCTGAGCTACACCTCTCTGTCGGCCATCGCACAATCCTACGTTGTGACTGGCCACGCGGCGATCCCATCGGTGACCGTTAGCGTTGTCTCATGAAGCCTGGATTCACGATGATCGGAGTCCCGGTCGACTCTGCAGGCAGTCCAGGTGGCACCGAGCTTGCGCCGGCAGCCTTCCGCGCCCTGGGCCTCGACGAGGCGATTGGTGGCCGCGACCAGGGTGATCTGGAAGTCCGCATCCGGGCCGAGGGGCGAGATCCGGCCACCGGTGTGGTTGCCCTCGATGACGTATGTTCCACCACCATCGACGTGCGAAGAGCCGTGGCCGAGACGCTCTCAAGAGGGGAACGCCCGTTTCTGGTCGGAGGATGCTGTTCGATGGTGCCCGGGGCACTGGCCGGGGTTCGGGACGCCCGTGGAACGGCGAGCCTCGCCCACCTGGATGGGCACCTCGATCTCTATGACCAAACGACATCGCCGCTGGGTGAGGCCGCTGACATGCCGGTGACTGTCGCCCTCGGGCTCGGGCCGTTTGCTTGGGTCGAAGCCGCCGGCGGCCCAAGCATCACGAGTAGTGATGTGTGGATCATCGGCTATCGGGACCGGGAGCAGTCTCAACGGGACGGGATGTTGATGCCCGAGGATCTCGATCCGCCAATCTCCTGTCTCAGCACCGACGAGGTTCGTGCTGGCGGACCAGATCGAATGGGGCGCCAGGTGGCGGAGGCCCTTTCACGTGGAGCCGGGAACACCTGGGCCCACCTCGACCTCGACATCGTGGACCCACACCTCTTCTTCGCCAATGACGCTCCGGTTCCCGGAGGGCTCGAGTGGTCGGAGCTGACCGAGCTCCTAGCGGCGATCTTCGCCTCGCCGGCTCTGACCGGGATATCGCTGGGTTGCTACAACCCGGAAAGGGACCGCAATCGGCAGAATGGCGAGCAGATCGTTGACGTGTTTCGCAGGGCCCTAGCCGGATTGATCTGACTCGCCTTCGGCCTCGATCTCAGCCAGGGAAATCTCGGCGGTGGCCTCATCGGCGCCCTCGTTGAGGCGCTCGATCATCCGATCCTTGGACGCATAGGTCCCGAAAGCAGTGACGAGATCTCCACGAAGCATGACGGTGTCTCCGGTGGGAACCATCACGTCTCTTTCCCGCCTTATAGAAACCAACGTCGATCCCTCCGGCCAAGAAATCTCACGGATTGCGCGACCGTCGGCGATCGAGCCTGGGGGCACTCTGAAGTCGTAGTACCCGGCGCCCGCACCAGTGCGTTGGGCGAGTCGTGCCCGATGTAGTTCCACGTCGGTAGCTGCGGTCAAGGCATCGTGATAGGCCCGGACGGCATCTTCTCTCCTGAAAATCCCGACCAACTGGGCGGGATCGTCCTCAGCCACGACCGGGAGCCTTCCGACACCGAGGGCTGCCATCCGCTCTAGCGCTCTCGAAACCCGAGTCGAGGCTGTAACCGTGGCGGGTCGTGGTGTCATCGCGTCGCCGACGTCGACATTGGGGTCGGCACCTGCCCGGGCAACATCAGAGATGGTGATGATTCCAACTAGCCGACCGTTGTCCACGACCGGGGCTCCATTGGATTGCGCACTATGCAGTCTTTCCTCCAGATCGCTGAGTCTGTCGCTAGGCGCCGCGACCACCGCAGGACGCGTCGATGACGGCACCAACATCGATCGTGTCGAGGACGTCGACCTCTCCAGTTCGACGGATGCTGATTCCCATCGTCTTCAAAGCCATCGAGTACACGGACTCAGGGTGAAATCGCTCGGCGAGGAAGGTGGCCAACGTCGCCGTCAACATCAAAGGAAGGATCAACTGATAGTCCCGAGCCCCGGTCACCTCGAAAACAAGAAGGATCGCGGTGAGCGGGGCCCGTCCCACCACCGCAAACATGGCCGCCATCCCAACTACCGCGAAGGCTCCGGCCTGCAGTTCTGAGAATCCCCAGACCGGGGCCAGGAGGAGAGCAAACCCGGTGCCAAGAGCAGATCCCATGAACAACGAGGGCATGAAGGCCCCACCCGACGCCCCGGAGTTCAAAGTCAGCGCGTTAGCCACGGCCTTCAACAGCGCTAGAGCGATCAGCACCCACCACACGTCGGAAACCTCGCCTCGAAGCATCTGATTGGTCACCGCCTGGCCGGTGCCGAACACCCGAGGCTCAATGAAAATCAGGCCAGCCACGAGAAGCCCGCTGATGATCGGGCGCAGCAGGCCAAGAGATCGCTCACGAGCCCTGGTGAAGCGCTCCAGCCCTCCGACGAGTCGGAGGAAGACGATTCCCACCGCCACCACCAGGATCGCCAGCCCGGCGTAGAGGAGCAGTTCCAAAGGGCTACCCAGCCGATAGGGCTCGGCGGAAATCGCCAACTCTGAGCCCACCAGGGTTTGGGTGGTGATGGCGGCAGTGACTGAGGCGATGACAATCGCCGACATGTGACGAGCAGCAAACGAAGAAAGGATCACTTCGAGGGCAAACAGCATTCCCGCGATTGGGGCGTTGAACGTCGCACCGATTCCGGCTCCTGCCCCCGCTGCCACAAGCGAACGAACCTGATCCTCCCCGAGGTTGAAACGTTTCGAAATCACCGAGCCGATGGCGGCCCCGATCTGCACGATTGGCCCCTCCCGACCGGCTGATCCACCCATTCCCACCGTGGCAGCCGTGGCCAGGATCTTGAACGGGATGACTCGGGCCCGCATCTGACCACCCTTGACCTCCAGTGCGGCAACGGCCTGGGGCACACCATCCCCACTCACCTCAGGCGCGAATCGCTTGGCGATCAGCCACGCAATGAAGAAGCCTGTGGGAACGGTGAGGAAGATCCAGGCCTTTCCATCGTCTATGGCAAGCGGCAGGAGGGACTGCTGGATCCACCGCACCAGTGTCACGAGAGCTGCGGCGCCAAGGCCTGCTCCCACCCCGACCAAGGCCGAAATTGCGAGGAATCCTCCCATCTGGCGCTCGGCAAGGACACCGACCGCCGGCACTTTGCGAAGACTCTCTAGTGGCCCACTCACGGATGGCAGGGTATCGGTTCAACCACGAAATCCTGACCGCCGGTCCAAAATGGTCGACGTGGCCTTCCGCTCCCACCTGACCAGGGCACTCGACCCCAGATCGCCAACCAATATCGCGATCAGCGGGCTCACCTTGCTGGCCGCTGCTGTGGGCGGGGTCATCGCATTGACTGCGGACCGGACGCTTTGGCTCCCGATTCTGGCTGGCGGGGCGACCTTCACCTCGTGGGCTCTGGGCCGGGAGCTCGACCCCGATCACCAATCCACCGCGTTGATCGCGGCGGTCGGTGCCGGCACCCTCGCCCTCGTCGGGTTCGACATCAGCATCCTGGTCACGGCTGCGGCCCTACTTGCCGCCCGCCTCGTGGTCGAAACCACCGGGCGCCGACCACTGCCGGGCGACCTCACGGCAATGGTGGTGGTTGCCAGCGTGGTCTCCTTCACCGCCCTTGGGTGGGTCTTCGGTTTCGGGCTGGCGATAGCTATCTATCTGGACAATCGGATGGCGGACTTTCACAAGAGCCAGGCGACGGTCGCCGCGATCGGAGCGGCGGTCGGCGCGTCACTGGTGGCCACGCTCTCCGATGCCTTTCCCCAGGCGCTGCCCCCGATCCGACCACCACTCACCTTGGCCTTGGGAATCCTCGCCCTGATTGCGGTCCTTCGGGACCCGATCGACCCTGTCTCACTTGTCGACTCGAGAAAGAAGACGCCGCTTCGAGCCGATCGGCTGCACGCAGCCCGCACCCTGATCGGGCTATTGGCCTTCTTCGGCTCCCTGGTCGGAAGCGGCGACATCACCGCCGAGGTGACGGTGGCCCTGACTCTGGCGTTGGCGCTGGGGTCGGAGGAACTGAAACGGCTACGACATCGGCCGCAGTAGGTTTGGCTTCATGTGTAGATCGATCAAGATTCTGAGAGAGGGCTCGGTGGCCGCCCCTCCTGAGGAAATCGAGGCCGCGGCCCGTCAATTCGTGCGCAAGATCTCGGGATTCTCCAAACCGGCGGCGCACAATGTCGAGGCTTTCGAGGAAGCGATCCACGAGATCGCCCACGTGTCTCAGCATCTGTTGGAGTCGTTGGAGATAAGAGGAGCAAGAAGCGCGTAGCCCCCCTCGCCCGGCCTTCGGCCGTGCGGTCCCCCCGCTTCGCAGGGGGACAACCCTGATCAGTCGAGCCGTTGCCCCAGACCCATTTGCGCGGCGTTCATCAGTGCTCGGTAAGCGGCCGCCACATCCTGAGCCGCCACGCCAACACTTTTGAACACGGTGACATCAGAGCTCACCTCGGGGCTGCCACCCGCCAACAACTCACCGAGCGTGGTGTCAGGCTGACGGTGAGCTTGGATCAGGTCCCCGGCCTCGGATGCAGCAGCTTCCAGATCGTCTACGACCACATACGCCCGGTTCAGCAGCTCTGGAGGCAGCTCAGCCATCCGTGGCGTGAATGCCCCGACCGCATTCACATGTGTGGAGGGGCGGACCAATGAAGGGTCGAAGAGTGCCGAGGTGGCGGGTGTAGCGCAGGAGATGATGTCCGCTTCGGCCACTGCGTTGTCGGCGTAGGCCACAGCCTCACCGCCAACCAGTGCTGCAAGGGTCCGCGCATTGTCCGCTGTTCTCGACCAAATCAAAACCCGTTCGATGGGTCGAACGGCACGCACAGCCTCGATCTGGTCTAAGGCCATGGCGCCGGCGCCCAGCATCACGAGCGTCCTGGCATCGGGACTGGCCAACAGACCAGTGGCCAGACCACAAACCGCGCCGGTTCGAATCGCAGTCAGAGTAAGACCGTCCACCAGGCCGATCGGGCTCCCATCGGCGTCGAAGACGGCAACCAGACCGGCCGGATTGCCTGGGACCACGGAGACAACCTTGACCGCCAGAATGTCGTCGAGCCGGCCCGGCATTACCAGCGAATTGCCGACGAGGGTGCGCAACGGAGTCTCCGACACCCCGGAGAAGGCCCATTCCATGGCCTCGATGGCGTCGATCATTGGCAGCGCGGCCCTGGTGTCAGAGGCGTTGAGGTACCTCATCAGGCCAGGACGTTCTTGACCGCGACGTCGATCGGCTCGCGATCAACGCTGAAGAACTCCATCGGCACGTCGGTGTCGAACTCCATCGTCTCTCCCGTGAACGCCTGGGCCACCATGGAACCAACCGCCGGGGCGAGCTTGAAACCGTGACCCGAGAACCCGTTGGCCACCCAGAACCCGTCGACGCCGCTCGGGCCCACCACCGGGTGCACATCCTCACGGTTCATGGTGTAGAGCCCGGCCACCCCCGAGACCTGGCCCCGCACGGCCAGGGAAGGGACCCGATGCTGGAAAGCGGCCAGCTTCATCTCGATGAAGTCGGCATCCGGGACCTTCTTGAAGTCGTCGGGATCGTCGATGACCTCCTCTTCATCTTCGGGCAGGAATGAGCCGATCAACACTTGCTGGCCGCCGGACTGGGGTCGAAAGTAGATGCCGGTCGAATTGTCACCCGCAACTGGAAGCGGCCCGAGATCTGCCGGCCATGTCGTGTAGACGATTTGGGCTCGGATCGGGGAGAGTGTCCACCGAAGATGGGTGCCAGCCATCTCGTTGAGTTGGTTGCACCAGGGGCCGGAGGCGTTGATCACCAAGCCCGCCGAGATCTCCGAGCCATCCGCCAGCCGAACTCCGGTCACCCTGCCGTTGTCCCTCAGGACCCCTGCCACCTGGGAGTTGAACTCGACAGATACGCCACGGTCCCGCGCCGCTTCGATCAAGTCCTGGTTGGCACCGACCGGATCGGCGTGGCCGCCATCCGTCTCGAAGAGGAACGCATCGCCGGGCACACAGACATGGGAGTCGGGATCCTCGAAATCCAAGAGTGCCCCACAATGGGAGAGTGCGGGGAACATCGAGCCAACCTCATCGGGGCCGATGGCTCGTGCGCTCACTCCCTGTGAGACCAACATGGCGGCATCGGCTTCGACGTCCGAAGTCGTCTTACCCATCATCCAGAGGACGCCGAGCTGCTGCAGCCCGGAACGGGGCTCGGCGAGACCGGTGAACTCCGTCCAGTTCCCGTAGGACTCCTGACCGTGAAATGCGAGGCGGACCACCTGAGGATTGGAGTACTTGCATCTGATGACCGAAGAGGAGGCCCCGGTTGAGCCTTCGGACGGTCCTTTTCCCTTGTCCAGGGCAATGACGTCGCCAACGCCGTGCCGCGCCAGTTGATAGGCGATCGAGGCCCCGATGATCCCTGACCCGACAACCACCACCTCGGCGGTGCGGGTCATTTTGCCGAGACCTGGTAGTCGCCGACCCCGTCGTCCCAGGTGAGGTCGATCACTCCCTTGGTCGCAGCTGCCTTGCAGAACTGGAGGAAACCGCCGTATCCGAACTTCTTTTCCGAGAAGGTTGGGTCCTCCTTCCGCAGCTGGTTCTTGAGCCCCGACAGGACGACGGGGCCGTTCTTCGAGGCAAGCTTCTGGACGACGTCGGCCAAGAGATCGAAGGCCGCCTGCTCGCTGGTGCCCTTGGAGGGGAATTGGACGACCGGATCGCCCCGACCCGGGCCTTCCGAGAGTTCGATCGTGCCCTCGGCCTCGAGATGGCGGAGCAGCTCACCGAAGGCGCGGAACCCGTAGTCCGCTTCGCTGAAGGTCGAGTCTTTACGAAGCAGTGCGCGCTTCAAGGACGAGGCGAGCACCTCGCCGCCCACGGAGCGCTGCAACCCGGCGAGGGTGGTGGTGATCAGTGATTCGAGCTCTGCAGTCCCGCTGTCCGAGACCTCCTCCGGCTCGGGACGGGGGCCTCCCTCGGCCCTCAGGGGCTCGACACCTTCCAGGTTCTCGTAGAACAGGAACTCGTCACAGGCCGGCGGGAGAAGCGCCGAAGTCGAGGCCTTGACCCCGACCCCGATCACCTTTTTGTTGAGCTCACGCAACTTGTGGACGAGGGGCGTGAAGTCGGAGTCTCCGGTGCAGATGACGAAAGTGGTGACGTAGTCGCGCTCGAAGGCCAGCTCGATGGCGTCCACAGCCATCTTGATGTCTGCGGCGTTCTTCCGCGAGGCGCCCATCCGCTGGGGGATTTCGATCAGCTCGACATGGCTCCGGGTCATCTTCTGTCGGGCGTCGGCAAACATCGACCAGTCGGCATAGGCCCGTCGGGCGACGACCCGGCCCCGCTCAGCGAGGGCGTTGGCGATGGGCTCGAAGTCGAACTCCATCCCGTTTAGGGCCTCGCGGGCCCCAATCGCCAGGTTCTCGAAGTCGACGAACAAGGCGATGCGTTCTTCTTCCATAGCCTTGAATGTAGTGCCGAAGGGGTGGAATTCCCCATGTCGGACCCCAGAGCACCTGGAGTAGGTTGCCCCCGCTGCCTATGGAGAAGATTTGACGACGCATAGCGAGCTGCGCGTGCATGGAGTGTCAGGGACGCCGCCCCAGGACATGCTCTACACCGATCCGGTTCGGCGCGATCCTCCGACCCAGGAGAACAAGTACACCCACGTGTTCGAGAAGCCTGACCGGGACGAGGGTTACGACGTCCAAGGATTCCACTGGGGTGGTCTTACCGCCGGGGACTGGAAGACCGTGTTCTGGATCCTGCTCGCCCCATTCGCGCTGGCCAACGTCGCCGGATGGACCAGCAGGGCCAACAGCAAGTGGGCGGTGGCGCTGGTTCGGGTTGCTGCGCTTGGGCTGACCGCACTGTTTGTCTCCCAGGCGGTAATCGCCATCGTGCTGATCCCTTCTCTGTGGTTTGAGAAGCAGTTCGCCCCTGTCAGCGTGGGGCTGATCCAACTGAAGGCGATCGGATTCTTCCTCATCGTCTTGCTCCTGTTCGTCGTATTGGTTCGCATCTCTGCTCAGTCCCACTTCAAAGACTTGACACGAGAGGAGCAGTTCAGCCTCCTCTTGACTCCGAATGTCACCGCGATGTTGCCTCGAGACGAGGGAAAGACAGCGGAGGAAAGGCGTCACATCGATCAGTGGGATGATCCGGCGGGGACCGTGGCCACCGACCCTGCAATCTGGGGCACCCACGCCATCCTCAATCGGTTGCGGAGACTGCATCTAGCGATCGGACTCACCGTCATCGGCATGGCCGCCGCACTTTGGGCAGACAACCGCTGGCTTCTGTGGCTCGGAGTAGCCCTCTTCGGGCTGGTCGTGATCTGCACCTTCGCGACCTCGTTCTGGCCGAGGCGCAACACCGTGCTGTGGGTCACGGCCGTGTCCTCACTGGCGTCGCTGCTTCTCGCCGTACTCAGCATTGCTGCCGTGGGGTTCTCGAGCAGTGCCGAATCGGCACACGAAGACCTGCACACGCTCACCTTCGCCATCACCGTGGTACTCGGCATCTCGGCGATGGCGTGCGTGTTCAAGGCTGGATGGCTCACCGTGGGAGCACTGGTGATCGCCTCGCAGTTCGGCGCCGTGCTCGGGATCGCCGTCGGCCTGATTGCCGAGCAGTTGGCCGAGGTGGACGCGGTATTGGCCAACCACGGCGCGGGATTCGTCGCGATCGCCATGCTCTTCCTGATTGGACTCATGCTGGTTACTGCACTGATCCTGAGTGCCGTCCCCCATCCGCGAAGTGGAGAGAAGGGACTGACGACACTGCTGAGGCGGATCGTGCTCCGGGGGCCGTGGGTGTTCTACGTAGCGGCCGCCTACGGCATCGGATTCGGAATCCTGGTGCTGTTCCAGTCGGGTCGCAAGAGTGCCAGCGACGTCGGAATCACGAGCATCGCCGGGCTCTTCTCCACCAACTTCGGCAAGGCACTGTTCTCAGGGTTCACACCAGAGGCGCTCAAGGTGGCCGAGCCTGACGGCACAGTCCGGAACATCGCGCTCGGACTGGCTGTAGTGATTGTGATCCTTGCCTGGTGGCGCATCTGGTCGGCCGGCGGTTGGAAGCGAGGGCTGTTCGTTCCGGCCGGAGGCATCGCTCTCTTCTTCCTGGCGCGGGCAGGCTTCAGCACGGCTTTTCTCGGAATCGACTTCAAGATGGAGCAGGGCAGTCTGGTGGACATCGCCATCTTCGTGACTGTGTTGATCCCTGGTTTATTCATGCTCAAGAGCATCATCTCGGGGGTGCGCCAGGGCGAGAAGAGTCGACGCCAGGTCGGGATTCTCTGGGATGTGGGCTCGTTCTGGCCGCGATGGTTCCATCCCCTGGCGCCACCCGGGTACGGGCCCATCGCCGTCGAAGGTCTGCAAGACGAGTTGAAGAACCACCCCCGTGCGCTCCTGGCCGCCCACTCTCAGGGCACCCTCATATCTGCCGTTGCCTTGTCGCAGATGGATGAGGAAGACCTCCCCGACTCCTTTGTGACCTACGGATCACAGCTTGGCGTCCTCTTCCCTGCGATGTTTCCCGCCGCCGAGATCGAAGCATTGGTTGCCGAGGTGTCGAGGAGATTCGAGGGGCGGTGGATAAACCTCTGGCGTGACGATGATCCGATCGGCGGGCACTTCATCGAGGCAATCGGGGCCGCGAACTGGCGAGTCTGCAACGGGCACGGCCACTCGGGGCATGAAGTGACACCCGAGTACCGGGTGGCCCGAAACCAGGTGCTCGCTGGGACGACAACCTGGCCCGACGATCAGGACGAGCCCGAGTGCTGGAATCGTTGACAAGGCCCGATCGGGGTTTGTCCACAGCGGGCCACTAGACTGATTTGTACAGCGCACGCCTGATGCGTGCTGCGCCCTCTCTTCGCTTCTGTCGTTCCGTCGGGTGAAGACGCCGCAGGGCCAAGCCAGATCCCCGCTCCCCAAGAACGAGGCTCTCGCAAGGTTGACCTGTGGGGCGTTGAGAAATCAGACGGTTCGAGCTTCCAAGAAGGAGCAGCACATATGGCCACCAACATCTATGTCGGAAATCTGACGTTCAACACGAACTCAGCCGACCTCGAGAATCTCTTCGCCGCCCACGGCACCGTGAGCAAGGCGCAGGTAGTCACCGACCGTGACACCGGCCGCTCGCGCGGGTTCGGCTTCGTCGAGATGGACTCGGCAGACGCCGCCCAGAAGGCGATCGATGCTCTGAACGGCAAGGATGTCGATGGGCGCCAGCTCACCGTCAACCTCGCCAAAGAGCGCTCTCGTTGATCAAAGCGGTCCCCAAGCCGAAGCGCGGCGACTACAAACCGAAGACCGATCGTTGCAACGGCTGCGGGCATCCCAACAAGGAGCACCGCCAAGCCATGTGCACTGTCCCTCGCTGCAAATGCGAGGGCCGGTCCTAGGCCGCGACAGATGTGGGTCCTTACAGGCTCCTGAAAGCAGGCCTTTAGCCTCTGTATCCGCTTGTGCTGCCCTGACAGATTTGTGTCAGGACGGCATAGGTGACGACGGTCGGAGGTAGATATGTGGCGGCTGCTCAAGTGGTTGTTGGCCGCGGGGGCTGTGCTTTTCGTACTCATCCAGTTCATCCCCTATGGCCGGGACCATGAAAACCCGCCGGTTCTGGCAGAGCCGGCCTGGGACTCCCCCGCCACCCGAGAATTGGCCGTTCGCGCCTGCTTTGACTGTCACTCCAATGAGACCAACTGGGCCTGGTACTCGAACATTGCCCCCATGTCCTGGGTGATCCAGCGCGACGTCGACGAGGGTCGGGAGAAGCTCAATTGGTCCGAGTGGGGCCCGGGGAGCGAGGGCGACGAAAGCGCCGAAACGGTCCTCGAAGGCTCGATGCCGCCACGCAAGTACACACTCCTCCATCCCGAGGCGCGACTGACCGATCAGGAGATCGCTTCTCTGGCGACCGGGCTAGAAGCGACCTTCGGCTCCGGCGAGCACGGTGGCGAGTCGGGGAGACAGCGACTAACCGCGTTCTGACAACCCGCCTTTCAATACGGATAGAGGTATGGCTCGGAGGGAAAGTCGATCTCCTCGAGGCCAACCAGATCGACCACCGCGGCCAGGGTGGTGGTGTCGCCGGTCTCTTCGAGTGCAGCCGTGGCCTTCGGATCGAAGGTGACCTCGGCTCTCACCCAGGCGTCGTCAGCCAGATCTGGCATGGCATCACCCCGAATCTCCACGGTCACGGCGAGGGCATCGCCCGCGCAGCACGCCATCACGAGACGCGCGCGAGCAGGAACCCGTTGTCGACTTCGTCGTCGTGGACCACGAAACCGACGAGGCTCAACGGTGTGTCGGCCAAGAGGTCGAGATCCTCGCCTTCATCCACGGCTCTCCACAGTTGGAGGACAGATATGTCGACCGGTTGACCAGCGAAGGACCCGGAGCGGAGATGGGCTTCGAGGTCGAAATCGCCGGGCGCCGGGCTCTGCAACGTCGACTGTTGGCTGACCGCATAGCTGCCGAGTGCTCCCGGGTCGACGACGATCGCCACCAGGACCGGGAGCAACAAGAACCATCCCACTCGGCTGGGACCGTGGAGGTTCTCACCAGCGTCGTTCCCATCCTCGCCCCGCGACTCGGAGCGGCGACCGCTGGCCAGAAGTATTACGCCCAGACCGACCATCACCACACCGGCGATAAGCAGCCAGCGAGCCATCGTTGGCCGGAGATAGCGGATCAGGACATCGCTGAGGCCGATGATCGTCGCCGTGACCCCGACCACGATCACGACCGCCGCCGAGTCGTCCCGGTTCACAGCAACATCCTCCCGACGATCACGCTGACGAGCACCGCGATGCTGAAGGTCAAGGGCGCAAAGCGCCGGGCGAACCGATGGCCGAAGGTGCCGGTCTGCAACGCGATGAGCTTGAGGTCGACCATGGGCCCAACCACCAGGAAGGCGAGGCGGGCAGTCAGCGAGAACTGGGTGAGCCCGGCGGCAACAAAGGCGTCCGCCTCCGAGCAGATCGAAAGCAACACGGCGAGCAATGCCAGTGCCAGGACTGACACCAACCCGGTGCCGGCGAAGGTGTCGGTCACCGACTGGGGCACGACAGTGTGCAGCGTGGCGACAAGGGCAGCGCCGAGGACCAGAAATCCTCCCGCCTGGAGCAGGTCATTGATCGCGGTTTCCGAAAACGCGTGGCTATGCGATCGGGCTGCTGACTTTCGAAGGCGTTCCTCGATCCAACTGGAATCGGAGAACCTCGCCCAGTAGAGGCCGACCAGCACCGCAGTGCCGAACGACGCGACGAAACGTGCAAGGACCATCTCGGGCTGACCTGGGAACGCAATCGAGGTGGAGATGAGCACGATCGGGTTGATGGCAGGCGCCGCCAAGAGGAAGGTCAGCGCCGCTGCAGCAGGCACTCCCTTCGACATGAGCCTGCCTGCGACCGGCACCGAGCTGCACTCACACCCGGGGAGAACCATACCGGTGGCGCCTGCGACCGGCACCGCGAGGTACTGCGAGCTGGGAAGTGCCCGGATGAACCACTCGGCAGGGACCAGGACAGTCACGGCGGCGGAGATCACCACGCCAAGCACAAGAAACGGGAGAGCCTGAAGGGTTATCGAAAGGAAAATGGTGGACCAGTTCTCGACCGCCGGTCCAAAGGAGAAGCGCAATGATCCCCGGCTGAAGATGGCGATGAGGACCAGGGCCCAGACCCATGGCGTGAGCGAGTTGGGGCGCCTTGTTCTCGGTTTGGTGGTGTCGTCTTGGGCCGGCAGTGTTGGCGAGGCAGTCTGCCCAGGGCGAAAACGCGGATCGGCCACCGCGGTGAGGCTACAACGACCCCCAAACAAGGCACCACCCTGCAATGACCTTCATACCTCAGAAACCTTCGCCGGCAGCTCGGCCCGCGCCACGTTCGGGAATGCCGGCAGACCGGCCAGCACCGTTATCGTCGGAAAACGGAGGTGACGAATGCGGGCGATCGTTCTCGTCAAACAGGTTCCCGACGTAAGGGTCGGCTCTGTGGCCATGCGGCCCGACGGGACCATTGACCGCGCCTCTGCCGCCGCCATCACCAACCCCGCCGATCTGCATGCGCTGGAAGCTGCACTGCAATTGGCCGACGAGGTATGGGCGGTCTCGATGGGCCCGGGCCGAGCAGAGTCGACGCTGCGCGAGGCAATCGCCCATGGGGCTCATCGCGGGTTTCTGCTCACCGACCGACTATTCGCCGGCTCCGATACCTGGGCAACGGCGAACGCGCTGGCAGCAGCCATCCGACATCTCGGCGGAGCCGACCTGATCCTGACCGGAATAACTGCCCTCGACGGCGAAACCGGACATGTCGGACCTCAGGTTGCCGAACGGCTCGGGCTCCCTCAAGCCACCGGCTGCGAGGAGCTGAACATCGAGGACGGGAGGCTCATCGCTCGCCGCATCATCGAGGGCGGATACGAGCTCCTTTCGCTGCCGCTGCCTGCCCTCGCCACGGTGGCAGAGACCGGCTTTCTCCCCCGCTACCCGACATTTCCCGGTCGGCAACGCGCGGCCAAGGCGGAGATCACGGCGCTCGGCGCCGCAGACCTCGGTCTGGACGCCACCAGGGTCGGACTCAGCGCCTCACCCACGAAGGTGTCCCACATGGAGCTGGTGCCGATGCCCAAAACTGACTGCCATTTCGTCGGTGAGGAGTTCACCTATGACGAACTGGTTACCGCGCTTCGTTCTCTCGCCTCGCCGGCGCCGATTCCAGAGTTGGCTCCGGAGGTCGAAGCCGAGCCCACCAAGGGCAATGCGGCGATCGGCGAACCCAAGGTGTGGGTGGTTGGCGAGATACAGGACGGGCTGCTCGCGCAGGTCACGGCGGAGCTTCTATCCCAGGCGGTCGGTCTGGCTTCTCATCTCGGAGGAGGCGTGGCGGCGCTTCTGATCGGTTCCGACCTGGATCAAGCAGCCGACGAGGCAGCCCGCTTCGGTGCCGACCTCGTGTTGGTGGCGGAAGATGATCGTCTGGCCTCCTATCGGGGACTTCCTGAGGCAAGGATCCTGGCAGCAGCCGCTGCGCACCTACACCCAGAGGTCATCCTGCTTGGAGCCACAACGACGGGACGAGATCTGGCCCCGCGGGTCGCCGCCATGCTCAACACTGGCATCGCCGCCGACTGCACCGATCTGTACATCGCCGACTGGCAACAGCGGGGGATTACGTATCCGAGCCTCCTGCATCAGGTTCGTCCCGCCATGGCGGGAGGGGTCCTCGCCACCTGCCTGTGTCCGGAACACCGTCCCCAGATCGCCACTGTGCGGCCAGGAGTCTTCCCTGTGACCGCTCATCAACGAGCCTTGCGCAAGCAGCCACTCACCCTGCTGTTCGAGCCGGGAGACTTCGCAGTCGAGGTGTTGGAACGCAGCCTGCAACGGACCGACGTCGGTCTTCGCGACGCCGAAGTCATTGTGGCCGGTGGAGCCGGATGCAATGCTTCGAACTGGCACCTCATCGATGAGCTCGCCACTCATCTGGGGGGTCGAGTCGCAGCCACCAGAGCCGCCGTCGAGGCGGGACTGGCACCACGCTCCCTCCAGGTGGGACAAACAGGAACGACGGTGCGTCCCAGGCTCTATGTCGCATGCGGGATCTCGGGGGCCCTCCAGCATGTCGTCGGAATGCGAGCGTCCCGAACGATTCTGGCGATCAATCGCGACTCAGACGCCGCGATCTTCCGGTTCGCCCAATACGGAATCGTCGATGACGTCAGCGCGGCATTGCCCAGACTCATATCGGCGTTGGCCCGGCAGCCTTAGTTCCAAACTCCCCTAGGCCTACCCTGTTGCTCGCAGGCCAAACCGGGTCTTCAATCGCGTTTCCAACCCATCCCGCCCTCGTAGCTCAGGGGATAGAGCACAGGTTTCCTAAACCTGGTGTCGGAGGTTCGAGTCCTCCCGAGGGCGCTCTAGACCGGAGAAGAAAGCTCGACTGATCCACGTAGCAGCCTGCCGAGCACGGCGGCTGTCATTGCGCCGTAGATCATTCCGACAACCGTCCCAAATGCGACCCAGGCCTTGGCGGAAGGGAAGTCTCCTGGCTGGAGCCACCCGATCACGCTCACCATGCCCCACCGCACCACGCCTGCGCCGATGCCGGCCGCGACGATGAATGCCCCGGCAGCACCTACCAGCCAGCGGCTAGCGCCCTGAACCTGTCGCCGCAGGATCATCCACTGGAACGTCGACCGGCAGGAAGCCCAGGGCCAAGATGCCGACTGCGGCCGCCACGACGAAGCCCCACACCCCGACATCGCGGCCGACCCCGGTTACCGCCCCGCCCATCAAACCGCTGAGGATGCCAGCGACGATTCCGGCCAATGCCCATCCCGCACTGGTCGCCGGTATCCACCACCCAGCGCTCCTCAGCCCTCTTCGGATGACGAGCCACTGCGCCGTTCCGATCGCGGCCCCCCACACGGCCAGCGCCGCGCCGGAGATGCGGGTGGCGATGAACACGGCCTCCGTAGACCTCAACACCCCGTAGTTGGGGCTGTCCCATCGCCCTCGCGATGGTTCCAGCGATCGCTCCGCCGACAGCGAAGCCGATTACGTTCGCCAGCACCCAGCGAACCCGCAGATCCCGTCCGACCCCTGCTCGTTCACGAGTTGCCACGGTCCGTCCTCCTCTGAGCTAGCCGACCGACTCTCGCACCTTCACATCTGGAAAGAACCTTCATATGAGCGCGAACGCTAGATCTCGTCATCCGTCGGCTTGGCCGAAACTGAGCACGGGTTCGCGCCAGGGTTAGAGTGGCTCAGTTTCAATGACTAGCAAGGGTTTCTGGGCCCTGAGACCCCAGATACACGGCAGGTTTCCTAAACCTGGTGTCGGAGGTTCGAGTCCTCCCGAGGGCGCCGACCGGCAGTGGCGGCCGTCGCATGTGTAAGCGTTCCAACCCGGTGCCCGAGGAGCCACCCTGCGATGACATCCGTCGGGTGGTGCAAACCGGTGTAGACCCGAGAGAATCCGATCGCGGCGGCGAGGGCATTGAATGGAATCCGCAAACCGGGATATGCCGCGCCCACGACGCGAGCGAACGCGGCGGCAGTTGCGGTGTGGCCCGAGGGCATCGAAGACGAACGCGGCATCGGCAGACTTCGAGCCTCAGGCACCTGATCGGTCGGTCGCCGTCTCCTGAAAGGCCTTTGGCCACCAGGTTGGCGAGAAAGAGGTGATGCCCACAGCCACAAGACCCTCAACTGCGGTCGTCCGACCTTCTTGCCGCCCGCGAGTGACATCGCAGCGGCCATTGCGATCCAGATCTTGGAGTGTGATGCTGCCTGCGACAACGCAGGCATGAGGCGGTCCAGCGCAGGCGACTCCCATCCCGCTAACCGCTCGAACACCTCCTCGTCGAAGTCGTGCAGCCGCCGCAGCAGAGGTGACCTGGAGGTCACCGATCGCGGCTCGGCAGGGTGGGCAGGCCGCTCAAATGGACGATTGCACGCTCGTTGAGTTGGTCGATCGACTCCTTGAGACTCCTCGATTGGGTCTGACTCGGGATGAGAACCCGGAGCGACTTCGGCGCGATCGCCACGTCGACAGGGGCCTGAAACTGCCTCAGCTCTCCATCGACGCCGACCTGGATGCTGGCAGGATCGACGTGAACGGTGAGCTTCTGAGTCTCCCACCGAGTGAATGCGGCTGGCCCGCGGTTCACCCGCGATCGACGGTCGGCAAGGATCATCCCCAGGCTGCCGGTGTCGAGAGCAGCGCGTCTCGCGAAGTCAGGGGGCCCGATGAAGCGGTAGGGGTTGTTCGAGGCGAGCAGTACCTCGATGTCTGAGACGACGCGGCCGTCGGGCAGAGTGACGGTGATCTGGGTTTCGAGATGACTGACCGTGTCGACCGCGGCATCGGCCATGCTCCGGACTCGGTGGCTGCGGTACTCGGGGTCGGATATGGCTCGGGGGTAAAGCCCGAAGGACACGTTGTTGAGGAAGACCTGCCCGGCAACGATGCCGACGTCGATCAGCCGCTCGGAACCGTCGAGTGCGGCGTCGAGGGACTGCAGGGGATTGCTGCGATCAAGCCCGAGATCCATGGCGAAGTGGTTGCGGGTCCCGACCGGCACACACGAAAAAGGGACGCCCCGGGCGATCGCAACCTCGGCAACGACAGCGAGGGAACCGTCACCTCCAGCCATCATGAGGTGGTCACACCCTCGATCCACAATACGGACGGCTAGCTCGGCAAGGTCATCGCCGGGCTGCATGGTTACGGTCTCGAGACCCAACAGTTGCGCTGTGCCAACCAGGTCGATGGCCGTGGCGCGGCCGTTGCCACTCCTGAGGTTCACGATCAATACTGGATGGCTTGGCACGCCACTCTCCCTAAGCCGCGGACCACGATGGGCTGTGGTTGGTGAGCCACAGTTCACAAACCCTCAAGAGTCTGACAGCCCTCGTCGACCACTGTCGATGACGGGGTGGGTCCTCTCCTTGGTGGGCGTTGGTGGGCCTGTCCCGAGTGGCGTTGGGAGATCTCGTGCGAGATCAGTCCGAGTGTGATGGACGCCCGCGATCGTCGCGGTCATCCGTTTGGGAGCGTGTGATGAAATGCACCTCCTTGGTCAGCCTCAGTATCTGTCTCGAGAGGTCGAGCAGCTCGATGTTCTGTTCTTCCTCTTCCTGAACCGTGGTCCATTGTTGATCGGCCACCACTTGGCGTTTGGCGTCGGCGCGGTTCTGTGAGATCAGGACGAAGGTGGAGAGGAAGATCGCTTCGAGCGAGACGATCATGGTCAAGAGACCGTAGGGGTAGGCCTCTACGCCGAGGCCGATCCATAAGCCGAACCAGATGACGTGAATGTATACGAAGCGCATCGAACCCGAGAAGGCAGTGACCCGATCCGCGAACCTGTTCTCCCTTGACTTGGCGCGCTCCCGGGCGTGCTCCAAAAGAGCCGGGTTCGGTTTGCGGGCGGTCCCGTGGCTGGGTGCGGGTTCGGCCGCGGATAGTGATCCGTCTTGGACTGACATCGAGTCTCCTTTCGCCAGGGCGTGCGGACCATATGCACTCCAAGGGTTTCTCGCTTGGTGGGAACTCTGGGCAGCTCTTCCGTCCGATGTCTCCACCACACATCCATTGCGGGAAGCCAGCAATCCGTCGTCAGACGAGCCGCAGACATCAATCTCAGAGTCCGATTCCGAGAGATATCGATCTGCTCGTCACCGACCTCGACCCCTGGGATCAGCGGTTGGATCCGTATCGTGACCTCATGGAGCTTCCATAAGGAGCGGCCACAATTCATCACGAGCCGCAACAGGCCCGAGGTCGCTGCCTCGCCAGATGCTCCGGCGTCAGGCTTCGCTGTCGGCGAGCTCTTCTTCCACCATCTCCATCTCGGTTTCCACGCCGATGGCCATCCCCAGAGCGATCAGGTCCTCAGCTGTGAGGCTGCGGTGGGCCAGGATCACTCCTCCGGCATCGCGAACCGCATCACGGAGCGGTATCGCCCAGAGATGCTCGATGGCCAGAACGAGCGCCGAGCTGCCATCGGGAAGCCCCTCGATCAGGCCGGCACCGACCATCTCGGCAGCGGTCAGTGCGTCAACGTCGATCGATGCTCCGGCCTCGGCACCCGCAACAGCGCCCTCAACGCCTGCAACGCCAAGCCCTATTAGAGCCCCAACCACGGTCCGCAGCTCCGCGCGGCTTCTCGTCGTCGAGGTCGGACACCGCAAGCACCGCGACGTCGTCACCCTCGCGGGTCACGACCACGGCGTCGATAACTCGAATCTGTCCGACACGACTGAGGCGCCCCAATTCCTCGGCGATTCGACCCTCGAACATGTCGTTGTCGGGAAAGCCGATAACAAAAGCCTGGATTGGTCCAATGCTCATGTTCCTGTTCCTCCTATTGACGTGTGTCGGGGATTTCACGACACCTTTCGTCAGTTTCCGCACCCTACGCCGGACTGCATCAGGCCTGGCCGCATCCGCCAACACCGATCTACGATCGCTAGATGGGTGAACTCCTGACCCAGCTCGAGCTCGAAGCCGCACGCTGTTGGGAAGCGGGCGACCGAGTCCCGGGGCCACCGGCGATGACCGAGTTCCGCCGTGCCCTGCGCTATCACCAGGCGATGTGGCGGGAGGCCAAGGGTCATCCCATCGGCACGCACCCGATCCGGCCCCGACCAGGTGTGCCGGTGCGACCTCGTCGGCAGCAATCTCCCCCTGGAATACGCCAAGGAGACCGGCGCCAATTTCCTCAATGTCGCAGCCCTCGATGCGGCAAGAGCCCGAACCTCGTTTATCGAACGCGAGCAGAGCTTCGACCATCAGGGGCTGTGGGCGGACCTTCTGTCGTCCACGGCCATGACGTTCAACCTGTTCGGCGATCTGGCAGTGGACACCGCGCTGGCCGACCGAGCCGTCCACGCCTGGTGGCCGGACACACCGGGCACGGTTTCCGAAGTCCGCTTTGCCCACTCGCCGGGGCGGCTCGATCCCGCCTACCTGGGGAATCTGAGCGACTTCGACGTCGCCTTCATACTCGACCTGGACGACGGAAGCAACGGGATCATTGGCCTCAACGTCAACTACCACCAAGTGACCCAGCGGCACCAACCAAAGCCGGAGCGCCTCCCCCGTTACCTGGAGATCGCCAATCGAGCGAAGATCTTCAGCCCCGACGCTCTCAAGGGTTTCAACCGGACCGACCTCCTCGTGATGTGGCTCAGACACCTGCTGGTGTTGTCGATGGTCCAGCATCCGAGCGGAACCTGGACTTGGGGACGGCTCGTCGTGGTCCACCCCGCCGGTCACATGAATTACGTCGATGCCTGTGACCGGTATCGGAGCCTCCTTGTCAATGACACGACGTTCGCCTCGCTGACGATTGAAGAGCTACTGAGCTCCAAAGTGCTGCCGGGGACTACGGCCGCTCACATTCGAGATCGATACATCATCGACTGAGGCTCTCGAGCCTTGAGTTCGATGAAGACCAGCGTCTCAAGACCAGGAATCCCAGCACGCCCGAGACGATCGAAGCCGTCAGAATCCCGATCTTGGCGTACTCGTTGAAGGGGGTGCCTAACGCCAGTTCTGAGACGAAAATCGAGACAGTGAAACCCATCCCGGCGACGAGCCCGACGCCGCCGATCGCGGTCCAATCCACACCTTCGGGGAGGGTGCCCGCGCCCAACCGGACAGCCAACCCTGACGCGATCAGGATGCCGAGCGGTTTGCCGATCACAAGGCCGACAAGGATGCCCCAGGCGACACGGGAGTCGACCGCTCCAGACACAGCGTCGGCTGACAAGGGGATGCCGGCATTGGCCAACGCGAACAGCGGGACAATCAGAAAGCCAGTCCACGGGTGTATCCGGTGCTCCAGCCATTCCACGACCGATACCGAGGACCGGGCCAGACGTTGGGTCGTAAGGACGTCTTCTACTGATCCGATGTTCGACAACTCGGTCTGATCGATCAGATCCGACGTCAGCCGGGGCTTGGCTGGCGCCAGCAGACCCATGGCTACCCCGGCGAGGGTGGCGTGGACTCCCGCCCGGTAGAAGCTCAGCCAGAGGCAGATTCCGAGCACCACGTAGACCGGAAGCGCATCCACTCTGCGCTGAAGTGAGACTGTCAAACCGATCACCGCCGCCGATGCCAAGAGCCAGACCCACTCGATCCCTCCGGAGTAGACGAGACCAATTACGAGGATGGCACCGATGTCGTCCACGATCGCCAATGCGAGAAGAAACAGCTTGAGAGAAGGTCGGAGCCTGCTTCCGACAAGGGTCACCACCCCCACGGCCAGCGCGATGTCTGTTGCCATCGGAATCCCCCAACCCCGGATCTCAGGGTGAGTTGGGTTGAAGGCAATGAATAGAACTGCAGGGACGACCATGCCGCCTACGGCGGCAAAGACTGGAAGTGCGCGACGGCTCCGGTCCCTCAGCTCCCCTTCGACCATCTCGCGCTTGATCTCCAGTCCGACGATGAGAAAGAAGATGGCCATCAGCACTTCGTTGACCCAGTGCCGCAGATCCATGGACAACGCCCACGAGCCCAGTCGGACTTCGAACGTGGTCGTCCAGAGCTGCTCGTAGCTGGCGCGCCAAGGCGAGTTGGCCCAGAGGATCGCAATGAGGGCTGCCACCACCAGAGCGATGCCTCCTGCCGACTCTGTCGCCAGGAAATCGCGGAGTGGCTGGATCAGCCTGCGGTTGGTGCCTTCGCGTTTCATGGACTCCCGCCGACCAGACTTCCCGGCACACCGCTCGCTAGCAGCGGACCATAGTCAGAGCGGCGGGCACGATCAGATGGCGGGTCCGCCGGAGTCGAAAGCGAATCCGGCCTTTCGCTTCAGAAGTTCTGGGCCGATCGGCTCTATCCCTTCTGTCGAACCTGGGGCAGTCTCACGTTCGAGCTACCAGTGATTCGTGTGACCGATGTGCCCCGGACTACCGATGACATGAATATTCAAGATCGCGGATCACCTGCTTTCAGGCGGAGGTGAGGAACCCGTGCGAACCATCGGCGTGCTCGACGACCATCCGGGCGACGAGATCCCCTCGTCGCACAGCGATCTGATCGAGTGCCCGCCGGTCGCGGCCTTGACGACCGTCTCACCAGACGGCTATCCGCAGACCTCCGTCGTGTGGTGCGACTTCGACGGCCAGCACGTCCGAATCAACACGATGCGAGGCTTCGCCAAGGAGCGGAACATGCGCCGCGAGCCACGGGTGACTCTCCTCTGCTACGACCCTCGCCAGCCGCTGCGCTATCTGGAAGTCCGCGGCACGGTCGTCGAGATGACAGAAGTGGGTGCGGCTCAACATCTCGACGCTCTCGCCTCCAAGTACGCCGGACGACCGATGCAGTATTTCGGCGATGCCATCCCGGCGCAGTTCGAGGCCACCGAGACCCCCATTCTGTGTCGGATACGCCCGACTCATGTCGTCGCGGTCGACGCCGCCACGGTCACGGGCCGAGCCATGACCTCCTCCGTTTGGCTACGACGACTGTCCCGATTCCGGCTTCGCACCTCGATCTCCTGACCCGGCCGATCCACGGCGTGCTCACGACGATGGGTGCCGACGGGCAGCCGCAGTCGAGCCTGGTCTGGGTCGACGTCAACCTGGGGTGCGCGGCAATCAACACCACGCTCCAGCGTCAGAAGGGCCGAAACCTGCTGGCAAATCCCAAGGTCAGCCTGCTTGTCGTCGACCCCGAGAACACCGCTCGCTTCATCCAAATCCGCGGCGAGGCTGAGCTCATCACTGACGATGCCGTCGAACACCTGGATGTGCTGACTCGCAAGTACACCCGGCATCCCCGCTATTACGGATTCGTCTATCCAAAGGAACAGGAGGCCCGTGAGACCCGGGTCATCTGCCGGATCCATGCCAAGCGCGTCACCCTCGACGCCATTCACAGCTAGCGGGTTCTCTGCCAAGGTGGTGACCGATGACACCATCGTCGGCCAAAGCACTCCATACCGAGCGGCTCATACTCACCCCGCTCCGAGTTGCCGACGCCACCGAAATGGTCACCGTCCTGGCCGATCCTGACCTCTACGGATTCACCGGTCACAGTCCACCCACAGTGGACGAACTCGAGCATCGATACCGGGCTCAGGTCGTAGGACCAGCCAGCGACAACGAGACGTGGCACAACTGGATCCTCCGACTCGACGGATCGGAAGCCGCCATCGGGTTTGTCCAGGCCACGGTGATCGGTGATTCCGCGGAACTTGCCTGGGTGGTGGGAACCTCTTGGCAGGGCCAGGGCTTCGCTACCGAGGCGGCCCGGGCGATACGCAACTGGCTCGCCGACCTGGGCACGACCCAATTCACTGCCCACATCCACCCCGACCACGTGGCTTCGGGCCGTGTGGCGGCTGGCATCGGCCTGCGAGCCACCAAAGAGGTGGACAACGACGGCGAGGTGATCTGGGCAGCCGCCGAACCATCCGGCTAGGTCTCGAGCAGTCGCACCTCGTCACGAACGACTGTCCCGCCAATTGACGAGTTGGCCGCGTCCCACCGGAGCCGGATCGTCGAAGGGTGCCCGATCTCGTCGCCCTGATGGATCACAACGCTCCCGTCATGTTGTCCGATTGACCGGAAGTAGGAGGCGAGAGCGAAGGCGGCGCTTCCGGTTGCCGGATCCTCGGGAACCCCGACCTCGCCGGCAAAGAAGCGAGCCTTGACCACCCGACCCGGATCCTCCCAGGCCCATACGAACACCTCCCCGAATGAGATGGGTGGAGGGACCAATTCGGCGATCTGTCTCGGGGAGGAAAACTGAATCACCATGTATGGGATCGGCATCGCGACTGACACCGCGACCTCTCCACCCAGCGGCGCGGGATCAATCGTCTCCACCGGCTGATCGCCCTTGGCCTCGATCCAGGTCAGCTGGCCCTCGAAAGTGACCCGAGCCTCGTCGACTTGATAACGGATCCGATCGATCGGATCGGGCAGGATGTCATTGAGCGCCCAACCCAGACCCACCAGCGGATGACCGGCAAAGGGCAGTTCGGCGCCAGGTGTGAAGATCCGCGCAGTGGGGACTCCACCTGAGAGGTCACAAAAGATCGTTTCCGAGAAACCGAGGTCGGTTGCGATCCTTTGCATCGATTCAGGTGACAGCCCAGTCAGGTCGGTGACCACCCCGAGGTGGTTTCCGCCATCCTCCTCCCGGGTGAAGACACGCAGGATCTGGCATTGGCGGGGCATGAACGGCAAGCTAGACGATGGGCTCTGCTGCTCGCTCCGGAATTGCTCTGGTTCATATGGGGATGACCTGGGGTAGGTTCTACAGCTGATGACCGACTTCCACTACGAGCTGCTGACCTATCTCGACGCCTCATTCCTGGCGCTCGAGACGAGGACCAGCCATATGCACGTCGCAGGTGTCGCCTTGTTCGATGCGTTGCCGCTCAAAGGGCCGGACGGCGGGATCGACTTCGATCGGATCAAGGCACATATCCTCTCCAAGCTCCAGTACATCCCCCGCTACCGGCAACGATTGGACTGGGTTCCCTACAACCGCCACCCCGTCTGGGTCGACGACGACCAATTCGCCTTCGAATACCACGTTCGACACACGTCCCTGCCCCGGCCCGGCTCAGATCACCAACTCAAGGCTTTGGCAGGGCGGATCGTCTCCACTCCCCTCGACCGGGACAAGCCGTTGTGGGAGCTGTGGGTGGTGGAAGGGGTGGACGAGGACCGGTTCGCCATCATCGCCAAGATCCATCACTGCATGATCGACGGGCTCTCCGGGGTCGACCTGACAACGATCCTGCTCAATGTGATCCCAACCTCGGACATCGAAGAGGCGCCGGAATGGACCCCGCGGCCCGCCCCCACCCCGAGCCAACTCGCAGTTTCCGAGATGGCCCATGCCACCCGGCGTCTCATCGACCGACTGACCAATCTCTCCGAAACGGTCCGCGACGGAAAGGATCTTGCCGACCGCACAATGGACAAGTCCGCGGCGGCCCTGTCCTCCCTTCGCTCGGGCTGGCTCACGACTTCGGACCGGACGCCACTCAATCCCGACATCGGGCCCAACCGAAGATTCGACTGGACCGACATCCCCCTGGCCGATTTGAAACAGGTCAAGAACAAGATGGGTGGGTCGTTGAACGACGTCGTCCTCAGCATCGCCGCCGGAGCAATCCGCAGATTCCTGATCGAGCAGCGGGGCTACGACGTCTCGGAGACCGCATTCCGGGTGATGAACCCGGTGTCAACCCGGCGTGCGGACCAGAAAGGCGCATTGGGCAACCAGGTGGCGATGTGGCTCCTCGACCTCCCCATCGAGGAGCCCGACCCTGTAGTCCGCCATCGGCTCATCAAGGAGCGGACCCTGAACCTGAAGAAGAGCAATCAGGCCCTGGGGGCGGCGACGCTGGTCGAGATCAGCTCGGGGACCCCGATCACACTTCTATCACTAGCCAATCGGGTGGTCGGCTCCAGGATGCGCCCGTTCAACATGACCGTGACCAACATCCCGGGGCCCCAGTTCCCCATGTACCTCCTCGAGGCCGAGATGCTGGCCAATTACCCGATGGTGCCGCTCTGGGCCCAGCACGGCTTGGGAATTGCCCTCTTCTCCTACAACGGCCGGATGTTGTGGGGGATCCACGCCGACTACGACACGCTCCCCGACTCCAACCTCTTCCTGCGGGCGATCCATGCCTCCTACGCCGAGCTCCGCGACCCTGGAAATGCCCGAGGCGTGAATCGTCTCGATATGGTTGACGGTCTTCCGGTCGCGTGACCCTGCTCGCAGCGCTGGCCGGCGCTCTGGCCATCTCATTCTCCGGGATCTTCTTCGAGCTCTCAGGGGTCGATCCGGTGACTGGAGCGTTCTTCCGGCTGGCTTATGCCCTCCCGGTTCTGTTCGTGATCTGGTTCATGTTCCGGGGCCGGGACCACCGCACACGGCAGAAGCGCCTGCTCGCGTTCGGTTCAGGGTTCCTAATGGGGGTCGACATGATCGCGTGGCATACGGCGATCGGCTACATCGGCGCCGGGTTGAGCACCCTCATCGCCAACTCTCAAGTGGTGTTCGTTGCGATCGCAGCCTGGCTGATCCTCGGTGAGCGGCCAAGCCGGCGGATCCTCATCGCAATCCCGATCGTGTTGTTTGGGGTCGCGCTGGTCAGCGGTCTTGGGCAGGACAACGCCTTCGGATCCAATCCGTTGCTCGGCACGCTGCTCGCCCTGGTTTCCGCGGTGTTCTACGCCGCATTCATCCTGGTGTTTCGCAATGCAAACGACATTCAGGCGCCACCGGCCGGGCCGCTGATGGAGGCAACCGCTGGAGGCCTGGTGACGGTGCTCGTCCTCAGCCCTTTCACCGGGGGAATCGACTTCAACCCGAGTTGGCCGGCGCACGGATGGCTGCTCGCTCTCGCACTCGGCGCGCAGGTCGGCGGCTGGCTGCTCATCGGGTACGCCCTGCCCCGTATCCCTGCGGTCGAGACCGCAACCATCATCCTGGTCCAGCCGATGTTGACCATGATGTGGGCAGCCATGATCTTCGACGAAAGACCGTCGACGATTCAGCTGATCGGCGCCGCCATGGTCCTGGCCGGGGTCGGCTTCGTGGCCGTCGCCAGGGCCCGGAGTGTCCCCGAGCCGGTGCCCACCACGGTCTGACGCTCAGCCACTCATCACCACCAACACCAGGCGGCCGGTGGGGCCCTCGACGACGGCCACACCGGCCCGGTCGTAGCCGAGGGTGTTGAATTGGGCGATTGCGGTTGGCGAATCGAGCATGCCATCGAAGGCAGCGCGGGAACTGCTCGCCAGGGCCAGGTTCTCTCCCGCCAACCCCGGTCTGACGCCGGCCGCAGTCAGGTCGTCGACGACACTTCCCCCCGGCGGGGTGTCCCGGGATATGCGACCTGTCGTGTACATGCCGGCAGCCCTGGCTTCAGCCACCTCGGTGAAGACCGCGCTGGTAGTCAGGGCTCCGAGGCCCTGACCCGCCCGGTACTCATTGATGCGAACCATGAGGTCGGCGACCTCATCCCGGACCTGGCGGATCTCGTCCTCGCGGGCGCCGGGGATGACGATTATCTCGTTTCCCTCGGGGACGGCCCGACTCGCGCCGAGAACCGATTGCAGTGCGGTCAGCGAGGCCAGAACAGGGCTAGAGCCGACCGATTCGAAAGCCTGTTGGGGAAGCGCCTCCGGCCCCACGATTGCCTGGGCAACGATGGAGTCCTCGATTGCTTGATCCCAACTCGCCGGGAGGGGCATCACGAGGGCGAGGTTGAGGACCACCAGAAGGATCACGATGCCCCAACCCAGGGCGACGGCAGCGCCGCCAACCCGGTTGATCATGGTCAACCCGGGAAGGTTCATCACCTTGGACAGGTAGCGAGCGGCAATCGCCATTGCCACCCCGAACAGGACGAAGAGGACGATTCCCCCGCCTATGGCGGCGACCTCAGGTGACACGCCGAACCGATCTGAGAGGAACTCCCCGAGAGGGGCGCTCAGCCGGAAGGCGATCCAGACCCCGAGGATGAGCCCGACCAGATCGAGAACCTCACGGACGAATCCACGAGTCCAACCTCGAACCAAGAGACCGGCGAGCACGATGCCAAGGACGAAATCGAGCATTGACGCTGAGTCTTACGCAATGCGTATTGCGGATTGCGTATTGCGATCAGCCGATCTCGATCCTCATCCGCTTGTTCGCCTTCCCCTTGGACTCGGTCTTGACCACACGCACTTGACCCACCTCCAGCGTGGAGGCGACGTGGGTGCCGCCGTCTGCCTGCCGGTCGAGGCCGACGATGTCGATGACCCGGATCTCCTCAACCCACTCCGGGATCAGGTTGACCTTGGTCCGGATGAGATCGGGGTCCTTCAGGGCCTCTGCCCTGGCCATGAAGATGACCTCCGTTGGATAGCCCTTGGTCAGCTCCTCGTTCAGCTTTCGCTCAACGGTCTGGCCGAATTCGACGGAGATCCCATCGAGCTCGAAGTCCATACGCGCCACTCCCGGGTCCATGTTTCCCCCAGTCACCTTGGCCCCGAAATCCCGAAAGATCAGCCCGGAAAGGGCATGGAGAGCGGTGTGGGTCTTCATCGTCAGATAGCGGCGTTCCCAATCGATGACCTCCTCGACCGGGGTCCCCGGATCGGGAAGCACCGCGTCCTCGTCGACCACGTGGAACGGCTTGCCTTCTCGCCGGACGGTGTCGATCACGTCGACCTCACCGCCGTCCCAACGGATGACCCCAACGTCCCCAGGCTGGCCACCTCCACGGGCATAGAAGACCGTTCGGTCGAGGAAGAGCCCGCCGTCGAGGACCTCGAGAACCCGACCCTCGGCTCGGGCCAGATAGGAATCCCGGGAAGCAAGCTCCTCGATGGGTCCGGATCCAGCCATCCAAGGAGGCTAACGGGAGGTTGAGGCGTCGGGAACGAAGGGCTCGCCGTGGCCGGGGACGATCAGGGTCGCGACCTCGAGGACCCGCTCCCGGCCGACATGAAGTGCATCCTGATCGGTGCCCAGCCGATCGTCGTACGGGGCCTCGCGATACCACCAAAGATGAGTGAAGGCGACCAACTCGTCTCCGGCCCGCACGATGGTGGTGATGTCCTGCGCCGTGTGCCCCGGGGTCTCCCAAAGGGTGACATCGGGCGCTACCTCAAAGCCCTCGGCTGGCCGGTCGTCCCAAGCGTCGCCCTGATAGATGGCCCAATGGTCGTGAACCCGAGCGTTGGGAAACAGAGCGATGTTGATCGTGTGATCAGGGTGGTGGTGTGAGATCACAACATCGGTGATGGCCTCGGGTTGGTAGCCGAGACGGTCGATCGGGTCGAGGATGAGCGCACGCGAGGCGACCATCCCGGGATCGACCACGACCAGCGAATTCCCTGAAACGATGAGCGATACCGTTGAGGCGACCCGCTCGCCGCCATACCCCACATTGAGAATGTGAAAGGTCGCCATGTCTTACATCATGGCGCGTCGAGGTTGAATGTGGCGAGCCCCGTGAAGACATCCGCCGGCATCACCTGTCGGACGGTGCTGTCGGCGGTGTCGAGGACATAGACGCCATGCACTCCGGGGAACAATGCATATCGGCTATCGGACGACCACACGACCTGTGGCACTCCGGCTTGCTCCGAGGCGAGGGCAATATCTCTTCCCTCGGCGAGGGAAGACACCTTCAACCCCTCGCCGTTGAGAATGGCGAGAAGGGTGCCGTCGGGGGAAAAGGTGGCGTCGAGCGCGCTCTCGTTTGGCGCGACCATGCGACTCGAACCGTCGACATCCACGACCGTCAGACCGTCGTCGCGCTCGACGGCAAGCCGTCCGGCTGGGTCCGAGCCGAGGATGCGCCCGGTGCCAAGCTGTGTCACGTCGCCGAAGGCGTCAAAGAGGGCGACATCGTCACCGTTCTGGACGGCAAAGCCCCACTCGCCAACGGCGGCGACCCCGCCTTCGATCCCCACCGCCTGGCCGAAAGACTCCGAACTGGCGAGATTCCCCCGGGTCACCCAAATCGTCGTCTCCCCATCCTGAAACGTGGTGTACGCCAGCATCTCCGAGATCGAGTCATGCCATGCATATCCGGTGACATCGAGCGAGACGACCGCCGCCGACTCCGGTACCCCGGCGTAGAGGATGCCGGTCATGTCATCGGGGGCGGGAACGAGCGTGGCCGACAGTCGCCCTGAGAGATCAAACGCCACCGGATCCGGTGGCGACGAAACCCCGAATGGAACCGACCTCACCGAAGCCTCTCCGCGCTGGGGCCAGACCACGAGTTCGAGACTCCGACCTTCGCCACGTCTTATGGCCGTGAGGCCATCCGGAAAACCGGGGATCTCCTCGCTGATGCCAACAACGGTCACCACATGCGTGTCTTGGGGGCCAAGAGTCGAGGTGGTCGTAGTCGGCTCCGGCGCAGTATCGGTGTCGAGCAACAGAACTGCGAGCCCACCGCCTATCAGAAGTCCGGCGCCAAACAATATAAGGCCTCTGCGACTCAGCTTCTGCGGGGTTGAATCCCTCGCATCTTCAACGACGTTTGATGCCTTGACCACCCTTCCACGGTACGCCGACTGGGCCTAAAGGGGTCCTTCAGAGTGCCGGAACCGAAATTGGGGTCTAAAGTCGCCCGATACGGCGCGGCTCTTGTTCGCGCCGCTTTGACCAAGTGGAGGAAGGAAACACATGAAAACAAAGAGAGGCATCAAGCTTCTCACGGTTCTGGCTGTCCTCTCGCTCATCCTGGCTGCCTGTGGCGGCGGGGAAGAGGGAGGCACGACGACCACCGAGGGTGCTGCGGCAACGAGCACCACGGCGGCGCCGGAAGCCACCACGACCTCGGCAGCGGTAGGGGCCCTTGGCTCCGTAACCGTGGCCGCGGGCGAGGCAATCCAGATCCGTTCCCTCGAAGCGATCACCGGTGAAGTGGCGACGCTCGGTCTGCCGAATCAGGCCTCGACCCAGCTTGCCATCGATGACTACGGACAGATCCAGGGTCACGATGTGACCTTTGGGACCGGGCTCGACGACCTTTGCACCGCCGACGGTGGGCAGGCAGCAGCCGCCCAGATCGTGGCGGACACTCAGGTGGTCGGTGTGATCGGGACCTCTTGCTCCGGCGCCGCCGCCGGTGCGATGCCGTCGATCTCCGACGCCGGTTTGGTGATGATTTCACCATCCAACACCTCACCGTCGCTGACGTCCGACCTGCAGGGCAACGCCGCCGAGAACTACTTCCCCGGCTACTACCGGACCGCCCATAACGACCTGTTCCAGGGTCAAGCCGCGGCTGAGTTCATGTACAAAGAGAAGGGCATCACCAAGGCCGCCACCATCCATGATGGCGACCCCTACACCGAGGGCCTGACAACGGCCTTTGCCAACGCCTTTGAGGCGTTGGGCGGAGAGATCGTGGTTGCGACCTCCATGGTGAAGGGTCAGACCACCGACATGGTCCCGGTCCTGACCGAAGTTGCGGGTGGCTCTCCCGAGGCCATCTTCTTCCCGGACTTCCCGCCCGAGGGCAACTACATCGTTCAGCAGATCGGTGGAGTGGCTGGCCTGGAGGACGTGCTCCTCATGGGCGCGGACGGCCTCCTGGTCGACAACTTCATGGAACTGCCGGAATCGAAGGACATGTTCTTCTCCGGTCCTGACCAGCGTTATGGAACCAACAAGAACGGGATCACCGGAAAGTCAGCCGACGAAGTGCTCGCGGCCTACACCGAGACCGTGGGCGCGGCGCCAACGGCAGCCTTCTGGGCCCATGCCTATGACGCAACCGTGATGCTCCTGGACGCCATCAACAAGGTGGCTGTCGACGATGGATCAGGCAACCTGACCATCGATCGCCAAGCGCTGCGCGACCAGTTGAACAGCACGACCGGCTTCGAGGGTCTGATCGGGACCCTGTCCTGTGACGCGTTCGGCGATTGCGGTGCGACCAAGATCACCGTCGTCCAGAACTCGGACCCGTCTGACATTGCGGCAGGCAAGCAGAACGTCGTGTTCTCGTACGATGGCTCAGCCGGTTGATCCAAGGATCACTCGTCTTCGGACGAATGACTGAATGAGAAAAAGCCCCGGTCCCCCCTACGGGGACCGGGGCTTTCTCTATAGTCGCCCCACCCCGTGACGACCTCCATCGAGATCAAGCCAACCAAAACCAGACGGTTTCGCTTCAACTGGGTCGATTCCTTCCTTTGGTTCATCCGTGTCGCCGCAATCATCACGATCGCCATCGGGCTGTTTGGATCGATACAGCTCTTCCTCGATGGCGAGGGCCCATCGGTCGAGCAATGGAGGGATCTGATCATCTCCAGCATCGCCCAGGGCTCGATGTATGGGCTTATAGCACTCGGCTATTCGATGGTCTACGGCGTGCTGGGATTCATCAACTTCGCCCACGGCGAGGTGTTCATGGCCGGAACCATGGTGGGATTCGTCGCCGCCAACCGACTGGCCCAGAGTGGTTACTGGGACGCCAACCCGATACCGTCGATCCTTATCGTCCTGGTGGTGGCGATGGCAACCTCGATGCTGACCGCCATCCTCGTCGAGAAACTCGCTTATCGAAGACTCAGGGGAGCACCTCGTCTGATCCCGCTGATCACATCGATCGGCATCTCCTTCTTCATCCAATACACGTTTGCCGGGCTGTTCGGTGTTGGCATCCACACCTACCCGTCTCTGCCCGGAGCCTGGGGCGAACGGGTCAACGTCCTTGGCATCCCCATCGAGACCACCAAGCTCATGGTGATCATCGTGGCCATCATCTCCGCCTTAGGCCTTTGGTACTTCGTGACCCGCACCAAGAGTGGCCGTGCAGTTCGCGCGGTGGCGGAGGACAAGGAAATCGCCGGTCTGATGGGGATCGACGTCGATCGAACCATCGTCACCACATTCGCCATCGGCGGCGCCATGGCCGGGGTAGCCGCTTTGATGTGGGCGCTGCTCTTCCGCAGTGTCACCTTTACCAGCGGGTTCGTCCCGGGGATCAAGGCTTTCACCGCGGCCGTGCTCGGCGGCGTCGGAAACCTCCCTGGAGCCCTGCTCGGCGGCGTGATGCTCGGGTTGTTTGAAGGGGTCGGCCCGCTGCTGATTCTGGCTGGATTGGGTATCCCATCCGTGTCCCAGCTCAAGGACGTCGTGGCGTTCAGCGCTCTGATCCTGGTTCTGATCTTCAGGCCTTCCGGCCTGCTGGGGGAGCAACTGGGTTCGGAGGACCGGGTATGAGCTTCGCCACGGCAGTGAGACGTGGACTGCTGACCGGGCTGACGATGAGCTTCGTCGGCGCCATCGGGATGGTGGAGACCTTCAACAGCAAAGTGTTGATCTCACCCATCCTGACTATGGGCTACGCCGTCCTGTTCGGCCTCCCATTTGCGATCGTGTGGGTGTCGACCAAACGGGTAGCCCTCGAAGGGTTCGAGACGGAACCACCCAATATCCGAGACGTGCTTAACGGGGCAGTCATCGGGCTGGTTGGCGGGATCACGACCTCGCTCTACCTCCTGCTGGTGAACAGCACAGATCTCACCGACACCTTCCCCAACATGGGCCCCGCCATGGTCAAGGAGATGACGTTTGACAAGGATCTCGGCGTCGGTCTGGCCCTGTTGACCCTTGGTGCCGTGGTAGCCGGGGCTGCCGGAGGAGCGCTCCGCCTCATCCCGTATCGGGCGGGCAGGGCCGTTGGCTACGGAGCGATTTGGGTGTTGGGTCTTGCTTTCCTCGAATTGGTGGTGACGGACATCTTCAGCTTCGTCCCGGCGCTCACCGATTTCATCTACGCCCTCAACGGCGGCCTCAACGTATACGCCGCAGTGACCATCTTCGTGGTTGTGGCGGTCCTCGCCTATGTCTTCGTGGGGGGAAAGAGCATCCTTCGCGAGCGACTGGTTGGAGCAGATTCGAAGGGCAGGTCCCGGCCAACGCTGTTCGCCTTCATCCTGATCGCCGTTGGAATCGTGGTCATCCCGATGATCGTCGGCGGGTTGATCAACGAGCTTCTGATCAATGTCTGCCTGCTAATGCTGATGGGCCTCGGTCTGAACATAGTGGTCGGCTATGCAGGGCTTCTCGACCTTGGGTACGTGGCCTTCTTTGCCGTTGGCGCCTACACGACCGCCGTGCTGACCTCGCCGATCAGCCCCACATGGGATCTTCAGCTCGGATGGTGGGCCGCCCTGGGAGTGGCAATGATCATGGCTGTCATTGCCGGGATCCTGGTTGGAACCCCGGTGATCCGCATGCGTGGTGACTATCTGGCCATCGTCACCCTCGGATTCGGGGAGATCGTCCGGGTCCTTCTGCTCTCCGACTGGCTGAAGCCATTCTTCGGTGGTGCTCAAGGGATCCGGGCAATCCCCGGGATCCCCTTCTTCGGGCACGAGATTTCGGGCGTGAGACCGCAGTACTTCGTCTATTTCGCCGCCTTCTTCGTCTGCGTGGCGGTATTCATCTCCTACCGGGTGCAGAACGCCAGGATCGGCCGCGCCTGGGCCGCCATGCGAGAGGATGAGGATGTTGCCGAGGCCACGGGCGTGGGGACGGTCAGCGCCAAGCTCCTGGCTTTCATCTCCGGAGCCGTGATCGCATCCTTCGCCGGTGCCCTGGTCAGCGCCAAAGTCGCGACCGTCTTCACCAATTCGTTCGACGTCCTGGTGTCCCTCATCATCCTGGTGGTGGTGATCGTGGGCGGGATGGGCAGCATCCCGGGGATTCTGGTCGGCGCCCTGGTCTTGGTCGGCGTGCTCGGCGGCCCCAAGTCTCCGGGCCTGCTCGCCGAATTCGCCGAGTACAAACTGCTCATCTACGGATTTGTGCTGATCGTCATGATGCTGAAGCGACCAGAGGGCTTGATTCCTTCGGCCCGAAGATCTCGAGAGCTCCATGTCGAGGACCTGAGCCAGGACGCCTGGCTCGACAAGGAGGGCAAATTCACCGAGGCCACCGCAGGGGAGCTCGCCACCTGATGGCCCTGCTCGAGATCACCGGTTTGCAGAAGACGTTCGGAGGTCTGAAGGCACTGGACGGTGTCGACTTCTCAATCGACGAGGGTGAAATCGTTTCAGTCATCGGTCCCAACGGTGCAGGCAAGACCTCTTTCTTCAATGTCATCTCAGGCATGTTCCCCCCCGACGCAGGCACCATCATCTTCGACGGCACCGACCTGGCCGGACACGAGCCCAATGAGATCACCACCCGCGGCATCGCCCGCACCTTTCAGAACGTCCGGCTCTTTCCCAACATGACCGTGCTCGAGAACGTGATGGTCGGCCAGCACTGTCGAACCAAGGCGGGTCTTTTCGGCGCCATCTTCACCACTCCCCGACAACGGCGCGAGGAGAAGATGATCGAAGAGAAGGCGAAAGCCATCCTCGACTTCTTCGGCACGAGGCTCGCCGGCTACCGGCACGACCAGCTCGCCTATGTCCTTTCCTATGCCAATCGACGAAGACTGGAAATTGCGCGAGCCATGGCGACCGAGCCCCGTCTCCTCCTCTTGGACGAGCCGACCGCAGGAATGAACCCACGGGAGACGGTCGAATTGACCGAGTTGATCGGCCAGCTCAGGAGTGTGATGGGGTTCACGGTCGTCGTCATCGAGCACGACATGAAGGTGGTCCGTGATGTGTCCGACCGGGTGGTTGTCCTCGACCACGGGGTGAAACTGGCCGAGGGCTCGTACGACGAGATCTCGTCGAACGAGGCCGTCATCGAGGCCTATCTGGGGCGCCCGGCGGGGTCAGAGGGATGACCGAGCGCATCCCGATCCTCGCCTTCAAGGATGTCAATACCCACTACGGGCCGGCACACATCCTCAAAGACGTCAGTCTCGAGATCTATGCCGGCGAGATGGTCTGCCTCCTCGGCGGGAACGCATCCGGCAAGACCACAACCCTGAAGACGATCCTCGGCTATCTCAAACCGACCACCGGAGCGGTCTACCTGGAGGGAGAAGACGTCAACAGCTGGACCACGGCACAGCGGGTTGGCAAAGGAGTCACGATGGTCCCGGAGAACCGGCGACTGTTCAAACGGATGACGGTCAAGGAGAACCTCGAGATAGGCGCCTACCTTCGCTCAGGCGAGGACCTCGAATCTGATTACGAGCGGGTTTTCGAGATCTTTCCCAGGGTCAAAGAACGGCTGACCCAGAAGGCGGGCACCCTCTCCGGTGGCGAGCAACAGATGGTTGCCATGGGACGGGCATTGATGGCACGGCCACGAGTGCTGCTGATGGACGAGCCCTCGATGGGTCTGGCCCCGGTGTTGGTGGCCCAGAACTTCGAGATCATCCAGAGGATCAACGCCGCCGGGACCACCGTGTTCGTCGTCGAGCAGAACGCCAACATGGCTCTGTCCATCGCCGACCGGGGTTACGTCCTCCAAACCGGCCGCATCGTCCTCAACGACACGGCACAGGCGCTGCTGGCCAATCCCCAGATGCGTGCGGCCTATCTGGGAGACGTGTAGGGGCTTGCCCCCCTCGCCCGACCTCCGGTCGGACGGTCCCCCCGCTGCGCAGGGGGACATCTCTTTATTCATCGTCCGGGGTCAAAGACGTCATCTCTTGGGTGTCGAAGAGACGGGTCTGATCGGTCTGACGACGCCGGATGCCGACAATTCGATCGGGCGGCTCGGTGTATTCGATCATGGCCCGACTCGCCTCCCCCCAGGTCTCGCCCAGGACCCTCGTCCGCCAGATGTGGCCAATGATGATCCTGAGTGCTGCAGTCACCGGCACCGCGATGAGGACACCTAACAAGCCCGCGACCGAGCCACCGATGATCAGGGCGAGGATGATGACCAGCGGCGAGAGATTCACCCGGGCTCGTTGCACCAGAGGGGTGATGACATGGTTATCCAACTGTTGAATCGCCGTCATGATCACGACCGCCCAGATCGCCTGCGTCGGGTCACCGTTGAGCAACGCGACCAGCGCAGCCAGTGCACCACCCACCACAGGGCCGAGGAACGGGATCAGATTGAGAAAACCGGCCAGGATCCCGATGATCAGCCAGAAGGGAAGATCGATCAGCCACATGCCGAGGCTGGCTGCGATCCCCACAATCAAAGCCACCAGAAACTGGCCCCTGACAAACGACCCCATCGTGGTGCTCACTTCTCCGGCCACGAATGCCGTTTCCTCACGATGTCGTGGTGGGGTCATTCCGAGGGAACTGGCCTTGAAGTTCTCGAGATCGATCAGGATGTAGATCGCCAGAACCGGCGCCAGGACCAAGATCGCAAAAGCCTCGGTGACGCCCCGGATCACCTGACCGGCGCCGGCCCCAAAGCCGAGTAACAGGTTTTGGATGGTTTCCTGGTTCGCCGGATCATTCAGCCAGTCCTCTATGGCCTGTTGGCTGAGCACGTCGTCGATGTTGACGCCCACCTTGGCTCCGGCCTCCCTCAACCAGTCGATTCCCGACAGATAAAGGGCTGGAAGCTGTTTCCCCAACTCCTGAGCCTGAACCCTGATCGTCGGAAGGACGAGCGCGGCCACCGCAAGGATGATTACGAGAACGACGAGGAACGACAGGATGACCGCCAGCACGCGCTGGCATCCGCATCCGTTGGAACCGTCGGACCAGAGGCTCGAGGAGGAACACCAACCCAGCGGCGAAGGCGATCGGGAGCCAGATTCCTCGTACCGAGCCGGCGATGTAGAGGAAGACGTAGCCGAGCACCAGGACCCCGACCGCAGCCCAAACGATGAGGGCTAGCCGTTTCAGCCTTTCAGAGGGCACGATTCGCTGAGTGTAACTAGTGGGCCTTGATGGTCAGGGTCGACCCCGCAGCCACCGACACCACCCAGCCGCCGGAGCCGGCGGGAGATTCCCAGCCATCCTCGGTCTCGGTCCAGTCCCCGGGCACCTCCGCCACTCCAACCACGCGCACCGCCGCACCACCCGGGACCTGGATCTCGAAGTCGCCCGACACCGACACCGGGGTCTCCGCCATGGGTGTGCCGAGTAGCACCGAGCCCTTCCCCTCGACCTGGAGATCGGTGACCCGGAACGCTGAGAGGTCGGCCGACAAGTCGCCACCGAGGGACAGGGCCCACGCCGGCGAAGGGTCCAACTCCAGACCCCAACCGGCGAAGGTATAGAAACCGGGGTCCTCGACCGGCTCCAGGACCACCGCGATCGTTGTTCCTTGGGTCCGTTCCACTGCCTCGGGAAGCCCGGTTTCACCACCGGTTCGAATCGGGACCGCCGAGTACAGGTAGCCGGCCTGTCCCAGACCCACATCGAGTCGCCCCTCGATCCGGGCCGACATTGCTGCCGTGGTCACCGATTCCGAGGCCGGACCGACCAGCGGAGGCGCCGACGATGGCATGACGTCCCAACCCAGGAGGTGACCTGCCAGGAACAGGCCCAGCGCCGCCAAAGCCAGGACCGGGATCACTCCGGAGAGTCGCACTTTTCCGATCCGGCGTCGGCGGGTGAAGATCCCAACAGCGGCGATCAAGACCCAAAGCGGCCACCAGGCGAGGAGGTCGATCACGACCGAGCGACTCAGCCAGCCCAAGGCCGCATAGATCAAGATCCCGACGAGGGCGACGATCGGGAGCAGCCAGCCCCTGGGAAATCCCCGGCCGGAGCCCGAGGCGGTATGAGTCATTCTTCGAAACCGACGCCGAGAACTACAACGAGATCTGCCCCTTCGCCCATGTTCGGGTCGGGCAACGGTTCGACAGTGGCCCCGGGCAATAGGTCTAGGAGCGCATTGGCCTCGGCCGAGAAACCCTCGCGGTACCAGATACGAGACGGGTCGTACTCGGGATCGAGGTCGTCGGCGGGCAGGGTCTGATAGCCGGCCTCGGCCAGCTTCTGGGTGAAGCGCCCGGCCGCACCCGACAAGGCGAGCGAGTTGAACACCATCACCCGCACATCAGCAGCGTCCCGGAGAGGCACGGTCGCTGCCGTACTCGAAACAGAGGTGCTCGAAGTGGGCGTCTGATCGGTCGTCGTTGGCCCTTGGTTCGTCGTTGTGGCGGGAGTCGACGTCGTGGTCCCGGCGGCCTCCGGAGTGCGGTCGCCCGCGAGCAGATAGAGGAGGAGGAACACGGCCGCACCCACCAGGATGATCCCGACAGTCATGAACAGCAGATCTCGATAGAAGGCGCCTGACGACTTAGAGGCATGTCTGCCCTTGCCTGCCATCAGCCGACTCCAACCGCCGTCTCCGACGTGGTTTCGATCAACGACAACACCCGTTTCACGGTCAGCGGATCCAGTCGCATCGACTCAGGCCGCTCGACAATGTCGAGCAATGACTCGTAATAACCCGCAGCCGTCAGACCAAGGCTGAATTCGATGGCCTGATCCTTGGGCCCGGGCTGGAGCCACCACGAGCTTTCGAATTCGAGGATTGCCTTCTCCTCAGGGCTGAGCATTGGTTTGAGGGTATTTCTCCGCCCGTGGATACCCGGGCATTTGGGACGGGGGTTGTCACCAGTACGGTGGACGACACCTCAGACTCGCCGGGAGATCTTGACATGGGCACGGATGATGGGCCGGGCAGATACGGGCCGGAGTGCCCGCACACCGTGGATCGTGTGGCGATGCTGCATCGGTGGGACCGGCTGACGTTCCTCCACTGGAGCTACGACATCCAGACCGTCCAGCGTTTGCTTCCCGAGGGTTTGGTCGTCGAGGAATTCAACGGGTTGGCCTGGGTGGGATTGGTGCCGTTCGTCATGGAAGTGCGCTTTCCGGGCGTCCCCCGAATCCCGTGGCTGCTCGAATTCCCGGAGACAAATGTCCGCACTTACGTTCGCGACCGGGGCGGCAGGTCAGGTGTGTGGTTCTTCTCACTCGATGCGGCCCGGCTCGCTGCCGTGGTCACGGCAAGGGCTAGTTACCGGGTCCCCTATTTCTGGTCGGAGATGGCCGTCGGTAGAGCAGGCCAGGTCATGACCTACGCAACCCGGCGACGATGGCCCGGACCGGGCAATGTGACATCAAACGTGTCCATCGAAATCGGTGACCAATACCTCCCCGGCGACCTCAAAGAGCTCGACCATTTTCTGACCGCCCGCTGGACGCTATTCGGGACCTGGAGACACCGCCTCCTGATGGCCCACGCCGAGCATCCGCCATGGACACTCCATCGAGCAATGGTCCAAAGATGCGACGACGACCTTCTCGGGGCTGTCGGGCTCCCGGCGCCGGAGAGCGCTCCGATGGTGCATTGGTCGCCCGGAGTGGATGTGCGGGTCGGCTATCCCCATCGGCTCCGGTAGCCCTTGAGTTAGGCCCCCTCGATGCGGGCCGCGGGCTATTGCGCCCCCATACACTCACCGATGTGCTTGGAAAGGTGGCCCGGACCTACGGCCGGCTGATGGGGCTGATCTTCATGATCCTTGGCTTCTGGGTCGTCATCGTGAACCTGGTTGAGCACGCTTACGCAGGCTGGGTTCTGGTTTGGATCATCGGCGCCGGGCTGGCAGGAGCGGCCGGCGGAGTGGTCTATCTCCTCAGCTTCGACGGGCCGAACCGATTCAGAAACCGGACTTCTCGCCTGTTGGGCTGGGGCGGAATGCTATTTCTTTCGGTTCTGCCTACCAGCCTGACCCTGGTGTTGTTCCCACTGGTTCTGCTGGCCATCCCCACCTTGTTCTTGCGGGAAGAGGACGAGGCGACCAAGACGGAAACGCCGGCCTGACATTTGCGGAGCCGGGTACCGGAGTCGAACCGATGACCTGCTGTTTACAAGACAGCTGCTCTACCAACTGAGCTAACCCGGCGTGGCGCGACTGCGCCGAACCCTCATTATCTCAAAACCTGCCAGAGCAGCGGAAACCGACGCGTTGAGGCTCTCGCTGCCGTCAGCCATCGGGACCGACACCACCAGATCGCATCGTTCTGAGGTGAGACGGCTCAGTCCCGCCCCCTCGGCGCCGATCACAACCGCCACCGGTTCGGTGAGAAGGTCGAGATCGAATAGCTCGGAAGTCCCTGCGCTATCCAGTCCCACCAACCAGAGGCCCAGGTCCTTGAGACGGCTCATCGCCTCGGGAATCGAACCGACTATCGCGACCGGCAGCCGTTCTAGAGCGCCGGCTGCCGCTTTGAAGGCGGCAGCAGACAGCGGCGCGGCCCGCCTCGCCGAGACCACCATCCCGGTCATTCCCGATGCGGCGGCACCGCGGGCAATCGCTCCCACGTTGTGTGGGTCCTCGACATGATCGAGGACCATCACCGCTGCCCCTTCCACGATGAGGCTGTCCAGCGGCATCGGCATGATCACCCTGCATTCGGCCACCAGCCCCTGGGGGGCCTCAGTCTCGGCCTGAGGTCGAACATCCTCGACCATCGAAACCCGATCTTCGCCGACCATGGAGATCAAGGCCTCGATCTCCGGCCGTCCCCGACGTTTGGATTCAACGGATAGCCGGAGCACTCGCCCCGCGGCCGCCGCGGCTTCTACGGCGTGAAGACCCTCGACCCTATTTCCGAAGCCACTTGGTGCCATGAGGCCCGTCTTCGAGAATCACGCCGACCCGGTCCAACTCGTCGCGGATCGCATCGGCCTCGTCGAAACGCTTCTCGGCCCGGGCCCGGTTGCGCATTCCCACCAGTGCGTCCAGGATCTCGCGGTCGTCACCACCAACCCCGAAGCGGCCAGCCAGGTCGGCAAGGTTGATGGACGCCTCGGGGGCGGTGCTGGCATCGTCCAAGCCCAGCACCTCGACTATCTGGGCCACCGCACCCGCGATTGTGGTCGCGTTCCGCCACCCTCATCGAGAATCCGATTGCCGTCCCGGACCAGGTCGAAGAGCAGCGAGACGGCTTGAGGAGTGCCGAAGTCGTCATCCATGGCCTCGACAAATCGAGCAAGGGCATCCGGATCCGGGGGACCGGCATCGGCCCGCTCTCCGAATCGCTGCAAGCGATCCAGGGCATCGGCGGCCTCGGCCAGAAGCTCCTCGGTGTAGTCAAGAGGTGAGCGGTAGTGGGCACGCAGATAGAGGAGGCGAAGCGCCCGACCTCCATGCTCCTCGAGCAACGTGGCGAGATCCACGATCACTCCTGTGGACTTGGACATCTTCTCTCCACCCAGGTTGACCATGCCGTTGTGCAGCCAATAGCGGCAAAAGGCCTTGCCCGTCGCACCTTCGCTCTGGGCGATCTCGTTCTCATGGTGGGGGAAGATGAGATCGGTGCCGCCACCGTGGATGTCGAAGTCCTCACCGAGGTACTTCGAGGCCATCGCCGAGCACTCGATGTGCCATCCTGGACGACCCGACCCCCAGGGCGAATCCCACCACGGCTCACCGGGCTTGGCAGCCTTCCACAGGGCGAAGTCGAGGGGATCCTGTTTCGCCTCGTCGACCTCGATCCGATATCCAGAGCGCAGTTCGTCGGGATCGCGACCCGAGAGCTTGCCGTAGCCCTCCAATAAGCGCACCGAGAAGTACACATCTCCCCCGGCCACATAGGCGAGGCCGCGGTCGATAAGGGTCTCGATGAGGGAAATGATCTCCGGTATGTGCTCCGTTGCCTTGGGCTCGACATCGGGCTCGAGCACCCCGAGGGCGGTATAGGCGTCCGAGAACCGCTTCGCCATCTCCGCGGCCAGAGTCTCGACACTCTCCCCGGCCTCGTTGGCGGCGGCGATGATCTTGTCCTCGATGTCGGTGATGTTGCGGACGAAAAGCACGTCGAAGCCCCGCCAGGCGAGATACCGCCGCAGTACGTCGAAGGCCACCGCCGAGCGCCCGTGGCCGACATGGGGCTCGGACTGCACGGTCGGGCCGCAGACGTACATCGAAACCTTCCCCTCGTCACGAGGCTCGAAGAGGACGACCGCGCGGTGAAGCGTGCTGTGGACCCGGAGCATCGCCAGATGTTACGGCAGGGGGCCGACGGTGACCACAGCGACCACGGCGAGGCCCTCGCCCCTCCCGATGAAGCCGAGCCCATCGGTGGTGGTGGCCTTGACCGAAATCGACTCCGGGTCCAGACCGAGCGCGCTGGCGAGACGATCCCGTATCTCTCCGCGGAAGCTTGCGACCCGAACCGCTTCAGCGATCACCGTGGCGTCGAGATGGCTGACCCTCCACCCTGCCCGGGTTGCCATTGCGACGACCCTTGCCAACAGGCGCATCGAGTCGGCGCCCGCCAGATCGGGGTCGTCAGAGGGGAAGTGCTCGCCAAGATCGCCAAGGGAGCAGGCACCGAGCACGGCATCCATCACCGCATGGGCCAGGAGATCACCGTCAGAAGTCGCCGAGACGCCTACCGAGTCCGAGACCGTGACTCCGCCAAGGAGGAGTGGGGGTTGGCCGTCGAGGCGATGGGCATCGAAACCCCAACCGACGCGAAAGCCGGCCGGCTCCGCGCTCATTCCTCGTCGGTTTCGACCGTGGGTAGGGCCCGGTCCAGCCGTTTGATCGCCTCTTCCTCGTCGATCTCGAGAGAGAAGGCCAGTTCCGAGCTCAGGGTGAGCCGGGCCTTGGAGAGCATCCGTTTCAGGGCCGGGCTGATCCCTTTGGTCTGCTGGGCGAACGAGAGATCACGGACTACTTCCGCCACCTGGAAGATGTCGCCCGAGGTCATCTTCTCATTGAGGACCTTGTACCAACGGCTCCAGTTGGCCCCTGCCTCCTCAGGCTCGCCCTTGAGCGACTTGAGGACGTCCCGAGACTTGGTCTTCGAAATAACCGGCCGGATCAGGTCATCCACCTTGTCCAGGGGGACCATCACGGTCAGCTGCTCAGTGGCTATGTCGAGGACGAAATAGTCCTGCTTCTTGCCGGCGAACTCCTGCTTGACCTTCTTCTGGATGGTGGCAGCCCCATGCTGTGGATGGACCACCTTGTCCCCGACCGTGTATTTCGATGCACTTTGAGCCATGAGCGAGGGCGGATAGTACCGGCGGCCGGCATCAATCCAGCACGGGCTCCCATTCGTGGGCCGACTCCAGCAAACGGTCGAAGAACGCACGGAGTTGACCCGCCCTGGTCTCACCCACTCCTTCGATGGCCAGAAGCGCCGCCTGGCTGGCGTTTAGGAGCTTCGAGACCGATCCGAAGTGCCTGATGATGTCGTCACGGACCGAGTCCGGGAGCCTCCCCACCTGGGACAAGATTCGAAAGCCGCGGGGCTCGGCCGGATCGTCGAGATCGGGAAAACCCAGTTCGCTACCGACCAGACTTGGGTCTTCCAGCTCGGTCCCGGTCATCCCGCGAAGCTGGTCGATGGCCTTGGCCACGGAATTGCTTCGCATCGGACGCAGGTAGTCCTGAAGAATGGCCCGCTTGGTGAAGTCCACCCCGGCCATGAGGTCGTTGAGCTGAAGGGCGACGATCCGGCCGTCCTCGCCGAGAGTGTGTGCTCGGGCTTCCACCACCTTGCCGAGACGATCGAGCAATTCGGCGCGCTCGAAGGACGGTCACCGCCGAACGGTGAGTGGCAAGCCCGGTGACTTCGAGGCGGGTGAGACGCATGTCCGAGTCATTGAGGCGGCTCCGCAACCGGTCGAGACTCTGCAACTCCTGGTTGACGTGAGCGGTGACCTCGGTGGGAGTGGCCAATTCGATCTTCTGGCCTTCATAGAAGAGAGTGGCGACCCGGCGTCCCTCGCTGACCGCAACCACCGGCTTCCCGGTCTGGGCGGCCATGCGCTCGGCGGTCCTATGCCGGGCGCCGGTCTCATCGGTGGGGAGGGTGCCGTCGGGCACGAAGTGGACTGCGCACGCCATGATGATTTCCCACTCGTCGTCGAGGACGATCCCGCCGTCCATCTTCGAGAGCTCGGCGAGGCGAGCCGGTGTGAACTTGGTCCTTCGAAGCGTGAATCCGCCGGAACTGGCCGCTTCGACCGCGGAGCCGTTTCCCAGAACCACCAATCCGCCCTTGCCCTGCTGGATGATCCGCTCCAAGGCTCGACGCATCGGGGTCCCCGGCGCCAGCCGCTCCAGGGTCTCATTGATCGATGGGTCACCCACGTGGGCAGGCTATCAGTTTGGATTGGCGGCGAGCCCGGCGCTGGCCAGCGCCTCTCCGAGCCGCATCGATGCTCCACCCACGGGAGCCACCCGGTGCTCCAAACCCATCCGATCCAGCTCTTCGACCCGGCGGGCCTCGAATGGGATCGACCGAACTTCTCCGGCCAGCCCGATCTCCCCCCAGGAAGCCAGCTTTCCGAGCGGCACGTCAAAGGCGGAGGAGGCAACAGCGATCGCCACCGGGAGATCGGATCCCGGATCGTCGATGCGCCAGCCTCCAACCACATTCACAAAAACCTCCTTGTCGTACAAGGAGATTCCTGCATGACGATGAAGGACGGCGAGAACCTGATTGACCCGGGTGGGGTCGAGACCTCGAATCGACCTTCGCGGCTGGGGTTGGTTGCTCGGAGAGACCAGCGCCTGGATCTCGACGAGGATCGAGCGGCGCCCCTCGACCGCGGGATAGATGACCGTTCCCGGCACCTCGGGCTGCCATCCCTCGAGGAACACCTTGGAAGGGTCGTCCAACTCGAGAAGGCCTTCTGAGCTCATGTCGAACATCCCCGAGACATGGGTCGCCCCGTAGCGATTCTTGATGCTGCGCAGCACCCGGAACCCGCGGTCGGGATCGCCTTCGAGATAGAGGACGACGTCGACCATGTGCTCGAGAAGCTTGGGCCCGGCGAGACCACCCTCTTTGGTCACATGACCGACTAGCACCACTGCGGTGCCAGTGGTCTTGGCCAATCTCACGAACCGGCTTGCGCTCTCTCTCACCTGGGCCACACCGCCAGGGGCTGAAGGGATCTCGGGGACTCCAACCGCCTGGATCGAATCCACGATCAGCAGCTTGGGACGCACCCGTTCGACGAGGGCCACGATCGCATCGACGTCGTCGTCGGCAACCAACAGGATCTCGTCGTCCTCAATGCCAAGCCTGCCGGCACGCATTGACACCTGCTGCGCCGATTCCTCAGCAGACGCCACCACTACTGGAAGGCCCCGCTGTGCCACAGCTCCTGCGGTCTGGAGAAGCAGGGTCGACTTCCCCACTCCCGGCTCACCACCCAGGAGCAGGACAGATCCGGGGACAAAACCCCCTCCCAGGACCCGGTCGACCTCAGGCCAACCGGTCGGCTCTCGTTCAGAGGGACCTTGGGCTGCCTCGGTCAGGGACAGTGTTCGGGCCGGTTGCACCCTGGTGGCCCGAGTTTGATCCTCGACCAGGGGGTCACTGACCCCGCATTGCGGGCAGAATCCCATCCACTTTGGGGAGACATGCCCGCAGTTCTCACATCTGAAAGCCATTGCAGACACCGTATCTGGTTACCGGTTGCGACGTCGCACAGCGAGAATGAGCGCCGCCACCAGACACGCGACAATGATGGTCGCGGCCAGTAACGAGCCAAGGGTCCACGGCTCATATGTTCTGACCACCGACACCAACATGCCCGTGGCACAATAACTGTCCTAGGAGGGACGTGGCTTCACGTAAATGTGATCAGTGCGGCTCGACCGTGCCGCCGGACGAGCAGTTCTGCCCGTCATGTGGCTCATTCATGGATCCTTTGGTTCCGGAGCCGCCTGCGCGCCGGGAAAACATCATCTCGGTGAGCTCCGACGGCAACTACGAAGAGTTCAACCTGGACAACCCGCCGCGGGAGGAAACTCCCCGGGACAAGGGTCCATCAGAGCGTGGCGCCGTGTCCTGTCCCTCATGCGGAGCCTCCAATCCGGCATCAAACCGCCATTGCCAGGAGTGTGGAGCCAGGCTGCGCCAAGGCCCGTTGCCCACCGCTCCCCGCCCCGCCGTTCAGGCGACGGCAGGAGTCCGGGCCGCACTAGCGATCAGCGCTCTCCTCTTCGCGGTCGTGGTGGTTGCAGTTCTCTTCAACGTCTTCAGCGGTGATGACACCCCGTCTTCAACCACGCTCACTGCCTCGAGCTCGACTTCTCCCTCGGTCCAGGAGCTGGGCCCGATCGAGCCGATTTCCGTCGACTGCGATCCTCCGGGCATCGGATCCTTCGTCTGCGACAACCTGATCTCAGGCTCGGATGCGGAGTATCAGATCACCTACGAAGACGTGCCTGAAGGCGACAACGTGGTGATTCGGATCACCTTCCGGGAGCCGATGACAGTCACTCGCATCGACTGGTCCAACATCGACGATCCGACCCGGTTCAAGCAGAACTATCGGGCTCATGGCATCGTGCTCAATGCTCAGGACGCCTTGACAACCGTCCCGGTCCAGCTCGAGGACACGCCCGGCACCATTCCCATCGACTTTGCCGCCATCAACACCAACTGGATCGAGATCACGATCGAAACCGCGTATACGGCCGAAGTCACCGAAGGAAACGTCTTCACCGAGCTGGCGATCCAGGAGATCACGGTGATCGGTCGCCCCACGACCACTGAGGGCTAGCCCTCAGGCGGCTTCAAGGGCCACAACCAGCCGTTCGACCCCGCGGAACACCAGACTCCGAATCCGATCTGATTTCTCAACAAGCTCGATTCCCCGCACCCGCTTTGCCAGGCGGCTGAAGGCGGCTTCGAGCTCTACGGTCGCCAACGGGGCGCCCACACAGAAATGGAGGCCTGCCCCGTAGGAGACATGAGGGTTGGGAGCGCGTGACAGATCCAGATTGTCGGCATCCGGCCCAAACACACTGGTGTCATGGTTGGCCGAGCCGAAGAGAAGACCGACTTTCGAACCTGCTGAGAGCTTCTGGTCTCCGAGCTCGGCGTCCTCCAGGACCCATCGCTCGAACATCTGGAGCGGTGAGTCGAATCTGAGGAGCTCGTCGACGGCCGGGCCGATCGCAACCTTCCCCTCGTGGAGGGAGCGGAATTGGTCGGGGTTGGTGGCCAGGGCAAGTAGCCCATTGCCAATGGCGTGCACCGTGGCCTCATGCCCCGCATTCAGGGTGAGGATCGAGGTGCCAACGATTTCCTCGTCGGTGAGGGTGTCGCCCGACTCCTCGACCTCGAGCATGGCGGAGATCAAATCGTCGCCACGGTGCCCTCGACGCTGGTCGAGCACCGACTCCAGGTAGGCGACGAAGTCTGTCGTCGCTCGATCGGCGGCCAGGCCTACCTCTTCCGTCACGTTCTGATCGAAGACCTTGACTATTGCGTGGCTCCAATCGAGCAATTTGGCGTGGTCCTCCCCGGGAATCCCCATCAAATCGGCGATCATCGCCACCGGGATCGGTGCTGCGTACTGGCTGATCGCCTCCATCGAGCCATCGTCCAGCACTCGATCGAGAATCCGATCGGCAGCCTCCTCGAGACGGGGTCGAAACACCTCGGAGGATCTACGGGTGAATGCCTTGGAAACCAGACGACGGAGACGGGTGTGACGTGGCGGCTCGAGGTCGATGAACGACTCCCGAATGTATCGGGTCCACATCGGCCACTGTGGCGGGTAGATCCGCCGGTAGAGGTCGGGATCGACCTCATCCACAGCCAGGCGGTGCCTGAAGTCCCGGCCGAATCCCTCACGGTCCTTGAGGATGGTGCTGACCATGTCGTGTCGCCCGACGAAAGTCAGCTCCCACGTGTCGTCGTAGAAGACTGGGGCCTCTTCGCGGAGCCGGGCGTAGGTCGGATAGGGGTTGTTGAGAAAGTCCGGGTCGTAAGGGTCGAAGATCATGTGTTCGATATTCCGACCAGTCAAAGTACCAAGTACTCAGTACCAAGTACGGGGGAAGCTCGCTAGCGAGCTTCCCCTTTGGCAAAGCGGGCGCCGTCGGCGGCAGGCGCCCGGAGACTTTGTGATGCCACCGCCAGGACGAACAAGGTGATGAGATACGGAATCGCGTTGAGGAGTTGGTTCGGGACCTCACCGACCAACATCCAGAACACAAGGAAGGCGGCGCCCACCGAGCCCTGGACCACTGCCCTCCGCACGTTGGAACGGGTCATGGCATAGATCCCGGCCACGATCAGGCCGATCGCAAGAGCCAGGATGAAAGACTTGACCAATTCCGGGCCCCGGTAGCGGAGCGAGTCACCAAAGCCGAACACGAGGGAGCCGCCGAGGACGCCCACCGGGATCCAGTTGCCGAAGATCATGGCTCCCAGCCCGATAAACCCACGCCCACCGGTCATTCCCTCCCGATAGATCCCGGCCTGCACCAGCACCAGGAAGGCCCCGGCCAGCCCGGCGAGCATTCCCGAGATGACCACCCCGAAGTACTTCATCCGGAGGACCGGCACGCCCAGCGATTCGGCGGCCCAAGGGTCCTCACCGCAAGAGCGAAGTCGCAAGCCCCAAGGCGTCCGCCACAGCAACCAGGCGGTCAGAGGGACAATGGCAAGGCCAATCAAGGTGAGCCAGTTCACATCCCCGAAGAATCCGCGCAAGATCCCGGCGATATCGGAGATGAAGAACCAGCTCTTCTCCTCTAACCAGCCAAAGAGGTCAGGGCTTTGCCAGCCGAAGAGCTGGCCACCCGCCAGGAAGGGAAAGCTGGCGTTCTCGATCCCGGTGATCGGAGGTGACTGGATCACCGACCCCCCGGTGTCCCCCGTGTAGACGATCGATGACAGGAAGCGCATCGCTCCGAGCCCCAGCAGGTTGATCGCCACACCAGAGACGATGTGGTCGACATTGAAGGTCACGGTTGCCAGGGCGTGGAGCAAACCGAACACTGCGCCCCCTGCGATCCCGAGGACAACCCCCTGCCACGGCCCGTAGGTCCACGAGCCCCAAGCGGCGAACCAGGTGCCGGCAATCATCATCCCCTCCAGGCCGATGTTGACCACACCCGAGCGCTCCGAATACAGCCCACCCAGACCTGCGAGGAGGATGGGGATTGCCAGCCTGAGTGCCGCGCTGGCCGTGCTCCGTGAGGTGAGGTCATGGGTGCCGGTGATCAACTCGGCAACGGTCATCACCAGGATCCCGAGCAGAGCGATCACCACGATCCGCCTGGAACGTGCGGGAAGACGCAATCGCTGGGGAACAGCAGTCGTCGTCATGCTGCTACCTGCTCAGCTTCGTCCGCGCTCGTCGCTCGAGCCGCGGCGGCGACCGTCCGGCTCTCCACGTAGCGCGAGATGACTTCGTAGACGATGACGACCGCTAGAACCACGATCCCCTGGATGATGGTGACGATCTCTTTAGGGACATCCTTGAGGTCCAGGATCAACGATGATCGGTTCATGAAGCCAAAGAGGATGGCGCCGAAGGCCATCCCGACAGGATTGTTCCGACCGAGTAGTGCCACCGCGATGCCGGCGAAGCCGTAACCCGCTGGAAAATCCTGCGGGTACTGGTGATAGAAGCCGAGCAACAGGGAGATCCCGACCAGACCGGCGAGACCTCCCGAGATGAGCATCGTCTTGATGATCATGCCGTTCGAATTCACACCGCTCGCGTTGGCGGCCGAAGGGTTGATTCCACTGGCGCGGAGGTCGTACCCGAACCGGCTCCTATTGACCAGGTAGTAGTAGGCGATCCCAAGGACGACGGCGATGATCAGGAATCCGTGAAGGTCGGTGCCGGCTCGTGGCTCGATCCCGAACCATCCCAGCAGCGGGTTGAGTGAAGGAATCCAACCTGTTTCCGGTATCAGGTCGGTGGCGATGGTAAGCCCGGCGGTCTCCGCCTTGAACACGTTGAGAAATAGCCATGCACTCAGTGAGTAGGCGATGAAGTTGAGCATGATCGTCGAAATCACCTCATGGACACCCCGCTTCACCTTCAACAGGGCCGGTATCAACGCCCAGAGGGCGCCCACAGCCACGGCCACGAGAAGGATCGACAACACATGAAGCACCGATGGGATCGTGTAGAGGGCCCCGACGTAGGCGGCGACCAGGGCCGCAAGGAGGTAAGCGCCCTCGACACCGATGTTGAACAGACCCATCTTGAAGCCGACCGCAACCGCCAACGCCGAAACGAATAGGGGAATCGCGTAGTTGACCGTGATGATCAGTGACTCGGTCGTCGTGCCGAATTTGATCATCTCCTTGTATGCATCGATCGGATTGATGTCGACGAGGAGCAATGCCAGGGCGGCGATCGCAAAGGCGATGAACAGTGCGATCAGAGGGGCGACCACCGCCGTCAGCAGCTTGCCGCTCTTCACGAGGCCTTCTCCTGGCTGGCCCCGGTCATGTAGGAACCGAGGATCTCAGGTGTCACTTCTGCCGGGTTGAGCTTGGCGACGAATCGGCCCTCGAAGAGGACATGGATCGTGTCGGAAAGCCCGATCAACTCCTCGAGGTCGGCCGAAATCAACAGGATCCCCATTCCGGCTGCTCGAGCATTCTTCAGTTCCTCCCAGACCGCAGCCTGGGCTCCGATGTCGATGCCCCGGGTCGGTTGTGCCGCAACCAGCACCACCGGGTCAGCCATGATCTCGCGTCCCACCACCAATTTCTGCTGATTTCCACCGGAGAGGGCGGTGGCCGGCACATCTACGCTCGGGGTCTTGACCGCGAACCTGCGAACGATCTCCTCGGTTTGCTTGCGCGAGCCCTTCTTGTCGATCCAGATCCCGTTGGCGTAAGGCTCCTGGTATTGGTGGCCAAGAGCGGCGTTCTCCCAGAGCGGTGATGTGAGGAGTAGCCCCTGCCGCTGCCGGTCCTCGGGTATCAACCCGATGCCAGCCCCCCGCCGATCGCGAGCGGGGAGATGGGTGACTGTCTCACCGGCCAGTGTGATCTCACCGGTGGCCGCTGCGGCGAGGCCGATGATCGAGTCCACCAGGGATCCTTGCCCGTTGCCCTCGACACCGGCCACACCGACAATTTCTCCTTTGTGAACCTGAAAGCTGATCCCATCGAGGAGATGCCGTCCTTCCTCGGAAAGCAATCCAAGATCGGTGACTTGTAGCAACACCTCGTCCTGGACCGTCGACTCCCTCGTCTCCGGGGAGGGCAGTTCGGACCCGATCATCATCTCAGCCAGCTCGCCAGCATCGACCTCGGATGGGGTCGTGGTGCCCACGGTGCGACCGCCGCGCATGACGGTGATCCGATCGGCGATCGAAAGCACCTCATCGAGCTTGTGCGAGATGAATACGACCGTCTGGCCTTCCTTGGTGAGCTCCCGGATCGAGTCGAACAGCTCGTCGACCTCTTGGGGCACCAGAACGGCAGTGGGCTCGTCGAGGATGAGGATCTTGGCGCCGCGGTAGAGGACCTTGATGATCTCCACCCGCTGTCTCTCCCCAACGGACAACGCCTCAACCCTCTGCCCGGGGTCGAGATGGAGGCCATAAGACTCGCCGAGCTCCACGATCCGCTTCGATCCACCGTCGAAGTCGATCTGCAAGCCGGAACGGGGCTCGGACCCGAGTACGACATTCTCCAGGACCGTGAGGTTGTCGGCCAGCATGAAGTGCTGATGGACCATGCCGATTCCGGCGTCGATTGCCTCTTTCGGGGATTTGAAGGCAGCGGGTTCGCCGTTGATCGAGATGGTGCCCTCGTCCGGCCGCACCATCCCGTAGATGATCTTCATCAGGGTGGATTTGCCGGCCCCATTCTCACCGACGATGGCGTGAACCTCGCCATGCGTGACAGTGAGGTCGACGTCCTTATTGGCCACGACACCCGGATAGCGCTTGGTCACGCCTCTGAGCTCGATTGCGGGTGCCTGGGCCAATTTCTCCGTCCAAAAAAGAACGCCGGGCCCAGGAAGCCTGGGCCCGGCGCAAATTAGCAGGAGTGCCTAGATCAGGCTTCCGGCTCTGTGGGGACCACGATGGTCCCATCGACGATCTGGGCCGAATAGTCGTCCAGCTGTGTCTTGATGTCGTCAACGAAACCGCCAGAAGTGGCATAACCGATGCCACCTTCAGCAATGCCGAGCCGCACCGCCCCAGGGGTGAAATTGCCCTCGAGGAAGTCGGTGATGACCTTGCCCACCGCGACATCGACTCGCTTGAGCATCGAGGTCAGGATGTGAGCTTGGAGCTCGGGCTTGTCGGCGACCTGGTTGTACTGGTCTGAGTCGACACCAATAGCCCACAGGAAGCTGTCATCGGTTGACAGTTCTGCAGCGGCCTCGAACAGACCCAAGCCGGAGCCACCCGCGGCGTGGTAGATGACGTCAGCGCCCTGTCCGTAAAGAGCCAGCGCGGCTTCCTTGCCCTTGACCGGGTCGTTGAAACCGGTGAAGTCCGGGACCTGGGTCAGATAGACCGCAGGCAGGATGGTGATGTCGGGGTTGGCGGCCTTGGCGCCAGCCTCGAAACCAGCCTGGAACTTCAAGATCAACGGCACCTGAACGCCGCCGATGAACCCGACGGTGCCGGTCTTGCTCTTCAGAGCAGCGGCGACACCCATCAGGAACGAGCCCTGCTCTTCAGCCGAGAGCATGCAGCGGACATTTGGCATCTCCACCACGGTGAAGGTGTCGTCCTGGGGGCAGTCATCGGTGATGCCGAACATCACGTCCGGGAACTCGGTCCCGACCCGCCATACGTTCTGGGCGAAGGCGAAACCGTTGGCGATGATCAACTCGGCACCCGACTCGGCGAGCAGACGGAGGTTGTCCTCACGGTTCTCACCATTGGCGGACGGGGTCAGCTCGTCACCGGTGTATCCGTACGTGGCCATTCCTTCGTCCCAGGCCTTTGCGGCCAGGTCGTTGAACGAAAGGTCGCCACGTCCGCCTACGTCGAAGGCCATTCCGATGTTGCGACCCGCTCCGAGGAGCGCAGCCGTAGTCGTCGGTGCGGCCGTGGTGGTCGTCTCTCCTCCGCCGGCGGTGGTGGTCGCCCCACCCGCCGTGGTTGTGGTGTCACCGCTACCGCTATCGCCACAGGCCGCCAGGACCAGTGCCAATGCTGCCAGTGCGGCAAACACCCGCATAAAGCGTTTCACGCAGTATTCCTCCATGTTGTTTATTGATGGCAGGGGAGCCCTGCCCGTCACGGAGGTTAGTGATCGTCGTGAGCCAGGGCGAGGCGGAGCGGGGTCGGCTTCACCCAGTAGATCCAGGGAATCGAGAACACGGTGACCACGATCTTGAAGACCACGTTGACCCAGAAGATGGCCCATGCCACCTCGGGCGAGAAGACCCCGAACAGGGTTGCCAGGCCCACGAACAACGCAGAGTCGACCGGGATCGCAATGGCGTTGGAAAACAGGACCCGCCCCCACTGCTTGTTGTCGCCGAAGCGGGCAACCCACCAGCTGTAGGCCGTGGTGTCAATCAACTCGGATGCCACTTCGGCCACGATCGATGCGACAACTATCCCCCACACCGGCGACAAGACCTGCCCGAACTCGACCTGGGGCCCGGTGAACGGGTCAGGTGGCAGTCTCGAGGTCAGCCAGAAGAACCCGGCCATGAAGATGTTGATCGCTGCCGCCAGCCAGATGAGGGTTCGGGCGGCAGCCTTGCCCCCGATCTTGTGCACCAGATCGCGGAACGTGAAGGTGAAGGGATAGATGAGCGTTCCCGCATCCACCGCATAACCCCAAGCGGAGATGATTCGGAGACTGCCGATGTCCGACAGCATCTGGGCCGCCACATAGGCGCCACTAACGATCAGGAGAGCTCGATAGGGAGACCCCGGCCTGTTCACCGCTGACCATTCACGCTCGGGACATGATGCCAGCAACGCACCCAGGTCCCCGGCGAGAATGAGAACGTGGGATTCGTGGCAACGGTCGCTCGTCTCGCCGACGAGACACCGGCCGACAGAAACCGTGTCGTGGACGCCTTGCGCGCCGGATCGATCCTCGTTGTCGTATTCGGGCACTGGCTCATGGCGGCGATCACAGTCGAGAACGGCAGCCTGGTGCCGAACCACCTGCTCGTGCTGGCCGAGTGGACTCACCCCCTGACCTGGGTGCTCCAGGTGATGCCGATCTTCTTCTTCGTTGGGGGCTATGCCAATGCCCTCTCCTGGAGATCGGCACGACGCCGTGGAGACACCTACGGCAGCTGGCTCCGCTCACGTCTGCGCCGGCTGGCGATACCCGTGATCCCGGTGCTGCTCTTCTGGACGGCCTTCGGCTGGTTGGCCCTGAATCTCGGGCTTGCCTGGGAAACATTGCAGCTCGCCTCGCAGGTGGCCTTGGTGCCCACCTGGTTCCTTGCCGCCTACGTGGTGATCGTCACCATTGCCCCGCTTCTGCTTGCACTTTGGGACCGCATCGGGATCTGGTCCATCGTCGCCGGGTTCGCCCTCGCCGGGCTGTGCGACCTGCTGTCGATTGGAGCGGGTGTCATCCCTGTGGGATTTCTCAATTACGTATTCGTCTGGGGAACCGTGCATCAACTCGGATATGCCTGGCTGGACGGGAAGCTCGATGGAATGTCGAAGCGGATCGGGCTGATGTTGACCGGGTTCTTCGCAACGCTTGCGCTGGTTTGGGCCGGCCCTTACCCGGTGGCGATGGTCGGGCTCGACACAGCAGAGGTCACCAACAGCTACCCGCCCCGGGTCACCCTCGCCTTCCTCGGCCTGTTCCAGGTCGGACTTGTGCTCATCATCGAGGGACCGCTCCGCAGCTGGCTAAACCGGCGCCGTGCCTGGCAGTTTGTGGTCGGGGTCAATCTCCAGATCATGACGCTCTATCTATGGCATCTCACGGCCATGGTGTTGGTCATCGGCATCTCCCTCCAGCTGGGAGGGTTTGGCCTCGGGATGGAGCCGCTCTCCGCCGCCTGGTGGCTAACAAGGCCTATTTGGTTTGCTGTCCTCGGAGTGGCGACCGTCGGCCTGATCGCCATCTTCGGGCGATTCGAGCGACCTGCCCCCGATCCCCGGCCGGCTCCACCGGCTTGGCGGCCGGTCCTGGCGGTTCTCTCGATCTGTGCCGGGCTCGGCCTGCTGGCGGCTATCGGAATCGCCGACGACGACGGATTGAACGGACTGGTGCTGTCGCTTCCGGTGATCGGGGTGATTCTCGGCGGAATCGTTCGCCTGCCCGCCGTTGGGGCGGGCCGCGCCTGATTACTGGACGATCTCGATCAGGTCCTCATTGAACTGGTAATAGCCAACCAGTGTCGGATCGGTGACCCCGGCCCACTCCCAGTGCCACGGCTCACGGGTGGGCATGTCGCACCAGGCCCACCTCGGGTGAACCCAGCCAAATCGATAGGCGTTGCCCTGCATCCAACGCAAGGCACGGTCGTTGCACCCGAGCACGCCATATCCGTCGCCGAAGTCGACGGCCCGACCCCAACCGTGATTGGAGAGGCCGGGAGGCGCCGTTGGCGGCCCGGTGCACACCCGAACCGTCCTGGTGCCCGTCTGTGCCTGCTCCCCGGTCATCGGGTCGACCGCATAGACATCGACCTCGGTCTTCGGGCATCGCTTGTTGTAGGCGGCCTTCTGATTGTTGTACGACCGGTAGCAGTCGACCGGACGAAGCTTGATTCCGTCTGACGCCGCCGCCTCGAGCAACAGGGCATACATGTAGGCGGCGTCGCGCTCCAATGTGCAGCCCCGATAAGTCATGAGACGCGCGGAGTCCATGTCCCCATTGACGTAGCCATCGACCTCCAGATCGAGGTGATAGGCCTCATCGCCTGCGGGCACATACTCGGAGGGCGCGCCGGCGTCCAAGGCAGTAGGGGCGTACTGGGAAGAGGCACCTGGAACCAGCGCGGCGAGGAGCGACAGTATTGCGAGAGCTGTGGGCATGTTTATTGGGACGTGTCCCAATAGATCGGCCCCTGGCCAGGGCCCCTTTAGCCCTCAGTCCTGGCCGGCCATCTCCACAGGCGGGGTGTTCGGAGTGGCCACTGCCTCGAAAACGAGCTCGTCTTTCTCGCTGTCTATCGAAACCATGATGGTCACCCCGGCCTTGAAGTCCCCGAGCAGGACACGTTCGGACAATGGGTCTTCGAGCAGTCTCTGGATGGCCCGACGCAACGGCCTCGCCCCGAGCTCGGGGTCGTAGCCCCTGGTCCCGAGGAACTCCTTGGCGTCATCCGTCAGAACCAGGTCGAGATGCTGGCTGGTGAGCTGATCGGTGATTCGAAGCAGCATGAGATCGACGATCGACTTGAGCTCCTCCATGCTGAGCTCGTGGAACACGATGATCTCGTCGAGGCGGTTGATGAACTCGGGTCGGAAGTGCTTCTTGAGCTCCTCGGTGACCCGTCCCTTCATGTAGTCGTATGAGACTTCCTCATCCTCAACATGGAACCCGACCGCCTTCTTGTGCAGGTCGCGGGTTCCGAGGTTGGAAGTCATGATGATGACGGTGTTCTTGAAATCGACCGTCCGACCCTGGGCGTCGGTCAGGCGGCCCTCCTCGAGAATCTGGAGAAGAGTGTTGAACACGTCGGGGTGCGCCTTCTCGATCTCATCGAAGAGCACGACCGAGAACGGCTTGCGACGGACGGCTTCTGTCAGCTGCCCACCCTCGTCGTAGCCCACATATCCGGGCGGGGATCCGACCAAACGGCTGACGGTGTGCTTCTCCATGTACTCGGACATGTCGAGCTGAATCAGGGCGTCTTCCTTGCCGAACAAGAACTCGGCCAAGGCTTTCGCGGTCTCGGTCTTTCCCACACCGGAGGGGCCGAGGAAGATGAATGAGCCCGACGGGCGGCGGGGGTCTTTGAGACCCGCCCGTGTGCGCCGGATCGCCTTGGAGACAGCGGTAATCGCGTCATGCTGGCCGACGATCCGCTTGTGGAGCTCGTCCTCCATGTGAACGAGCCTGGCTGTCTCCTCCTCGGTGAGACGATGAACGGGAATCCCGGTCCATTGTGCCAGGACCTCGGCGATCTCCTCCTCGTCGATCACCCAACCGGTGTCCCCCTCATCGGCCTCCTTGAGGGCACGATCGCTAAGGAGCCCTCGCTCCTCGTCACGCAGGTTGGCGGCCCGCTCGTAGTTCTCTCGGGCCACCGCGTCCTGCTTGTCCTGTCGCAGGTGTGACAGCTTCTCGTCGATGGCTGTGATCTCGGGAACCTCGCTGGTGCGATGGATCCGTTGCCGGCTCCCCGCCTCGTCGATGAGGTCGATGGCCTTGTCCGGAAGGAAACGGTCGGATAGATAACGATCGGCGAGGTTGGCAGCGCTGACGATTGCCTGGTCGGTGAATCGCACCGAGTGATGGGCCTCGTAGCGATCCTTGAGACCCATCAGGATCTGGATCGTCTCACTGACCGAAGGCTCGTCGACCTGGATCGGCTGGAATCGACGCTCTAGTGCGGAGTCCTTCTCCAGATACTTCCGATACTCCTCGAGAGTGGTCGCCCCGACGGTTTGCAGCTCGCCCCGGGCCAGCATCGGCTTCAGGATCGAAGCGGCGTCGATGGCGCCCTCGGCAGCGCCGGCCCCGACCAGGGTGTGGATCTCATCGATGAAGAGGACGATGTCGCCCCGGCTCTTGATCTCTTTGAGCACTTTCTTGAGCCGTTCTTCGAAGTCACCGCGATAGCGGGATCCGGCGACCAGTGCCCCGAGGTCGAGTGAGTAGAGGTTCTTTCCCTGCAGGTTCTCTGGGACGTCCTTGGCAACGATTCGCTGCGCCAGGCCTTCGACGATCGCGGTCTTGCCGACACCGGGCTCGCCGATGAGGACCGGGTTGTTCTTGGTGCGTCGGGAGAGGATCTGCATGACTCGCTCGATCTCCCGCACCCGCCCAATGACCGGGTCGAGCTTTCGCTCCCGGGCGAGTTGTGTGTAGTTCCGGCCGAATTGGTCGAGCACCGTCGACCCACCCGCGGCCGTCTCACGACTACTGGATCCTGCTGGCTCCGCAGATTGCTCCTCGCTGCCACCGGGCCCAGATAGGAGCTGGATGACCGTCTGCCGAACCTTCTGCAGCTCAGCTCCCAACTGCTGGAGCACCTGGGCGGCCACTCCTTCACCTTCGCGAATCAGCCCGAGCAGGATGTGCTCGGTGCCGATGTAGTTGTGACCGAGTTGCAACGCCTCACGCAGGCTCAACTCGAGAACCTTCTTGGCCCGTGGGGTGAACGGGATATGGCCGGAAGGCGACTGTTGGCCCTGACCGATGATCTTGACGACCTCATCTCGAACCGAGGCGAGGTCGATGTCGAGGCTCTCCAGGGCCTGGGCCGCGATGCCCTCACCCTCGTTGAGGAGACCGAGCAAGATGTGCTCGGTGCCGATGTAGTTGTGGTTTAGGTGCCGCGCCTCTTCCTGGGCCAGAACTACGACCCGGCGCGCCCGATCTGTGAACCGCTCAAACACCTCTCACTCCAAAGCCTGGCATACGCAAGTTTAACACCGGGTAGGTCCTGACCCACTTGGCCCGTTTCCGACGCCTGTGTTCGGTAATACCATCGTCAAGAGTGGACGACCTCCAAAGCATCATAAATATTCCGCGCATCTGGACTGCGCTGGCCCGGGTGGAGGACCGCCTCCTCGAGGCGGCCACGGCTGACGACGCCTATCTGACCCGGATCGCCCAGCACCTGCTGGTTGCCGGCGGGAAGCGCTTCCGACCGCTGCTCGCCCTCCTCGCCGCGGAGTTTGGCGACTACAACGATCACCGACCGGTGGAAGCGGGAGTCTCGGTCGAGCTGATCCATGTCGGCTCGCTCTACCACGACGATGTCATCGACGAAGCCGACACCCGACGCGGGGCAACTTCTGTCAATGCCAATTGGTCCAACACGGTTGCCATTCTTGCCGGAGACTTTCTCATGGCTCGGGCATCAGAAGTAGCCGCAACCCATCTCAGCCAGGAATCGGTCCGACTTCTGGCAACCACCTATGCAGAGTTGGTCGAAGGACAGACCCGGGAACTGCAGCTGGATTTCGATCTCGACCACGGCGTCGCCGAGTACGAGAAGGTGATCGCTGGCAAGACGGCTTCTCTAATCCGGACGTCTGCGCGTCTCGGGGCCATGGCGGCGAACGCCGAGGACGACGTTGTCGATTCGCTGTCCGACTGGGCGTGGGAGGTCGGGATGGTGTTCCAGATCGCCGACGACGCACTCGACCTGGTTGCGGACGATGAGACAATCGGCAAACCGGCAGGCTCCGACATCCGGGAAGGCAAGTTCACGATGCCGGTGCTCGAGGCCCTCGCTGGAGCCGAAGGATCAAGAGTGCGCCGTCTTCTGGAGAGCGACCGTCCCTATCGAGACGAGGTCGTCTCCCAGGTGATCGAGATCGTCCGCAGCGGCGGTCACGTGGACACTTCGCTGGGCGAAGCCGGTCGACGGTTGGAATTGGCATCCAAGGCGCTGGCGGCGCTCCCCGATGGCAACCCGCGCCAGATCCTGGAGACTTTGGGGTCCTATCTGGTGGAGCGGGTCGACCAAGCGAAGGTCTAGCCCCCCTCGACCCCACTTCGCTTGGCGTCGGTCCCCCCGCTTCGCAGGGGGACAACCTGAGTGCACTCTCAGGCCTCCGGTCTGAGCGTCGGGAACAGGATCACGTCACGTATGTGCGACCTGTCGGTCAGCAGCATCACCAGACGGTCCACCCCGATGCCCAGGCCGCCCGTAGGCGGCAGCCCGTATTCCAACGCCAGCAGATAGTCCTCGTCCAGGGGATGGGCGCCCTCGTCCCCTGCGGCCCGGGCCAGGGCCTGTTCTTCGAATCGAGCCCGCTGATCGTCGGGGTCGTTCAACTCGCTGAAGGCGTTGGCGTACTCCGACCCGGCAATCACCAGCTCGAAACGGTCGGCGAGACGGGGGTCCTCGCGGTTCCTCCTCGCCAGCGGTGAGACCTCGATCGGCGGGTGGATCACGAAAGTCGGTTCCCAGATCTTGGCTTCGACCGCTTCCTCGTAGATCTCGGCAATCAGACGTCCGACGGTCCATTCCTGATCGACCTCCACTCCGACACCGACGGCAAGGCCCCGCAAGGTCTCAATCGGTGTATCCAAATCCACCGCCTGGCCCAGGGTCTCCGACACCAGTTCCGTCATCTCCACCTGCCGATAGGGGGGCGTCATGTCGAGCGGCTCCCCCCGGTAGGTGATCGCGGTATGTCCAGCGGTCCGCTCGGCGACCCCTGCGAAAACCTCCTCGATGAGCACAAGGATGTCCCGGTAGTCGGCAAGGGCCTGATAGGCCTCGAGCATCGTGAACTCCGGGTTGTGTGTCGAGTCGATCCCCTCGTTGCGGAAGATCCGCCCGATCTCGAATACCCGCTCCAGTCCGCCGACGACCAGGCGCTTCAAATAGAGCTCGGTGGCGATCCGCAGGTACATCGTCATCCCCAAGGCGTTGTGCTCGGTGTGGAAGGGCCGGGCGGTGGCCCCGGTGGCTTGGGGAAGCAGTACGGGGGTGTCGACCTCCACGAATCCACGGTCCTCGAACTGGCGTCGCAACTCCGACACGACCAGGACGCGCGTCATAGCCACATCCCGTGCCTCTTCGTTGACCATCAAATCGACATAGCGGCGCCGGCTCCTCTGCTCGAGATCCTGAAGACCGTGCCACTTCTCCGGAAGAGGTCGCAGGCTCTTCTGGAGGACGACGAACTCGTCGACCTTCACGCTGAGCTCTCCCTTGCGTGTGGTCATGATCGAGCCCCTGGCCCCGATCCAATCCCCCAGATCGATGGTCTCGAACCTGTCGGCGATGTCATTGCCCGCGGCTCCACGATCGACCAGGAGCTGGATCGACCCACTGCCATCCCGCAGGGTCCCGAACTGCAGCTTCCCAAATGACCGGTGGAGCATGAGTCTCCCCGCCACCGAGGTCTCGACCTCGGTCTGAGTGCCGGGCTCGAGGCCGGAGAATCGCTCTCTGATGTCGGCCGCCAAGTCGGTGCGGTCATAGCGATCCGGATAACCGCCCGATTCCAGGATGTGCGCGTGCCGCTCTCTTCTGGCCGCGACCAGAGGGTCGGTTTCCTGCTCCACGTGATCTGTCATCGGGCTCGCTGTTTCGGGGGTCAGCGCAGGGTACCGAGCCGACTCGGCTCATCGAGGATGAGCCCGCGGTCGGGCACGAAACGCCCGTCGATGACATCGATCGCAACGTTGTCAATGAGACGCACGCCACCCACGGTCACCGCGGCAGCCAGGACCGCGGGTCTATCCAGGGTCTCGATCGGAGTCATCGTGGCCTGGGAAGCCAGCATCACGTAGTCGACCTCCAGGTGGCGGACCGACTTGCGCACGGTCGTCTCCAGACGCTCCGCCCGACGCTCACCGGCGTCGATCTGCTCCGCGGCCTGGGAAAGGCCCCGACTCAGGGCCAACGCCCGCTCCCGGTCGTCGCGGCTCAGCCGGACGTTGCGGCTGGAGAGGGCAAAGCCGTCGGGCTCTCTGATCAAAGGAGCCTGGACGATCTCGATCGGAAATCTGAGGTCCCGGACCATCGCGGTGAGCACTGCCAATTGCTGGGCGTCCTTCCGCCCGAAGATCGCGAGATCGGGCTGCAGCCCGGCAAAAAGCTTGGCGACCACGGTCGCCACCCCGGTGAAATGCCCCGGGCGATGACGACCCTCCATCTCCTGGGAGACCCCGCCGACCTCGACGATCGTCGTCCATCCCTCGGGGTAGACCTCCTCCTGTTCGGGCAGGAAGATGATGTCCACCGCATGCTGCGACGCCAGATCGGTGTCCCGGGCGACATCGCGCGGATAGGCCTCAAAGTCACCGGGATCGTTGAATTGGGTCGGATTCACATAGTGGGAGACCACCAGGGTGTCGCATTGAGACCGGAGCATGTCCATCAACTTGAGGTGGCCCTCGTGGAAGAAGCCCAAGGTGGGGAGCAACCCCACCGTTCCCGAGTAGAGCTCGCGGGTCTCATCGAAGGTCTTGGTCAGATCCATCGACCAACCTCATCGGGCCGCCCGGCGCGGATCGCCGTTGCCTCGGCCATGAGTCGAAATTGACGACCTACCTCCTCAGAAACGGTTCGTGCCGCCTCCAGATGGCCGATCACGGTCTCAGTGTCCGCCCGGGCGATGGGACCGGTCAGTGCCGCCGCTCCTTGGTCGAAGAAGTTGGCCACGGCCCGTTCCACCAAGGGCCGGGCGACCCTTGGGATCGACACCGGCTGAATCAAAGAGATCGCCGGAAGTCGCCAGCGCCGTCAGGACGAAGTTCGAGGCTGCGGCCGCGGCCGCGTGATAGGCGGGACGGATCGCGTCGTCGAGTCGGAATGGCTCCATTCCCAGCGAGGATGCCAGATGGGTGAGGGTGTCGAGCGCGAAGGGATCCCCGTCCAACCCGACATAGGACCCGGCGAGGGCGTCAGCTCCCCGCTCCGGGTCGGGGAGCGTCTGCAAAGGGTGAAACCCACCGGTGCTCAGCCCCTTCTCTGCCAGGGCTCGCAATGCAGTGACCGGGACAAAGCCCGAAAGATGTGCCGCGACGGCGACCGAAGCGACCCGATCAGCGAGACCCTCAGCTACATCGGCGATCACCTCGTCCCTGACCGCGATCAGGAGAAGATCCGATTCGGGGAGCTGGGAGTCGGGGGCGACCAAGGGCCCAAACCCGGTGTCACCGGAGCGAGAGATAACACCGACGATCTCATGTCCGGCGCGGGATGCGGCGATCGCGATCGATCCGCCGGCCCTCCCCGGGCCGACGATCGTCAGCCGCATCCTCTCGCCCGTGCCTGACACACGAGCAGGCTAGTTGTGCCCGTCTCCGGGCTTCAGGCCCGCTCCTGACGGAGTTGCTCCGACGTGATAACGGGCCAGTTCGAGTCCAGCTCGGACTTCATGGTGCGGTAGTCCTCGCGTCTCTTCCAGAACTTTGTCTTCCACACTCTGAAGCGGCGCTTTCCTGGCTCCGGCTGCTCGTGGAAGATGTCGTGCTCGCCGGTGCCTCGGACCTCGGGCAGCTCGGCTACTTCATCCGGATCGTCAACCATGTGCAGCACCTGGTGGGTGTGATGCCTGACCTTGCGGTGCTCCAATTTGCGGTCGTCACTCGACGGCCTGCTCTCGTTGTATCCGGGGATTTCCTTGCGATGCACTCGCGACCGCTTTGCCATCTAGATCGTCTCTCCTTCCTGGACGGCGCATGTCGATGGTTGGAGAAAGTCGGGGGGGCCGCGGCCACATCCCATGACTGGAAGCTAGCACGGCATGCGGGATTCGGTTAGAGGCGTTAGACCAGAAATGGGAAAAAGCGCTTGGTGACTCGACGGCGATAGGCCGAGTATTTCGGATAGGCGATTCGCAACTGGCGCTCCTCGTAACCCGACTTCATCCAGAAGAACACAGCCAATGAAAGACTCATGGCCGCACCCACCAGGCTGGCCAGGAGGATCGACGCTCCGAACACGATCAGAAGCACAGCTCCGTATATCGGGTGACGGACGTACCCGTAGAGCCCGGCCTCGACCAATTCGGCGCCAACCACGGGCTCTGGCATCGCGGTGAACGCCCGGCCCAGCGATCGAGCGGCGGCCAGGGCGGCCCACACACCGAGAGCAATCAAGAGCCCACCATTGATCCACCGCACCCACGAGCCGGACATCGGCAGGGATCCATCCATGGTCAGCCCAACTGCGACCGCCAGGAAGAAGATGAATTGGATGCGAACCCAGTAACGCCCGGAAACCGGGTCTGGCATCACCCAATTCTCCGCCAGCCGGTCCACCACCTGTTCGGCAACCAGACCTCTTGCCTGGGCCACGCTCATGCCGTTTCCGACGATCGCGTTCGGCCAGACGTCATACATGGGCTCCAACACAAATCGCCGCTCCGCCGCCCGGGGATGGGGGACGATGAGCAAATCGGTGTCGACCGTGCCCGGGTCCATGGCCACGATGTCGAGATCCAGGGTGCGGGGCCCCCAGCGAACGTCGCGCCCCCGATGTCGACCAGCCTCGATGGATTGGAGTTGGCGAAGCAGGTCGATCGGCTCCAAGGATGACTCGACGACCACCACTGCGTTCAGGTATGGGTCCTGCTCCGGTCCACCGATCGGGTCCGTCTCGTATAGCGAGGAGACCCTCTCTACTTCGGGAGATGCGCCCGATCTCCTCGACTGCGGCACGGAGATGGGCCGGCCGATCGCCAAGGTTGGAGCCCAAGGCGACGGCGTATCTGGTCATCGACTGCGATCGACCGTCACAGAGACATCACCAAACTCGACCGACATCGGCGCCTGTGGTTTGTGGATAGTGACGATCACCCGCTCGGCCTTTGGATCCTCGAGGACCCGGGTCGCCACCCGGTCGGCAACGGTCTCGATCAGGTTGTGGCTCTCCCGAGCCACGAGATAGTGAAGGTCGTTGGCGAGCGCTCCGTAGTCGATGGTCTCGTTGAGATCGTCGGATCCGGCAGCCCTCGAAGCATCGAAGTAGACGCCAACGTCGAGGACAAAGAGCTGCTCGTTGGCCTTCTCATCGGGGAGGACGCCATGGCGCGCCCATACCTTGATCCCGGTGAGATCGATGCGATCGGTCACGAATCGGCAGTGGCCGGGATCAGCGATCGGCCTTCAGGGCCGAGTGCTCTCCCTAGAATCTGCTGAATAACTGCCAGGGCCAGGATCGGATCCTTGACCAGGCCAGATACCACGAGATAGCCGCCAAGCAGCCCACCAACGGTGTCATCGATGGTCTCGCGATGGACCAAGACCCGTGCGCGGTTGCGAGTCATCGCCTTGGTCAGAGTGGCGAAGAAGGCATCGATCTCGGATGCCTCGAAAATGGGGGCTACGGGGACCGAGTAGGTGGCCATGCCTGCTTCCTTGTAGGCGAGCAGGTTCTGATTTCCGGGGAGCATGGAGACGACGGAGTTGATGCCGGCCTCCTCGACCAGCCAGGTGATCTCTTCCTCTCGTCTGACCCGCCGATGTTGGAACCCGGATCCCCCCACTCGTTCCGACACGGCAAGACGATCGGTGATGACCCACGTGAACCCACGTGGTTTCAGTCCGGCGACCATTCTTCCCATAGCTCTGGGGCCACGATAGTGGCGGCTGTCACCAGCGCCGCCTTTGACGAGGAAACATCGTGGACCCGAAAAACTCTTGCCCCACGCTCATATCCGAGCGCCGTGGTGACCGCAGTCACACCATCCCTGTCGACCGGGTTCTCGATGCCGGTGAGTTTCCCGAGGAAGGACTTACGGGATGCGCCCAACACGACCGGGTAGCCCAGTGCGACGAGATCGGGAAGGCCAGCCATCAACTGGAGGTTGTGGCGGACCGTCTTCCCGAACCCGATCCCGGGATCGATGGCGATGGACTCAGGGCTCACCCCCAGGCCGATGAGGTATGCGGCGCGTTCAGCAAGAAAGGCACCGACCTCAGAGACCACGTCCTCGTATACCGGATCATGTTGCATGTCGCGGGGGGACCCCTTCATGTGCATCAGGACCACACCCGACCCCGGTTTCGGCCACCAACTCGGGCATCCCGGGAGACGAGCATGCCGTGACGTCGTTGACGATCCTTGCGCCGGCGTCGATGGCAGCCCGGGCCACCTCAGGCTTCGAAGTATCGATCGAGACCAGCACTCCCTGATCGGCGAGTGGCTCGACGACGGGGATCACGCGGGCCAACTCTTCCTCGACCGCCACCGACCGCGCCCCGGGGCGGGTCGACTCGCCACCGACATCGATGATCTCGGCCCCGGCTTCGTGCATTCCCATCCCGGCGGTGATCGCGTCATTCCCCGAAGCGTGTGCCCCACCATCGGAGAAAGAATCTGGGGTCACGTTGAGCACCCCCATCAGCACGCCATGGCTGATTTCGAGTGATTGGTCCTTGAGCAGCCAGCGTTGGCTCAAGGGCTCAGCGGGCGGTGCCGAAGAGCAGAGACATCGCCTCGGCCCGCGTGGCCGGGTTGGTATGCATGATCCCCCGCACGGCCGATGTCACGGTCTTCGCCCCCGGCTTTCTCACGCCGCGCATCGACATGCAGAGATGCTCGGCCTCGACCACCACCATCACCCCGAGTGGGTCGAGACGCTCATCCAATGCGTCCGCGACCTGGGCCGTGAGACGCTCCTGCATCTGGGGGCGGCGGGCATAGCCCTCCACCAGGCGCGCCAGTTTGGAGAGACCGGTGACCCGTCCCTTGGGCATGTAGGCGACGTGCGCCTGCCCATGAAACGGGACTAGATGATGCTCACACATCGAATAGAAGGGGATCTCGCGCACCATGACGATCTCCTGATATCCCTCCTCGCCAAAGAAGGCGTCGATCTCGTCGCCAGGGTCGCGATGAAGGCCATCGAAGACCTCCAGGTAGAACCGGGCCACCCGCTCCGGGGTTTCGGCCAGACCTTCTCGGTCAGGGTCCTCACCCAAAGCCTCCAGGATCTCCCTTACCGCTTTTTCGATTCGTCCCGAATCCATCTCGTACATCGAAGGTGAAAATAGGCGCTCGCGGCCACATATTCCCAAAGCGTCGAAGAATGGGGCTTGACAGTGATGTCACTATGACATTATGATGACATTATTGCGACATCAGATATGATGTCAGAACGAAGGAGATTCCGATGTTTTGGATCAGAAGTGCCGACAGTTTGGAGAGCGAGCTCTCGGACCGGGTGCGTCGGACCGTGAGACGCCCCTGATGGATCTCGAGCACGTGTTCATCGAAATCGAGACCGCGGTCGACAATCAGGTGAGAATCGGCGCTCCAGAATTGGCGGAGGTATCGACCGACTTGATGGCTGTCTTGCGACCGGCGTTGGAGAAGGCGATGCTTGGTGTGATCCAGGAAGCCGCCGCAGAGATCTCGGCCCAACTGGTGGGTCAGAACGTCGAGGTTCGGCTCAGCGAGGGAGAGCCGAGTCTGGTGATCAGTGAAGAGCGCACGTCGCAGGCCGTCGATCCCGACGAGCTCGAGGCCAGGGTCACCCTGCGCCTCCCCTCTTCCTTGAAGAACCTCATCGAGGAGTCGGCCAGTTCTGCAGGTGACTCGATCAACGGCTGGGTCGTTGATGCTCTCCGGACCAGGGCCGGGCGCCGTACCTCGGGAAATCATGTCGAGGAGATCTTCGAACTGTGATCGAACAGACCTTCAACGTTGGTGACTCCCCCCGATTCGTAGCTTCGATCAGTTCGGGCTCGATCGAAGTCATCGATGGCGCTGCCGGTGTCATCGAGCTCCGCATCGACAGCCCCCGAGAGCACGAGTTCATCATCAGCCAGAGCGGGGACACCGTCACTGTGCGTCGCCCATCGAATGGCGACGGCTGGAGTAGGCGTGAATCGAGCACCAGAATTCGTGTCGGAGTCCCTTCCGGAAGCACCATCAGGATCTCATGTGCCTCCGCGGACGTCACAGCCGAGGTTCGACTCGCCGAGGCTTACATCGACACCGCGTCCGGCGACGTCGCGTTGTGGGAAGTTCGAAGCGCCAAGGTGAAGACCGCAAGCGGTGACGTGTCGATCGGAACGGCCACCGGCGATCTCAGCCTGCGAACCGCATCGGGCGACGTGAAGGTCGGCGACGCAGGCGGGAGATTGGAAGCCGGCACTGCATCCGGTTCCCTGGACGTGGGCCTGGCCAGAGGCAACGTGATCTCGTCGACTGCCTCGGGAGATCTCGACATCGAGCGGTACGAAGGCACCGACCTCGAACTCAAATCGGCCTCCGGCAGGATGCGGATCGGCCTGCCCAAGGGGACCAAGGTCGCCCTGGATGCACGATCGCTCTCCGGGGACATCAGACTCCCGGAACGGGCTCCCTCAGGTGGAGCACGCGAGGATCGACGTCAGGTGAGAGCCAAGCTGCGGACGATCTCGGGCGACATCGAGCTAATCCGCCTGGATTAGGCGCCGGCGTCGGCGGGGCGGCTCTTGGGCCGCAGGCTCCGCTTGAGGCGGAGGGACTCGGTCACCGGCTCTTCCTCTTCCTCGACGACCTTCTGGGCGGCGGCGATCTGCTCTCTGGGCTGGGGCATCACCGGGTTGTCCGGATACTTGATTCGCATCGCACCCTCGGCCGTGTGCTCCCACTTCGGCACGTCGCTGAACAGCTTCGCAACGTCGTCCTGGCCAACTGTCTCGGTCTCCAGAAGTTGGGCCACCATCCGTTCCATGGCGTCGCGGTGCCTCCCGAGGACTTCGCGGGCCTCCTCGTGAGCGGCAGTGATCAGCTTGCGGACCTCTTCGTCGACCTTGGCCGCGACGTCGTCGGAGTAGTCCTGCTGACGGGAGTAATCCCGCCCAAGGAACACCTCACCGTTGGGCTTCCCGTACTGCATGGGGCCCAAGGTCTCACTCATCCCGTATTCCATCACCATTCTGCGGGCGATGGCAGTGGCCTTCTCGATGTCGTTAGCGGCACCCGTGGTGGGGTCGGCGAAAATGATCTCCTCGGCGGTGCGGCCGCCGAGCAGCATCGCCAGCTGGTCGACCAGCTCCGACCTGCGAACCAGATACTTGTCGTGAGTGGGAAGGGCGAGCGTGTGACCCAGAGAGCGTCCGCGGGCCACGATGGTCACTTTGTGCACCGGGTCAGTGTTGGGCATCGCATATCCGACCAGGGCATGGCCTGTCTCGTGATAGGCGATGAGCTTGCGCTCCTCTTCGGTCATCACCTTGGTCTTGCGCTCGGGACCGGCGATCACGCGGTCGATCGCCTCCTCGAGCTCCAACATTGAAATCTCTTTCTTGTGCCGGCGGGCGGTGAGAAGGGCGGACTCGTTGATCAGGTTTGCCAGGTCGGCCCCTGTGAACCCTGGTGTGCGTCGGGCGAGGACCTCGAGGTCGATCTCCTTGGCGAGGGGCTTGCCCTTGGCATGGACTTCGAGGACCGCCTTGCGGCCCTCGATGTCAGGGGCGTCGACGACGATCTGGCGATCGAAGCGGCCCGGACGGAGGAGGGCGGGGTCGAGGATGTCGGGACGGTTGGTCGCCGCCATCACGATCACGCCGGTGTTGCCTTCAAAACCGTCGAGCTCGACCAGGAGCTGGTTGAGGGTCTGCTCCCGCTCGTCATGGCCACCACCCAGTCCGGCGCCACGATGGCGCCCCACGGCGTCGATCTCGTCGATGAACACGATGGCCGGGGCGCTCGCTTTCGCCTGTTCGAACAGGTCCCTGACCCTGGCGGCGCCGACACCGACGAACATCTCGACGAAATCGGATCCCGAAATCGAGAGGAAGGGGACCCCTGCCTCACCGGCGACTGCCCTGGCGAGCAGGGTCTTACCGGTGCCAGGAGGGCCGAAGAGAAGGACGCCCTTGGGGATCTTCGCCCCCATTTGGCGGTACCGATCGGGGTTGGCCAGGAAGTCCTTTATCTCCTCGAGTTCCTCCTTGGCCTCCTCGAGGCCGGCCACATCGTCAAAGGTGACCTTCGGTTGTTCCTTGCCGACGAGCTTGGCCCGGGACTTGCCGAATTGCATCACCCGGTTCCCGCCACCCTGCATCTGCATGAAGATGAACACCATGAATCCGAGGAGGAACAGCCATGGCAGGAAGCTGATCAACAGCTCCCAGAACCCCGGCGGCTCAGGGTCGGAGCTGAAATCGACGCCCGATGCCTGGATCTGCGTCGTCAGGTCGCCTTCGTAGCCTTCCGGGTAGCTGGCCACGAAGTCCCACGTGTCCTCGGTGGCGGTGCCGGGATCGACACGGCCTTGGACCTGATTGGAGCGGGCGAGAATCTGGACTTCGGAGAAGGTCCCGGCGTCGACTTTCTCCATGAATTGGGAAAGGGTGACCTCCTCGGGCCCTGAGACCTGATCGAACCACCACTGGGCAAGGACAGCCAACAGGATGATGGACAACCCGTATACCACCAGGGTGCGAAGAGTTCGGTTCACAAAGACCTCAGTTTCAAAATGGGACCTCTTGAGCCCTCAATGTTACGGGACTGACCCGAATAGTCGAACCCCTACTCATTCACCGCCCATGACCCCGACATAGGGAAGATTGCGGTACTTCCCGGCGTAATCCAATCCGTACCCGACGACGAACTCGGGCCCGATGGGGAATCCGACGTACTTCACACCGATCGGAACCCTCTGGATCCCCTCCTTGAGGAGCAAGGTGGCCACCTCCAGTGAGGCTGGTTTGCGGACATTGAGACTCTTCATCAGGTAGTTCAGCGTCAACCCTGAATCAATGATGTCCTCGACGATGAGGACGTGGCGGCCTTCGATCTCCTCGTCCAGATCCTTGAGAATTCGGACCACTCCAGAAGTTTGCGTCGATGCCCCGTACGAGGAGACCGCCATGAAATCGAATTCCACGGGGAGGTCGATGTGACGGGCAAGGTCGGCCATGACCATGAAAGCCCCCCGGAGCACACCCACCAGGAGCAGATCCTGCCCGGAATAGTCATCGGTGATTCGCTTGCCCATCTCGGCGAGCTTTGCGTTGATGTCATCGGCTGTGATCAGGGGCTTGATGTCCATCCGGGTTCCTCTCTGGCGGAAACGGAAAGGTAGCCGGTGCTTCCAGGCTGATACCAGGCGACCGGATGTCTTTTGACCCAGGGAACCCAAGCGAGCACCCCATCGGCCTCCACCGCCACCCCGCTGTCCATTTGGCTGGCCACGAGACTGGCCGCGGGGTCAAAGATTGCCGATGCCGCGCCAAGCGGCGCCACTCGACAGATTCGGTCGGCCCGCTCGACCTCGAAGACAGTTCTTCCCAGCTTGTGGCGGCCGGGGATTAGTTGGATCTCCTCAAACTCGGGGCTGTCCCCAGGCGGACCGAGATCGAGCATGGGGCCCGATCGACGGGCCACCAGGCCACCAGCGAGCTGTTCCCGAGCCGACGAGCCGAGTATGACCCGCCAGACGCGTCCCAGTTCGTCGGAGGTAAGAACGGGATGTTCACGGAATCGACCGATCATCCCGGAGAGAACTCGGTTCGCCACGACAGGGTCGATCGAGGTGAGCGAACCAACGGCAACCTGTGCCGTGTCGCCGGAGTAGATGACGCCGGCATCGACAGCTTCTCGATCCAGATACTCCGAGTCGGCCCGGACGGCATCCGCCATCTGCGCCAGGCTCGATACCAGTTGTGGGTTGAAGCGAACCAGGTTGGGCAGCACCTCCAAACGGATTGCATTGCGCGTCAGCCCGGTCTCCTCGTTCATGGGATCGTCGTAGAAGTCAAGGCCGGCCAAGGACGCAAGCTCGCGGGTCTGAGACCGGCTGACCCGAAGCATGGGGCGATAGATGTTTGGCGGGCGGAACCAGGGAATCCCACTCAGCCCTCTGGGGCCTGTGCCCCGCAACAGGTTCATCAATACCGTTTCCGCCTGGTCTTCAAGAGTGTGAGCCGCGAGAAGCGCAGCTCGGGGACCGACCGAATCCCGAAACGCCCGGTACCGGGCCGTTCTGGCCTGGCCCTCGGGGGAGGCACCGTCTGGAACCGCGACATTCACGACTTCGATCTCCATCCCGAGCGACCCGGCGATCCGGGCCGCGGCGGCCTCGAGACGGGCGCTGGCCGAAAGACCATGGTTGACATGCAATGCCCGTGCCGGCAGCGCTCCGCTGTTGAGCAGATAGGCGAGGGCGGCCGAGTCGGCGCCGCCGGACAGTGCAACGACGAGGTCGCCTTCGGGAAGTCGGAGCAAGCCTTCAAGACGATCGACCAGTTCGGTCAGGCGACGCGTTGCAACCATTGTCTTGGAGCCTCGATCTCCTCGAGGGTGGGAAGGCTGCCCACGCCGCGAAACGCGAGATTGATGGTGTCCCAACCAGCTTCGGCCTCGACCGTCTTGATGAACTGCTCTCCCATCTTGTATTGGTTGAGCTTCATCTCGAGGCCGGTGATCCGGAAGAAGGCCGCGGTCCGCTTATCGAGTTTTCGATTCTTCAGGACGCGACTCATCCGTTCCTGAGACTTGAGGTGCTCGTGACCGAGACGATCCATCACCACATGGCCGTGACCTTCGAGCAAAGACATCAATGCCTGAACCTTGTCGATGATGGCGCGCTGGCCCGAGGTGGCGAACAGGCCGAGGAGACCGCGCTCATCCAGCAGTGACTCACCGCTTTCCCTTCGGCTGGTGATCTCCTCCATCATCCGGTTGAGCCGTCCTGGCTCTGGGACCGACTCCTCGACCAACTCCGAAACCAGGCTCATGAAGTAGTCGCGGAGCCATGGAATCCCCTGAAACTGGGCGCGGTGAGTCATCTCGTGGAGGGTCACCCAGAACCGGAATTCCGACGGTCGGAACTGGTGGGTGCGCTCCATCTGCATGATGTTGGGACCAACAAAGGCCACCACGTCCCCCTCCTCACCGGTGGGGAGGACCAACTCGTATTGACCGAGCACGCGGCGAGCCAGAACTCCGAGAACCGCGGTCATCTCCGCCTGCATGACCCGGGAAGTCAGGGCGGCGGCGCTCTTGGCACCGGGTCCCGCCTCGGCTACACGCTCCTCGAGATGGAGGCGCACAGGTTCGATGAGATGGGAAAAACTCGCGAGGTTGCGCTCGACCCACTCCGACCGGCCGATGACAACGGTGCTCGGGCTTCCGGGCAACTCCAGACCGGTCGCTTCCGGAACCAGCCCGGCGACCGTTTCGGTCAGCCCCACCATTTCGGCCTCGAGTGCAGCCAGGTGATAGGTGTCGGCAAGCGGATAGGTGCCCGCGATCCGACCGGCGAGACGTCCTGAGCCCGACTTCGGGGAAGTGGTCACTCCTCGACGATTCGGTACCGCTTGCGAACCACCCTCATGAAGTACTGAACGGTGGTGAGGACCACAATCAGGAGGGCGATGACGAGGCCAGTAGCCACCATGTAGCGGTAGGTCCAGTCAGGCAGGGGTTGGGAGGGGGGAGCAGTGGTGATCGGAACCGCTGGCTCGAAGTTGACCTGAGGGACCGAAGTCTCCGCGACGGTCGTGGTCGTTTCTTGGGCGAGAGCGGTGGCCGCGATCGAGAAAAGTGCCCCGACGACGATGGCTGCAGCCAGCACTCGACTCAGACGCTTCATGGACGCGCAGCGTACATCTGGTGGTGGGGTGAGGCCAACGTCACCGGTCGCCGACCGATTCTCTGGCCAGAGCCGCGCGGAGACGTTCGATGAATTCGGGGGGAACCTCTTCGGCGAGACGCTCCCGGACCACGATCTTCAATCTGATCTCGAATTCGAAGATGTCGAGGCACCCGGAGCAGTCATCGAGGTGGGCTCGGATCCGCTCGGAATCGGCCGCGCCCATCTCCCGGTCGAGGTATTGATAGAGGTTGGTCAGGGCCTCGTCGCAGTTTCGGCCGCTCATGGTTTCTCCGCGTCTTCGGGCAGGAGCCCTCTGTTTTCCGCGAACTCCCACAACCTCCGTTGCAGCGCCTTTCTTCCCCGATGCAGTCTGGACATCACGGTCCCGATCGGGATGTCGAGGATCTCGGCGATCTCCTTGTAGGAGAATCCTTCCAGGTCGGCAAGCAGCACCGGGATCCGAAAGTTCTCGGGGAGCTCCTCCACCGCTTGCTTGATGTCGGATTCGACGAGCCGGTCGAGCACCCGGTCCTCAGTGGTCCGGGCCGCCTCGGCCGACTCCTCCGACCCGATCCGTCGGTACAGGTAGAGGTCCTCGACGGCTCCGAGGTCGACCTCGTTGGGGCGGCGGGATTCCTTGCGGTAGTTGTTGATGTAGGTGTTGGTCAGGATCCGATAGAGCCACGCCTTGAGGTTGGTGCCCTCCTCGAACGTGTGATACGCCCGGTAGGCCTTGAGGAAGGTCTCTTGCACCAGATCCTCGGCGTCTGATGGGTTGCGGGTCATCCGCATGGCGGCGCTGAACAGTTGTCGGGTGTACTGCAGCGCGTCGCGTTCGAAGTCGGCCTGGTCCGCCATGCCCCGGGGACGGTACTTGTCTGTCGCCGGTTGACCGTCAACCGTTAACCGCCCCGCCCTCTGGTTGGCCCCCCTCGCCCGACCTCGAAGGTCGGGCGGTCCCCCCGCTCCGCAGGGGGACATTCATGGAGCCGGAGAGGGGAGTCGAACCCCTGGCCTACCACTTACGAGGCGGTTGCTCTACCACTGAGCTACTCCGGCGAGAGCCGTAATGGTAAGAGCAGCTCCTGCTCTGGGCCAGCCACCGGTTCTCGGGGATCGCCGGTCAAATTGCGAAAGTCCGCAGCGAAGCGGATTCCCTTGAATTGACCATTGATCGCCGGAACGAGACGAAGACTCACCGCCATCTGGCCATCCCAAATGGCCGAGGGGACATAAAAACATCTGTCCGTCGTGGCGTCGTAGACGGCAATCCAGTCGACTTCCTCGCTTGTGTAACGATGACTCACCCACGCCGAGTTGCTCATCACCCGAGCGACAACTACCCGCCCGTTCGAAGTCGTGTACTTGCACTGGACCCTTTCCAGACGGCCGTCCTCTTTGCGGATCACGATCAGGTCGTAAGGAAGATCGTGTCCGAACGGGATGGCCACCCCATGTCCCTGTCGTTGCAGGTCGGCGAGGATGATCGCTTCCCCGACCTCACCCTTGGCGGTGGTGATACCCATTCTGTTCCCTCCCAATCTGGAAGGTATCGGGCGGGTGGGACGGAAACCCTCAGTCCTGAGAGCCGAGACCGGTGAACAACGTGGCCAGGACCAACTCCCGACGCAGACTCCCCTGGATGTCGACCACCGCATCGAGCACATGCTCCGCCGACATCACCGCCTTCCGGGGATTGACGTCGGTGAAGGCGGCCAGAGACAGATCGGAGTTCTTCACCGGCCCCCCCATCTGCAGCGAGGCCGAGTCCGGCGTACCAGGAGGCGAGGATCTCGAGGCCGTTCACCAGAAGAGACTGCTCGGACCGACGTCTCGCCCTCTGCTGGGCATCCTTGGTCATGTCAGACGACACCGAGCGCTCGGCGAGAGGGCCGATCTCCTCGAGAACCTCCATCGCCAGCCTTTGCCCATCCCCGGGACGCGGCGTCACCCGCCCCGGGATCGACAGCCATAGATCGCGAAACTCGGACACCTCGGGGCGGTTCATCAGTGCCAACGCCAGGCCGGGTCGGCCACCGGCCACCACCGCCACACTGGTCGCCTCATCCGCACCAAGACCTCGTCCCTCGAGGGCGGACACCAACTCGGCAAGAGGAACTCGACCGACATGCACGGTCCGACACCGCGAGGCCACGGTCGCCGGGAAGTCGTCCTCCGATTCTGCGACCAGGAGAAAGACGACGGCAGCAGACGGCTCCTCCAGCGTCTTGAGGAGGGCGTTGGCTGCCTGGTCGGTCATGGTCCCCGCTTCGGGGAAGAGAAACACCGTCCTCGGTCCCTCGACCGGTCGCAACGCGGCCCGGGCCACCACCGACCGGATCTGCTCCACCCCGAGGCTGGTGGCGCCCTCAGGCTCGATCACGGAGACGTCAGGATGGCTTCCCGCCGCCACGAGACGGCAGGACCGACAGTCCGTGTCGTGGACGCCCTGAGAAGAGCAGAGGATTGCCGCTGCAAACTGCTTGGCGAGCAAAGCCTTGCCCACCGACTCCGGGCCGACGAAGAGATACGCCTGGGCTGGCTCGGGTGCGTCCCGACGCAACAACTCGATGACTCGGGAATGGCCGATGATGTCGGAGAAGGGGTCAGTCGACATCGATCACCGCCAGGATCCGGTCGACGAGAGAGTCGACCGGCTCGTCGCCACGTAGCAGCACAACCCGGTGCGGCTCCTCCCGGGCCAGGTCGGCGTACGCCTGGTAGACCTGCTGTTGGAACTCGACACTCTCCGCTCCGATCCGATCCGGGCGCTTCTGGCGGCCCAGGGCGGTGCCCGGGTCGACCTCGAGCACGAACACATGATCGGGCTCGATTCCCTCGAGACCGATCTCATTGATCTGGCGCACCCGGGCCTCACCCAGCCCGCGGGCCCGACCCTGATAGGCGATCGATGAGTAGTAACTCCGGTCGCTGATCACCCAAGCTCCCTCGTCCAGTGCGGGCAGGATCACATCACGGGCCAGCTGGGCGCGCTGAGCCGCGAAGAGAAAGACTTCGGCCCAACGATCGACGTGATCCGAGTCGAGGACGATGTCCCGCACCCGCTCCCCGAGCTCGGTCCCACCCGGCTCACGAACCAGGACGACACGCTGGCCCTGCCCTTGGAGACGGTCGGCGAGGGCTGAGGCAACGGTGGTCTTTCCCGAGCCGTCGCCGCCTTCCAGCGCCAGATAGCGCCTCATGAATCACTCATCAATGACCACACAGTTCGCACGGTAACGGGCCGGCGTCAAAGCGCATATGTTGACATTGCCCGTCCATTTGGGGTCAACTCACCCCGCGAATGCCTAAGAGTCTCGTCATCGTCGAATCCCCAACCAAGGCCCGAACCATCGCCGCCTACCTCGGCGCCGATGTGTCCGTGGAGTCGTCTATGGGGCACATCCGCGACCTTCCGCGCTCGGCTGCCGAGATTCCGGCGAAGGCCAAGGGCGAGGACTGGGCCCGTCTCGGAGTTGACGTCGAGCACGACTTCGAGCCGTTGTATGTGGTCCCCAAGGAGCGCAAGGATCGGGTCAAGAAGCTGAAGGAGATGCTCGCCGGCGTCGACGAGCTCTACCTGGCGACTGACGAGGACCGGGAGGGGGAATCGATCGCCTGGCACCTCACCGAGGTGCTCAAACCAAAGATCCCGGTCCATCGGATGGTCTTCCACGAGATCACCAAGCCGGCCATCGAGGCCGCCTTTGCAAATCCCCGGGACCTCGATCAGCGCTTGGTGGATGCCCAGGAGGCCCGTCGCATCCTGGACCGTCTTTACGGCTACGAGGTTTCGCCGGTGCTGTGGAGGAAGATCCAGCAAGGTCTCTCTGCAGGGCGGGTTCAGAGCGTTGCCGTTCGCATCGTGGTGGAGCGGGAGAGGGAAAGGATGGCTTTTGTCCCTGCCGGCTACTGGAGCATCGAGGGGATCTTCGCCCCGGCGGTTGACCTCGACCGCACCTTTGACGCCACCTTGTTCCAAGTCGACGAGAAGCGAGTGTCCAGCGGGAAGGACTTCGACAGCTCGGGGCAGGCCAAGGAGGGCGTGCTCACCCTGGACCAGGAGCAGGCGACGAGTTTGGCCGAGGCGCTCCTCGACCGGGCGTTCACCGTCGAATCCGTTGAACAAAAGCCTTACAAACGCTCGCCCTACCCGCCGTTTCGAACCTCGACGCTGCAACAAGAAGCAGCCCGCAAGCTTCGCTTCTCCTCGGCGCGAACCATGTCGGTGGCACAACGTCTCTACGAAAACGGATACATCACCTACATGCGAACCGACTCGACAGCACTCGCCGACTCAGCTGTGGCCTCGGCTCGCTCACAAATCGCCAAGCTCTACGGGGACGAGTACCTGTCGCCAAAGCCCCGGGTCTATGCGTCCCAGGTGAAGGGGGCTCAAGAAGCACACGAGGCGATCCGGCCCGCCGGCGAAGTGTTCCGCACCCCCGAACAGGTCGGCGCCGAAGTCGGGCCCGACGAGGCCCGGCTCTACGACCTGATCTGGAAGCGGACCGTGGCCTCGCAGATGGCCGACGCTGTCGGCTTTACCGTGTCGGCGAAGCTGGCCGCTACCACGGCTGACGCCGTCAAAGCAGTCTTCAGCACCAGCGGGCGCACCATCACCTTCCCCGGATTCCTGCGGGCCTACGTGCAAGGCGCCGACGACCCGGAGTCAGATCTCGACGACCGCGAGGAGATTCTCCCTCCGCTGTCCGAAGGCGAAGCTCTCGCCGCACAACGTCTCGAGCCAACGGGCCACGAGACCAGGCCTCCGGCTCGCTACACCGAGGCTTCCTTGATCCAGAGACTCGAGGAGCTCGGCGTCGGCCGGCCGTCCACATATGCGTCGATCATGTCGACCATCCAGGATCGGGGCTATGTCTGGAAACGGGGAACTGCACTCGTCCCGACGTTCACCGCCTTCGGTGTCGTGTCGCTGCTGGAGCGCCACTTCCCCAACCTCGTCGACTACGCATTCACTGCGGAAATGGAGAACGACCTCGACCGGATTGCCACCGGTGAGGAGGAAACCGTGCCCTGGCTGACTGCCTTCTACTTCGGCAGCGACGGCCTGAAAGAGCGGGTGGCGACCCGACTCGACGAGATCGACCCCCGAGCCATCGGTTCGATACCGATAGGAGAGGACGCAGCCGGACAGGCGGTCATTGCTCGCATCGGCCGATACGGGCCGTACGTCGAGCGCGGCGAGGAGCGGGCATCGATCCCCGAGGACGTGGCGCCGGATGAGCTCACCGTGGCCCGCGCCCTGGAGTTGTTGGAGACGCAAAACGCAGGAGACAAGATCTTTGGGACCGACCCCGACACCGGGCTCACCGTCTACGGGCGCACCGGGCGCTTCGGGCCCTACGTCCAACTCGGCGAGGTCGAAGAAGGCAGCAAAGAAAAGCCGAAGAGGGCCTCACTTCTCAAGACGATGTCACTCGATGAGCTTTCGCTCGACGACGCCCTCCGTCTCCTATCCCTGCCCCGAGTGGTGGGGACCGACGACGCGGGGGTCGAGATAGTGGCTCTCAACGGGCGGTACGGCCCATACATACAGCGAGCCGAGGATCGCCGAAGCCTCGAAGCCGAGGAGCAACTCTTCAGTCTCACCGTGGAAGAGGCGCTCAAGCTGCTCGCCGAGCCACCGCGACGGCGGGGCCAGCGCAACACCGGACCTTTGAAGGAACTCGGCGCCGACCCGGTGAGCGGAAAGCCGGTATCCGTGCGCTCGGGGCGTTTTGGCCCTTATGTGACCGATGGCGATGTGAACGCCTCGCTGCGACAGGGAGATTCGCCAGAGACCATGACCTTGGAGCGAGCGGCCGAACTGCTCGCCGGGCGCCGCGAGCGCATCGGCGGCTGACCTGGGGCCATTCCCAGGTTGGGGCCGATAGGCCCTGGGACCCTCAACTTCCCCGGCTAGGGGGCCGATCCTCTAGGTACAGGAGCCAGACCCCCCATCGCTATCCAATCCCCGACCCGATCGACTTGGGCAGCTGCGACACGAGCGGCCTCGATTTTGGTCGCCGCGGTGGCCATTGCCTTTGGATTCGCCTTGGTGGCTGGCAAGCCGTTCCAGGACATCAACACCTCCCAGGTCTTCTATGCAGCTGCAGCGGTCGCTTCGGGATTGGTCCTGGTCGCTGCTGCCCTTGTCGCCCAGGGGCGTTCCCGGATCGCATGGAGCCTGATCGGCACCGGAGTCCTTTTCTGGGGGATAGGCGAAGCAGTTTGGATGATTCAGACACGGGCTGGGGAGATCCCCTATCCCGGCGTCGCCGACTTCTTTTACGTGGCCGGTTACCCGCTGATCTTCGCCGGCGTGATCATCCTTCCCTATCTACGGCCCGGGCGCTTCGAACGCATCCGGCTGGCGATCGATGCCACCGCAGGGACGTTGTCCCTCGCCGTGGTGATGTGGGTCGCCTATCTCCACGATGTGGTAACGCTGGGCACTGACCCGATCGAAACCTTCCTCAACGTGGGATATCCGCTCGGCGACGTCCTCTTGATGACCGCTTTGATGGTCCTGGCCATGCGCAGATCGGAACAGCGCCTGGACCTCCGAATTCTGCTGTTGGCTGGTGGTGTGGCGCTCACCGCGGTGGCCGATGTCGCCTTCTCACTGCAAACCGCCTCGGGTGCCTATGTCGAGTGGGGCTGGATCGATGGGTTGTACTTGTTCAGCTACGGGTTCCTCGCTCTCTCCGCATGGTTTGTCACCAGGCCTGCACCCTCACTGGAGACCAGCTATCGCTCCTTGAATACCTGGCAGTTGATCGCGCCCTACACCGCGGTGGCGACTCTGTTCCTGGTGCGGCTATTCACCAGTTCCGGGAGCGACCTCCTGCTCAACATCGCCACCACCGCCGTGGCCATCTTGGTGGTGGTTCGCCAGAACCTGGCGGTTCGGGAGAAGAAGGAACTCCTCGAGCGGCAGCGTGACGACCTCGTGGCGTCGGTGTCGCACGAGTTGCGGACTCCGCTCACCGGGATCCAGGGATATGCCGAGATCCTGTCCGACTCGTGGGAGATGCTCAGCACCGAAGAGCGCAATGAGATGCTGGAGACGATCAACACCCAGGCCAACCACCTCGGGCACATCGTGACCGACCTGATCGATGTCGCCCGCGATCGCCTACAGAACGTCAAGCTGACCCGGGTCGACTATGGCGCAGCCGACATCGTTAGGGAGGCGGTGGCCGCGAGTGGCGCCGGTCGCGAGATACGTATCGCAGCCGAGTCTGAGGCCCGAGTTTGGGCCGAACCAGACCGGGTCCGGCAGGTGTTGGTGAACCTGATCACCAACGCAGTCCGATACGGTCATTCCGAGATCCTGGTCACAGCAGCGCGCACCGGCGGGATGGTGACTTTTGCGGTTCACGACGACGGTGAGGGTGTTCCCCCCAAATATCAGGCGGACATCTGGGAGCGGTTCGAGCGAGGATTCCACAAGTTCAACACCAGTGAGCCCGGCTCCGGCATTGGCCTTTCAGTGGCGAAGGGGCTGGTGACCGCCCACGGCGGCACCATTGGCTACCGAACCTCGGAGCTTCTGGGGGGAGCTTGCTTCGAATTCACGATTCCCACCACCGATGACCATGAGCCCGTGGCGGTGGTTGGCGGTCGGGTCGAGCGAGTCGGCTGAACCGAGCTCGACCTCGATTCCTCGGTCATGGTCCGAACTAGAGGATGTTTGCTGCCATCTCCGCCAGAGGAGAGCGTACGGAACGCTCGAGCGTGATGTGCCCGAAGAGTGGCGAGCCCTTGCACTTTTCGATCAAGGCGGCCATTCCCCCGAAGGGCGAGATGTAAGGATTGTCGACCTGGGAGAGGTCGCCGCAGAACACGACTTTGGAATCCCGGGACATGCGGGTCAGGATCACTTTGAGAGTCGGCAGTTCGAGGTTCTGGGCCTCGTCGATGATCACAAACTCTCCTGTGATCGAACGGCCCCGCAGGTAGGTGACTGCCGCCATCTCGAGCTCGCCACGATCGACCAACTCGTCGATCGCGTGCCGGGCCCCATCTACGCCCGCGTCGGAGAAAAGGGCGTAGAGGTTGTCGTGAACTGCAGCCATCCACGGTGCGAGCTTCTCGTTGAGGTCACCGGGCAGATAACCGACCTCCTGGCGCCCGACGGCGACCAAGGGTCGATACACCGAGACCCTCCGGTACCGGCCCTTCTCGACGACCTGCTCCAAGGCCGCGGCAAGGGCAAGGAAAGTCTTTCCCGTTCCGGCCATCCCCATGACCGACACCGCCGGGATATCGGGATCCAGTAGCTGGTGGAGCGCCACCGTTTGGCGCACATTCTTGGGCTCGACGCCGAACGCCCTGACGTGGGTCGGCACCCGCTCCACAGTCACCACCGGGTCGGATTCGATGACCCGGGCCAGCGCCGAATGAGAGGTGCCAGCCTTGAGAATGATGAATTGATTGACCTCGGCCTCCACCCCCTGCAACTCGATCTTCCCCTCATCGAAGAGGCGGTCGATGACCTCCCCCTCGGTGAAGTGCTCGATCAGCCCCGACTGCAGTTGCTCCACGGGGACGGTGTCGGCTCGGTAATCCTGTACCGCCACACCCAGTTGCGCCCCCTTGATCCGCAACGCGGCGTCCTTGGTGACAAGGACCGCGGTGGTGTGCTCCACGAGGTTGAGACAGGTGGCCAGGATTCGGTGATCGGGCGTCTGGGGATCGAGAGCTGCCGGCAGGCGCTCCGAGGTGATCCCGTTGAGCTCGATGCGCAGGGTTCCGCCCCCGGGCAGGGCCACCGGCTCGCGCATCCCGCCAAATCGCGAGGCGCCGAGCTCCTCGATCAGCCTTATCGCTGCTCGAGCATTGGCACCGACCTCGTCCATACGGGTCTTCTTCCGGTCGAGCTCCTCGATTACGACCAGGGGCAAGACCACATCGTGTTCATCGAATCGAAGAGGGGACTGGGGATCGGCGAGCAGGACACAGGTGTCGAGGACAAAGGTGTCGGCCACCTCTCAGGTCTCCTTCAGGGTCGTCGCCAGGTGGCATAGCTTTCCGTGCTCGGGCGTGAATTACAAGGATCGGATTCGGTGAGGGATAACGTCGCCTGGAGATGACCCGGACAGACCGGAACCAAGCGGATCGGGGTTGGGCACGCCTGGTTCCGATCACGGTATGGATCCGCACCTACGACCGCGCCTGGCTTCGCAGCGACTTGATCGCCGGGGTCGCGGTCGCAGCCCTGATCATCCCCAAGAACCTCGGCTACGCCGACATCGCGGGAATACCTCTCCAGAACGGCCTGTACGCCGCTGCCGTGGCGGCGATTCTCTACGCGGTCTTTGGCACGAGCCGCCAGATCTCCACCGGGCCCAGCTCGGCGCTTGCGGCGGTCGCCGCCAGCGCGGTCGCCGTGGCCGGGATCTCCGACATCGAACAGGTGGCTGCTTTCGTCGCCCTGGTCACATTGGTGTCGGGCGCCGTCTTTCTCCTGGTGGCAATCCTCAAGATGGGTTGGATCGCCCGGTTCCTGTCGCGAGCGGTGGTCACCGGATTCCTGTTCGGCGCCGGGATCGATGTGGTGATCGGAGAGCTGCCCAAGCTGACTGGGACCGAGGCATCTGGCTCCAACCCCCTCGCCGAGCTCTGGTCGTGGTTGGGGACGATCGGCTCGGCCCACACGCCAACCATCGTCGTCGGATCTGTCGCCCTTGTGGTCGTCTTCGGGCTGAGAGTTGTTGCGCCCAAGGTGCCCGGTGCCCTCGTACTGCTGGTCGGAGGGCTGATCGCCTCGGCTGCGCTCGATCTGTCTGCAAAAGGGGTGGCCCTGGTCGGCGACATCCCGCGTGGCCTACCCACGCTCCAGATCCCTGACCTGAGCCTCCTCGTCCAGCACCCGAGCTCGATAGCGGTGGCGGGGGTGGCCCTCGTGCTGATCGGCTTCTCGCAGACGGCGGGAGACGCTCGGATGTTCGCCGCACGGCACCACTATCAGGTCGATATCGACCAGGAGTCGGTGGCTCAAGGTATCGCCAACGTCGGGGCGGGCATCTTCCAGGGCATGCCGGTGTCCACCAGCCTCTCGGCGTCCTCACTCAACGACCAAAGTGGGGCCCGGACTGGTCTGGCATCTCTCATCTCCGGAATCATCGTCCTGCTCGCCCTACTGGTGCTCGCTCCCCTCTTTTCCAATCTGCCCAAGCCTGTGCTGGCCGCCCTCATCATCGAAGCCGTGGTCATGGGAATGATGGATTTGCCCGAGATGCGACGACTACGGCGAGTGCAGCGGCTCGACTTCTGGATCGCAGTGGCGGCGATCGCAGGGACCCTGTTGTTCGGAGTGTTTGCCGGCGTCATGATCGGGATTGGCTTGTCGCTGCTCTGGCTCGTTTCCGTCGCGACCCGTCCACCAATGCCGCTCCTCGGACATGACCCGGCGACAGGAGAGTTCCGTGGCCTCGATGATGGTGTCGACCGCACCGAGGTGGCAGGAGTGGTGATACTCAGGTTGGATGGAGGGCTGTTCTTTGCGACTTCAGACGCCCTCGAAGACCGGGTCCAGGAAGTGGCGTTGAAACGGCCAGGAACGAGGTCAGTCGTGATCAACTGCGAGGGGATCCACTTCATCGACTCTCAGGGGTCGGCCAAAATACGAGAGCTGGTCGAGCTCACAGACCGGGAGGGACTAACGCTGCATTTCGCCAGACTCAAGCCTGCGGTGACGGCTGTGCTGGAGCGGGACGGCGTACTAGGGCTGATCGACCCGGCGAACATCCACGAGACGGTGAAATCCGCGGTCGATTCACTCTGAGTCTCAGGCACGGCGTTAGCCCCGCCTGCGGACGACCCAATCCAGGAACTCCCCCACCGGGCGGGCGTTGACCACCCGATCAGTGGTGACCCACCCTCGCCGGGCGTATTCGACCCCATAACCCATACGCACCAGGTCGCCCATGTGATGGGAGTCGGTGTCGATGACGAAGTCCACGCCGCGGTCCATCGCCAGCCTGCTCACCTCGGCCGAGGCATCGAGCCGGTCGAGGGCGCCATTGATCTCGAGCGCCACCCCGGTGATGGCAAGACCCTCGAGCACTGCATCGATGTCCAGCTCCACGCCCGGACGTCGGCCGATATAGCGGCCCGAGAGATGACCGATGGCATTGACCGCCGGGTCGGCCAGCGCCGTGAGGATGCGGGCGGTTTGCGCCGACTGGGGCAGGTCGAAGTGGGAGTGGATCGAGGCAACGCAGTAATCGAACTCGAGGCGGAAGTCGGGGTCGTAGTCGAGCTCACCCTTGGGCCCGATGTTCAGCTCGCAGCCGAACAGAATTCGAATCTCGGGATGCTTCTCCTGAAGTGATCGCATCCGATCCCGGTGCGCCAGCATCTCATCGCGAGTTGAGCCGTTGATCGCTAAATCCTCACCGTGATCAGTGAAGGCGACGTAGCGGTACCCGTTGGCCACCCCGGCCTCGATCATCTCCTCCACCGTCGACCGCCCGTCGCCGGATCGGGTCGAGTGATAGTGGAGGTCGCCTTGAATCTGGTCCCTGGCAATGAGGGCCGGAAGACCATCCCCTGCGGCCGCCTCTACCTCGCCCGTCCCTTCGCGGAGCGGTGGCGGCACGAACTGCATACCCAGCGCGCTGTAGATCTCCTCCTCGGTGGTCGAGGCGACCACCTCCTCCTCTTCGAACAATCCGTATTCGCTGAGCAGCCAGCCTCGCTCGATTGCCCGTTGACGGAGTGCGATGTTGTGGGCCTTGGACCCCGTGAAATAGAGCAAAGCCGACCCCAATTGGTCCCCACTGACCAACCGGATGTCGACCTGCATCCCCTCACGGGTCAGAAACGACGTCTTGGTCTCCCCCGATCCCAGAAACTCAGAAGCCTCCGGCATCTCGAGAACGAAGGAGGCCACCGCGGCCGGATCTTCGGTGACGACCACGATGTCGATGTCCCCCACCGTCTCGGAGAATCGACGAATCGAGCCGCAGGGCACAGCAGCGGCGACCGAGGGCAGGGCGCCGAGCCGGGCGGCAAGGGCGCGGGCGAGGGGGAGGGCCTCGACCAGAGGAGTGCGCCGGTCCTTGCCGTGGAGCCCGAGACGTTCGATAGCCCGACCGATCTTCTCTTCGGAGATCTTGCCCATGCCGGGGAGATCACGCAGTCGCTCCTCTGCAATCGCCGCCCGGAGACCGTCGATGTCTTCGACTCCCAACTCGCTGCGCAGGAGTTTGAGCGTCTTGGGGCCAAGACCGGGGATCTTGGAGAGCTCGACAAATGCCGGCGGGTACTTCTCCCTGAGGGTGCCCAGTTTGGCGACTCGGCCCGTTGCTTCGAACTCGAGGATCTTGTCCGCGGTGGATGGCCCGATGCCGCTGATCGCAGTGAGTTGCTCCTTGTCCAGCCCTGAGACCTCACCGGTGTGGCCCTGGAGGCCGTGGATGGCGTTCTCGTAGGCCCGAACCCGGAACGCCTGGGGGCTTCCCTCGTCGAGGGCAGTGAGCTTGGCCAATTCGGCAAGCATCCGGAGATGGTCGAGACGACTGGCCATGAGCCCGAGACTATCGGTGCGTGGTGTCGTCGACCAAGGGCGCAACGACCGCACTCGTGACCCGCACCAAGTCGTCGGGTGACACCTCCAGTTGTATCCCGCGCACACCACCGGAAACGGCAATCGAGTGGTGTTCCATAGCGGAGGAGTCGAGATAGAGGTCCAGGGCCCGCCTCTGGCCAAAGGGGCTGATCCCGCCAGTCACATATCCGGTGAGCCGCTCCGCGGTTGCTGGAGAAATCATCCCGGCCCTTTTCCCGCCGGCTGCCCTCGCGAGCATGCGCGTGGAGAGACGTGCGGCAACTGGCACCACGGCTACCACTGGCACTCCGTCGACCTCGGCGATCAGAGTCTTGAAGACCCGGTCGGCTGGCAGGTGAATCGCGGCGGCCACGGCCTCCCCGTATCCGTCACCGACCTTCTCCGCCACGGCGTACTCATGGATGACGTAGACAACCCCGGCTCGGTCGAGGCTGTCGGTGGCCCTGGTCGCTTTTGCCGGCATGGGCGGCATTGTCCCATCACCCCCCAAGCCAGAGCCCGGGATCGAACTCCGACCGAGCCGACGCGTGCACGGTCACCCGGCCGAAGATCGGCACCTCGAGGTCCAGAGCTGCCGTGACCGTGACCGTCCGGGCGCGAGTCGACAGGTCGACGGGGCAACGACATGAGACCAATCGCGATCCATTGCGTCGGGCGTATTCGACAGCCTGTGACAGAGGCGACCCGGTTCCTGCCGGCGGATAGGTAGCCAGGGCCGACGCGAGGGCCGCGGCCTCCGCGGCGGTGTAAGCCTGCTCGCGAGCCGCGAGTAGGGATCCGACCGAGGTGGCGGCCACGCCGATGACCGCGATGACCGCCACCCACCCGATGACCAGAACCGTTATCCCTCCCCGATCTGATCTCACCGCTCGGTGCGCATCGATGCAGTCGCGGTGAGATCGACTCCCATTGTCGTTGGGAACGGCGCTCCCAAACGATGACGCAAACGCACCGTCACCCGGGCCGGGACCCCAACCCGGTCGGGCCGTTCGACCGAGATCCTGGCCCGGTCCCTGACCTCGGGTGACAGGGCTGCCATGACCGAAGCGACCGCCCGCGAAGGATCCGGCGTGGTAGCCGCGACCCTCGCCCCGTCCCGCGCCGCCGCCTGCAACTCGAGACGAGTCTCTGCGATCCTCACCACCTGGATCGAGGCCACTGCCACCAAGACCACCAGCGGGAGCACCAGGAAGAACTCCACGGTTGCCGAGCCCCGCTCGGTCAGAATCTCCCGACGACCCATTCGATGACCTTGCCGAACAGGCCACCAAGCAGACCGCCCCCGCTCCCCGACTGAAGCCACTTCAAAGCCACGATCGCCAGTGCGGTCGCCGCCAGGATCACCAGGAAATACTCGACGGTCCCCTGACCTCTGTCGTGCCCCTTGGTGAGCGCCCACGTCCAAATACGAGCCATCGGCTCTCCTTCCAATCCGGTGACCGACCGGTGACGGGGAGAAGTGCGGATTTCATGAGAAGGGGACGGAGAGGTCCGAGAAGAGCCGGAGCAGCGACGGGGCGTAGAGGAGCAGAACCAGGCCGGGAAGCACGAGGAGGGTGATGGGAATGATGAGCCGAATTGGCAGTGATCTGGCCCGTTCCAAACGTCGAGATCGCTCCGCGGCGATGTCCGCATCCAGCATCGAGCGAACGCTGTCGGCCACCGCTGAGCCGGATTTCTGGGCTCTGGCCAGTTGGGCGACCAGCCTCCGGATATCTCCCCGGCAGTCGTCGACTGAGGCGGTGAGACCTTGGACTGTGGCCAATCGTGCGGCCAGATTCAGCTGGCGATGGGTGGGAAACACCGATGCGGCCTGTTGAAGCGCGCTCAGAGTCGATCGCCCCGCTCGCAACTCCACCAGCAGCACCAGCAACACCGGCCTGATTGGCGGCGAGATTGGCCTCCGTCGGCGCAGAGAGGTCATCTTCGCCACGATGCCGAATGCCAGAGCGAGACCAGGCCCTCCAACGACCAGGCCGGCTGATCCCAGCACGAGCGGGATCACTTCGTGCGCCTCAGGATCGCCACCGAGACCCCGATGCCAAGCATGACCAGGGACAGGCCAATGACTGCCGAAGTCCGTTGCGCCGAGGTCGACAGATATCCACTGAGCTGCCCGTTCATTGTGACCGATCCGATGGCAGCCAGTGGGACCAGTAGGAGGACAACCGCGGTCGCTCGAGCCGGTGCACTTGCGGCAGCAATCTCATGAGCCACCTCGACCTGCGCCAATGCCAGAGCACCGATCTCGTCGAACAAGGGCGCGGCCGGAGACCCGAGAAGCGACAGCCGGTCGATGACGGCGCCCAATTCGAGGCCGATCTCGTCGAATTCCTCCTCGACACACCGGCCTATCTCGGCGAGTGGTGCCCCGGAGCGGCTCATCTCCTGGAGGATCGGAGCCCCGACCGATGCGGCTGCACGCTCCAGGGCCCATCGGAGGGAGGCACCCGATCGCAGTTCCCCCGCCACCGCCTCACAGAAAACCGCCGCCCGGGTCGACACGTTGGGGCGGGACCTCCAAGCATGAACCGCGAGGAGACCGGCTACCGGCACCGGAGCGATCAGCGCCAACAAGAGCAGAGCGGTGCGGCGATGGTCCAGGCCCAAGACCACTCCCCACCCAAGAAGAAGAGCGGTGATCACACGCCCTCTCCGATCTCACCGTCGGGCCCAACAGTGGCCACGGTCCGAATCCGCCGCTCGGGGCCGACACGCTCGATCTGGACGACATAGTCCACTGCCGCATGGAGTTGACGGCGAACGGACGTCTCCGAAGTGTCGCCCGCACTCAAAGCAAGAGTTTCAAGACGCCAAAGGGCCTCGGCGGGCGAATTGGCGTGCACTGTCGAGAGCGATCCCCGGTGTCCGGTGTTGAGGGCCCACACCAGATCGAGGGCCTCGGAGCCTCTCACTTCACCAACAATGATCCGATCGGGACGCAACCTGAGTGCCGACCTCAAAAGAGATCGAATGGTGATCTCACCTGCTCCGTCGGCGTTGGCCGGGTGAGCCTCGAGCCTCACCACATGGCCCGGCAGACGCAGTTCGGCGGCGTCCTCGATGGTCACCACCCGCTCGTTCTCAGGGATCAGACTGCCCAGGAGGTTGAGCAAAGTGGTCTTGCCGGCCCCGGTGCCGCCCGACACGATGATCGTCTGCCTCGAACGGACCGCTTCTGTGAGAACCGTTGCCTGGGTCACAGTTGCTGTTCCAAGTGCGACGAGCTCCTCCAAGGAAGAGACCACCTGGGTGAATCTCCTGATCGCGACGATGGGGTGGCCAACCGACGCCGGCGGCGCCACCGCGTGGAGGCGGCTTCCATCGGAAAGTCTGGCGTCGACCATCGGCGACGAGCGATCGATTCTCAGACCGAGCGGAGCGATCACACGCTCCACTGCCGCCAACAACGACTCGTCGCTCTCGAAACGAGAGTCAACCCGGGTCAACTCACCACCCCGATCGACCCATATTTCCTCCGGGCCGTTGACCAAGACATCGGTGATTTCGGAATCGCGGAGCAACTCCTCGAGCGGGCCGAGGCCCATGACCCGGTCAACAACGGCTCCCGTAAGTTGAGCGGCCCGATCAGGAGCGGCGAGACGAAGCCGACGCTCGGCCTCGAGAACGACATCGCCCCGGCGCATCGGGACTGAACCGAACGCGATTTGACCGGCCACTCGCTCGATCACGCCCACGGCATCCCCCACACCTTGGCCCACACCCCGAGCCATCTCCCCCGTTTCGGCAATCGGCCCAACATCAAGTTGTGGGCGGTTCTCGCGCCGAGCCTCGGGAGGATCGGTCCCGGCCCTGGAGGGCGGGCCCCGCCATTGACGGTTTGCCAAACCGCAGGAATGAGGTCGGTCGGCGCCAACAGACCCGGCAACAGAGGGCGCACCGGGACCTTGGGCCCGGGCCAGTCCTCGGCAGAGCACCTCACCACCAAGGCAGGCCAGTTCACGGCAAGTCTCTCGATCATCGGCAGCGCATCCACGGGGGCGATCGGACCTGCGGAGATCACTGCCACTCCGGCACGGGCCGGGCTCAACTCATTGAGCGCAGGTCCGTCCTCCAATAGATCGGCGAGCGTGCGATGGGTGCCCAACCTCCAACCCGGCGCCATGTCGACCACGAGCGCGGTGCCGGCGGAAGCCGCAAGCCCGAAAGCGCCAAACAGTGAAAGCACTGGATCAGGCGACTCGATGCCGAGGACGCCCGGTCTCCCCACCCCCTCCATACGACCGAACGTAACGGTCTCGTCAGGTGGTCACAAGACCCCTGTAGCCGGGCTGATCACCCATCGGAAGCCGGCCGCCACAACCACGTCGATCAGTTTTTGAGGAGTGACCACATCGTCATCGAGGGCCACAAGCACTTCACGCCCGAGCCGAAAGCCCTCGATCGACCACAACGTGCCTCGGTCCAAGGACTCGTGTACCAAGCCTCCGGCAACCACCTTGACGGCATCAGTGACCGGGACCGCGATGAGGCCCGCCGGCCCGCCCACATCCATCTCGCCGAAGTCGACGAATTCTCCGTCGGAGTCGATGACGACAACTTGCCCTCCGGCTTCGATCAGGTCGCGGAGAGCCCGGATATCGATCACCGGACCAAAGTACCCTCGTCGACGATGTCGGGACGGGCGATGATCATCGTGGCCGGGGGGACCAGTTCCCGATTCGGTGTCGACAAGTTGATGACACCAATTGCGGGCAGGCCTTTGCTCGCCCACACGGTCGCTGCGGTGGCCCCACTGGTGGATATCTGCGTGCTCGTCTGTCGTGAAGAGCATGCCGGCGTCATGCTTGGGATCGCCCCCAATCTGACCCTGGCGCGTGGCGGCCCGACCCGAACCCAGAGCGAGGTGGCCGGCCTTCTGGCGCTTTCTGATTCGATGGACCTGATAGGCATCCACGACGGGGCCCGACCGCTGGTCTCATCGCGTCTGGTCGACCTGCTGTTCGATGCTGCGGCCGAAATCGGCGGTGCAGTGCCGGTGTTGGCGCCGCCGAGACCGCTGGTGAATCGCTCCGATCTCGGCCAGGTCCGGGAAGCCGCCGTCGCCCAGACTCCGCAGGTGTTCCGGGGACCGGAGTTGCAGATTGCCTACCGTGCTGCCGCCGCCAACGGGTTCGAGGGTCATGACACTGCGGACGTGGTCAGGGAATTCAGCGACTTGAGAATCGCCGCTGTTGAGGGCGATCCGGGGAACATCAAGGTCACCTACCAATCCGATGTCGAAACGGTCAGGGCGGCTCTAGAGCCTTCTCATAACGAGCCTCGGTGATCTCGGTGCCCCCAATCGTCTCCAGCCGAATCGGCTTTCCCTTGACCCAGCCCTGTCGCTCGTAGAAAGCCCGAGCTCGATTGTTCCCCTCGAGAACCCAGAGCAGGCTGCGCTCGAAACCGTCGCCGGCGAGATGCGCCTCACCCGCTTCCAAGAGGGCCCGACCCATCCCCTGGCCCCAATGTTGTGGATGGACATAGATCGCAAAGACTTCGCCCCATCTCTCATCATCGGCATCCCCGATCAGGCAAAAGCCGGCTACCCCGGCCGCGCCGTCGGCGACGTAGGTGGTCCGTTGGCCGCGGAGGAGAAGGGCTTCCCACCAGCCGGTGCGCACCTCCAGATCGAGTGAGCCCAGGAAGTCGCCACTGAATACCCCCTGATACGCCACTTGCCAAGTAGCAATGTGCACGCCGGCAATCCCACCTGCATCGGCGGGGACAGCAACTCTCACCATGAGATCAACCTAAACAAGTTGACAAATGGTCTGGAATTGTCGACCATACGGGAATGGCCGACCTTCTGCCACCAGGCTACGAGTTGGACGAGACGCTGTCGTTCCAAAGCGTTGAGCAGTTTCGTGCCCTTTTCGAGGACACCAGACTCAGAATCGTCGATCTGCTGCTCGAGCGGGCGGCCACCGTAACCGAGCTCGCCGCGGTGCTCGACAAGCCGAAAGGGACTGTTGGCCATCACGTGGGCGTCCTGGAGCAGGCCGGTCTGATCCGGGTCGTGAGAACCAAGAAGTTCCGGGCAATCGAAGCCAAGTACTACGGGAGAACCGCTCGGACCTATCTCCTGACACCCCAGGTCGATGTCGATCTCCATGTCTCCCCCGACTATTTCCTGACCTCGGCAGCAGCCGAGTTTGCGAAGGCCTCCCACGGTGATGAGGAGTTGATCCACGACACCATGATCAGCACCCTTCGCTATGCCCGGATCCCGATTGACCGGGCCAGGGAGTGGGGGCTCCGCCTCGGCGAGCTCGCCCAGGAATTCGTCAGCGAAGAGAGGGGCGGAGACACTACGTTCGGGCTCCTCGTCGCCCTCTATCCCACCGACCGCCCCCATCTCCCCGATCCCAAGGAAGAGAAATGAGCACGCCTCTGGGTCGCAACTACTGGAAGCTGTGGACAGCCTCGGTCATCTCCAATTTCGGAGACGGTGTCTCATTTATCGCCTACCCCTGGCTGGCCTCTGCGGTCACCCGCGATCCGGTTCACATCGCCCTGGTAGCCGTGGCCACTCGACTCCCGTGGCTCATCTTCACCCTCCCCGCCGGGGTGATCACCGATCGGGTCGACCGACGGAGACTCGTGGCCTGGATGGATGTCATCCGGTTCCTGCTCACGCTGGGGGTGGCGCTGATTGTCCTCTCTGTCCAGGATCAGCTAGCGACACCTGAGGAAATCGCCGCCGGGACCGCGGCACTCCCGGAGAGCGCCACTCTGCTCCTGGTGATGATCTACGCCGCTTCCCTACTTCTCGGTTTCGCCGAAGTCCTCCGCGACAACTCGGCGCAGACCCTGATGCCGGCCATCGTCGTCGAAGAGAATCTGGAGCGAGCCAACGGACGTCTCTGGGGCGCCGAGCAAGTGATGAACTCCTTCGTAGGGCCACCCCTTGGCGGATTCCTGCTTGCGATTGCCTTTTCCCTTCCCTTCTTCGTCGATGCCGGGACCTTCGGTGTGGCCGCGGCCCTGGTGTTCATGATCGGCGGGGAGTTCCGGGCCAAGAAGAGCCCATCCGAGACCGAGGTCAAGACGTCGTTCAAGGCGGAGATGAAAGAGGGCGTGCGCTGGCTCTGGCATCACCCGCTATTCCGCCCGATGGCGATCTCACTCGGGGTTCTGAACGCGATGTCCAGCCTCGCCTTCGCCACCTTCGTGTTGTTCGCCCAGGAGATCCTCGAGGTCGATGCCGCGGGGTTCGGTCTCTTGATGACTGCGGGAGCAGCCGGAGCGGTCATCGGATCCTTTATTGCGGCGTGGGTCTCTAAGAAGATCGGTCAAGGACCTTCGCTGTTTGTCACCCTCGCAGGTGGAGCCATCACACTCTTGGTGATTGGGCTCACCTCATCGAGCCTGGTGCTCTGGACCATGGTCGCGGTGATGTCGCTGACCTCGGTGTTGTGGAACGTGATCACCGTCTCACTGCGGCAGGCATTGATTCCCGACCACCTTCTGGGAAGGGTGAACTCGGTCTACCGGTTCTTTGGCTGGGGGATGATGCCAATCGGCGCGGTCCTGGGCGGTTTGATCGTGGTGGTTGCCGAGCCCCTGGTTGGCCGGGAATGGGCGTTGCGGTGGCCATTCATCTTTGGAGCGCTCGTGCACCTCGCCCTTTTCTTCTATGCGGTGCCCAACCTCAATAGCCGGCGCATCGAAGAAGCCCGAGCTATGGCCAAAAATCAGGACTCGGGATTGGAGTCGGTCGCGGACTGATCCTCGGGATCAGGCTCTCCGGTGACCTCCTCGGCCAAGGCCGACTCCGCCTCGATGGAAACGGCCGGTTCGTCTTTCCCGCCGAGAGCCCAAAAGGCAAGTGCTGCCAGGGACGCTGCCCCAAAGGCCATAGCCAGCCAGCCCCAGCCCTGAGTGGCGCTGCTGAACCCGCCGTCGGTGGTACTCGTGACCTGGTCGCCCGTGTCACCGATATCGGCGCCGAGGTCGGTCAGCGACACGGGTTGAGACTGCACCGAAGTGTCACCGAGGGTTTCGAACAGAACCTGATAGTTGGCTGGTTTCAACTCGGTGGTGATCCCAAAGACCCCGTTCCCCCTCGATACCAGGGGAAGGGTCACCGGATCTTCGTCGGACAACACGAAGTGGACAACGACCGCATCGGCCGTGTTCTGGACTTCGACCCGGACCTCTATCTCCATCGACTCGTCCGTCATCGAAATGACCTCGGCGCTGGCATTCCCGAAGCCTCCGCCTAGGTTCACGGATGCGAGGAGCGCCACAGCAAGGATTCGGGACATCGCGCCTGATGGTACGACGTCGACCTCCCTTCTAGCTCAACACCAAGGTCATGACGGCCATTGCCCCCTCGACATGAGCAAGTCACGGAGCAGATCGGGACGATCGGAGATGATCCCATCAACTCCCATATCGAGATAGGCCTCCATCTCGATCGGGTCGTTGACCGTCCACACGTGAACCTGGAGACCATTGTTGTGGGCGGTCTCCACCAGCTTCTTGTCGACCACCTTGATCCCACGGACCTGGGTCGGCAGTTGCAGGGCACTGGCTTGGCCGCCCGCTCCCCGTCCCACTCGCGACGTCAACAGCCACATGCGGCTCAGCATCGGGCCGGAAGAAGTGGCGACGCTGACCCCCGGTTGCCTTGCGGAACTCATCCAGCCGCTGGTCGGAAAAGGAGCCGACTATCAACCGATCTTGAAGCGCAAGTCTCTGGATCAGGTCGGCCAACAGATCAACCTGGCCCTCGCCTTTGAGGTCGACCACGAACGACACGTCGGGCAGAGCGGTGACGGCCTCCTCGAGACTGGGGACAGCCACCCCTGTTCCGCGGAAGGGGTAACCACCGATGGAGTTGTGGCGAAAACCAGCGTCCAGCGCCGCCAACTCCTGATAGTTGAAGCTGCTCACCGGCCCGCTGCCCTCGGTCGTTCGATCGACAGTGTCATCGTGAATACAGACGAGCACACCGTCGGCGGTGACGTGGAGATCGGTCTCGATGAACCGGAAACCGAGAGCAACTGCCTGGGAAAACGCCTCCATGGTGTTCTCTGGCCAGAGCTCGCGGCTTCCACGGTGAGCGATAGCCAGGGGCGGGGCCCAGTGGGCAGGAATCATATGTGGGCCAAAATAATGGACCCCGCCGAAGGCGGGGCCCACCAAATTCCCGGTAGAACAGCTCTCAGACGGCCACGCGGTCCTTGAGACCCTTGGATGCAGCGAAGTGCGCATACTTCTTCGCCGGAATGGTGATTGTTTGCCCGGTAGCGGGGTTGCGGCCCATGCGTGCCGAACGGGACTTGAGGCTGAAGTTGCCGAAACCGGTGATGTTCACCTTGCGCCCGGCGTCGAGCTCGACGGCGATAATGCCTTCGCCATCCTTCGTTGAGAAGATGATGTCGATGATCTCGGCGGCCTTCGCCTTCGAGACATCTGCCTTGTCGGCGAGTTTGTCCGCCATCTCGGATTTGTTCACGGCCCCTCCTTGTGGGTCGACGATTGGGCCTGTCGCTGAGCGACGATGAGGCCACGTTAGGCGAAAACCCGGAAAGTTCCGATCATTACTGGCATTTCAGTCTCAGGTCGCAAGTCCGGGTCCTCATGTCCCCCCTTCTCAAGGGGGGACCGCCGGAGCGAAGCGACGGCGACGGGGGGTTACAACCTCGAGCACACCCCCTCGCCCGACCTGGAAGGTCGGGCGGTCCCCCGCTCCGCATGGGAACAACCTCGGCGCAGCCACAACTAGACCTTGACCAGGTACAGCTCCAAGGTCAGGCGGCCCGCCTCGCCGTGACCGAGGGCGACTCCCACCTCGTTGTTGAGCCAGGCGAGATCCTCGTTGCCGGTTTGGAAGGTGATCAACTCCCGGGGATCGGCGGATTGGTCAGGGTTGGCGATCGAAATCCCCCGGGCGGTGTAGGCCACGGAGTCGCGCTTTTCCCCGATCACGCCGTAGATGATCAAGTCCAGGTTCCCGTCCTCCCGGACCGTGGCATGGTCGATGCCAACCACCGGGCGCTCCCCCTCCCAGTGGGGACCAACGGCCACCCCTTCGAACGGGAAGTCGATTCTCATCCCCTGGGGAGCCTTGCCCAGCACTCGCATGCCGAGGCTGGCGTCGATGCTGCAGAATTTCTCCAACTCGGGCAATGATCCTCCAGTTTCCGGATGGCCAGGGAAGCTAGCCATCGTCACGTGAGCGCCGTAAAAGGTCGCGAACCTCGTCGTTGGTGGTCTGAGAGAAATCGCTGTACCACGCCCCGACCGCCATAAAGCGCTGGGGGCGATGGAGAACCACTACCTGATCGGCAACTTTCGCGACCTTTCGAAGAGAGTCGGCTGGCGCAACCGGCACTGCCACCCACACCTCTCTGGCATGCCCGGCACGGGCTACATCAATGGCCGCCAAAGCTGTCGAACCAGTGGCCAGGCCGTCATCGGTGACGATCACCGTACGCCCGGCATGATCGATCGGCGGCGCCACCTCGCGATAGATGCCCACCCGGGCCTCGAGCTCGGCCTCCTCCGCGGCCACCACCGCCTCGAAGACGGGCTCGCTGATGCCGGCGGCCCGCATCACCTCCCGGTTTCGGACTACGACGCCTCTCTCCCCAATCGCTCCCATCGCCAACTCGGCCTGAAAGGGGACCCCGACCTTTCTCACCACGAGCACGTCGAGGTCACAGCCGAGGGCTCTTGCCACTTCGAAGCCGACCGGCACGCCACCTCTGGGGAGCGCCGCAACCAGAGAATCGACGGGATCAAGCTCGGCGACCGCCCGCCCCAGTAGCTCCCCGGCTTCCCGCCGGTCGGCGAATCTCACGCTCAGCCGTATCTGGCGGCGTATCTGGCCAACCACGGCATCACCTGGGACAGATACTGCTCGGTCTCGCCCATGGGCAAAGTCCGTGCTGCGTAGTTCATGAGCATGATCTGCCTGGCCGCGTGAAAGCCGTCCAACTGCTCGTGGTCATCGACCGGCCAGGGCGCGATCTCCTCGTATCCCTTGCGAAAGGCGTCCTGGATAATGCCCGCTCGGTCGTTGGTCCGGGACGAGTAGAGACACACGGAGACATCCTGGGAGGGAAGGGCGATCATGACATCCTCGAAATCGAAGGCGTAGAGACGGGTGCGCACCGTGTGGACGTTCCACTCGTGCAAGTCACCATGGACCACCTGTGGAGTGCCCGACTTCCAGGAGGTCTCCAGCACGTTGGAGGCAGCCTGACCCGCCTTGTCGATGATGGTCCGCCTCCCCGGGCTGAAGAGATGGTCGAAGCGGGCGTCGTAGATGATGATCGGATCGAGGCCTTTGTCGTAGTAGAAGATGCGGTCCCAGTGCCGCATCGCTTCGGGATTCTCCGGCTGCCATTTCTTCCCGTGTTCCTGCAGAGCCGCGCACATTGCCCCAAGCAGGCGATAACCGAAGGCCCCCGCACCGTCGGCCAGGGGAGACCCCGGCACCCAGGAGAAGAGGACGCAGGGCCGGGTCAGTTCACTCTCCGGCTCCCGGGCGTCGACGATCAAGGCCCCGTAGCCCGTGGGGATCGGGTTGACCACGTCGAGCTCGGTTTCCTTGTTCAGAGCCGAGAGCCAGTCCACCTCGAACTCGATGTTGGCCCTGGAATTGCCGAATGGGTCTCCCACCCGGAGCACGAGTTGGCGCCCGTCACTGGTCACCACGCGGTACATGACATTGGAGTGGGTGGCCAGATGCTCCAGTTCCCTGACCTCGAACGGGTAGCGCTCGAGAACCTGGCGAGCCAGGGGAAGAAGGCGTGAAGCCTCGGCGGCGATCCGGTGTGCGTCCATTTGCGAAAGGCGAAAGAGTCCCTACCCCCCAATTCTGGTCAACAAAACAGGCCTCCGCACCGGTTACTTCCAGACTCAGTGAGCCAGCACGTCGTCGAGGGCCTCGACAAACCTCTCGTTCTCCGCATCATTGCCGACTGTGACCCGTATCCACCCCTGGGACATGGGGCGGATGATCACCCCCCGTGCCATGAACTCGTCGCTCACTGCGGTCGAGTCGTCGCCGATGCGTAGGTAGACGAAGTTGGCATGACTCTCACTGTGAGGCAAACCGCGCTCTTCGAGGACACCCCTCATGTGATGGCGCCCGGCCTCGTTTGCCTCCACTCGCCGTCGGTGCTCAGCCTGATCACCCAACGAAGCCGCCGCCGCGACCTGGGCCACCTCGCTGACGCTGAAGGGGATCTGGGTCTTGCGCAGCTCGGCGATCGTCGTTGGCGTCCCGATCGCATACCCGACACGGTGCGAGGCAAGCCCGAAGATCTTGGAGAAGGTGCGCAGAACTATCACGTTGGGCCTCTCGACGGCAAGGCCGAGGGCGCTTCGGTACGAGGGATCGGTCACGTAATCGTGGTATGCCTCGTCAACCACGATCAGCACCCGGTTGGGAATCGCACCGACAAACCACTCCAGTTGATCGCCTCCCACAATGGTTCCGGTCGGGTTGTTCGGGTTGCAGAGATAGACGACAGTTGTGTCGTCTCGGATCGCGGCTGACATCGCCTCGAGATCGTGGATGAGGTCCGGGGTCAGTGGCACCTCCACCGTGTCGGTTAGGGCCCAGCGGGAAACGGTCCGGTACATGACGAACGATGGCCACGCCAGCACTGCACTCGTCCCGGGACCACCGACTGCGAGGGCGATACTGCTGAGCAAAGCAACGCTTCCGGCCCCCAGCCACAGATGGTCTGCCGGCACTCCCAGCCACTTTGAGACTGCCTCGGAAAGTGCGAGGGTGTCGTTGTCGGGGTAACGATGCGAGTTGCCGAGGGCGGTGGAGGCAGCCTCGATCACCCCCGGGAACGGGCCATCAGGGCTCTCATTCGACGCCAACTTGACCACTTGATCCGGAGTGACCCCCAACTCGCGTGCCAGATCCTCGATTGGGCGCCCGGGTGTATAGGCGCCGATCGCCGACAAGTCCTGCCGGAAGGTGGGCATCCGGTGACGTTAGCGGCGGGCCCAAATGCACAATCGAGGAGCAGTGGCCCGGATGATCGGTGGTTTTGAGGCCACGACGTAGCATCGCCTACCGTCATCCCACGGCAGGTTTTCGAGGGCCGGAAGGAGAGCAGGCGTTGGCAAGGAGAGGCGGATTGGGTCGAGGTCTCGAGGCGCTGATACCTACCGAGACTGCGGAGCAATCGCGCAAGCGGCTGCTCCGGATCATCGACGCCAACGGTGAGCTTGTTGGGGACGACCCCGGGCTCGATCCCGACCTCTACCAGCAGATGTATCGGAAGATGGTCCTGGCGCGGGTCCTTGACCGGAGAATGCTCGCCCTGCAACGTCAGGGTCGCCTCGGGACGTATGCGATGCTCGAGGGCCAGGAGGCAGTGCAAATCGGCTCCGCCCTCGCCCTCAAGCCCGACGATTTCGTTTTCCCCTCATATCGCGAGCACGCAGTCCAGGTGACCCGCGGCCTCCCGATTGAAGTCCTGCTCGCCTATTGGAAGGGCCTGCCCAACGTCGGCTGGGACCTCGACAAGTACCGAACCGGGATCGTGACCGTCCCCATCGCCACCCAGCTTCCCCATGCCGTCGGGTACTCATACGTCACCAAACTCCGGGGCGAGGACACGGTTACGGCGGTGTACTTCGGCGACGGGGCCACCTCGGAGGCCGACTTCCACGCCGCCATGAATTTCGCCGGCGTCTGGAAGACCCCGACCGTCTTCATCTGTGCCAACAACCTGTATGCGATTTCGGTCCCTTATGAGAAGCAGACCGCTTCGGAGACCATCGCCCAGAAAGCAGCCGCCTATGGCTTCGACGGTTTCCGGGTGGACGGGATGGACCCGATTGCCATGTACCTGGCCACCAGGATCGCCGTCAGACGGGCCCGTAAGGGCCACGGACCGACCCTGATCGAGGCCATGACCTACCGCTACGGCCCTCATGCCACCGCCGACGACCCGACCCGCTACCGCTCCCGGGAAGAAGAGGAGAAATGGCGGCAAAGAGACCCAATCGAACGTCTCCGGCGCTTCCTGGAGAGCCGGGGCGAATGGGACGAGCGAGTGGGCGAGAAGGTCGCACAAGAAACAGCCGACCAGGTCGAGGCGGCGATAACTGCGATCGAGGCCGAGCCGCTTCCCGGCCGCGATGACGCGATCCGCCACGGATTCCACCGGATCCCCGCCCATGTCGTCGATCAACTGCACGCGATGCAGGAGACACACGGCGAGGCACCCACCGTGTTCGGCGATGAGGAGATCTGGACCATCGGTGAGGACCAGCCTGTGGCCGGGGCCACCGAGTCCTGGACCATGGCCGACGCCCTCAATGCGGCCCTCGACCAGGCCATGGAGCGTGACCCCGACGTGATCGTCCTCGGTGAGGACGTCGGCCTCAGCGGGGGTGTGTTCGGATCACGGAAGGGCTCCAGGCCCGCTACGGCGAGGGGAGGGTGATCGATACCCCACTCAACGAGTCAGGCATCGTCGGGAGCGCGGTGGGGATGGCCCTGGCAGGCGCCAGGCCGGTGGCCGAGATCCAATTCGAGGGCTTCGTCTATCCGGCGTTTGATCAGATCGTCAGCCACCTGGGGAGGTTCCGCTACCGGACCCGGGGCAATTCCAGTGTGCCGGTCGTGGTCCGCTTCCCCAGCGGCGCCGGGATCGGCGCCCACGAACATCACTGTGACTCCCCGGAGGCCTATTTCGTCCACGCGCCCGGATTAGTGGTGATCTGCCCCTCCACGCCTAGGGATGCCAAAGGCCTGCTGGCGGCAGCCCTGGAAGGGGAAGACCCGGTGATCTTCCTCGAGCCCAAGGTCCTCTACCGGGCGGGCAGAGAAGACGTGCCTGTCGAACATTTCACGCTGCCCATCGGCCGGGCTCGAATCCGCAAGCCCGGAACCGACCTGACACTTGTCACCTACGGGGGAATGGTGCCGGTGGCGCTCGAGGCGTCGAATCAGGTGGATGCCTCGGTCGAGGTGATCGACCTACGCACTCTCTTTCCCTGGGATCGGGAAACCGTGCTCGCATCGGTGGCCAAGACCGGCCGCCTTCTCCTGGTGCAGGAGCCTCAAGGCTCAGCAGGGATCGCCGCCGAGGTGGCGTCGGTGGTGGCCGAGAAGGCGCTCTACGACCTCCAGGCCCCAATCGTGAGGGTCACCGGGTTCGATGTCCCCTGGCCTCAGTTCGCCATCGAGAAGCACGCCCTCATCGATGCCCGACGCGTGGTTGGCGGGATCCAGGAGGCCCTCCGGAATTGAGGGGCCCGCGAACCGTCGCGGTGTTCGGATCGTCTCAGACCGAGCTCGATTCTGAAGAGTGGGCCGACGCGGTGCGGGTCGGGGCCAGGCTTGCCTCGGCCGGAGCGGCGGTGGTCACCGGCGGCTACGGGGGCACTATGGAGGCGGTGTCTTTGGGAGCAGCCGAGGCGGGAGGTCATGTCATCGGAGTGACCGCTCCCCGTGTTGTTCCCCGACCGGGTGGGAGCCAACCCGCATGTCCACGAGCTGATCGAGGCCTCGAGCCTGGCCAACCGCATCGACGTGATGATGAGCCGAGCCGACGCGACCCTGTCGCTTCCCGGGTCACTGGGCACCGCCACCGAGCTGTTGATGGCCTGGAACATCAACCACATCAAGCGCCAGAGCGAGGACCGTCTCTTTCCCAGCGCAGCGGTTGGGGTCCAATGGAAAAAGGTGGCCGATGCGCTAGTCCTGCTGATAGGAGCCGAAATCGACGGGATCTATTGGGCAAACGACACCAATGAGGGGGTGGACTGGATCGTCGGCCAACTCGAGGTGTTTTGACAACTTCCCACCGGCTCTAGTCTCTGAGCCAGTCATGAGTCACATCCGCCCCGAGATGAATCCGTCCAAACACAAGATTGCAGACTGTCGAAGAGGCAGCCACGACTACGGAGAGGGCCAGCACATCGGTGCGGGGATCATGCGCAGAGTTTGTGAGATCTGTGCCGACGTCACCATCGATCTCACCGGTTCCAAGCTCACATCCGACGGAATGACGGAGAGCCAGGTCGCGGCCCGGCTCACCTCCGCCAGGCGATAGACGGGACCGGACGCTCTAAGCTCACCCCGGTGCCACGACTCATCCGAGCCGCCGGGGGTGTCGTTCTGCGGCCGACGAAAAAGGGCCGTCTCAAGGTCCTCATGACCCATCGCCCCAGCTATGACGATTGGTCGTTGCCAAAAGGCAAGGCAGATCCCAAGGAGACCCCGGAGCAAACCGCGCTCCGCGAGGTCCGGGAAGAGACCGGATTCGAGTGCCGGATCATTGCTCCCCTCGGTCACACCCGTTACCCGGTGAGTGGCGGCACGAAGGAAGTGTCCTGGTTTGCCATGAGGCCGCTGCCCAGCAGCAAGGGCTTCGCGCCGAATTCCGAGGTCGACCAGATCAAATGGCTATCTCGCAAGCAGGCCGCAGCTCTTCTCGACTACGAGCGGGATCGTCAACTCGTCATGGAGACCGATCTCAAGAACCTCGCCCGGACGGGGACGCTATTTCTCGTCCGCCATACGACGGCGGGTGACCGGTCCAAGTGGAAGGGCGACGATGTCTCGCGACCGCTCACCAAGTCGGGCATTCGCCACGCGGCAGCTATCGCCTCCCGGATTGCGCCCCTAGGCATCGAACGCATAGTGAGCAGCACATACGACCGTTGCTTCCTCACCATGGGCCCGCTCTCGAGGCTCACCGGGGCGCGGGTCGAAATCACCGACGCCCTCGCCGAGGAGCCGGATCTAGACCGCACCTGGGCCCTGGTCGAGTCCTTGATCGGGTACAACGCCGTCATCTGTTCCCACGGCGACGTCATCCCAGCCATCATCAACCGGATGATGGTGGACGGGCTCAGCATCGAGTCCCGCTTCTATTGCTCCAAGGGCTCAACCTGGGAAGTGGACGTCGACGGGGGAAGTTCACCACCGGCACCTACGTCCCCCCTCCGGAGACCTAGGGCCGATCAGGGTCACACGGTCTTGGTGCCTGCCGCCCAGTCGTGATAGAGCGAGGCGTAGATCCCACCGCGGGCAATCAAATCGCGGTGATGGCCACGCTCTGCAAGGCGTCCCCGGTCAAAGACCAGGACCTCATCGGCGCCTTCCGCCGTCGCCAACCGGTGGGCGATGGTCACGGACGTCCTGCCTTCGATCAACCGCTGGATAGCGTGACGGAGCGCCACATCCAGTGCCGGATCGACCGCTGAGGTCGCCTCGTCCAGCACCAGGAGATCTGGGGATCCGATCCAGGACCGCACCAGCGCAACCAACTGCCGCTCGCCGGCTGAGAGGTTGCCCCCACGCTCGCCAACCTTTGTGTCCAAACCTTTGGGAAGCCCCGAAACCCATTCACCGAGGTCCAACTCGTGGAACGACGTCCAGATCTCGGCGTCGTCCGCCTCTGGGCTTCCGTATCGGACATTCCCGGCGACTGTGTCGTCGAACAGGAAGCCTTCCTGGGGCACAAAGGCAACCCTGGTCCGCAACTCTTCCAAAGGAAGCTTGGCCGCGTTGACACCGCCGATGAAGACGCTCCCGTCGGTCGGATCAATCAAGCGAACCAGAAGCTTGGCAAAAGTGGTCTTGCCGGATCCGGTCTCGCCGACCACGGCGACATGGGAGCCGACTGCGATGTCGACGGTGACGCCGCTCAAGACCTCAGACCCCTCCTCGTAGGAGAACGACACGTCGTTGAAGCGTGCGCTGAGCCCGCCAGGCCGGAGATGGTCCGGATCCACGGGGTCGGCGACCTCGATCTCGCTGTCCAGTGCCCCCAACACCCGCCTCAGCCCGGATGCCGCACTCTGACCCATTTCGAGGGTCTCGACCACGATCTGCAACGGCTCGATCAGCAGGTTGGTGAGGAACAGGAAGGCGATGAGCGTCCCGGCCGACATCCCCTGAGCCGTGCCCACGATGATTCCCACGATCACGATGGCGGCGGTCAGGGTCCCGGCGAAGATCTCAGCCGACGAGAACAGGATGTTGCCGAATCGGGCCGTCTTGAACTCCGACCAGAAACGCCGCTCCAATGCGTCGGCCACCTTGACTTTGGTGGCGGTCTCGATGCCGTAGGCCCTGACCACGGGGATGGCGGTGATCGACTCACTGAGCACACCCAGCGAGTTGCCGACCTCGCTGCGGACCCGGTCGTAATTGCGGGCCAGCATCTTCTGGAACCACCTCATCATGAGGAGGTAGAGCAGAACCCCCACCAAGGCCACCAGAGCGAGTCGCCACTGGTAATAGGCCATCGCGGCCAGGGAAAGCAGCACCTGGCTGCCGGCGATGATCATCCCCACCCCTCCCCATTCCATGAACTCCTCGAGGGTGGTCACGTCGGAAGTGACCTGCGAGACCAGGTCCCCTCGCCTATCGGACTCGGTGTGGAGCACAGAGCGCTTGAGGAGATGGCCGAAGGTCATGGTTCGCAGATCGGACAGTCCGGTGGAAGAGCTTCTGATCAAGCGGTGCACCGCGGCCCGTCCCACGAACGCACCCACGATCAGGGCGCCGATCGCAATGCTGGCCTTCTGCAGGACCCCGGCCATGTCCACCCCGCCGGGGGCCAGGATCTCGTCGTCGATGATCTTCTGCATCACGATCGGGGTTACGACCGTGATCGCCTGGCCGAACCATGGCCATGAGCAACGTCACCCGGAGCCCCTGCTTCAGGGCGGGCGCCACCCGAAAGGCGTTGATCAACATCTTGCTGCTCGCCTTGGACTCGCTCATGACGCCTCACCTGCCATTCTCCGGGCGTCCTCCTCATAGGCCTGGACCAGTCGGGCGTAGCCCGGTGTCGTCGCCAACAGCTCATCGTGGTGGCCGTGGGCGACCACCCTCCGTTCGTCCACATAGACGACCTCGTCTGCCAACCGGATCGAAGCCGGGCGATAGGCAACCACGACGATCGTCGAGGGAAGAGCGGCCGAGCGGAGGCTGCGCAGGATCTCGGCCTCAACCGAAGGGTCCACCGCCGAAGTGGCGTCATCCAGTATGAGAACCCTCGGCTTCCGGATCAGCGCCCGAGCCAGCGCAATACGCTGCCGTTGCCCTCCGGACAGGGTGGTTCCCCGCTCCCCGAGTTGGGTATCGAGGCCGTTGGGAAGCGCCGCTATGAATGACTCGGCGCCGGCGAGGCGCGCAGCCGCCCTGATCTCGGTCTCGGAGAACTCCTGGCCCAATGTGATGTTCCCGGCCACGGTGTCATCGAACAGAAAGGCATCCTGGGTCACGTAAGAGACTTCCTTGGGCAGCTCTGAGGCCGCAAAAGCGCGCAGGTCCTGACCGTCGATGTGGATGGCACCCGCAGCGGGATCCCAAAGCCGAGCCAGCAGCAGAGTCAAGGTCGATTTGCCTGATGCCGTTGGCCCAACCACCGCCAAGACAGTCCCCGCCTTGAGATGGATGTCGAGGTCGGCCAGGACCGGTCCCGAGTTGTCGTAAGAGAAATGAACGGTTTGGCCGTGGATCGGCGCCGCTCCCGAATCGGATCGGGCCAAGGCCTCGCCGTACTCCATCTTCTCGTCGGCGTCGAACACGGCTTGAACCCGCTTCCAACCGGCCAGGCTGCCCGCAAGGTCCCAGAGCACGAACCCGATCAGCTGGATCGGGAAGGCGAGCAGGGCCAGCAGATAGGCCACCGTGACCACATTTCCCGCGGTGATAGCGCCCTCCTGGATCCGAAGTGCGCCCACCGTGACCAGAGCGATGATCAGAGCCTGAGGGAGAGCGCGAATCACAGCCTGGTACGACGCCCAGGTCGAATTGACCTTGATCAGGCGGTCCCGGAGCAGGTCGGAGGCGACGCCGAAGTGATGGGCCACATAGCCCTCTCGTCCCAATGACTTGACGGTGAGCGCTCCGTCGAACGACTCGTGGGCCACTGCGGCCACTTCACCGCGGGATTCCTGGACCTTCTCCCAGAGCCCGTAGGTGACCCAGCTGCCACGAATATCGACGACGATCACGACGATGAGGCCAATGAGAGCGCCCAGTCCCAGCCAGGGGTCGATGGCGGTGATCATGACGATCGTCCCCACCAGGAGCAGCGATACACCGGTGGCGTAGGGGAGGGGCCCGAGGACGCCGGTGCCCTGGTCGACATCGGTGTCGGCTACTGCCAACAGGTCACCGATCGACTGCCGATTTAGCCACGACATGCGCAGCGACAGCTGATGTTCGAGGAGCTCGTTCCGCACATCCTGCCGGGTCCGGAACTGGAGATATCCCGCTGAGGTGCGGCGCATGACGATGCCGAAAGCTTTGATGATGGCCACGGTGAGGATGGCGACGGCAGCCGGGAGCAGCAGGCCCTCGGGGCTGGCGCCCTTGTCGAGAACGGGGATGATCACCTCATCCGTCACCCGGCCGATGACCCACGCCGAGGCAATGATGGCGCCGGCGAACAGGGCGGCGCCAAATACGGCGAGCCCGAAGGCTGCCGGATGCCCTTTGACGAATCGCCAAATCAGGCGAATCCCGTCGCGCAGCAATGACCAGGGGGTGATTTTGTCGGATGACATCAGGATCGAAAACCTACAACTTCAAGTTTGGTTTAAGTCAAGTTGGATGACCGGCCAAACAAGACGTGATTCTACGGCCGCACCCCGGCAGGGTCGGTCGAATTAAGCGCCACCTGCGTAGGTTGGCTGGCAATGGACACCAACCAAGGCAAGTTCTACATCGGAGCCGATCGAGAGACCGGCGAGCAGCTGTTGTATGAAAGCGCCGACCTGACAACCCACGGGGTCATCGTGGGAATGACCGGATCAGGAAAGACCGGGCTCGGGATCGGGCTCATCGAAGAGGCCTTGTTGAGCGGGGTCCCCTGTCTGGTCATCGACCCCAAAGGGGACATGGGCAACTTGCTGCTCGACTTTCCCGAGTTGCGACCCGAAGACTTCCGGCCCTGGGTCGACGAAGCAGCGGCGGCCAAGGAAGGCGTTAGCCCTGACGAGAAGGCGGCATCCACTGCCGAGGCCTGGAAGGCCGGTCTCACCAAGGCAGGGATCGGCTCCGATCGGATGACAAAGCTCCGCGACTCCACCGAGATGACCATCTACACGCCTGGCTCCTCGGCTGGTGTCCCTCTCAACGTGCTCGGCTCACTGGCCGCGCCAAAACTCGACTGGGAAACCGAGTCCGAGGTGATCAGAGATGAAATCGAGGGCTTCGTCTCCTCTGTGCTCGCCCTTGCCGGCATCACAGCGGACCCAATTTCGAGCCCGGAGCACATCCTGTTGGCAACGATCATCGAGACCTGGTGGCGGGACGGGAAGGATCTCGATCTGGCGACCCTGGTCGGACAGATACCAAAACCGCCGATGCGCAAACTCGGTGTCTTCGAGGTCGACACCTTCTTCCCCGAGAAGGAGCGCATGGCCCTGGCGATGAAACTCAACGGGCTGCTGGCCTCGCCTTCGTTCGCCTCCTGGATCGAGGGCGAGCCTCTCGAGATCGAGAACCTGCTCCCCTCTGGAGGGAAAACACCCGCCGCCATCATCTATCTGGCGCACCTCTCGGACGCCGAGCGCCAGTTCCTGGTGACACTCCTCCTGTCCAAGCTGGTGACCTGGTTCCGGGGGCTGGCCGGGACCTCTGACCTCCGAGCCCTCGTCTACATGGACGAGGTGTTCGGATTCGCCCCGCCCACGGCTGAGCCGCCGTCCAAGAAGCCGATCCTGACCATTCTCAAACAGGCCAGGGCCTTCGGGGTCGGGATGGTTCTCTCCACACAGAATCCAATCGACCTCGACTACAAGGCGATGTCGAATGCCGGCACCTGGTTGGTGGGACGTCTGCAGACCGAGAACGACAAAAAGCGAATCCTCGAGGCCCTCGACTCAGCTGCGGGCGGAGTCGATGTCTCCACTTACGACAAGCTCATCTCCGGCCTGGAGAAGCGCCAATTCCTGCTTCACACAACAAAAGGCGCTGACCCCAAGGTGTTCGACACGAGATGGGTGATGTCCTACCTCGCCGGGCCTCTGACGCGCGACCAGGTGTCCAATCTGATGAGAGGCCGAAGACCCCAGCCTGCAACCAAGCCAGATGAGACGCCGAAGGCGGCGCCGACGGCCGCCGATCCGGTGGCGGTCGAAGAGTCGGTCCCGGTGATGCCCGAGTTGGCGCCCGGTATCACGGCCGTCTTTCTCGACCCTGCTGCTTCCTGGGCGAAAGCCGTCGGCTCCGATCCCGGCGGGGTCCGCTTTCAACCGGTGGTAGCGACCACGGTCCAACTGCTCTACGACGACACAACGGCCGAAGTCAGCCATCAGGAGACATACGAGGCGGTGATCCATCCCCTGAGTGGGATCGTCGGGCCTGACACCGTCCATGCCGTCGATCACGATCCGAGGGACTTCCTTGCCGCCCCGCCGACCAACCTCGAGTTCGCCATCATCGACACGCCGATCGGAGCGAAGGGCTTCTGGACCGGGCTCGAATCCGACCTCAAGGGCTATCTGGTCGCAAATCAGAAAGCCACGGTCTTCAAGAACGCATCCCTCCGCATGTATTCCAGGGTCGGCGAGACCCGGGACGAGTTCATCGCCCGGGCCGGGGAGGCCGCCGAGGGAGCAGGCGATGAGGCGATGGCCAAGCTCAAGGACAGCTACGCCGCCAAGATCGACCGGGTTCGCGACTCGATCTCCAAGGCAGAGAACAGAGTTGCGGACCTCCAAGCAGACGCCAGCTCACGTCAGAGCGACGAATTGCTCTCTGGAGCCGGGGATCTGCTCGGTGCGTTCCTCGGCGGGCGCAAACGGTCCAACCCCCTCGGTCAAGTGGCCCGACGGCGGGCCGCCTCAGAGAAGGCGCAGACAAGGGCCGAAAACGCAAGGGAAGCCCTGGCCGACGAGCAACAGGAATTGGTCGAGCTCGAAGGCGAGTTGGCGGTCAAGATCAGCGAGATCAGCGATCAATCCGGGGCGAAGGCATCCCAGATTGAAACAGTGGAAATCCCGCTCGAGAAGACCGACATCCGGGTGGTGGAGCTGAAACTGGTGTGGGTGCCGGTCCGCTGACCAGCATCCAGTTCAGACCAGGTCGGCTTCCCTGATCCCGAACGAGGGATGACGGAGGCGGCACAGGGCCAGCTTCTCCAGCTGACGGATCCGCTCCCGGGTGAGGTTGAACTCGTCACCGATCTCTTCCAGCGTCCGGGGGACGCCGTCGTAGAAGCCGTAGCGAAGGGCCAGGATCCGGCCCTCCCGCTCGGGGAGCCGCTCGATGGAGATCCGGAGGGAGTTGGCAACGTCCATCTCCTCGGTCATCTGCACCGGGTCGGCGGCGTCTTCATCCTCGATGAAGTCACCGAGTTGGGCACCGTCTTCACCGATCGGTTGCTCGAGGGAAACCGTGTCGGCGACGCTCAACGCCAGCTCGACCTTGTCGGCGGTGACCCCGGCCTCTTCTGCAATCTCCTCGGGCCGCGGGTCACGACCGAGCTCGGCCTTGAGCGAGGCCTGGGCAGCCCGGACCGCGGCCAGCGTGTCATGGAGGTGGACGGGGATGCGTACCGTGCGTGACTTGTCAGCGATGGCGCGTGTGATCGCCTGGCGGATCCACCACGTGGCATAAGTGGAGAACTTGAAGCCCTTGCGCCAGTCGAACTTCTCGACAGCGCGAATCAGGCCGAGGTTGCCTTCTTGAATCAGGTCGAGGAAGTCGATCCCGGACGTGTTGGCGTAACGGCGAGCGTTGGCCACCACCAAACGGAGGTTGGCAGTGAGGAAGTCGTCCTTGGCCTGGGCGCCGCGGCGAGAGAGGCGACGCAATTCCATCTCCTCACGCTTGCCGCTGTACTCGCCCTTTTCCAGACGCTCCGCAGCCTCTTCGCCGGCCTCGATCTTCTGAGCAAGCTCGACTTCCTGCTCGGCGGTGAGCAGGTCGTACTCACCGATCGCGGTGAGATATTGCGAGACCAGGTCAGTCGTGAGACGGCCGCGCTCGTCCGTCAGCTTCGAATGAAGCCGCGGGCGTGGCTTGTCAGTTTTCTCGGTACGCGTTTCAGCAGCAGCCATAAATTTCTAAGTCCTCCTGGGGGCCCGTTGGGCAGGGATGCAGTGATCCCCGGGCCGCCCAACTATGACACAAGAAGGGCGTTTTGTGAACCCCCCTCTTTTCAACAACGTTTAGACGTCCTGGGGGCAATTGAAGTTCCCGCCTCGCCTACACAGAGAAAAACGTATCCAGGCCGCCCCACATTCCGAAATCGGGCCCTGGTCTAGAGCCGCATCGGCCTTATTCCCGGTCCCACTCCGACCCAAAGAACATCCGCGGATTGACGACGAATCGGAGCCAGCCTCGCGCCTCGACGAGCCCTTGCCAGGTGTCTGCCAGGAGATCTATGGCTGCCACTCCGGCCGTCCTCATCTCCACCCGACCCCCGGTGATCTGCTCGGCCAGCATCGACCAGGTCGGCTCATGGCCGACCAACATGATCCGCTCCTCATCTGTGACGCTCCTCTCGGCGACGCCGAGCACGGTCCCGGGCCCGGACCCGTACAACTCCGAATCGACAACGATTGGGCACTTCCACGACCCAGCCCTGGCAACTTCGTCGGCAGTGGCCCGGGCTCGGGCGGCGGACGAGGTGATAACCAGATCAGGGACCTCGCCCCAAGCCGTGAGAACCCGTCCCATCACGGTCGCAGAGCGGTGCCCTCGTGGGGCCAGGGGACGATCATGATCGGAGCCGTAGGAGGCCTCCCAGTCAGACTTGGCGTGTCGCATCAGGAGAATGGTCTTCACCGCTTCAGCCTACGAAAATAGAGATTGAACGGCGGCCTTGACGTTTAGCCTCATCGGATGCCTGAGCCGTCAACTCTTCTCGTCTTTCTCGGCGCGACACTGTTGCTGCTGGTCATCCCCGGCCCGGCAGTTCTCTACATCGTCACCCGGAGTGTGACCCAGGGGCGACGCGCCGGATTGGTCTCGGTTCTCGGCATCCATCTCGGCAGTCTGGTCCATGTGGCGGCAGCCGTCGCCGGGCTTAGTGCCCTGATCGCAGCCTCCGCCACAGCCTTCACCATCGTCAAATTCGCCGGGGCTGGCTACCTGATCTATTTGGGGATTATCGCCTTTCGCTCCGCCGGCAAGGCAGAGGGTTTTGCCCGACCCGAGCCCATGTCGACCCGGCGCATCTTCTGGCAGGGGGCAATCGTCAACATCCTCAACCCGAAGACGGCGTTGTTCTTTCTCGCTTTCGTCCCCCAATTCGTAGATCCCGCACTAGGCAATACCACGCTGCAGCTGATCGTGTTCGGTGGGGTCTTCATCTGTGCCGGCCTCGTCAGCGACGGCACCTATGCGATGGTCGCCGGAGCCGCTGGAGCCCGCTTCCTCGACAGCGACGCCTGGCGGCGGGGCCAGGGATACGTGGCCGGGACGATCTACACCGGGCTCGGGCTCGCGGCCGCCTTCACCGGAGGAAGCAAGGCCTAATCACCCTCCAAGTCGGGTACGGTCATCCGGTGGCCAACCGTCTCGCCAACGCATCGTCGCCATATCTACTTCAACACCAGAACAACCCGGTCGACTGGCAGGAGTGGGGCGAAGAGGCATTTGACGAAGCCAGGCAGCGTGACGTTCCAGTTCTGCTCAGCGTCGGCTATTCGGCCTGTCATTGGTGTCATGTGATGGCTCACGAATCCTTCGAGGACCCCGAGACAGCAGAGGTCATGAATCGCCTTTTCGTCAACATCAAGGTCGATCGCGAGGAGCGGCCCGACGTCGACTCCATCTATATGGAAGCAGTGCAGGCGATGACAGGCCGCGGCGGTTGGCCGATGACCGTTTGGATGACGCCGGAAGGCCAGCCCTTCTACACCGGCACCTATTTCCCCAACAGCGACAGGCACGGCATGCCCTCCTTCTCCCGTGTGATGGCTGCGGTCTCAGATGCCTGGGTCAATCGCCGGGACGAAGTCCTCGAGCAGTCGGCACGGCTCACCGAGGCAATCAACCGGGATATTCCTCCCACCGATCACCTCCCGTCCGAGCAGTCCCTTCAAGACGCCTACGAGGACATCGTGGGATCGTTCGACCCGATCAACGGTGGCTTTGGGGATGCTCCCAAGTTCCCCCAAGAGCCGACCCTCGAGTTCCTGCTCCGGGTACGCGCCGAGCCCTGGGCCCCACGCGCCGACGACATGCTTCGGATCACACTGACTGAGATGGCCGCCGGGGGGATCCACGACCAGCTCGCTGGTGGGTTCGCCCGCTACTCCGTCGACAACCAGTGGCTGGTGCCCCACTTCGAGAAGATGCTCTACGACAACGCACAGCTAGCTCGTCTCTATCTCTGGGCTGGGAAGGAACTGGCCGATCCGGGCCTGATCGATGTCGCCCGCTCGACCTTGGATTATCTGCTCACCGACCTGCGTCATCCCGACGGCGGTTTCTTCTCAGCGGAGGACGCCGACAGCGAGGGGGTCGAAGGCAAGTTCTATGTGTGGACGACCGGAGAGATGGCGACCGTCCTTGGCGACGATGACGCGGCCGAGGCGGCCCGATTCTTCGGTGCCACCCCACACGGGAACTTCGAGGGCTCCAACATCCTCCATCGCCCGACTACTGATCCCTGGAACGACCGGATCGAGTCGATCCGGCTTCGTCTCCTCGGAGCCCGGAGCCGACGGGCCCGCCCCGGTCTCGACGACAAGGTGGTCACCTCATGGAACGGGTTGGCGCTCCGGGCTCTGGCCGAGGCCGGCGGCGCCCTCGACGATGCTCGCTATCTGGAGGCCGCCGTGGAAACAGGTGGTTTCCTCCTGGAGCACTTGATCGTCGAAGGCGCCCTGATGCGGTCGTGGCGAGAGGGTCAGGCTCGGGTCGCGGGTTTTCTCGAGGACCACGCCTCGTTGGCGCTCGGTCTCTTCTCCCTCTACGCGGCAACAGGTGACTACCAGTGGTACGCCGCCGCCGAGAGGCTGACCAGGGCAATGCCCGGGCTTTTCGGGGATCCGTCCGGTGGGTTCTACGACAACGCCGCAAACAGCGAATTGATCAAGCGTCCCAAGAGCCTGAGCGACAACCCTCTGCCATCGGGAAATGCGATGGCGGCCGAGGCGCTCTTGATCCTGGCCTCCTACACCGGAGAGGCAGAGGCAAGGGGTACGGCGATCGGCGCTCTCGCCGCCTCGGGGGCACTCATCGACCGCTACCCGTCGATGGTCGGCCATCATCTTTCGGTACTGCACAGCGTGGGACGGTTTCGGGAGCTGGCGATTGTCGGGCCCCAGCCGCGACCACTGACAGATGTGTACTGGGGGCGGTTTCGCCCCCATGTGGTGCTCGCCACTTCCGCCCGAGAAGATGACCGAGTTCCGCTTCTGGCCGGGCGAGGCCGAGCAGACGCGACTCTCGCCTATGTCTGTGAGAACCAGATCTGCAATCTCCCCACCAGCGACCCCGAGGTCGTCAGGGCACAGCTATCAGCCTGAAGCTCCGACTTCGAGCGCCCGATTGAGCGCGGCCATCATCACCTCGACCGGATAGGGCCCGCGTTGTGCCATCTCCTCGATCGGGTGCTTGTCGACGAGGCACCAGGTTGCGGCCCGGGCAACTTCCTTGAGCTCCTCCAACTGGGTCCCGGCGTCGGCGGGCGTCATGACTTCACCATGACCGGGAACAATCAGCCCATCTAGAGATGACATCGCGGCGCCAAGAGTTGACGGCCAAGACAGGGGATAGCTGTCACCGAAATTCGGGGGCGCACCGTTCTCGAGCATGTCACCGAAGAAGGTCACCCCACAGTCCGGCAGTCTGATGACAATGTCGGCGTCGGTGTGAGCCAACCCGTGATAGGTCAGTTCCACGGTCCGCCCTCCGAGATCGATCGTCGCCGAGTCCTCGAAGACCGACCCGGGGGCGACAACCACGACCTCTTCGATGTCGTGAGCCATAGCGGTGTCGCCTTTCTCCCGAAACCAGCCTGCCACCTCCTCGACCATCTCGGCGCCCAGGTCGATGAGCGCCTCCCGGCATAGACGGTGGCCCCAGATCTCGGTGCCAGGAAACCGGGAGTTGCCGAAGGCGTGGTCCCAATGCCAGTGAGTGTTCACCAGCCAGGCGACCGGCAGCTTGGTGAAAGCCTCGATCTCTTGAATCAACTCGTCGGCCTCTCGGTGCGATGCCCGGGTGTCGATGACCAGGACCGCCGACTCCCCCAACACCAGGCCGACGTTCAGGTCAAGGGACTCGAATCGTCTTCGAAAGACACGATCAGCAAGCTCATCGAACACCGGGGCGAGGCTAGACGGCTCAGCTGCGCTCGCCTCTTGAGGACCGAACACAACGACGCGACTTCAAGTTCACTTTAAGTCACGTGTCTATGCTTGGCGGCATGGAGTGGCTCACGATTGGCGAGTTGGCGGACCGGGCGGGGGTGGCTACCTCGGCCCTGCGCTTCTATGAATCGCGAGGGTTGATTGCCTCAGAGCGAACTTCCGGCAACCAGCGCCGCTACCCGCGGGCGACATTGCGCCGGGTGTCGTTGATCAGGGCCGCCCAGGAGGTTGGTCTCTCCTTGGGAGAGGTGGCTATGGCTATGGAAACCCTTCCCCACGAAGGGACTCCAACCAAACGGGACTGGGAGCGTCTCTCCCAATCATGGCGAGCGCGGCTCGACAATCAGATCGCCGAACTCGAGGCGTTGCGTGACGAGCTGAGCGACTGCATCGGGTGCGGCTGTCTCTCCCTCAAGTCCTGCGCCCTCCTCAATCCGTCTGACACCATCTCAAGGAAGGGATCCGGTCCCCGCTATCTCCTCGGAGACGAACGACCGCCTATACCGGTTGGCTGACATCGGCCGGCACTTGAAGAGCCTGCGCCGAGGCGAGGACATAGGTGATCCACAGGGCATCGGCCAAGAACAGATGCACCAGCTGCATCCACACCGGAACCCCGAGCAGGATGTTCAGCGAACCGGTCACGATCATCGCCCCCACCAGGAAAGGCAGGGCATTGCCCGCCGCCGACCTTGCCCCCTCGGCGTGCCCCGAAACCCACCATCCGATCGATGCAGCGACGATTGCCAGGAAGGGGTGAACCATCCTCAGATCGGTGAGGAAATGCGCTTCGCCCGAGTTACCGACACCGACCACATCCTTCGGAAACAGCGTGTCGGCGAGAGCGGTGACCGCCCCGGTCGCGGCGAGCAAGACGATGGCGGCGCCGCCGGCCAGTACCCAACGCCAAATGTCCGGGTGAGACTTTGGCTCGAGGCGCCTCCCCCCCGACAACCAGAAGGCTGTGAGAGTCAGCGCCGCCAGAAGGAACAGAGTGTTGACCAGGTGAAGCGGAACCGCGAACACCCTTGCCACCGATGTGTCATCGGCCACCCATTCGGCGAGCACGATCATGGCCCCGATGAGCGCTTCTCCAATGATCGAAATCACAGCGAGGAGAGCCCCGCGCCGCGACGGCTCGCCGACCGGCACCTGACGCCAGACGAGAACAGCCAGGGTGACCACCAGCACCGAGCGCGACACCACTCGCCGCGCGGTGGGCGAACTCGATTCTGGTCGCCCCTTCCAATGGGGGGATCACCTCGCCCTGACAGACCGGCCACGACTTCCCGCATCCCGCCCCGGAGCCCGTGGACCGGACCAAGGCGCCCATGAGAATCACGACCACGTTGAAACCGAGGGTGAACCAGGCGAAGCGAGCGAGTCGGGTCACGAGCGCAAGGTTAGGAGGCGCCCCCGATTCGCCTCCAACCGGACGGGCCTAGCCTCCACCCGCCATGGAGATCTTCGACGACGTTGTTGCCGCGATTGGCAACACCCCGCTGGTTCGTCTCGGCCGTCTCCATGCCCCGGGCAATCTGGTGGCCAAGATCGAGCACATGAACCCCGGCGGATCCATCAAAGAGCGAATCGCCGTTTCGATGATCGACGCAGCCGAGGAGGCCGGCCTTCTCCGACCCGGTGGGACGATTGTCGAGCCGACCTCGGGAAACACCGGGGTTGGCCTCGCCATGATCGGCGCGGTTCGCGGGTATCGCGTCATTTGCACGGTTCCGGACAAGGTGTCTCAGGAGAAGCGAGACCTCCTCGCCGCCTATGGAGCCGAGGTCATCGTGACTCCTACCAACCTGCTTCCTGAGCATCCCGGACTCCTATTACGGGGTGGCGAGACGTCTTGCGGGCGAGATCGAGGGCGCTTTTCACCCTGACCAGTACACCAATCCCGCCAACCCGCAGGCCCACTACGACACGACCGGGCCCGAGATATGGCGCCAGACCGATGGACAGATCGCCTCACTGGTGGTTGGCGTCGGAACCGGGGGCACGATCACCGGAGCAGGGCGATTCTTGAAGGAGATGAAGCCGGACCTCCAGGTGGTCGGGGCTGACCCTCAGGGCTCGATCTACACCGCCGACAGCCAATCACAGATCCACCAGTACGCGGTGGAGGGGGTAGGCGAGGACTTTTATCCGGAGACGGTCGATCTCGACGTGATCGATCGCTGGGTGAAGGTCACGGACGCCGATTCCTTCGCCATGACCCGAAGGCTGGCCCGGGAGGAGGGCATCCTGGTCGGTGGCTCCTGTGGCATGGCCGCTCACGCCGCGCTGCAAGTCGCTGATGAAGACCATGAAGCGCTGGTCGTGGTGATCCTTCCTGACTCGGGACGGGGGTACCTGTCGAAAGTATTCAACGACCAGTGGCTGGCGGATCGGGGCTTCGAGACATGAAAGAGCCCCCGGCTATCGCCGGGGGCTCGCTTCAAATCGGCTCGGGCGTTGCTTCGGATCAATCCGCCACGGATGGACGAATCCCGTGGTAGCCAGAGCAGGGTGGTCCGAGATGGAGTCGCCACCAGTCCCTATGGGACGAGCGGCGCATGCGGTCAGCGCCGCTCAGCGCTGGACCACCTCCAGAGTCCGTAAACCTTCAAACAACTTAGGACCACCTCCTTTCTCTGGTGGCGACAGTTTGCCACGCCAATACGCCTTGAGGCCAGGGTTTTCCTGAATTCTGTCTAGTCACCCGCGAAACACGTCGGGTGGGATCGGGCTCTGTTGGCGTCTCCTCGCGTTGAGGCCGGATAGATACTGGTTGGGAAAATCGAAGTCGGCGTAGCCGAGATCGATCGCCGCGTTCATGGTCCAGTAGGGGTCGACCAGATGGGGCCGGGCCAGGACGCAGAGGTCCGCCCTGCCCGACACCAGGATGTTGTGGACGTCATCGATGCTGGAAACGGCCCCGACGGTCATGGTGGGGATGCCGACCTCGCGCCGGATGCGATCGCTGAAGGGTGTCTGGTAGAGGCGGCCATAGTCAGGCTCGGCCTCCGGCGTCGTCTGGCCGGTCGAGACGTCGATGATGTCGCATCCCAACGCCTTGAGCTCGGTCGCGAAAGCAACTGCGTCGTCACCCTCGAAGCCGCCGGGTACCCAGTCGGTTGCCGAGATCCGCACCGAGATTGGTCTCTGCGACGGCCACACCTCGCGCACTGCGGCGAATATCTCCAACGGATATCGCATCCGATTCCCAAGTGAGCCGCCGTACTCGTCGGTGCGCACATTGGCCAAGGGGGTGAGAAAGCTCGAAAGCAGGTAACCGTGGGCGTAGTGAAGCTCGAGCAAGTCGAAACCGGCGCGGTCCCCGCGGATAGCAGCCGCCACATGCTGATCTCGGATCGAGTCCATCTCGGCGCGGGTCACCTCACGGGGGACCTGGCTGTCCGGTCGATATGGCAGCGGTGACGGGGCCACGATCTCCCAGTTGCCATCGTCGAGGGGGTCGGTGTCGCCCTCCCACATCAACTTGGTCGAGCCTTTCCGACCCGAGTGGCCGATCTGAAGCCCGATGGCGCCCGGGGTGTGCTCGTGGACGAAATCGACCACTTCCGCCCAGCGCTCCGCCTGAAGGTCATCCCAGATCCCCGTGCACCCCGGGCTGATCCTCCCTTCCCGAGATACGCAGGTCATTTCGGTCATGACCAGACCGGCGCCCCCGACCGCCCGGCTCCCGAGATGCACCAGGTGCCACTGATTCGGCATCCCATCGACAGCGCTGTATTGGTCCATTGGGGAGACCACGATCCGGTTGGGGAGCACCAAGTCTCGAAGTTGGAAAGGATGGAAGATCGGGGGAACGCTGGGCTGGACTGGCACCGGGCAACCGTGCCCCGACGACGCGTACCAGGCGTCGACATCTGCCATGTATCCGGGGTCCCGGACCCGAAGGTTGTCGTATGTGACCCTTTGGCTCCTGGTCAACATGCTGAAGACGAACTGCTCCGGATCCGCGTTGCGGTAGCGGTCCGCGCCTTCGAACCATTCGAGACTGGCCCGTGCCGCCCGCTGCAGACTTTGCACCTCAGGACGCCGAAGCCGCTCGTACTGCCCTAGTGCGTCGTCGAGGTCGAGATCGTCGAGTAGGAGGCGGGAAAGGGTGATCGCATCCTCCATGGCCAGCTTGGTCCCGGAGCCGACCGAAAAGTGGGCTGTGTGGATTGCATCACCCATCAAGACCACGTTCTCGTGGTGCCAACGGGCGCAGGAGATTGTTGGGAACTGGAGCCATTTCGAGTTGTTCCCGCTCAGGCCGTACCCACCGAGATGTGCGGCGAACAATTCCTCGCATCTGGCGAGCGCCAACTCGTCGCTGGAGCCCGGAGCCAGAGCCTCGCTCGGCGCCTGGTCGAGCCCCAAGGCAGTCCAGGTCTCTGGCGCCATCTCGACGATGAACGTGCTGCCCTCGTCGCTGTAGGGATAGACGTGGGCCCACACCATTCCCACCGGCGTGTCCTCGAATATGAAATTGAACTCATCGAAGACCTTTGGAGTCCCGAACCAGATGTAGCGATTCCGTCTCGATTCGATCGACGGTTCCAGGTGGGAGGCAAGGTGACGACGCACCATGCTGTTTGCGCCGTCGGCCCCGACAATGAGATCTGCCGCGGCAACGTCGGCGAGGTCACCTACCTCGCTGGAGAATTCAATTCCCACCCCCAATTCAGTGGCGCGCAGCGTGAGGATCTCAAGCAGCCGACGGCGACCGACGGCGGCAAACCCGTGACCGCCTGAACGAAAGGATCTTCCATCAGGGTGGTGAACCTTGATGTCGCCCCAGTGGCGAAAGCTGCGGGCGAGCTCCTCGAAACTCGGCGGGTCGGCATTCTGGAAATTGTCCAGGGTCTCATCGCTGAAAACGACCCCAAACCCGAATGCGTCCCCGAATTTGTTTCGCTCCAGAACCCGAACCCGATGCTCGGGTCGCCCCTTCTTGAGCAGGGTCGCCAGATAGAGCCCGGATGGGCCTCCACCGATGATGAGAATGTCGAGCGAACCTGAGTTCATGGCCAGTTACGGCCGAACGCTAGAGCTTGAGCGTCCCGATGAAGTCCTGCCACCACGAGCCGAGGGCATCAAAGGTGTTCGACATGGCCCAGAGCAAGACGATCCCCATCCCCACCAAGAGGACAATCGTGGCCAGATTCCTAACCCGATAGAGCTGGCGCTGAGCCGTGTCCTCCATGTAGGAGGGCTCGACCATCGGCGGTGTTGCCGCCGCCAGCACAAACGGGTCAGGTGGCTCGATGAATCCAGGTGCTGGCATGGATGGTGTCACGGCATTGGAAGCTACAGATGTAGACCCAGACAACGTCTCCTCGGGGAACTCTGGTTCCCAGACCGGGTACGGCTCGTCGACCGGCTTCTGGTCTTCGAAAGGTTCCTCGACCAGATCTTCGGTCCGGGTATCGCCTCCCGACTTGTCCGAGAGGTCGAGTTCGATCCGTTGCTCTGGCTCAGGCGGCAACGGAACCGGCACTGGCAATGGGTCCGGCTCGACGAGCACGGGTGCGGGACGCGGTTGGGTAGCGGCCAGGCTGGCAAACGCCTCTTCCATCGTCGGGCTGGTCTCCTCCAACGGCATCTCGAGACCCGCCTTCTCGAAAAGGGATCGCCGGTCGACATCGAGGACCGCCGATAGGGCGCTCACGACTGAGTCATCGGTGGGAAGCGAAGTGTCACGCTCCCAGGCCCGGATGGTGCTTGGAGAGCGGCCGACAAGCTCGCCGAGTTTTGCCTGACTCAAACCGAGCTTCGTTCGGCGGTAGCGGATAGTCCTTCCAAAGGAACGCTCGGGCATTTACCTCCCGATGGTACAAGTGAGAACGGTTTGGGCACTCTGCTATACCCATTCGATACGGGCTCGAACCGTTTGGCCCGTCCGGTGCCTTCGAACCAGGGACTTTTGGCTCTCAACGCGGCCACCGGCAAAGGTGTTGACTTCGAGCAAGCAACCAGAAAGGGAAGAAATGAGAAAAGCCGCATCGATTGCGTCGATTGTCCTGGGAGCGATCTTGATCGTCGGAGGTGTTGCCACGTGGTTCTCCGTTAGCAGCGAGCTTGCCGACCAGAAGATCGTGACTTCCGACGACGCCTGCCTGCCCGGCCGTGATGTGACCGGGCCGTTCACGGCCTATTGCGAGGCCCAGGTGATCGAGCAGCACGCGCTCGAAGCCACCGGCGGCCTGTACTACGCCGAGATGGACCGCGAGGACCCGCTTCGTGAAGTTGCAGCAACAGCCTCCTTCCTACGTGCCTCTTTGTTCACCTCGGTGGTGGCCTTCGGCTCGGCCGCGATGGCAGCAGGAATGGGAGTCGTCTTCATCCTGATCGGGTTGGGGATGCGCGACGTGGAGCAGCGAACCAGCGTCTGACTTGCACCCCGACTGAGGGGTTGATCGGACCTAACGTCACCGGTCAACCCCTCATGTCTGGAGTGCCCATGGTTAGTTCGATTGCCGCATACAGCGACACCCAACACATGCACGCGCCGTTCGGCTCGGACACGTTTGGCCGTCGAGCCGAGTCATTCGCTCGATTCTTCGGGACCCCTCGATTCCTGATCGGGCAGACCGTCTTGGTCGCTATTTGGATCTCGATCAATGTCGTGGCCGTTACCTATCAATGGGACCCATACCCGTTCATCCTGTTGAATCTCGCCTTTTCACTGCAGGCGGCGTACGCCGCGCCGTTGATCCCTTCTGGCACAGACGCGGCAGGCGGATCGGGACAAGGTCATGAGCGCAGCAGACGCGAATCACCGGGAAGCACTGGCCGCGGCCAACGTCGCGCGTCAGGACATCGCCATCCAGCAGGCGTCAAAGATGCATGAGCTCCTCGAGGCCAACACCAATCTCACAGAGCAGGTGGAGCGGCTGACGCGGGAAATACACGCCCATGTGGTGGGCACGGCGAGCGCCGGGGCAAGAGAGGTTTGTTCAGACCGGTTTGAACCTGATGAATGGTGCGGTCTCGACGTAATGGTCTAGATGGGCACTGGCCCGGTCAGGCTCGCTGCCCCAACTCTCCGTCAGGGCTCTGTAGATGATGGCGCCACGTTTCTCGGGATCTGCCTCGGGCTCTCCGACCACCGGCACATCGGCCGTCACGCCGCGTTTCAGATGAAGCGTGAATTCTGGATTGGCCTTGATGTTGGCCGCCCAATCCCTCTTGAAGCCGGGACGGCCGGTCAGGTAGTACTGGCCGTCGAACTGGTGAAAGTAGATCTCCACCCTGCGGGGCAGGCCGGTCTTGCGCCCGACGGTTGTGATGTCGGCGATGCCCCCACGATCCATCGCCTCTTTGATTGCGGTATCCATGATTCGAGCAACCTCCTCCGTCCTCGCGATGTTCCCAGCAGGTAGCTTGAGCCCATGGGTCAACGCATCGAGGTCTCGGCGGTGCCGATGGGATCCGTGGCCCTGTTCAGCACCGACCGCTCGATCACCGGACAGGACGGAGTCGGGTTCACCCCCGGCTCGACGAGCGACGACGGGCCGCCCGCCGAGCTTGCCCGGCGGCTGTTCGCGGCAGATTCGTCGATCGATCATGTCTATGTGCTCTCCAACACCATCTCTGTGCGGCGGGGGGAAGCCTGGGACGACGACTCCCTGGATGACGCGAGTGGAGTCATCAGCGGGCTGTTCATTCATTATTCCGCCACTTCGGGCGATACCTCTGAAGAAGCGGATGAGGCGCTGCGCCGCCAGCATTACAACGCCACCTTCACCCAGATCCGTGCCCACAACGAAGACCTTTGGGTGATGAAGGTCCGCTCCGACGAGCCGATCGACCCCTTCGAGGCGGGCCAGTACACCACTCTCGCCCTCGGCTATTGGGAGCCGCGTGCGGACGATGCGATGGAAACGTTTTCGAGCGGCCAGCGGGAGAAGCTGGCCCGGCGCTCATATTCCGTATCCAGTTCGATCGTCGATGACGACGGGAACCTCGTGGAGGCCAACCCCCAGGACGTGGAGTTCTACATCGTCAAGGTCCGCCCCGGCGAGGAGGAGATCCCCGCCCTCACCCCTCGCATCTTCCTCAAAGGGGTGGGCGATCGGATCTTCATGGGTCGCAAGTTCACAGGCCACTACACCCTCGAAGGCGTCCAGCCGACCGACAATGTCATCTTCCTGAGCACCGGGACCGGGGAAGCCCCGCAGAACAAGATGACCGGGGAGCTTCTGAGACAAGAGCATCAGGGCAAGATCCTGAATGTGGTCTGCGTGCGCTATCGATCGGACCTCGCCTACACCGATCAGCAAGCCGTCGTCGAGGACCGATATCCGAACTACCGCTACATCACCCTCACCACGCGTGAACCGGAGAACGAGGGGAAGAAGGTCTACATCCAGGACATGATCACCTCGGGCCAACTCGAAGCCGAGTTGGGGGCCCCCCTGGATCCGGCCACCACCCACGTCTATCTCTGTGGCAATCCCTCGATGATCGGACTGCCGAAATGGGTCGACGACGACGACATTTTCCCCGAGACGGTCGGGGTGTGCCAGCTACTACAAGAGCGCGGGTTCACGATCGACCAACGCAAACAGCGGGGCAACGTCCACTACGAGGAGTACTGGAAGGACCGCTGACAGCCGTCAGGTGCCGGCCCGCTCCCGGCGTTGTGCCTCGGCAACCGCGATGGCAGTCATGTTGACCACATCGTTCACAGAGGCGTCACGCTGCAACACGTGCACGGTCTTGGACAGGCCGCTGAGGATGGGGCCGATCACTTCGGCGTCTCCAAGGCGATTCAAGAGCTTGTACGAGGCATTGGCCGCGGTCAGGTTGGGAAAGACCAGCACATTGGCCGCCCGGCTCAGGGCGCCACCCGGTCGCCGGTCTTTCAGCAGTTCGGGCATCACCGCGGTGTCCGCCTGCATCTCGCCGTCGACCGGGATCTCGGGCCGGGCCAGACGGAACAGTTCCACCGCCCGACGGACACGCGCTGGCTCGCTCCCTCCTGCGGAGCCGAAGTCGGAGTAGCTGATGAAGGCGACCCGTACATCGCGGTCGAACTCGTTCTGGGCTGTGGTGGTTGCGGCGAGGGCGATTTCGGCCAGTTGCTCGGCCGTTGGCTCGATGTTGACCGCACAGTCGGTGAAGAAGAAGGCCGTGCCCCGCACCACCACCAGATAGACCGAGCTCACAATCGTGCGGCCCTCCTCGACGTTCAGCACCTGGAGGGCGGGGCGAATCGTGTCCGGGTAGTAGGTGTTGAGCCCGCCGAGCACGGCGTCCGCCTTTCCCTCACGGACCATCAAGCATGCATACATGTTGGGGTCTGCGGTGCGGGCCCTCGCCTCACGCAAGGAGAGCCCGCGGTGGCGGCGTAAGTTCTCGAGGATCGCTGCGTAACGGTCACGCTCCGCGTCCTCGTTGATGTGATCGATCACCTCCATGCCGTCGAGTGAGAGACCGGAGTCGAGAGCCAGCTTCTCGATCTCGGCAAGGTTGCCCAGCAGCACCGGGCTCGCGATCCCCTCGTCGAGCACCCTGCGCGCGGCACGGATCAACCGGGTGTCCTCGGCGTGGGGATAGACCACCCGTTTCGGCTGCTCCATAGCCCTGATCGTGATGGCGTTGATCAGGCTGTGTGAGGCCCGGAACCTGGTCTGAAGCTGAGTCCGATACTCGTCGAAGTCCGCAATTGGGATCCCGGCCAGTCCTTCGTCCATAGCCGCTCTGGCGACAGCTGGTGCGACTGTCCACAACACCCTGGCATCGAACGGCTTGGGAATCAGGTACTCAGACCCGAACTGGAGACGCTCCAGGTCGTAGGCGCGGAGCACCGAGTCGGGCACCGGTTCCCTCGCCAGGTCGGCGAGAGCATGGGCGGCGGCCTTTTTCATACCCTCGGATACGGCCCGAGCCCGGACATCGAGGGCTCCCCGGAAGATGAACGGGAAACCGAGGACATTGTTGACCTGGTTCGGATAGTCGCTGCGCCCGGTGGCCATGATCACATCGTCCCGTGCAGCCTTTGCGTCGGGGTATGAGATCTCTGGATCGGGGTTGGCCAGGGCGAAGACGATCGGGTCAGGGGCCATGGACTGGACCATTTCCTTGGAGACCGTCCCCGCCACGGATACCCCAACCAGGGCGTCGGCGCCCTCGAGGGCATCCTCCAGAGTCCGAGCATCTGTCTTGACCGCGAATTCGCGCTTGATGTCGGTCAGATCGTCTCGCTCTGTGTGTATGACTCCCTTGGTGTCCACCAACACAACGTTTGCCGGATCTACCCCGAGTTCGATGAAGAACCTCGCAGAGGCGATCCCCGCTGCACCGGCGCCTGCAAAGACCACCTTGGTCTTGGCCATATCGCGTCCGGTCAACTCGCAGGCGTTGATGAATGCGGCCCCTCCGATGATCGCGGTCCCGTGCTGATCGTCGTGAAACACGGGAATGTCGAGCCGGTCCCGCAGCGTCTGCTCGATGTAGAAACACTCCGGCGCTTTGATGTCCTCGAGGTTGATGCCTCCGACTGTCGGGGCCAGCATCTCGCAGAACCGCACCACATCGTCAGGGTCAGTGGCGTCGATCTCCAGATCGAAGACATCGATGTCCGCGAAACGCTTGAACAGGACGGCCTTGCCCTCCATCACCGGCTTGCCGGCGAGCGGGCCGATGTTGCCCAGTCCAAGAACGGCGGTGCCATTGGAGACCACGGCGACCAGGTTCCCGCGGTTGGTGAAGCGGAAAGCCGCCTCGGGGTCGTCGGCGATGACCAGACAGGGCTCCGCAACGCCGGGGGTATAGGCGAGGCTCAGATCCGCCTGGGTGGCAGTGGGCTTCGTCGATCGGATCGCGATCTTCCCCGGGCGTGGGTTCTCGTGATAGTCGAGTGCTTCAGAGAAGTTGGACTTGTCAGCCATAGCGCGTGAACCCTACCGGGGGCTTTGAGTTCGGTCCTCGACGACAGGGCCCATTCGGGATATGAGACCTGCGACGACTTCGCGATTGGGGCCTCGACCTGCGAGAATCCTGGTGAGGAATGGTGACTACAGACCTGCCGATATTCCAGGAAAACGGCTACAAGGTGATGCCGGGCTGGCGCGTCGGCCACGCTCCAGAGGAATCAACCACCCGCTCGGGGCTGTTGGTGCCGATGGGCACCAAAGACGGCAACGACGCCCTTGCCCTCATGGATGTGAACACCGGACAGCGATTCTGGGCAGTACCCACCGGCGCCTGGCGTTTCATCTGGCCGGCAACCGGAAAACCGGTGATTGCCGTTCGTGAGTCCCAGATAATCGCCGAAGAGCAGCTGGAGCACGTGGGCGACGAGGGCCAGTATCTCTGAGCCCCGAAAATCCACCCGCGTCAATGAATTCGGGCGGCAATCATCCTCGATTCAGCCAGATGGCAAACCATGACTCGAGAACCAACCTCACGTAGCCGCCGCCGCCTGACCGCCACGGTCACCGACCTAGACGTAAGGGTTCAACGCGCCTTTCTCGTGGGGGTCACTCTCCCCGGGATGACGACTGTCGAGGCGGAGCGCAGTCTCGATGAATTGGCACTCCTCACCGACACCGCCGGCGCCGAACCAGTGGAACGCGAACTGGTGCGCAGACATCGGATCGACCCTGCCACCTACCTCGGCTCGGGCAAGGCAGAAGAGCTGGCAACCCTCACCAAGGCCCTGGACATCGACCTGGTCGTGTTCGACAACGGGCTCGCCCCGGCACAACAGCGAAATCTGCAGAAACTCTTCGAATGCGACGTTGTCGACCGCGAGGCCCTGATCCTCGACATCTTCGCCCAGCACGCCACGTCGAAGGTCGGTGCTATTCAGGTCGAGCTGGCTCTGCTCCGCTACTACCTCCCCCGGCTCAGGGGAAAGGGGAAGTCCCTTTCCCAGCAGGGTGCCGGGGTTCTCGCCCGTGGTCCCGGCGAGACCAAGCTGGAGACCGACCGGCGTCGCATCGTGCAGCGGATCTCCAAACTGGAACGGGAGCTCAAGGCCACCGTCCAACACAGGGCAACCCAGCGCAAGTCGAGAAAGAAGACCGAGATCCCCCAGGTGGCGATCGTCGGCTACACCAACGCAGGCAAGTCGACTCTGCTCAATGCCCTCACGGACGCCGGGGTCCTGGTGGAGGATCGACTGTTCGCCACGCTCGATTCGACCGTGCGCCGACTAGTGCTTCCCAACCACCGCAGCGCCCTGGTTGCGGACACCGTCGGCTTCGTGCGACGTCTTCCCCACCATCTCGTCGAAGCGTTCCAATCGACCCTGGCAGAGGTGGGTGAATCCGATCTGCTGCTCATGGTGGTGGATGGGACGGATGAGAACCCGGCGGGACAATTGGCGGCCGTGAGAGAGGTACTTTTCGACATCGACGCCGCCGGTATCCCGGAGCTAATCGTGGTCAACAAGGCTGATGCCATGTCAGAAATCGCCAAGCAGCGGCTGCAGAACCTGTACCCGGACTCGGTGATGGTCTCTGCCTTGGAGCGAACCGGGCTCGACGAGATGTTGAGCCGGGTGGCCGACCTCCTGGAGCAGCCGATGGTCACCCTCACCCTCGAGATCCCGTACGACCGTGGCGATCTGGTGGCGGCAGCTCACCGGATCGGAGAAGTCGTGGAAGAGAAGCACGATGACCATGGAACCATCCTCGAAGTGAGGGTCCCGGTCACCGCAACCGGGCAGTTCGCAGACTTCAGTCGCTGATGAGGGCGGCCACGAGGCTCGCAGCGCCAATGATTCCGGCGTTCTTGCCCAGACCGGCCGGCACCACGGGCAGCAGTGGGTCGAACGCGGGAGCGAAAGCGTCCCATTTGGTCACCACCCCACCCCCAACCACAATGAGGTTGGGGCTGAAGACCTTGTTGACGTGGCTGACGAATTCGTTGGCCCGCTCCCCCCATTCCGACCACTTCAGCCCTTCCTCGGTCATCGCCTTCGCCGAGTAACGGAGCTCTGCGGGCTTCACGCCATGCAACTCGATCTGACCCAACTCGACGTTGGGGACCAGGTCCCCATCCATGAGGATTGCGCTGCCGATCCCGGTCCCGAAGGTGAGCATGATCACAACTCCTGACGCATCCCTGGCCTCCCCAAACCTCGACTCGCCCAAACCTGCGGCGTCGGCGTCGTTGATCACGGTCACCTCACGACCGATCGCCGTTGAGAAGAGACTGACCGCGTCAATTCCGATGCAAGAAGGGTCGATGTTGGACGCCGAGTAAACCAGACCCTCTTTGACCACAGCCGGGAAGCCGATGCCGATCGGCCCCTCGCCTCCGAGGCTCTCGACAACAGAGGACACGGCCGACGCGATTGCCGCAGGTGTGGCCGGCCGGGGAGTGTCGAAACGGACTCGATCGGACAGGACCTTGCCTGTCTCGGTTTCGACGAGGGCACCCTTGACTCCGGAGCCTCCCACATCGATACCTATGCGAATCTTCGACACGACGGGCGAGAGTAGGACAACTTCCTCGGGCTGCGATCGCGATTGCCCCGAGCACGACCGTTAGCCTCGCTGTCAATGAGCGAACACGCCGACATCGGAGTTGTGGGCTTGGCCGTGATGGGTGCCAACCTCGCCCTGAACTTCGCAGATGCGGGCAACAAGGTTGCAGTCTTCAACCGCACTTATGCGGTGACCGAGGAGTTCATGCGGGGAGAGGCGGCGTCCAAGGACATGGTCGGAGCCGCGACGCTGGAGGAACTCGTCACCCAGTTGCGACCGCCCCGGGTGATTCTCCTCATGGTGAAAGCTGGCCCGGCGGTCGACGACTTGATCAACACCCTGGCCGCGCATCTCGAGGCCGGCGACATCATCATCGACGGGGGAAACTCGCTGTATAGCGACACCGAGCGTCGTCAGGCAGTGGTCGAGGGACATGGGCTGCTCTATCTGGGCATGGGGATCTCCGGCGGTGAGGAGGGAGCGAGGCACGGGCCGTCCCTTATGCCCGGAGGGAGCCGCGCCGCCTGGGACTACGTCGAGCCGATGCTCAAAGGAATTGCCGCCCGGGCGCCCGATGGCGCCCCCTGTTGCGAGTGGATCGGCCCTGGTGGCGCCGGTCATTTTGTGAAGATGGTGCACAACGGGATCGAGTACGGGGACATGCAGGTGATTGCCGAGGCCTACGACCTGATGCGTCGTGGGATGGGCATGAGCGCCGTACAACTCTCTGAGGTGTTCGGTGCATGGAACGAGGGTCGGCTCCGCTCATACCTGATCGAGATCACCCGGGACATCCTGGCCGCGACCGAGGACGGCCGACCAATGGTTGACCTGATCCTCGACGCAGCCGGCCAGAAGGGGACCGGCAAGTGGACGGTGATCTCCTCCATGGACTTTGGAGAGCCGACCACGCTCGTCGCCGAGGCCGTCTACGCCCGGATCGTCAGCTCCGATCCGGAGCGCCGTCAACGGGCAGCCAATGTCTTCCCCACCCCCATCGGGGACTTGGCCGAAGTCGGGTCGGAGGACATCGAACAATCCCTGTACGCATCGAAGATCATCTCCTACGCCCAGGGCTTCCGACTGATGGGCCGGGCTTCAGCCGAGCACAGCTGGGGCCTGAATCCGGGTTCGATTGCCTCGATCTGGCGTGCGGGCTGCATCATCCGTGCCGCCTTCCTCGAAGACATCACCGCCGCATATGTTCGTGACCCCGGTCTGGCCGACATGACGGAGGACCAGTTCTTCGCCCGAGCGCTTCTGGATGCCGAGACTCCCTGGCGCAAAGTGGTAGCGGGGGCGGTCAGTGCCGGAATCCCCGCCCCCGCCTACTCGAGCGCTCTCGCCTACTTCGACTCGATGCGCTCGGCGCGGTTGCCTGCCGACCTGATCCAGGCGCAACGCGACTATTTCGGAGCCCACACCTTCGAACGCGTCGACCGCCCACGGGGCGAGTTCTTCCATCGGGAGTGGTGAGGTTGTCCCCCTGCGCAGCGGGGGGACCGACGCCAGCGAGCGAAGCGAGCGCGTCGAGGGGGGAACCCCTCAGACAGGCGGTATCCCCGGCACCTCGATCAGGTCCGGGGCCTCGAAGTCGGGATCGGAGGCATCGGCGTCTTCCACGTCTTGGCGTCTGATCCCCATGATGAAGAGGATGGCGTCGAGGTAGGGGACCGAGATGTTGGTGTCCGCCCGCTCCCGCACCACCGGCTTGGCGTTGAAGGCGATCCCCAAGCCCGCAGCCGCCAGCATGTCGAGGTCGTTCGCCCCGTCGCCGACTGCAACCACTTGCCCGACGGGAATGCCCTCCGCCTCGGCAATCGCCCTCAGAAATTTGGCCTTGCGGGGGCCGTCCACGAATTCCCCGGTCAGCTCGCCGGTAAGGACCCCATCGACCGACTCGAGGGTGTTGGAGAGCGAGTAGTCGATCCCGAGATCGGCGGCCAGGACGTTGGTGAATCTGGTGAACCCTGCCGACACGATCGCGGTGACCATCCCCAGTCGCTTCAGGGTCCGGATGAATGTCCTGGCCCCACTGGTGAGGGTGATGTTCTCGAACACTCTGGTCAAAGCCACCTGATCGAGCCCCTTGAGTAGAGACACTCGCTCCCGCAGCGACTGTTCGAAGTCGATCTCCCCCATCAGCGCACGATGTGTCATCTCCGACACTTGCTCCTCGACACCGGCCTCTCGAGCGAGCAGGTTGATCACCTCATGTTGGATCAGGGTGGAATCGACATCCATGATCACCATGCGCTTCGCCCGGCGCTCCAAACCGTCTGGCTGAATGGCAACGTCCATTGGAAGCTGGATCGCAGCAAGGACCAGACCTTCCCGAATCACCGCAAGGTCTCCACCGGAGACAAGCAGCTCGTATGAGACAACCGGGTAGCGGGACAGTCGGAAGATTCGCTCGATGTTGCCCTCGCCGGCCGCGATGGCAGATGCAACCGCTCCGAATTCCTCGGGCCCAATCTTCATTCCGATCACAGTCACCGCCGACATCGGCCGGTTGGGCGTTGGAGCGTCGTCAACCACCTCGAAGTCGACGTTGAGGTCCTGTTGCCATCCGTAAAACAAGAGGTCACCGATGGTGGCTCGCTCGCCTGACACTCCAACGAGGACATTGAGCGTGAGCCGCCCCCGCACGACGATCTGCTCGACGTCGTAAATCTCTGCGCCCGACTCGGCGAGAACTTGCATCAAACCGGCCGAGATACCGGGTCGGTCGGGGCCATTGACCGACACCAGGATTGTGGACCTATCGCTCATCGAGGGATCAGGGTAAAGGCGTTGGCTGGAATGCCAGTCATTCGGTCGAGGCGCTTTCCGAGTCGGTACCATCAGGCCGGTCCACCGATGATTTGAGGCTATCCGTGTCTGAGAACCCTTATCGTTTGCCGCGCCAGGTCATCCCCAGCCACTACGCACTCCGTCTGGAGCCAGACCTCGAGACTTTCACCTTCAAAGGGAAGGTCTCAATCACCGTAGGTGTCGTGGAGACGACCGACGCCATCGTCATGAATTGCGCCGAGTTGGCCCTTGGCTCGGTGACCCTGAGTTCGAGCACCGACTCGATCGCAGTTGGGGACATCGCCTACGACGAAGAGTTCGACTTCGTAACCCTTCAACTGGCCTCGCCCGCCACTCCGGGGACCTACCAACTCGACATCGAGTACACCGGGATCGTCAATGACCAACTTCGAGGGATCTACCGCTCGAGCTTCAAGGACAATGACGGGACCGAGCACGTCATCGCCACCTCCCAATGCCAGGCGACCGACGCCCGTCGGGTGTTCCCGGGCTGGGACGAGCCTGATATCAAAGCCACGTTTCAGACCACCATGGTCGTTGCCGCCGGGCTCGAGGCCTATTCGAACACCCAGGAGCTGAGCCGAACCACCCTGGATGACGGCCGCGTCGAGTTCGTATTCGCACCAACCATGAAGATGTCCACCTATCTCCTGGCGTTCATCGTCGGCGCCTTCGAGGCCACGGAACCGGTGATGGTCAGGGGCACCCCAATCCGGATCATCGTCCCCAAGGGCAAGCTCCATCTCACCGATGTGGCCTTGGAAGACGCCTTGTTCTGCTTCGAATACCTGTCCGACTACTACGGCATCCACTACCCGGGTGACAAGCTGGACCACATCGCGATTCCCGACTTCGCGGCAGGCGCGATGGAGAACGTCGGTCTGATCACCTATCGGGACGCCTACCTAGTCGTCGACAAGAAGAAGGCGAGCCAGAGCGAGCTTCAGAACACCCTCGACGTCGTCGGCCACGAGGTCGCCCACCAATGGTTCGGGAACCTGGTGACCATGCGTTGGTGGGAAGGCGCCTGGCTCAACGAGGCCTTCGCCAGCTTCATGGAGTTGAAGGCGACCGACGCCAAGATGCCGAGCTGGAAGCGGTGGCTCGCATTCGCCAACCTCGAGATCCCCTGGGCGATGGGCACCGACCAACTCCACACCACCCGGCCGATCGAGTTCGAGGTGAGCTCCCCGCGTCAGGTCGATGAGATGTTCGACTCCATCACCTACGGCAAGGGGTCGGCCGTGCTGTGGATGATCGAGCAATTCATCGGCACCGAGCAGTTCCGCCAGGGAGTCGGCAACTACCTGCGCAAACACGAATATGCCAACACAGTCACCACCGATCTCTGGGAGGGTCTGGACGGCGCATCGGACTGGCCGGTCGGGGAGATCATGAACACCTGGGTCTACCAGCGCGGGTTCCCCCAGATCGAGGTCAGCTCGGTCGATCAGGGGATCCGACTCAGCCAGCGCCGTTTCCTCGCTCTCCCCGACGAGACCGACACCACCATCTGGAAAGTGCCCATCCAGATTCGCGGCGTCGCTGGTGGCCAGCCTTTCGATCACAAGGTGCTTCTCGAGGAATACGAGACCGTTCTCGAGTTGCCGGATGGTGTCGAATTCATCGTCGCCAACGCCGGCGGCCACGGCTTCTACCGGACCCGATACTCGACTCCTCTGTTCTCGGCCCTCCTCGAGAATCTTCATCTCCTCGACGACATCGAGCGCTACGCCCTCGTCTCGGACACCTGGGCGATGATCCGGGCAGCACAGGTTCCAGCGTCCGACTTCCTCGATCTCGTTGGGGCGTTTGGCGACGAGAAGGAACAGGCCATCTGGTCGGTGATCACAGGGGGCCTGGCCTCCATCGATCATCACGCACTGGCCGATGAGACCCGTCCCGCCTTTGAGCGCTTTGTGCGCGACCTGGTGGGACCCACTCTCAACCGGCTTGGCTGGCAGCCAGGGGCCGACGAGAGCGATCTGACGCGAAAGCTCCGCGGGGACCTCATCGCGGCGATGGGAAACCTCGGTCACGACGAGGAGACCATCAGCCGGGCGAGAACCGTGGTCGCCGACCTCCTCGGTGGAGCTTCGATCGATCCTGAGGTGGTGACTGCCGCGCTGTCGGTTTATGCCCGCCACGGCGGACCGGAGGAGTACGACCTGCTTTGGGAGACTTATCTCGCCGCCACCGAGCCCCTCGACCAGGTGCGCTATCTCCGCTCGGTAGCGGTGGTCCCAACAAAGGATCAGGTCATCACCACGGTCGATCGAATCGTCAATGGTGAGATCCGGACCCAGGACGGGTTCTGGGTGCTGGCCCGGCTTCTGGTGGGAAAGGGCGGACAGACAGCATGGGAAAGCGCCCGCACTCGTTGGCCCGACGTCCTGGCCCGTATGCCGGGGATGACCAAGCGTCGGATCACCGAAGGCCTTTCCGGGCTGTCACAACCCGAAGTGGCCGCCGACGTCAAGGCCTTCTTTGCCGAGACCCCATTGCCGGAAGCCGCCACCAGTCTCGCCCAGAACCTCGAGTTGCTCGACGCCAATGTCCTGCTCCGGGCCCGGGAAACCCCGGTGGTGACGAAGTATTTTGGCCAATAGCCGGCTTCGCCGGCTGACAAGAAAAGGCCCCCGATAGTCGGGGGCCTTTTCGTACCAGGTACTAGGTACCAAGTACCTGACGATCGAAGATCGTCACTTGAGCTCTACTGAGGCTCCAGCGGCCTCGAGGATCTCCTTGGCCTTCTCGGCCACTTCCTTTTCGACAGCCTCCAGCACATTGGCCGGGGCACCGTCGACGAGATCCTTCGCCTCCTTGAGACCCAACGAGGTCAAGCTGCGCACTTCCTTGATCACCTGGATCTTCTGGGCGCCGGCGCTGGTCAGGACGACATCGAACTCGTCCTTCTCCTCGACGGCCGCGGCACCTGCTCCGTCGCCACCAGCGGCGGGAGCGGCAGCCATGGCGACCGGCACTGCAGCGGTGACTTCGAACTTGTCCTCGAACGCGTCGAGGAATTCCTTGAGCTCGAGGACAGTCATCTCCTCGAATACGTTGATCAGCTCATCAGTGGTCATCTTGGCCATTGATCATTCCTCCTCGGCCGAGTCGGCCGTTTCTGTCATGGGCTCGTCCGCAGGGAGACTGGCCTCGTTGGCCGGCTCCACCAGGTTCTCGCCCGAGCTCTTCTTATCCAGTAGCTGGTTGAACATCGTTGCGGCGTTGCGGTTGAAGGATCCGAAGAACCCTGCGGCCTTCACCAGCGGTGCCTTGGCGGCACCTGCGATCTTCGACAACAACACGTCACGAGGCTCGATGTCGGCGAGCTTGGAGACTTCCTCAGGTGTGAGGAAGTTCCCTGCCAGCAGGCCGGCCTTGAGCACGAAAACCTCATTGGTCTTCGAGAAGTCCTTGAGAGCCTTGGCGGTGGCCACCGGGTCCCTCATCGCAAAGGCGATGGCGGTCGGGCCGGTCAGGTATTCGTTGAGACCTTCGACCCCCGCATCGCTTGCGGCGAGTTGGGCGAGTGTCATCTTGACGACCTTGTACTCGGCGCCACTGTCACGCAGGCTCCGTCGGAGCGTCTGGACCGCCTTGACGGTCAGCCCGCGGTATTCGGTGAGGAACACCGCCTCGGCGCCTTCGAGCCTCTCTTTGATGTCGGCAACAGCCTGGACCTTCTCTGGTCTTGGCATCTCAGCTCCTCCGGTAGACATCAATAAAGCCCCTCGACCGTGGGACAAGGGGCTCCGGAAGGAGCGACCTGCGTTGGCGGCGGTTGCCTTTCAATCCCGAGGGACACCGACGGTCTTGGGCCGAGGTTTATTGGAGTTGCAGGTCGGGATTGTACCGGGGCTCCCCGGCTGGGCAATTCGATGGGGCCCTGACTCGGCTAGTTTCAACTAATGCCCGACACACCAACCGGTTTCGCTCCTTCCGGCGGAGCCCAACTCCACTACCAAACGGCCGGTGAGGGTGGTGACACCATCTTCTTCATTCACGCGGGTGTAGCCGACAGCCGGATGTGGGAACACCAGTTCACCAACCTCGCCTCCAACTATCACCTCGTCGCCTATGACACGCGTGGCTTCGGACAGAGTGTGTTCTTCGACGAGCCCTTCTCCGACCATGAGGACGCGCTGGCCGTCATGGACCATCTCGACATCGAGTCAGCCGTAGTGGTGGCGTGCTCGATGGGCTGTCAGACAGCGATCAACCTGGCCTTGACCGCCCCCGAGCGGGTCCGGGCCTTGGTTCTGATCGGAGGCTGGCCGCCTGGGTTCGAGGCCTCAGCTGAGTTTGAGCCACCTCAGTGGCCGGAACTGGTGAAGGCGTTTCGAGCGGGGGACATGGAGACCACAGCCGATCTCGGCGCGGAGATTTGGGTAGTGGGGCACGGCCGATCGAAGGCAGACGTCGATCCCGATGTCTTCCAACTCGTTTCGGAAATGTCGCTGATCGCCCTGCCCCAGGAAAAGGCGCGAGATGCCGCGGATTGTGGCTCTCGAACCACCGGCCAAAGATCGTTTGGACGAGATAGCGGTTCCCACCCTCGTGATGATCGGTGAGTACGACCTCCCAGACCTCCAGGAGGGAGCGGTCTACATGGCAGGGCTGTTCAGCCAGCAGCCCGCCGAGGTGATCCCGGAGTCGGCCCATCTCCCCAGCCTGGAACAGCCGGAGCGCTTCAACAGAGTGCTGCGGGACTTCCTGGAGACCCTGTAGACGCTCCCCTTCCAGAATCTCCCTGGACAGGCCAGATAGGGCGCGCGACACTACGAGTGTTGAGAACAGGGGGTCTCCGTGTGAGTCCGGGCGGGTTCCCTGACCGCCCCCGCCCGCTCTTCGGAACCAAATAGTGAGGGCCGCGAGGCCGACAAATGAGACCAGCCCCTACCCTGGTCCCAAGACGATGTTCGGCCCGTGCGGACGGTGGACCTGGCAGCCGAAAGCCCTTACAGCCCACGGTGAACCGGAGCACGGAGATCCCCCTACTTCCGCAGAAAGCCCCCTCCGAGAGGGGGCTTTCTCGATACGGTTTATCGACCCAGCTCAGCTGGCGGTCTTGACCACATCATCGAGGCTGCCGATGTCGACCTTGACGCCGGGGCCCATGGTCGAAGACAGGGAAAGCGCCTGGAGATACCTCCCCTTCGACGACGCCGGCTTGGCACGAACCAACTCGCCTGAGATCGCCGCCAGATTGGAAAGCAACTGGTCGACGTCAAAAGAGACCTTTCCCAAAGGAACCTGGACGTTGCCATATCGGTCGTTGCGGTACTCGATTCGGCCCGCCTTGAACTCGGAGACCGCCTTGCCCACGTCCTGTGTCACGGTTCCCGCCTTCGGATTCGGCATCAAACCACGGGGGCCCAGGATGCGACCCAGCTTCCCGACCTCTGCCATCAGGTCGGGAGTGGCGATTGCGATGTCAAAGTCGAGCTCCCGCCCCGCGGCGAGCTGCTCGACCAACTCTTTGCCCCCGACCACGTCGGCGCCGGCCTCGGTGGCTTCCTTTTCCTTGTCCGCCGGGACGAAGGCGGCCACGCGAACACTCTTCCCGGTGCCGTGGGGGAGGGACACCGTCCCCCGGACCAATTGATCGGCCTTCTTGGGATCGATGCCTAGCTGGAATGCTGCTTCGACGGTCTCGTCGAACTTGGCCGGTGCCAGGCTCTTGACCAGCTCCAGCGCCTCATTTGGCTCGTAGGGGGTTTGCTTGTCGTACCGGGCTGCAGCCTCGAGGTACTTCTTGCCGTGTGCCATTTTCTCTCCTTGTGGTTCAGGCGGCCTTGCGGCCTCCCACGGGCAGCGGCTGACGCCGCTGCGTTACTTCTGCCGCGGACTTTCAGCCCTCGACAGTTATTCCCATCGAGCGGGCGGTGCCTTCGATGATCTTCATCGCCCCGTCCAGGTCATTGGCGTTGAGATCGACCATCTTGATCTCGGCGATCTCCTTGACCTGTGACCTGCTGACCGAGCCCACCTTGATCTTGTTGGGCTCGCCGGAGCCTTTCTCGACCTTGGCCGCCTGACGGAGCAGGGCGGCGGCCGGCGGGGTCTTCATCACGAAGTCGAACGAGCGGTCCTCATAAATGGAGACCTCGACCGGGATGATCCGCCCGCGCTGGCTGGCGGTGGCGTCGTTGTAAGCCTTGACGAAGTCCATCAGATTGACCCCGTGTGGGCCGAGGGCGGTGCCCACCGGTGGTGCAGGCGTGGCCTGGCCGGCCGGCAGCTGCAATTTGAGCGTTGTTACAAGTCTTCTTCTACCCATGGTTCTTGAATGCCTTTGTCCGAGTACCCGGTACCAAGTACCAAGTACCTAATTCTTCTGAATGTCCTCGAAACCGAGCTCGACGGGGGTGTCCCGGCCGAAGATGTTGACCAGCACGACGATCTTCTGCTGATCGACATTGATGTCCTCGATGACGCCGTTGAAGTCGGCGAAGGGGCCGGTGACCACCCGCACCTGTTCGCCCACCTCCCAGTCGGGCTTGAACCGGGGCTTGGTTTTCTCTTCCTCTTCCTGGACACCGAGAAAGCGCTCGACCTCGCGTCGTGAGAGGGGGGTGGGCTTCTGGGCGTTGCCTGCGACGAAGCCGGTGACACCCGGCGTGTTGCGCACCGCGTACCAGGAGTCGTCGTCGAGACTCATCCGAACCAGGATGTAGCCGGGGAAGACCTTCTTGGGGACGGTGACCTTCTTGCCGCCCTTGAATTCGACGACGTCTTCCATCGGGATGTGGACTTCGAAGATGCGGTCGCCCATGTGCATCGACTGGATGCGAGTCTCGAGATTGGCTTTGACCTTGTTCTCGTATCCCGAATAGGAGTGGATCACGTACCAGTCACCCTCGAGGTCGTAGGGGCTGGTCGGTTTGACCGGCTCGACCTCAACAGTCTCGTCGGTGTCGACCTCGATCACTTCCACGGTTTCCACGACGTCGGTCATTGGGCCCACTCGAAGATCTTGAAGACGAATTCTTTCATGACGAAGTCGATGCCGAAAATGACGAACGTGAGAATCACAATGGTGACGAGGGTGACGGTGGTGAAGGCGATCATCTGCTCCCGTGTCGGCCAGGTCACCTTCCGCATCTCCTGACGAACCTCGTGGAGGTAGGCGCCGACGCGCTGGATGAAGGACTTACGCTCCGTCTGAGGCTTCGATTGCAACGAGGCGGCACGACGCGAGGCCTTGTCCTTGCGTGGTTCGCCCTTCTTCTGGAGTCGCTCTTCACGCTCCTGAATGCGACGCATCTCTCGGTTCATCAAATCTTCCTAAGCCTCAGTTGAGTCAAGTCTGGCAGGGGCGGAGGGACTCGAACCCCCAACCTCCGGTTTTGGAGACCGGCGCTCTACCAATTCGAGCTACACCCCTAGGGGGTTCGCGGGAAGTGCAAAGTATAAGGGCATCCCCCCCGTGTGGAAACTCGGTCTCGGGCTGGGTAGGGGTCGCCCCGGGTTTGCCGAAGAATGGGAGGGCGGGGGGGCGCTTAGATCGGGCCGGGCCAAGGATCCAGCGGCAATTCACGAAATCGTGACAGGACCTTCTATCCCCGCAACCGCCCATACGTTGTCAGCCCTTTCGAGGCGGTAGGTCAACCAGGTTCCACAAACGCTTCCGCAAATCATCGAGACCGGCACGAAGGCGGTGTCATCTTCGATAACCGGTTCCCCAACTCCGAGGAGCGCTGGGAGGGCGTCAGGTACGACTTCCTCGGTCCCGGCATCGTTTGGATCATCGATCCACGTGACCGGCCCGTACTCTGACATGGCGCTTTCGATCGCTGCCCGCTCCGCCTCGGTCAACGGTCGCGTCGACTGACTTGAACCCGTGACGTCTCCTGCAGACGGATCGATCCGGTCGAGGATGAAGTACTCAGTGAACGGCGGCGGCCCCGTCCCAAACGTGTTGTCCACGGTGATCAGTTCGACCAAGGCCGCAGACATCATGTCCGGCGTCTCAGAGGAACTGTCACCACCACTCGCACCGCCGCCACAGGCGACGACCATGACCAAACAAGCCGCAATCGGTTTCATCGAACTCCCAGCCCTGGCGCTCGTCGGAGGTGAGGTCCGAGCGGTCGGGGCCCGGGCCTACGATCAAGCGGTCCGCGTGTTGCCACGGTGCATCAGGTTCTTCGGAGGCGGTAGTCGAGTAGGACGGAGCCGTCGTCGAAACGACGTGTCGTGTTGAGAGCGAGGTCGACCCGCGCCGCGCCGGGGAGGGCAGAGGTGCCTCCACCCACGATCGTCGGGACCAAGCGCAGTAGATACCGGTCGACCAGACCTGCCCGGATGGCCTCGGCTGCCAGGCCCGGGCCTGCGATGGCCAAGTCGGCGTCGGCGCCGTTCTTCATGGTCTGTACCACTTCGGGGTCGAAGGTCCGCTCCAGTCGGGTCCACGGTTCCGGCACGGCGTCCAGGGTGGATGAGTAAACGATCTTGTCGGTTGCCCGCCACACCTCGGCGAACTCGCGTTCCACCTCGGACAGGTCGTCGAGGAGAAATGTGTCCCACACCCTCATCGTCTCGTACATGCGACGGCCGTAAAGCGAGGTGCCGACCGATCGTTGGAGGTCGTTGAAGAAGGCGTGCGCATCCTCAGATGGCTGTGTCCAGTCGAACTTGCCGTTCTCGTCGGCGATATAGCCGTCTAGTGATGCGTTGATGGCGTAGATGAGGGCGGCCATGCAAATCCTCCTGATTCGTCGTACCCGCAACGGACGATAAAGGCCGGAGACTTATCAGTGTGCAGTTGGCGTCGCCAGCTCTGCAGATTTCTAGCCATGAACTGCGACAAAACCGCCTATCTCTCGCCGGCCGTCCTCCGACTGAACACGGGCCGCGCCCCGGCTATCGAGGTGGCTCCGGGTGAAGGACAAAGGCTCGCGTGGAGAATTCCAGACTTGCTCTGTCCAGCAGACCCTCTTCGAATCCCCATAGATCATTGAGCCACTTCAACTCAGGATGGTCTGTAAACCAGCGAACCGGGCCGGCGAAGAGTCGGCGGTTCTCGGCGTCCGGAAGGAGGCTGATGCCATGCATGCGGTACATGACCGAGAGATCTGAGTCTCCGAACTTGATGAGACCCGTAAAGTCAGGAAGGTACACGCCGTCAGGTCGACGGACCGGAAAGTTGGTCCATTGGATGCTGGCTTCGCTGCTGCCCCAGCTGACTGTTCCTTCCCCTCGGCCATACATCTGAAGGAACGCCCCGTCGTACAGCTCCACGTATTCGGTGGTTTCTGGGAGGTAGGCCTGTTGAGTCGAATACAGCTGTTCGAACCGCACACAGCAAAAGGTACCCGAAACCAGCGAGACGACATCCGCGACCTGGTCAGACATGAGCGAGCAATCCGTCGAGGGGGCGGGGGACCTGGCCTAGATCAAGGGCCTCGACCAACAACCGGGCGTAGTTGATCTTCCTTCCGGAGCGGGTGCCCATGAAACGCCGGAGCTGCGCTTCATGGCTCCGTTCGCGTTGGGCCGGCTGTCTTTGCATGATTCGGAAAGACCCAAGCTCGCCCTGAGCTTCTATGACCCCCTCCACAGAGTCGACACCGAGGGACCGGATCAGTTCGTCCTCGAGGTCCTCGACACAAACAAAGAACCCGAGCGACTCCATCTCAGCCCGAGTCAGCTCGGAACCGAGGCCGGCCCGCTTCAGACCGCGTTGGAAGTCCTCCTCCTCGCCGAAGTCACAAAGACCCGCCAACCGAACGTCGAGCCCTGTCGGCCCATACAGGTCGAGGAAGTGACCGATGTTGGTGGCACCCCCCATCGCTGCGATGGAAACTCCCTCCGCCTCGAGGTGACGGCCACAACGCCCGGCCAGGGTCTCCAGGGCGACCTGATCACTTGTGCCCTCCACGAGAACGACTGTCCTCTGAGATCGCTCGTCGCTGTCCATGGTCGGCAGCTTCGCAGGTCAGGACCTACCGGCTCGGGGTGATTTTCGCCGACCTACCCCAAGACGGCGTAGGCGCGGACCGGGAAACTCCCCATTCCTCGAACCGGGGAGGGAACCGAGGAGAACCGAAACTCCTGATCGACCAGCTGGCCCAAACCGGTCAGGTGCTCGACGACCGGTATCCCGGCCTCGAGCAGACCTGTGTGCGCCGGGCGGCCACCGCCCCGGGTGTCGTCGATGTTGACCGAGTCGATTCCCACCAGCGCCGCCCCACCCGCGACCAGGGCGTCGACCAGCCCGGCAGACACAAATGGATGCGAGGGATCCCCGTAGTTCTCGGTGCGCCAATAGCGATCCCATCCGGTGGCGAACAACACCGCCCGACCGGCAACGTCGACGTTGTAGAGAACTTCCGCTCCTACCTCAGGTCCCGCATCTTGGACACAGATGCCGGGCAGATCGGCCACTTTCTCCAGCGGAAGATCGGCGAGGTCGAAACCGCTTTCGAAACGGTGGAACGGGGTGTCAAGGTAGGTGCCGGTATTGGCGATCATGTCGATGCGACCGATGTTGAATTCCGTCCCGAGGTCATAACGGCCCCGTGAGTCGGCCCGGGACATGTAGTCGGAAATCACTGGGCCCGGCATCCCCGGGTAAGTGGTCATCCCAGCCTCGATGGGATGGGAGAGGTCAACGAGACGAGCCATGAGCCGATGCTATCGATGTGGGTCAGAACGGCCAGAACACGGGGACCAGAAACACGGTGGTGGTACGCCGTTTACGGAGTCCTCGTCGTGGCCGGGATCATCGTCCAGTTCCGAAGCACCGGCGAGATGCGCGCCTCCCTCAGAGCGGCCTGGCAGCAGTCCGGGGGACGTCAGCTACGGGGCGCTTAGCTTCGGCATTCACCGTGCTCTGATCACCGCCAACAACGGAATCGGGGCAGCGACAGACGGAGCCACGCCAGATCTCAGACGCTGGCCTTCAACTCCTCTGCGATCTGAGTAGCCCAGCCCCTGATCTCGCCCCAGTCGCGGAAGTCGCCGTAAGGCGCCCGGAAGGCGGTGACTATTGCCCTTCCCCAAAAACTCAGGACTTTGCGATCCAGCTTGCCGGCAAACACAACATGGGATCGCGCACCAGTGGCTTCCATGATCGGAGCGACATCGACAGGGTCTTCCTCTGGCTTTGGTGGGTCCCCGATTGGGCCACTGGAGAACAGCCAGACGGAGTGCCCGGCGAACTGAGAACCGCACCCTGCGCCCAAAGGCTGGAGACTCAGGATTGCGCCCGGGGCCGCAACCTCCAGATGACGATGGCGGCAGCCATCGACAGCACGGCGGCCGCCAGTGCGATCGGCCTCTTCCATGATCGGGTCACCGCGAGGTCGCCCTCGAGCGAAGACATGACTCGCCACTCGAGATCCAGCGGAGCGCGCATCGTCTCCGCGGACAATCCATCGAGTTCGCGAGCGGTGCGACTCATTGCGGCGTGCCGGGCCTGGCATCGCAGGCAGGCGTCGGTATGACCGCGGAAAGGCCAGATCACCTCGCTGTTGTCGACAGCGCTATTCGCCACGAAAGGGGCTGCCAGTTCGCAGACGATGGTCATGGGGACCCCTCCAGATTCCTGGCCAGGACGCGCCCGGGCGCGATGGAGGCGGACTTTGGCCGCGGTCACAGAGATCCCCATCGCCTCCGCGATCTCGATGTGCGACCAGTCGTAAACGTCTTTAAGGATCACTACCTGTCTCTGGGATTCAGGCAGGCTCTCGAGAGCACGTCTTAGCCTCCCTCGAAGCTCGATCATCTCCCCAGCAACCTCCGGATGTTCCCTGGTGTAGGGAGCGGCAACCTCAGCTAGATCATCGAGAGAAGCACCCTGATGACGACGCGCCCTTTTCTTCTGGGTCCAGGCTGTGTTCACCGTGATCCGATGCAACCACGTTGAAAACGCAGCGTCGCCACGGAAGTTGGGCAGTGCGCGCCAGGCGCGGATCATCGTCTCCTGGGCGACATCTGCTGCCAGATGCGGATCTCCTACCAGCCGACGAGCCAAGGTATAGACCTCATTTCCGTGCTCACGGACCAGGACAGCAAAGGCGGACCGATCCCCGGCTTGGGCCCTGGCTATGAGCTCTTGTTCTCTCGGCCGTTCGACCCTCGGAAATTCTGGCTGGTTACTCATCGGAGAGCTCGATTCTGGCGTTGATGTACTCGGTTCCGGCGGCACCGATGGTCACTGTCGCCGACCCTTCCGATTCCTCGACCTCCAGGGTGGCAGGAGTAGCAGGTCTAAGCGGGTTGCGGAAGCGCACCTTCGCCGAGCGCAACGGGGCAGCCCCGGCGCGGAGCCGGCTGGCGGCGATAAATGCCCACGACGCCTGGAGTAGGCCATGGACCACGACTCCGGACACGCCTGCAGCGACTGCGGCGTCGTGATCCCAATGAATCGGGTTCCAGTCCCGAGTGGCTGCTGCGTATCGCACTAGATCCGCCCGGGAGGCGCTCACCTGGCCCGTTCCCGGTTGGCCGTTGTCGAGGGGCGCGGGCTCGGGTGCCTCGTCGACGCCGCTTACCGGTGTCGAATCGCCGGACACCAAGAACATCGCCGAGCCCTCGGCGAGCAGCCCATCTGGCCCGGTGACCTCGAGATCGAAATTGACGAAGTTGACCCCACCCCGCTCCCGCACCCGGGATACGAAACCCGTGACCTCCGTGTCGGTCTCGATGCTCAGAGGCGCGTGCCAGGCGAAGGTCTGCTCGCCGTGGATCACCGAACGGTCCGTGAACTGGCCGAGCAAGTCAGGGGCCACCACAAACAGGGCCGCAGCGACAAAACCGGGCGGGGCCGCCGAAGCCCACCGCTCGGGGTCGTCACCGGTGGCCGCCACGAAATCGGCCACGTTCTCGAAACACACTCGAAATCGATGCGGCCCAAACTTGTGGTCGACCAGGGCAGACGGTTCCATGCCCAGGGAACGCTAATTGGGCTCTAGCGAGTTTCGCGATGCGCAGTGTGCTGCCGGCACCACCGGCAGTACTTCTTGAGCTCGAGACGGTCCTGGGTGTTCGACTTGTTCTTTGTGGTGACGTAGTTCCTCCGCTTGCACTCGGTGCAGGCGAGAGTCAATGGCGGTCGTTTGTCGCTAGGCATTAGAGCTCCCTACGGTCGCCGCCGCACGCACTGCGCATTGCGTTTTGCGTATTGCGATCTTGGAATGACTTCGTCATTTCAAAATCTTTATGACTCGTCCGGCGCCGACGGTGCGGCCACCTTCACGGATCGCGAAACGGAGTCCTTCGTCCATGGCGATAGGAGCGATCAGCTCCACCACCATTTCAGTGTTATCACCCGGCATCACCATCTGAGTCCCCTCCGGCAGCTGAATCGACCCGGTCACATCAGTAGTCCGGAAGTAGAACTGAGGCCGATACCCCGGGAAAAACGGGTTATGACGGCCCCCCTCCTCCTTAGTCAACACATACACCTGAGCCTCAAAATCGGTGTGCGGAGTAATACTCCCCGGCTTAGCCAACACCTGACCCCGCTCCACCTCATCCTTACCCACCCCACGCAACAGAACCCCAACATTGTCCCCAGCACGACCCTCATCCAAGAGCTTGCGGAACATTTCGATCCCGGTCGCCACCGTCTTATGAGTCGGCCGGATCCCCACAATCTCCACCTCCTCATTCACCTTCAAGATCCCCTGCTCCACCCGACCCGTAACCACCGTCCCCCGACCCGTAATACTGAACACGTCCTCAATCGACATCAGAAACGGCTTATCCGTATCCCGATCCGGCTCCGGAATATAAGAATCCACCGCCCCCATCAACTCCATGATCTGATCCGACGCCGCCTCATCCCCCTCCAACGCCTTCAACGCAGAACCCCGCACCACCGGAACCTCATCCCCCGGAAACTCATACTCCGTCAACAAGATCCCGCACCTCGAGCTCCACCAAGTCCAGAAGCTCAGAATCATCAACCATGTCCACCTTGTTCAAAAACACGACAATCGAAGGCACCCCCACCTGACGAGCCAGGAGAACATGCTCCCGAGTCTGAGGCATCGGACCATCAGCCGCCGACACCACCAGAATCGCACCATCCACCTGCGCCGCACCCGTAATCATGTTCTTGATGTAATCCGCATGACCCGGCATATCCACATGCGCATAATGACGAGCCGCAGTCTCATACTCCACATGAGCGATCTGAATCGTGATCCCCCGCTCCCGCTCCTCAGGCGCCTTATCAATCTGATCAAACGACGTCAACTGATTCGAACCACCCACCCGCTCCGCCAACACCCGCGTAATCGCAGCCGTCAACGTCGTCTTCCCATGATCAATATGACCCATCGTCCCCACATTCACATGCGGCTTCGAACGCTCAAACTTCGCCTTCGCCATCGTCGGCTCCTATTCCTTTCCTTGTCCCTCTAGCCCGACGCTAACTACGCGCCGGTGCCGATGTAGCGGCGGGCAGACTCGAACTGCCGACCTCTCGATTATGAGTCGAGCGCTCTCACCTACTGAGCTACGCCGCCTCAGGCGAGCTTCGCCCGCCAGAGCCCCCTTCCGGATTTGAACCGAAGACCTCTTCCTTACCATGGAAGCGCTCTACCGACTGAGCTAAGGGGGCCAGATTGTCAGACGCCCGGGGCGCCCGTGCCGGGAGAAGGATTCGAACCTCCGTAGGCGTCAGCCGGCAGATTTACAGTCTGCTCCCTTTGGCCGCTCGGGCATCCCGGCATGCCGAAACCACGCACTGAAACCATGCATGGTCCGGGATGTTGGATGTTAGGTATTGGGGACTGGTAGTACCAACCCCTACCTGACCCCCTCGGCCATCTGCTGCAGACGGAAGATCCGCTCCTCGGTGGGTGGATGAGTGCTGAGAAGCCTCATCATTCCGCCCCTGCCGCGCAGTCCCTTCATCGGGTTCTCGATGAACAGCTGGGCGGTGGCCGGGTTGATCTTCATCGGTATCCGGTCGGCTCCCATCGAGATCTTCTCCAGGGCGTTGGCCAACATCATCGGCCGTCCCGTGATCTCCGCCCCAGTCTCATCCGCCTGGAACTCCCTGGTCCGTGAAATGGCGAGCCGAATCAACATTGCAGCGATCGGAGCCACGATCAGGGAGAGAAGAGCGCCGATGGCCCCCAGCGGGCTCTCCCGGTTGTCCCCACCGCCGAACCAGAAGGCCATGCGGGCGAGCATGGTCAGGGCGGCAGCGATCATCGCTGCAATCGAGCTGATGAGGATGTCCCGGTTCTGAACATGAGCCAACTCGTGGGCGAGGACACCCTCCAACTCATCGAAGTCGAGGACCTGGAGGATTCCCGAGGTGACGGCCACCGCCGCCTTCTTCGGCGATCGACCGGTTGCGAAGGCGTTCGGCTGGGCGGAATCGATCAAGTAGATGCTGGGCATCGGCATCTTGATCTGCTCGGCGAGACGGCGCACGATCGCATAGACCTGAGGTTGCTCGGCCTCGGTCACCGGGCGGGCCCTGCTGGCGGCAAGAGCCATCTTGTCGGAGAAGAAGTAGGCGAGGAAGTTGAAGGCGAACGCGATCAACATCCCGAACCAGAAACTGGCACCGAGCGCATAGGCCACCACCCACAAGAGGGTGGTCATGAAGGCGAGGAGGCCCACTGTCTTCAGATTGTTCACACCGTCAGGGTATCGAGCAGTGGCATCTATTCAGAAGACAGGGCTCGTCAACCTTCATTTGACTGCGCCCACTCTGAGTGGTGTATGGTCACGCACCGCGATGTGTGGGGGGAGCTTCCGAGGCCATCCGAGAGAAGGATGAGAGACCAAGGAGGAAAGACTTGAGAAGGAAGCTTCTCGTCATCGTTGCTGTTCTGGCGACGGCATTCGCAACCGCCATCCCCGCTGGTGGCGCGGCGAACGACACCGGATTCGGATCATCACCAAGAACGGTCGAGCGAGGCAAGTACAACAGCTACATCGTTGTCATGAACGCCGACCCCTTGGTGACCACGCTCGGTCAGGACAACCTCGACACCAGCCAAGCTCAGGCGGCCGCCGAAGTCCTCTCGGAAAGCCACGACGCTGCATTGACCGAGGCAGGTGTCAGCCCCACCAAGAAGGTCAACGAGTACGTCAACGCACTCAACGGTTTCTCCGCGAGATTGACGTATGCCCAGGCCGAGCAGGTGGCGAACGATCCAAACGTGGCCCTCGTCCTGCCGGATGAATTGCGTCACGTAACCGCCGAGTCCACCCGGACCTCATTCTCGGTGGGTGGATCCTCCACACCGTGGCACACCGGCTACACCGGCGAGGGCGTCATCGTCGGCGTCATCGACACCGGGATCTGGCCAGAGCACCCGAGCTTTGCCGACGACGGAAGCTATGCCGATCTCGGGATCGTCCTGGACGAATCCGCGCACTCCGCATGCGATTTCGGCAATACAGGCGCCAACGCCAACGATGCCCCATTCACCTGCAACAACAAGTTGATCGGGGCCAGGCAGATGCTGGACACCTATCGCTTCTTCATCGGAGCCGACCCCGACGAGTTCGACTCTGCCCGTGACGACGACGGTCATGGCACTCACACCGCTTCCACGGCGGCCGGAAATGCCGACGTCTCGGCGTCGATCTTCGGCATCCCTCGGGGGAAGATCTCGGGAATTGCCCCACGGGCACGCATCATCGCCTACAAGGCCCTCGGCAACCTAGGAGGATTCACCTCCGATCTGGCCGACGCAATCGATCAGGCCGTCGCAGACGGCGTCGACGTGATCAACTACTCGATCGGTGGTGGAGCCAGCCTCACTGGCGCCGACGACATTGCGTTCCTGTTCGCGGCCGATGCCGGCGTCTTCGTTGCGGTATCTGCCGCAAATGACGGACCGGGAGCCGGAACCATCGGAGGGCCGGCAACCGACCCGTGGGTGACAGCAGTCGGTGCCAACACCCAAAGCAAGTTCTACGAGGGCACGATCGTCCTGGGGAACGGGAAGAAGTACCAGGGAGCATCGATCACGCAGACATTGGGCATCAAGCCATTGGTCGATGCGGCCCTTCTCGGCAACGAGGTGTGCGACCCGTCGGTGGCGTTCTCGGCGCCGGTCACCGGGAAGATCGTCCTCTGTAAGCGTGGTGTGGTGGGGAGGGCAGCCAAGAGCCTGGCGGTGTTCAACGCCGGAGGCGCCGGCATGATCCTCTACAACGCCAGCAATGACGACAACCTGTTCACCGACAACCACTGGGTGCCATCGGTCCATATCGACCTCACCCCAGGCCTGGCGATCAAGTCCTACATCGCCTCGGCGGGTAGCGGTGCCCGAGCAAGGATCATCAATACAGGGAATGTGACCTCATGGCCGTCGGCGCCGTCGATGACCATCTTCTCGTCCCGAGGCCCGGACACTGCGGCAGAGGACATCATCAAGCCCGACATCACGGCACCTGGCATTCAGATCCTGGCAGGGAACTCACCGTTCCCCGACCCGGACAGCACACCGGGCGGTGAGCTGTTCCAGGCGATTGCCGGGACCTCGATGTCGAGCCCGCATATGGCCGGCGTCTACGCCCTGATGAAGGAAGCTCATCCGGATTGGAGCGCAGCGGCCGCCAAATCGGCGATCATGACAACGTCCGATCAGGACGTCGTCGACAACGATCGCAAGACGAAGGCCGGCCCCTTTGCGATGGGCGCAGGCGAAGTCGACCCCGGTCACAAGTCGGAGAAGGGCTCGGCCTTCCAGCCCGGGCTGGTGTACGACGCCGGATTCAACGAGTACCTCGGGTTCTTGTGTGACGCCGGTCCGGAAGTATTCGGCGACCCAGACGGCACTTGTTCCTTCCTGGCGGGGCTCGGCATCCCCACTGATGCCAGTGATCTCAACCTAGCGTCGATTGGTGTGGCGGAACTGGCTGGCACCCAGACCATCACCCGGACAGTGACCAGCGTTGCCAACGGCACGCGGACCTACAACGTCAAGGTGAAAGCCCCCAAGGGTTACGTCGTGACGGTGTCACCGTCGAGCTTCAAGCTCAAGCTCGATGAGACCGCGACCTACACGGTAACGATCACCAACCAAAGCGCTCCAATCGGAGAGTGGCGGTTTGGTTCGCTGACCTGGAAAGAGAAGACCGGTGCCTACGAGGCCTACAGTCCGATCGCGGTCAACGCCGCGGCCTTCGACTCCCCGGACGACCTGACAGGCTCCGGTGAAACTGGTGCGGCCAGCTTCAGCGTCAACTTCGGTTACACCGGAAGTTATGCGGCGGCTGCCCATGGCCTGGTTCCTGCGACCGTCACCTCGGACGTGGTTGTCCAGGACCCGGACCAGGCCTTCAATCCCGGCGACGGGTTCTCCAACGCCCACACCTTCGCCTTGAGCGGGGCCGCCCTGTTCCGGGTGGCGATCCCACCAGAGGCGACCGAGGCCAACGCCGACCTCGACGTCTATGTGTTCGATCCGGATGGCAACCTTGCGGCGCAGAGCACCTTGGGTGGAACGGACGAGGAGGTGACGATCGAGAATCCTGCCGATGGGACGTGGACGGTCTTCGTCCACGGCTGGCAAACCGTTGGGCCGGATTCTCCTTACGACATGTACAGCTGGGCGATCTCGGCAACACCTGGTGGCAACCTGGTGATCGATAACGCCCCGACCTCAGCAACGAACGCCACGAGCGGCACCATCGATGTCAGCTGGACCGGTGCGACCCTTGGTCAATGGCATCTCGGTGCCGTTTCCCACACGGGTCCGTCTGGTCTCCTCGGTCTGACCCTCATCGAGGTGGACAACCGCTGACCTAATCAGAAGAGGGGGCACCCCATTCCGGGTGCCCCCTTTTCCAACTTCCTACTCGTCGAAGCCGGGTGGTGGGACGAATTCGCGGCCGCCGTCCTTCTCGCCGGATTTGCAGAGAATCGGATCGCTTCCGTTGGCGCCGTGGTAGTCGAACAGCCGATCGCCGTGGGTCAGGGTGACCTGGTAGCCGTCGACGAGAGCTTCGGTGTAGGACATTCCAGGCTCCGGACATCCAAGGCTTCCGTCGGGCCAGGTCACACCCTTGAAATTGATCACTGTCACCTCGGTGACAGCAACTCCAAGGCGCTGCGCCAAATCGGCCTTGGCTGCGTCGACCTGGGAGATTTGCTCAGGGTTGAGGGGAGGCATCGTGCTGGTGGGTCCGGTTCCGGTCGTGGTGGTTGTGTTGAAAGCGGTCGTAGACGTGGTGTCGGGTTGGGCCAGCGGCTCCTGGGCCGTGCCACAGGCCGCTAATGCCATCACCACGACACCGATTATCGCCAGTCTTCTCATCAACCACCTCTGAACTTAAGACGCCCGCCGCTCTACGACGGTTCCCGCGAATCACAGGGTGGCGATGAGGACCCGAAAGTCCCCAAGACCCCTTGGATGGAGCAAGGTCTCCGCCTCGGTCTTGAGAGATCTGGCCTGGAGACGGGTCATCTCGTCACCGGTGCGGGCGGCGTCCAATTCGGCATGTCTCAGTTCGGAAAGACGAGTCCGAAGCCCAAGGCTGGAGAGGAATTCGTCCTGCCGAAACAAATTCACCTGGGCACCGGCTTTCTCCGCCGTGTGCACCAAGGCCGTGAAGTTCACGTCAGCGGTGATGTCAGTCTCGCCAGGCTCGTCGAGGGGGTGCGGGCCGAGATGATGGGCGCGGTAGGTGCGCAAGGTGCCGTCCTGACGTCGTGGGACCAGGTTCTCGGCCGTCTCCCCGTAATCGATGAGCACGACTGAGCCCTCTTCGAGTCGGGCGAGCGCATCGGTGAGCCAGCTAGCTGCGGCCAACTGGACCTCGACCCAGCCGCCGTCGGGTACGTCTCCGGCGTAGGCATCGAGCCAGTTCTCGACTTCAGGTCTCGGGTCGGCGTCGACAAATGTCAGTCCCTCTGCGTCCGATCCCACCCAGCGCTCTCGCCAGTTCTCTCCGACACGTTGGCTGAGGGCCATTGGCAAGTTGTCGATCAGCTCGTTGGCGAGGATCACCCCTCGAACTCGATCCGGGAGCCGGTCATTAATTGCGTCGTCAGGCAGGAGTGCGCGCAGCGCGGTCCGAGCGGCTGGCGAGGCCTCGACGGCGATCACCTCGACGTTGACCTTCTGGAGCAGTGGCCGAATCAGTGATCCGGACCCGGCGCCAGCCTCCACCAGTTGGAAAGGCGCCCCGAGCCGCTCCGATTCTTGGGAGACGAAGACGGCCAGTGTCTCCCCGAAGAGAGCGCTGACCTCCGGAGAGGTGAGAAAGTCGCCGGACTTCTCGGATCGGAGACGGTCCGAGGCGAAGAAACCCAGATCCGGGTGATACAGGGCCATCTCCATGAACACTTCGAAGGGGATCGGGCCGTCCCTGGAGATGCGGTTCTGGATCAGGTCCTTCAAGATTCTCATAAGCCCGATCTCCCGCAGTACGCCAAGGGGGCTCCGGCGACCCCTCGCGGCCCAAACGTAATGCAGGGCGTCACGAATCCGTGACGCCCTGCATTAGGAAACAGACTTGCGTCTAGAAGTCCATCCCGCCGCCGTCGTGGCCGTGGCCGCCACCCATGGAGGGGGCGTCTTCCTTCTCCTCGGCCACCAGGGCCTCGGTGGTCAGAAGCAGGGCCGCGATCGAAGCTGCGTTCTGCAACGTAGATCGGGTCACCTTGGCCGGGTCGATGACGCCTGCCTTGACCAGGTCCTCGTACTCTCCAGTCGCGGCGTTGAAGCCGGTGTTGCCTTCGGCGTTCCGGACATGCTCGACGACGACTCCGCCCTCGAAGCCCGAATTGACTGCGATCTGGCGCAGCGGCTCCTCGATTGCCTTGCGCACGATCGCACGCCCGGTTTTCTCGTCGTCGCTACCGCCACGGATCTTGTCGATCGCGGTCTGAGCACGGAGCAGAGCCACACCGCCACCGGGGACGATTCCCTCTTCGACGGCGGCACGAGTCGCCGAGACGGCGTCCTCGATGCGGTGCTTCTTCTCCTTGAGCTCGACCTCGGTGGCCGCGCCGACCTTGATCACAACGACACCGCCGGAGAGCTTGGCGAGACGCTCTTGGAGCTTCTCACGGTCCCAGTCGGAGTCGGTGTTCTCGATCTCACGCTCGATCTGCTTGATGCGGGCCTTGACGTCAGCCTCGGACCCTGCACCGTCGATGACAGTGGTGTTGTCCTTGGTGGTGACGATCTTGCGGGCCCGGCCCAGCATGTCGAGGGTCACGTTCTCGAGCTTGAGCCCGACCTCCTCGGAGATCACGGTTCCACCGGTCAGGGTGGCGATGTCCTGGAGCATGGACTTGCGGCGTTCCCCAAAACCAGGGGCCTTGACCGCGATCGAAGAGAACGTGCCACGGATCTTGTTGACCACCAGGGTGGCCAGGGCCTCGCCCTCGACGTCCTCGGCGATGACCAGCACGCCCTTGCCGGACTGCATGACCTTCTCCAGAACGGGGACCAGATCGTTGACCGAGCTGATCTTCTGGTTGGCGATGAGGATGTAGGGGTCCTCGATCACTGCCTCCTGCCGATCAGGATCGGTCACGAAGTAGAAGTTGAGGTAGCCCTTGTCGAACTGCATGCCCTCGGTGAACTCGAGCTCTAGACCGAAGGTCTGACCCTCCTCGACCGTGATCACGCCGTCCTTCCCAACCTTGTCCATCGCCTCGGCGATGACCTTGCCGATGGTCGGGTCGTTGTTGGCCGAAATCGAGGCGACGTTTGCGATCTCGTCGCTGGTCTCGATGTCGCGAGCCATCTCGCCGATCGCTTCGACGACCTTCTCGACGGCACTCTCGATGCCACGCTTGAGGTCCATCGGGTTGGCGCCGGCCGCAACGTTGCGCAGACCTTCCCGCACCATTGCCTGGGCGAGGACTGTCGCAGTCGTGGTGCCGTCGCCGGCCACATCGTTGGTCTTAGTGGCCACTTCCTTGGCGAGCTGGGCACCCATGTTCTCGTATGGGTCGTCGAGCTCGATCTCCTTGGCGATCGTCACGCCGTCATTGGTGATGGTGGGTGCGCCCCACTTCTTCTCCAAGACGACGTTGCGACCCTTGGGGCCAAGGGTGACCTTTACCGTGTCGGCGAGCTTGTTTACGCCCGCCTCGAGGCCACGTCGGGCCTCTTCGTTGAAGCGAAGTTCCTTCGCTGCCATTTCCTATCAGCTCCTAATTGACGACGGCGAGAAGGTCACGCTCGGAAAGGACGAGGTATTCGTCCGAATCGAGCTTCACCTCCGTGCCGGCAAACTTCGAGTAGAGGACCTTGTCGCCGACCGAGACATCCATTGGGATGCGGTCGCCGTCTTCGTCGCGAGCCCCGGGGCCGACGGCGATTACCTCGCCGATTTGGGGCTTCTCCTTGGCGGTGTCGGGGATGACCAGCCCGGAAGGAGTGCGGGATTCCGCTTCCTCTGTGGGCTTGACCACCACTCGGTCACCGAGCGGCTGAAGCTTCATTCTTATGCTCCTCCTTGAAGCGCCTGTATTTCTCTGCGCAGGTCCTCACATTGCAGGCCCGGATTGAACAAGGGGCCAACGTGTGAGGTCCTGTGGGTTAGCACTCGGATAACTCGAGTGCCAACCCAAGATTAGCACTCTGCCAGGGTGACTGCTAATTGGGATCTGAGTCGATGTGGCTCAACCCAGGATCCGGCCCGGGTCCACATTCTCGGCCCAATCGGTGATGCGGCCCTCACCCAACCAGTGGGCCCCCGCAACTCCGATCATGGCGGCATTGTCGGTGCAGAGGAGTGGGCTGGGCAGGGCGAGGCGAACCCCTCGCTTGTCGGCCTCCTCCGCAAAACGCTCCCGAAGGCGCCGATTGGCGAGAACTCCGCCACCGCCACCCACCAGAGGAGCTCCCGTCTGATCGACTGCGTTGAACGTCTTGGTGACCAGGACGTCGACTATCGCCTCCTGAACCGAGGCCGCCACGTCGGCCAACGATGGAAGCTCAGAGGCAGCCTGCGCCTTCGTGATGAAATTGACCACCGAAGTCTTGAGGCCGGAAAACGAGAGCTCAAAAGGCCGGTCCGGCAAGGCCCGAGGGAAGCTGACCGCTGCCGGGTCGCCTCCTTCAGATGCCAGATCGATCGCCGGGCCGCCGGGAAAGCCAAGGCCCATGACGCGGGCCAACTTGTCGAAGGCCTCGCCCGCCGCATCGTCAATGGTCCGGCCGAGAGTCTCGTACTCGCCCCACTCGCGGACATGGACGATCTGAGAGTGGCCACCTGAGGCGAGGAGGGCGACACATGGCGGCTCGAAATCCCCAAATTCGAGCCGAGGAGCCATCAGGTGGCCCTCCATGTGGTCGATGCCAACGAATGGGAGCTGTCGGGCCCAAGCAGTCGCCTTGGCGAACGAATGACCGACAAGAAGGGCTCCTACCAACCCGGGGCCTGCGGTGGCAGCAACCCCATCGAGATCAGCAGGGTGAACGCCAGCCTCCTGAAGGGCGCGATGGGTCAAGGATCGAATCGCTTCGACGTGGGCCCGAGCGGCCAATTCGGGTACGACGCCGCCAAACCGGGCGTGCAGATCCACCTGAGACGACACAACATTGGAAAGCGACTCGATCCCCCTCACCACCGCAACGGCGGTTTCGTCACAGCTGGTTTCAAAAGCGAGCACCAGTGGGGTCATTGCAGACCGTCCAGCCGTTGGCGGTATTCGTCGCTGCCGATCTCATGGGCCCAGAGGATGAGTGCGTCGTCATCGCCGTAGTAGCCCTTCCTCAAGCCAACCGGGGCGAGCCCGAAAGCCGTATACAGAGATCTCGCCGGGTGGTTTCGAGAGCGGACCTCGAGCGTCAGGTGGCGTGCTCCGCGATCGATGGCAGCCAAGATCAGAGCGGTGAGGATCCGGCTGCCGATTCTCTCCCTCCTGGAGTCGGGGGCCACCAGGAGATTGGTTACATGCGCCTCATCACCGACAACCATCACCCCACCGAAGCCGACCAGCGCCTGATCCTCGGCCACCAGATAGATCCTGTTGTCGGCGGCTAGCTCGTCGCGAAACACCTGCTCGCTCCATGGCTGGGGACGATCCACAGCCTCGAGCTCGACCGCGGCCTCGACGTCGGACTCGGCAAAAGCCCTGATCGTGACGGCCATCAGTCCGACCCCCATGGCCCCTCCTGACGAAGCTTGGCCCAGTTCAGCGTTACGTCAGGCTCACGCAGATAGAGGGGCCTGATTTCATCGGGCGCGGGGAATTCCCCTCGTTCATACTTCGCCCGGGCGGCCTCAGCCAGCGTGACCGCGTACGGGTAGCGCGGGCGCCCGGTCTTCACCCGGTGCAGGCCGAGGAGCAGTCCTTCGGGCAGGGCCCCAACATCTCCAACCACCAGGCTCTCGTCGGGGCTCGAATCCAGCTGGGCGGCCAGGGCCTCGGGTCGCATCAGCTCCAACGAGCCTTCCTTGACCACGCCGCCCGGCACCGGCCGATATCGAGCCACAGCCACCTCCCCCCGGCGCACGTCGACCACCGCCCAGATCAGCCGGTGCCCGGTACGGGCCTCGAGCGCAATGGCATCCAACGAAATGGCGGGGATCACCGGAATCCCGAAAGCAGCGGCGAGGCCTTGAGCCGTGGCCACACCGACCCGGATCCCGGTGTAAAGGCCGGGACCGACATCCACGACCACGGCATCGAGTGCCGACGGAGACCATCCAACCTGGTCGAAGCAGAAGTCGATGGCAGGGACCAAGAACGTGGCGTGGCCCATCCGGTCGATCCTCGACGCTGCAGCAAGTGTCGATGCGTCCTCCACCAGGGCCACCGAGGACCCAGGTGTTGAAGTCTCGATTGCCAACAGCTTCATGTGACGGTCTCCAGATCACGATCGAGCCAATCCCCGCTGGGGACGAGGCGCAACAGCCTGGTCTCGTCGCTGTTGACGACAAATTCGATGCGGAGATGGTCTTCGGGCAACGCCGACTCGACCGCGTCTCCCCACTCGATCACGAGCACACCATCGGCTGCCAGTTCGAACACATCCAGGTCTTCGAACTCGTGCAGTGAGTCGAGTCGGTAGACGTCGACATGGACCACAGGCATGAAGCCGGAGCCGTACTGGCGTACCAGGACAAACGACGGGCTGACCACCGTCTCTTCGACACCGAGCCCCTCGCACAAGCCCCCAGTGAGCAGCGTCTTTCCGGCGCCGAGACCTCCGGCGAGCTCAACGACATCACCCGGCCTGAGAGCGGCAGCCAGCTTTCGCCCGGCGGCTCTGGTGTCGTCGGCCGTGGGACAGAACACCTCGATCATCCGAATAGCTCCATCTGGGAGGCATCCTCCTCGATCGGCTCCGGGGCGAGCTCCGTTGCCTGGTCACGGCCATCGAGGATCGACCGGGCGAGTCCGAAGTCCTCTCGCATCTGATCGGTGACCCGGTCTCCCCCGCGCAGTGCGGCCGCCGGATGAAAAGTCGGCACCAGGGACGATCCAAGCCACCACGGGTGAACCCTTCCCCGGAGCCTGGTGATGCCGGTCTCGGTGTTGAGCAGGAGCTTGGTGGCGAAGTTACCGAGGGTGACCACCACCTCCGGACTGATCAGCCGAATCTGCTCGCGGAGATAGCCCTTGCAGGAGTCGATCTCGTCGGGACGTGGATCCCGATTGCCGGGCGGGCGGCATTTGAGGACATTGGCGATGTAGACCTCGGAACGCTGAAGACCGATCTCACCAAGCAACGAGTCGAGAAGCTTGCCTGCAGCGCCAACGAATGGCTCTCCCTGCAGATCCTCGTTCTTGCCAGGCGCCTCGCCGATGAGCATCAACCTCGCCTCGTAGCTACCCACCCCGAACACGACGTTGGTGCGGGTTTGAGACAGACCGCAATCCGTGCAAACAAGGGCGCGGGCACGGAGCTCTTCGAGAACGGGGATGTGGTCGCTCACCGGTCCGGCCATTGTGCCAAACCGAATCACGTCATGGATGCGCGCACCGCAAGTTCCACTGCTTCGGCCGTGGCGCCGAAGGCCGCCTCAGCAGCCGCCTCGACATCGCAGGGGAGCGATCCACAGGACACTGCAAAGGCGATGTCCCCGTCGAAGCGGGTGTGGACCGGCCGGATACAGACAGCCAACGCATCCTGTGATCGAATCGCCAGCCTGGTCAGCTCGTTGCGTGTCATCAGCAAGTCGGTGGCCACAACCACCAGGGTCGTATTGGTCATTGTGCTGTCGGGGATCACCGGTGGGCCGGGTTCATGCGGGCCACCGGTCAACGGCTCACCGCTGAGAGTGAACAAGTCGCCGACGGCATTCACCACTACCAGAACACCTACCGTCCCATCGCCGACGCGGCGAACCGCCGAGCCCAGCCCACCTGGCTGCATGTGCTCGAAGCCGCGCCACTTCGCAACCGTGGCGCCGGTGCCTGCTCCAACCAGACCGTTCTCCACGGGGTCACTTGATGCTGCGCGGTATGCGGCCTCCCCCTGATCAGGGCCGGGACGGACGCTCGGGCCATCCGGAGAGAGGTCGAAGATCACCGCGGCGGGGACGATCGGAACCCTGGCAACGGGGGTCTCATGGCCCCGTCCATCAGCCTCGAGCGCCCTGACTACGCCGTCTGCAGCAGCCAGGCCGAAAGCACTGCCCCCGGTCAGCAGGATTGCCTGAACCTGCTCGACACGCATCCCGGGCTGAAGGAGGGCGGTTTCTCGGGAGCCGGGCGCTGCTCCGCGAACCTCGACCGCGACCACATTGGGCTCGGGAAGGACCACGACCGTGCATCCGGTGCCGGCTGAGGGGTCGGACCAATGCCCGACTTCGATGCCGGGAACGGCGGTGATGGTGTCGTTCACGGCAAGTACCTGCGCGGAACGTGGGGACCGATCTCACACACGACTTCGTAGGAAATGGTGCCGAGGATCTCGGCCCAACTGTCGGCGTCGATCGACACACCCCCCTGCTCGCCAAGGACCACCACCTCATCACCGGGTCGGACCTCGGCGTCACCAACGTCGATAACGATCTGATCCATCGTCACAGTGCCCGCCAGGGGATATCGACTCCCTCCGATCAGGGCCGAGCCGGCTTGCGACATCCTGCGCGGTAGCCCGTCCGCGTAGCCGATTGGGGCTGTGGCCACCGTCGAATCGTGCGCCAGCGGACGGATTCGGCCGTAGCTCGGCCTCGCACCCTCGTCGAGACGCTGCACGTGGGAGACGTGAGTGACAATTCTCATCGCCGGCCTTAGAGGCACGAGGTCCCGGGTTTCCTGACACGGATGAAGCCCATAAATGCCAAGACCGAGACGGGAAAAACTCCGCCGCGCCTCTGGAAACAGGACTGCTCCTGCGGTGTTGGCGAGATGAGTCAACGGGGTGTCGTAGCTCGACACAGCCTCGTCGAACACCTCGATCTGATGCCGGGTGAAGACAGGATCCTCGTCGGCAACCGGGAAATGGGTCCAAATGGCCTCGACACCGAGCCCTGCGGCCCGGGCCGACTTCATCAGATCGTGAAGAAGTAGAGGTGAGGCCCCCACCCGGTGCATGCCGGTGTCGAGCTTGATTTGGATATCGACGCCGGGCGAAACCGATGCCAGTGCCTCGACACATGAGATCGAGTAGACGGTTGGGGTGAGTCCCCAAATCGCGATGTCGGCGATCGAGTTCGGGTCGGGCTCGGACAGAACCAGGATCGAAGCCTCGATCCCGGCCTCGCGCAGTCGAACGCCCTCCTCGACGAGGGCCACGGCGAGCCGGGTCGCCCCGGCTTCAAGGGCTGCCTCCGCAACCGGGGCATCTCCGTGCCCATAGGCATCCGCCTTGACCACCGCGCAGACCTCTGAGGGGGAGATCAGTGCTCCCAGAGCCGAGACATTGTGCCGGATCGCTCCCAGATCGATCTCGGCGTAGGTCGGCCTCACCAAGCCCCCCTCCCGGCTTCGCCGGCACTCCCCCCAACGCTCGCTTCGCTCACTGGGGGAAGAAACGCAAACTTTCCAACATGGGTGCTGAGGCGGTCGGCAGTCACCGTTCCCTGACGGGCGAGATCGGCCCCGGCCACGCCGTGCCAGTAGGCCGCGGAGACCAGCGCGGTGCGGACGTCGAGGCCTCGAGCCCACAAGGCGCCAGCCATCCCGGCGAGGACGTCACCGCTGCCGATGGTCGCCAACTCGGGCCCGCCGCTGCGAACCACGATCGGAGCCGTGCCATCACAAATGATCGTCGGATTCCCCTTGAGCAGCACTGTGATCCCCTTCTTCTGCGCCAGAGCACGAACCGCATACTCCCCACCGCCGACCCCGGCGATTCTCTTGAACTCGCCGCGGTGCGGGGTCACCGCCACCTCGGCGCCACCCTCCAGAGCCGTATCGAGCAACTCAGGGGTCAGCCCTCCGGCGTCCAACAGGACCTTGCCTGCCTTGCCGATCAGGGGCAACACCGCGGCATGGTCTCCCTCGGCCAGACCGGGCCCAGCCACCACGACATCGAAGCGATCCAGTTGGCCTTCGACATCGTCCAGACGTCGTGTGAGGAGCTCAGGGGCGATCTGAGCAATTGACTCAGGATGGGGAGAGGCAACCACCACTGACCCAGCACCGAAGTGCAGAGCGCTCCGGCCCGCGAAAGCTGCTGCGCCGATCATCCCTTCAGATCCGCCAAGCACCAGGACCGCGCCCGCCGTCCATTTATGTGTGCGGCGTGCCCGTGACGGTCGAGGGGCATCTTCCTCCCCGGCCAGCCACATCGACGCCTCACCACCTTCGATGCCTAGATCGATCACAGTGATCACGCCACAGACATCGGGACCGTCGTCCTTGACGTGGCCGGTCTTCAGATATTGAAAGGTCACCGTTTCAACGGCGGAGAACACCGGGCCGTTGGCCTCGCCTGTATCCGGGTCGAGCCCGGTTGGGAAGTCGACTGCGATGACCGGGCTCTCGGTCCGAGTCCACTCCTTGACTGCTGGCGGTAGTTCGCTTCGACCACCGCCACCGAAAACCGCATCGATGACGAGATCTGCAGGCACCGGCCCGCCCATGGCCACAACTCTCACCCCGACACTTTGGGCCCTGGCAGCGGCCCTGATCGCGACTGGCGTCTTCGGGTCCGCCAGCGCCTGGACTTCGACGTCAGCCCCCCGACGTGCGAGGTATCTGGCGGCCACATAACCATCGCCGCCGTTGTTCCCGGGCCCAGCGAGGACCACGACGCGGCTGCCGTAACCAGCTCCGTGTCGCACCGCGGCCAGGGCGACTGCCAGCCCCGCCTGGTCCATCGCTGCGTCGAGATCGCCGTCATAGGCCTGATCCACACGCCGGTACTCCTCGGCAGTGAGGATTGGCTTCACGATCCGAACTTGTCCCGCACCCCGGCGACCACTCTTTCCCGGTCCTGGTCGCTGAGGCTCGAGCCACTGGGTAGGCAAAGCCCATGCTCGAAGAGGTCGGCCGACACCGCTCCGCCGAAAGCCGCGTACTCCGAAAACACCGGTTGCAGGTGCATCGGCTTCCAGACCGGGCGAGCCTCGATGTCGAGTGACTCCAGGTGAAGCCTGACCTGCTCGCGATCGGTGCCGGCCACCGACGGATCGATGGTGAGACAGGTGAGCCAGAACGTCGATCGGCACCCGGGTCCCTCGGGCATGAACGAGACTCCGGGGAGATCTCCGAGGGCGCGGCGGTAGAAGTCGTTGTGATTTCGGCGACGTTCCACCCGACGATCGAGGTCGGCGAGTTGGGACCGCCCCAGAGCGGCCAGCAGATTCGAGAGTCGGTAGTTGTAGCCGATGGTCGAGTGCTCGTAGTGGGGCGCCGGGTCCCGCGCCTGAGTGGCCAGCCAGCGGGCTTGGCCGGCAAATGCCTCCCGGTCGGTGACCAGGGCGCCGCCGCCACTGGTCGTGATGATCTTGTTCCCGTTGAAGGAGAGAGTGGCCATCACCCCGAAGTTGCCGGCGCTGCGACCCTGGTAGGTCGCCCCCAGCGCCTCGGCGGCATCCTCGATAAGCGGAACCTCATGCTCGGCACACAGGGCCTCGATCCGGCTCGTAGTCGGCGCACTGGCCATAGATGTCGACTGGAACGCAGGCCGCAAATCGTCCGCCGCTGCCAAGTGCCTCGCCCAGCAGATCGGGATCCATGTTCCAGGTGGCTCGATCACTGTCGACGAACACCGGCTCGGCACCGGTGTATCTGATGGCGTTGGCCGTCGCGGCGAAGGTCAGGGATGACACCAGGACTCGGTCGCCCGGGCCCACGTCGAGGGCGAGCAGCCCGAGATGAAGTGCGGCGGTCCCGCTCGACAGGGCGACACCGTGGCTTCTCCCGGTCACCGCGGCGAGCTCGCCCTCCAAACCATCCACCTCAGGCCCGAGGGGGGCTATCCAGCCCGACTCCACGGCACGCTCGATGGCTGCCTTATCGGCGACGCCCACGTCTGGTGGTGACAGATAGATCCTTGGCATGCGGGAATGAGGCTAACGAGCATCCCCGGGAGCGGAAGATGCCGCAGCACTGGCGAGCAGAGCCTCGACCTGTCCGGCGATTCGGTTCAGATCATGGTGGTCCGCCACCCAATCCCGAGCTTCGGTGTCGATCCGCTTCTCGCTGGACAGTTCCGCCACCAACGCTGATGCGAGCCCGGCAACATCTCCGACCGGTATCAGAGTGGCGAAACGACCGTCGGCTGTTGCCTCTCTGACCGGGGGAATGTCATAGGCGACTACGGGAACCCCGACCGCCATCGCTTCCAGCACGGCGGTCCCCAGCCCTTCCATCAAAGACGAGAAAGCGAATACGTGGGCACTCCGCAGATAGTCGACCACATGTGTCGTGTGCCCGACGAGAGTCACGGCAGCACCGAGCCCAAGACGATCGATCTCCGTCGCGACTTGGGACGAGGCCTCTCCCTCGCGCCCGATGATCGCCAGATGGGCTCCCGGCACCTGTTTCCTCACCTCGCCAAACGCCTGCACGAGGCGAATCTGTCCCTTTTGTGGTGCCAATCGGCCGACGTTGACCGCCAATGGCCCCTCCGGAAGCCCCAATTCCGCAAGCGTCCGGCGCGGCGTCTCCAGCGGGCGGGGAACCCCTCTCGGGATGACCGTGACACGGGAATCATCGACACCGAGCAAGGCTGCGTTGCTCGACTTGACCTCCTCGGTGAGAGCCCGGAATCGGACCACGTCGCTACGGGCCGCCCATCCCGCAATCGAGCGCAACAACCCGGCTCTTCGAGATGAGGCGCCCGGCTGGAAGGTGCGCAAGGACTCGAGGTCGCCTGACAACACCAGATTGGACACAACCGGGATCCGAAGGCTGCGCCCCGCCAACTGCCCGACGATGTTCCCGAGAAAGAGGCTGGTCTGAATCACGTCTGGTTTGAACTCTCGGGCAGTCCGCCGCACCGCGGTCACTGCCCGGGGCCACGACCTCGACCCGCTCCCCTCCTTGAGACCGATCAAGTCGATCGGAATCCCCTGCTCCCGAACCTCGTCGGCCAGCTCCATACGGTCGTAGAGAGTCACCACGCGTTGCTCTATGCCCGGAGAGAACCTGGTCACTTCACGCACCAGACCCTGCTCCGCGCCACCCGACGCCGCCAGGCTGTCGATGACGTGCAAGACCCTCATTTGGTCCTTCGAAAAGGGGATCGATCGAGCTGTCGAGGCTAGTTGTGGCCCGACCGGGTGTCGGTGACGCCACGAACCGATGCCTTCCGGAATAGATCCGGTAATCGGCAGGGAGGTCTTACGATCCCCCCCGATGTCCGACTCCCTCCCGACTCTTCTCGACCTGTTCACGCGCACTGACTTCCTCGTGGGCGGTTTTTTCGGATTGACCGGGTTGGTGGTGATCTACTTCGCCCGCACCGACGAGGGGTCGGTGCTCGAGTGGGGGATCACTCTCACCGTCGCTTCCTTCCTTGGCGTCAGTCTGGCCGTGGGATCGAGGCTTTCACTGCTCGCAGCCCTTCTTGCCCTGGCCCTCGGGGGTTGGATGGCCCGTCCTCCGGGCGGAAGCGCTCGGGCGCCGTTCGGCTGGATCCTCATCGTGGGCGGTGCCATCGCCCTGGTGGTAAGGGGCGGGTTTGCCGACATCGGCTGGCTCCTGATCCTGGCCCCAATCGCAACTATTTTGATCGGATCGGCGCTGGCCGCATGGGCGAGCCGACTCCCTCAGGATGTCCTGGGAATCATGATGGCAATCAGTGCATTCGGGATTTGGGTCACCGTGCCGGAGACCGAGACAGCGAGGGCCATGCTCGGGGCATCGCTTCCGCTGGCCTTGGCAACGCTGCCCCCGATCCACGCCAAGCTCAGGTTCTCCGGTGCATTCGCACTTGCAGGAATCCTGGTCTGGGTTGCCGCCACAGGCGGAGAAGCGCGGGAGGCCTCAATTATCGGCGGATGGGCCTGTATTGGGGCCATCGCGATTCTTCCCCTCTACGGCTCCCGCGCGGCACGGTGGGTGGGAAAGAGGCGAATTGTGACGGTGCTATTCCATGGCTTGCTGGTTGCAGTTGCCTCCAGGGTGATCGGCCTCTGGGAGTCGGGCGGGCTGGCGCTTCTCGCCGTTGCTGCCCTCTTCGTCGTCGCCTACTTCGCCCTCGGGCTTTTCCCTTCGCTCAGGAGGGGACGGCCCTCGGTCGCGGCCGAGTGATCCGATCCGTTGGCGAGCATCGGTCGCCATAGGTATTCGACATCCCGTCACCTACCCTGATGTCATGCGAGTGGGTTTCCGAGAGAGTCTGTCGCTGCTGCAGACCATCATCCCCAAGGGACAACGAGCCAAATGGCTGGCTGTCGCCGGGCTCGGTCTGGTAGTCGCCGCCGCCGAGTCGGTTTCGGCGGTCCTCATCGCCCTCCTCGTCGACGCCATGATGAAGACATCGACATCATTCGAGCTGCCGATCCTGGGCAGCGTGTCGGATCTTCTTCCCGGGACGACACCGGACGAACAGTTGCGAATCCTCGCCATCGGGATCGCCATCTTCTTCGTCCTCAAGGCCGGCCTCTCTTTGGCCAAGAACTACGTGCAAGCCCGAGTCGCTCAGAACACGGGAGCGCGGCTGGCTAACCGGCTCTTCGAGGGATACCTCACCATGCCCTACAGCTTCCACATCTCACACAACAGCTCGGAACTGATGAGGAACGCCTCCTGGGCTGCCGACGAGGTGGTGTCCAACTATCTGTCGCCCCTGGCCAACCTGATCACACAAGGCGCGATGCTCGTGTTCCTGCTGGGGGTCCTGATCGCAGCAGCGCCCACGGTCACCCTGGTGACCATCGGCTTGCTGGTTCCCCTTGTCCTGCTGTCACTTCGCGCCGTCGCCACGATCCTGCATCGCCTCGGCAACATCACCAAGCACACCGTCAAGGAGACTCTCTCCTCCCTTCAGCAGAGCCTTGCCGGGATCCGCGACATCAAGGTCCTGGGACGGGAACGTTTCTTCGCCAAGGAGTTCCACCGCAACCGCCAGATGCTTGCCCGAGCCAAATACATGTATCCGACCGTGTCCTCCATCCCCAGCCTGGTCATCGAGACACTCCTTGTGGTTTTCATCCTCGGCTTCGTGGCATTTGGCAGCGGCGAAAGCGGAGTGGCAGGCGCATCGCTCCCGGTACTCGGTCTCTTTGCCTACGCCGGGTTGCGAATGATCCCAGCGATGTCCCAAATCGTCGCGGCCGTCAACCAGATCCGATACGGAGGGGCAGCGGTGCAGACCGTCGCCACCAACCTCGTCTTGATCGACGAAGAATCAGAGACGCTGCCGGCAGATCAGGCGCTCCCCATGGCACTCACCGAGAGCCTCGAACTCGAAGGAGTCGAGTTCTCCTACGAGACCAGTGCCGAGGTGCTCAGAGGCATTGACCTGGTGATCCATCGGGGAGAGTCGATCGGAATCGTGGGCACCACCGGGGCGGGGAAGTCGACCCTGCTCGACTTGATCCTCGGCCTTCTGCACCCGACTGCGGGAGTCATCAAGGTCGACGGCCACGCATTGCATGATGATCTCCGATCGTGGAGAGCCTCGCTCGGCCTCGTGCCGCAATCGATCTTCCTCCTCGATGACACGGTCCGCCGCAACATCGCCTACGGGATCAAGGACTCGGACATCGACGAGGAGGCGCTGAACGCGGCAGTCGGGCTGTCACAGCTGAAGACATTCATCGACAGCCTTTCCGAAGGGCTGGACACGATCGTTGGCGAGAGGGGAATCAGGATCTCAGGTGGCCAGCGGCAACGAGTCGCCATTGCCCGGGCCCTGTATCGCAAGCCCGAAGTCCTCATCTTCGATGAGGGAACCGCTTCCCTCGACAATCTGACCGAGGCGGCCCTGCTCCGCGCTTTGGAGGATCTAAAGGGGACCCACACGATCATCACCGTCGCTCACAGGCTCACCACGGTCAAGAGCTGCGACCGCATCATCCTCATAGCCGACGGGAAGATCGTCGACGAGGGCAACTACGAAGAGTTGAGAACCCGGAACGTGACGTTCCGGGAGATGACCGGCTGAACCGGCCCTACGGACCGGTGTAGTCCTTCACCCGGCGCCGGATGATCTCCTCCAGACGAAGCCCTCCACGGAGTCGGGCGCGGAAGAAGCGAAACCCATCGGAGAGCTGGATCGGGTATCGGCGCAGAAGATGTGGATTCAGGTCCTTGGTGGGACGACGTGAACCTGCCAGCGCCGCCGACGAGTAGCGCTCCTTCACCGGACTATCCGCACTTGAAGACCAGAATCCCCAGGGATAGGCAAAGTGCGTTGGGCGGACGCCCAACCTCATCTCGATCAGGTCATCGCTGAGCCCCAACTCCTCTTCGACCGCTTCGGTCGAAAGCTTGCGCAAATCGGAATGGCGATGGGTGTGCGCTCCGACAGTCACCAACCCTGACTCGAGCATCACCCCGATTTGGTCCCAGGTGAGAGGATCCGCCCCTTCGGCCGGACCCAGGGGGATCCCGGTCTCGATCGACTCGGTGGCGAGGTAGATAGTGAACGGAAGGCCGGACTCACTGAGAACTGGGAACGCCGTTTCGAAGGTGTCCCGATATCCGTCGTCGAAAGTCAGTACCACCAGTTGCTGCGAGCCCGGCGAATGCCAACGGACCAGTGCCTCGCCGAGATCCACAACATGAAGATTGGCCGATAGCCATTCCATTTGACGGCGAAAATCCTCGAGGCTGACCTCCATCTGGCGCCCCAGTCCGGCCTCGACCTGGTGATAGATGAGGATGCGGGGCCCGGGAGGAGCAGGCAGCATCGCATCGGTGACAGTCGATGCAACCTTGACCGCAGTGCGGGTCAGCGACACGCCTAGCCGGTGGCGAGGAGAGAATTCATCTCATCCTCGGTGAGGACCGGGAAGAGCAGAAGACCCAAACGCTGCAACGGCGCGAGATTGGCTCGATAACCAGCGGACCAATCGGGATTCCATTCCCACGCTCCGCCCTTGGCTCGTTTGCGAGAGACCTTGGTGTCCTCGTCGACGGTGATCCCGAGCAGCAAGCCCAACGAGGTCTCCATCCTTCGCACCTCGCGGATACGAGCCTCCAAAATCGCCGCCTGCTCGGCGTCACCCTTGGTGTGGGCGGTCTTGGAGGTCCTCTCCAACTCGTCGATGACACGGCTCGTGACTTGCGTCATGAGATTCTCGATCTTCTGGCGGTCGAAACGATGAGCGGGCACCAATACCTGGACCGCCCCCTCCTCGCTGGTCAGATGCCAAACCGAGGGGTCGCCGTTGGTGCGCTTCAGATGCCGGAGGAAGAATTCGCCGGCCAGCCACTCGTCGACCGTAACCGCCTCACGACCGGTCCCGACCGCGAGTATCTCCTCCATCTCGGCGACGATTGCGTCCGCGGTGTGAGGAGCGATTTCGCGGTGGAGCTCGTCCATGAGCCATCGCCCGACAGACGGATGTTCCGTGAGGGACCGGAACGGGAGGAAGCCACTCAGCGCCACCTCGTCGACCACGTCGTCGGAGAAGTCTCCCTGCCCGTAACTGGCGGTCATCATGTCCTCGACCCTGGAGACGAGGTAGTCCGCGACGGCTTCGAAGGCGACTTCCGGCGATGCGCCGTCGAGGGCAGTCAGCAATTCCCGACCGAATTCGCTGGCTTCGGCGGCCTCTTGCAGTGTGCCAACCCGCTCCACCAGGTCATGCAGCGAGTCAGGTGGCCCACTCGGCCCCCGGTGTGTGGGGCTTGGATAGTGACTCAATCTGGAAAGAGGAGAGGAAGCGGGCACCACGTGGGTCTCCGGAGCGGCGTGCTCCACGGCGCCGTCACCCATGCCCCACAACGCCCGCTCGGATCGCTGGAGGAAGACAGCACCCATGATCGAAACCTGCCGTTGGACCACGTCGAACATGATGTTGTTGATCTGTGGAATCGTGGACCTTCCGGGTGTCAGAACCACGACGCTGCGACGCAGGCGCTGCATGGCCACCTGGGCCGCGGGAGTCCCGATATCCCCGACGGCCACCACGACCATGTCGAAACGCTTGCTGGCCTCTTCGATGAAGGCTCTGAACTGGCGCCCGGCAATGGCGTCACCTGGAGACGGTGGTGGTGGGCCTGACGGAACGACCGCCAGGTCGGGGCGGATGAACAGAGAGTTGGATACCGCGGCTGCAACGGCTCGTTCGAATCCCATCGACTCGGGGTTGAGCGCCAGTACCCCGGACAAAGAAGAACCGCCGACCTTGTACTCGGCCACTGCCGAATCGCTGGCGAAGTCGGCATCAACCAGCAGCACTGAAGACCCTGCACTGGCCATGGAGACCGCGAGATCGGTGGCCAGAGCATGAACCCCCGGAGCCGGAACATTGTGAGCGGTTATCGCCAGGGTGGCCCCGGTCGAGGGGAGTTGAGCCTCGACGACCGAGCGCAAGGCTTGAATCGCCGGTTTACGGGCTCCGCCTTCGGCAGTGTCGTACCAGGCCTCTCCGACGCCGGCGCCGAGACGACGCGCCGGAACCTCACCCAGGAAGGCGATCTCGAGATCCTCAGGCAGCCACACCGGTTTCTTGGCTCTGGTGATGAACACCAGACCGAGCACAGCCAGCGCGATACCACCTAGAAAACCGATGAGGCCATTGATCCAAGGGTTCGCAGGATTCCCCGTCAGATTGAGGAATAGCGCGGGGTCGATGGACCCACTGTCGATGATGCCCAGGTCCCGAAGGAGCAATTGCTCGTACTCAGTGGCGAGCTGCGCCAGGCCACTTTGCAAAGAGGTGAGTTTGAACTGATCGGAAACGCTGAGCTCCGTGGAGGGCGCCGGGGGAAGGGCTGCCTTCTGGGTCTCGAGCTCCGTCACCGCGTCCTGAAGTCTTTGCCGCCGGCTGGTGATCTCAGGCAGATCGGCAGATGATGCAGCTTCTTCGTCAATCAATGCCTGGACCAATGCCTCATTGGTGGCAACGAGCTGTTGATCGAGGAAGGCGTGCCGGTTGACCAGGGCCTGCTCTTCAGGGGTCAGACCGACCTGGAGGGCGGCAATCTGCTCTTGGATGATGGCTGCCTTGTCAAGCACGGCCTTCAATCGAGGCGCGACCGGCCCACCGGCTGCCGGATCGGTCGCCAGATAGGCGTTCACCAAGGCAGTCGCCTTGGCGTTGGCTTCCACTTTGGTCTGACCGTGGGCCCTGAAGAAGAGCCGACCCGTGACGGCGTCGATGTCGATCTCCGACGTCTTGTCCGCGGCAAGCAGATCACCGGCCGCGAGACGTGCTCGCTCCTTGGCGGTGTCGCGTTGTGTCTGCAGGGCGTCGGCGGTTTGGCCCTCCTGGGCCTCGAAGCGCATGAAGATCGTCGCCTGGATCTGTTGCTGACGGTTCTCGTTGGCGAGATTGGTGAAGTACCAACCGGCGAACAGGCCGAGCAGCCCGACAGCCAGGATGACCAGCCATCGGTCCCGGAGGACTCGGAGCAGTCGTCTCAGCTCCATTGTGGCTCGAACTCTGCGGTGTCGACTTTGGCCTCGACGGTGATGGCGGCATTGGCCAGATGAGCGAGCAAGCGCCTCACCTCGTCCTGGCTTCCTTCACGGGCGGCGTCTTCGAGGTCGGCGACACTGTCCAGGACGACATATGCAGTTGGGTGGCCAAGTTGAGCCTCGAAAATCTGAGGGTTCCGGGTGAGAGCCATGGGATCAGTCGAGAGTCTCTCGGTGAGCTTCTCCCCTGGCCGGCGGCCAGTGTACTCGATAGCTATGTCGGTACCAGGCGTGAGACCGGCGAGTCGAATCAGACGTCGTGCCAGATCAACGATCCGCACCGGCTCGCCCATGTCGAGAACGAAAACTTCCGACCCCTCGGCCAGGGCAGAAGCCTGAAGCACCAGTTGCACGGCTTCGTCGACAGTCATGAAGTAGCGGGTCATCTCGGCGTCGGTGACTGTGACCGGTCCCCCGATCTTGATCTGCTCGACAAAGGTCGGGATCACGCTGCCCCGACTTCCCAGGACATTGCCGAATCTGACGGCGGTGTACACGCACCCATCATTCCGATGCTGGCCCAACTGGACCATCAACTCGGCGATCCGCTTGGTGGCTCCCATCACAGACGCGGGGTCGACGGCCTTGTCGGTGGAGATCAGAACGAAATGGCTCATCCCGGCGCGCGAGCCTGCCTCTATCACGTTTCGGGTGCCGACGACGTTGGTCAAAACCGCCTCGTCGGGGAACTCCTCGAGCACCGGGACATGCTTCAAGGCGGCAGCGTGGAATACAACATCGGGGCGGATCCGCTCAAAGGTTCGAAGTGTCTTCTCGGCATCGCGGATGTCGGCGAGCACGATGTGCGCCTCACCCTTCCAACCAAGCGACGCGTCATGGAGCAGGGTCTCGTCACGATCCAGGGCCCACACGCCGGCCGGCTCAAACCCGAGGACCTGGGCCACGATTTCGCCGCCGATCGATCCGCCGGCACCGGTGATCAAGACCCTCTTGTCCTTAAGCAAGGTGGCGACCTCTTCGAGATCGGTGGCCACCCGGGGACGGGCGAGAAGGTCTTCGACACTTATGTCCCGGACATCGACTGCCCCCGAACGATCCTCCATGATGTCCTCGGCAGCGGGAAGGATTCGCAGGCGAACATCGACCTCGAGACAGCGGTCCACTACTTCCCGGGTTCGCACCGGGTCGGTTCCAACGACGACCACCTCGTCGACTTCATGCTCACGGACGACATCGGCAAGCTCACCCAGGTGACCGAGTATGCGCAACCCCGCCAGTCGTCGAACCGACTCGGACTCTGTGGGGCCTTCGGAGATGAATCCCACCGCCAGCGCCTGGTCGGACAGGGTGGGAATCTGACGGGCAAACACGGCCGCTTCCCGACCGGTGCCGACTATCAGGATCCGGCTTCCCCCGCCGGTCTTCCGAAAGGAAAACAATCGTGAGCGAAATCGAACCAGCCCCATGCCGGCCAGAGTGAGGAACGAGCCCATCACCACCACTGTGATTGGGACAACGATCTCGTTCGGCAGTGCCTTCAGGATGAATGACGTGCCGAGCACCAGGACGCCGGCGACGACATTTGCCCGGACCACCTTCATCGCCTCTTCGGTCGAAGCGTGCTCCCACACGTGGCCGTAGGCGCCGGACATCACATTCGCCAGGATGTGGATCAGGATGATCAGAGGGAGGGCTATCGCCAGATCAATGAAGTACCGGCGTGGATCCACGACCCCGCTGTCCAGCATCCTGATCACGAGGGCGACCGCGTAGGCGGAAATGATGATCAGGACATCGATGAATGCGAACACGATGTCGGCACGAAAACTCGCTGCCGCAACTGATATGGCTCGCCGCACGCGTGTCGGCCACGACTCCCCACTGATAGCACCGCCCAACAACTTCAACGCCTCCCAAATAAAGCCCGGCCGGATTGGGCAGGGCCTCCCAGAACGAGAAAGCTATCACACATCCGTTGTTGCCGAAAGTGGCAATTGAACGCTGCACGTGGTCGTGGGAGTATGTACGGACAGGTTGGGGAAGACACCGGGTCGCAATACGATCAATCACGCCCGGTTCGACAATGGATTTCTGGGAGGATCGAATGAAGGTCGTGGTTACGGGTGCTGCCGGCTTCCTCGGCGGGCATATCGCACGAAATTTTCGCGATGTCGGTTGGGAGGTCACAGCGTTCGACGTGGCCCCTTTCAATGAGACCGGGATTCAGTTCTCCCAGGGTGACCTGACCGACGGAAACTCGGTGGATCAGGCGATCGCTGGGGCGGATGTGGTGGCTCATGTCGGTGCGATCGGCGATGTCTATCTCGCCGGGGAGCAACCGACGCTCGCCGCCGAAGTCAACGTGCTTGGCACCGCCAACGTCATCGAAGCAGCCGTTCGCCATGGAGCTCGTTTGGTCTACGCCTCGACGTGGGAGGTATACGGCGAGCCCCGCTATCAACCGCTGGACGAGGACCACCCGACCATGCCCGACCACCCCTACAGCATCACCAAGCTCGGTGGAGAGTCATTGGTCCTGGCCGCGACCCATCTTCGATCCCTTTCCGCCCTCGCCCTCCGTCTTGGCACCGCCTACGGGTCTGGCCTTCGCCCCAATTCCGTCTTCCGGATCTTCATCGACCGGGCCCGACGCGGTGAACCCATCACCATCCAGGGAGACGGCTCGCAGGGGCGCCAATTCACCCATTCGTCCGACATCGCGCGTGCCTTTCAAATCGCCGCCGGCTCGGCTGTGTCCGGGATGGCGATCAACACCGTTGCCTCCGAGACCGTCACCATCAGGGAGCTTGCCGAGAAGATCGTGAAGCGCTTCCCGACCGAGCTCACGTTCGGCGAGCCGCGACCGGGAGATGTGCCTCCGGCGGCGGTCTCTGCGAAACGGGCTGAGGAGGTCCTGGGTTGGCGCTCGGAGATGCCATTCGACCGTGGTCTCGAAGAATTGATCGATGGTCTCGTCGGCGCCGATTGAACGAGCCCGCGTTCTCGTCCTCATCAAAGGACTGGGGATCGGTGGCGCCGAGCGTCTGATTGCCGAGGGAGCCTCACACTGGGATCGCGAGCATTTCGACTACCGCGTGGCCTACTTTCTTCCCTGGAAAGACCAGTTGGTCGAGGAGATCGTCGGGCACGGGATTACCGTCGACTGTCTCGGCTCAGAGCGCGGTCTCGGCCCGACCGCCTACCTCCGACTTCGATCCCTGGTCTCAGACTGGGATCCCGCTCTCATTCACGCCCATCTGCCGAGCGCCGGCATCCTGGCTCGCCTCGTAGCCAACCGACCCGTGATCTACACCGAGCACAACATTGCCACTTCGTATCGGCAGCCAACTCGCTCGGTCAATCGTCTCACCTACGCCCGAAACACGGCGGTGATTGCCGTCTCTCAGGCGGTGGCTGACAGCCTGGCCGGATATCCGGGGCCCACTCCACAAGTGATACCCAACGGGGTCGCAGTATCAGTGAGCCCGACCGAAATCGAGGCGGTGCGGACCGAGCTCGGGGTGCATCCGGGCCAATCGCTCGTGGTTCACGTGGGCAACATTCGCCCCCATAAGGGCCATGAGAACCTGATAGCGGCGACTGCCCTGCTCGTGGCCAAGGACCCGAATGTGATGGTGGTGTCGGTCGGAGCCGAGAAGCACCCCGGCGACCTGATCCGGGTTCGAGAATCGGCTGCCGCAGCCGGGGTCTCCGAGCACCTCCGATTCATGGGGCGGCGAGAGGACGCCCGCAGCTTTCTTGCGGCCGCCGACGTGGTGGTCAACCCGGCCGACGTCGAAGGCTTGCCCCTGGCCATCCTCGAGGCCCTGGCCCTGAACCGCCCTGTGGTGGCCACCGCGGTCGGCGGGGTGCCGACAGTGGTGGTCGACAACGTCACCGGGCTCCTGGTGCCGCCAGGCGACCCTGAGGCTCTGGCGGCTGGCGTCCTGGCGGCCCTCGAATCGCCGGATGCCAAGGCCTGGGGGCAGGCAGGCGCGGAGCTGGTCTCGACCGAATACGGGATCGCCCGCATGATCGCCGACTACGAGGGCCTGTATCGGGAAGTGCTCCATGCCTGAGATGGAAATCAGACCCGCCCGGCCCGAGGACGTGTCCGCGATCCTCGAGGTCCTCGGCGCTGCACTCGGTGAGACAGCCCTTCTCAAGAGGACACCCGAGCTGTGGGCCTGGAAACACGAGAGCAACCCGTTCGGGCGATCGATTGTCCTACTCGCGTGGTTTGGAGACCGGATCGCTGGCGTGCGCGGATTGATGCGCTGGGATCTCCTCACGACGCATGGCCACGCGGTGAGATGTGTAAGACCGGTGGACACTGCAACTCATCCCGACTTCGAGCGACGCGGCGTGTTCAAGGCACTGACGCTCCAGGCGGTCGATCTGGCCAAGGACACTGGGATCAACCTCATCTTCAACACGCCCAATCCTCGTTCCGGCGCCGGATATCTGTCGATGGGTTGGCGCGAGGTGGGCGCGATCGGAGCCCTGGTTCGCCCGCGGTTCGGCGCCTCGGTGCCCGCCGATGGAGATGAGGCCCCGGCCATTGACAGAGTGGCTCCGGGCGCCAACGGATTCCGGCCAGTCGAGAAGCCCGACCGCCCGCCTCGCGGGCTGAGAACCCCAAGGACCGAGGAGTATCAACGCTGGCGCTTTGGATCGCACCCGACCGTGCGTTACGGAAGCATCCCCGAGGGCAACGGAGCGGCGATGGTGCGGGTCGGAGTCCGCGACGGACGCACCGAGCTTGTCCTGTCCGACCTTCTCGGCGGAGCGGGGCGTCGAGCCGTTGCCCGCGCTGGGGCCATCAATCGCGGCGCCTACCTCGCCGGCTTCTTTTCCAAAGGCTCGCCGGAGAGAGCATCAGCCGTGAGAGCAGGGATGTTCCCGGTGCCAGGCCTGAAGACATTGCAGCTCGTGGCGCTCCCTCTCACCGAGCTCGATACCGATCCCTTCGATCTACGCTCCTGGGACATCGCGACCAGTGATTTGGAGTTGTTGTGAAAAGCGAGGGCTGGTTCTGGGTTCTGGCCGGCCTGTCGGCCGTCGTGCTGGGCCTGGCCATCGCACTCGGTGCCTCGGGCGTCGGGGTGGTGCTCATGGCCATCCTGGGGACAGTGTTGATGGCGGGCCTTGGTTCGTTCATTCGGCGTCCTGTCGACGCCGCTTGGCTCGCGAGATGGGTGACCCTCGGTTTCGTTGCCAAGATTCTCGGAGCGGGCGCCCGCTACTACATGGTGCAGCACATCTACGAGGGGGGCGACTCCCTCGCCTACTACAAGGCCGGCACCTTGCTGGCCGATATCTGGAGATCAGGCTCCGTCCCGGCCCTCTCGGCGGGCGGAGGCGGCGGGTTTGGGACCCAAGTGGTCGAGTCCTTCACCGGCGGCCTATTCGCCATATTCACCCCAGACATGCTCGGCGGCTTTGTCATCTTCAGCATGCTCTCCTTCCTCGGACAACTCGGCCTCTACGCCGCATTCCGGCGCTGGGCCAAACCCCATCAACTCAAGCCTTATGCATTCCTCGTCCTGTTCCTCCCCACCTATGCCTTTTGGCCGTCGAGCATCGGCAAAGACGCCTTGGTCATCCTCTGCCTCGGGATGGGTGCCTATTTCATCGCTCGGCTTTTGGACAGCTTCGAATTGCGTTGGATTCTCCCGCTCGGCCTGGCTATGACGGGTCTCGGCCTGATCCGAATCCATATCGCTGCGCTGGTCGCCCTCTCCCTCGTGGTGGCGCTAATCGTCTCGAAGTTGAAGATCGGCTCCGGGTTCATGGCCAGAAGCAGAAAAGTCCTGACCTTGGCCGGAGCAGCTGTCGCGGTGGTAGTCGCGGTGACACTGATCCCCACGATCGTGGGCCTGCAGCTATCTGACTTCGGCGATCTGACCCCATTCACCGCCGAGATAACGCGCCGTACCTCTGAGAGCGGAACCGTTGCTGCCGGCAACGCTGTGAGCTCCATCGCCGACTTGCCTAGTGCCGTCGCCCTCGTCTTGTACCGACCGTACATATTCGAGGCGACCGAGATCCAACACTTCCTCGCCGCGGCTGAAACGACCTTGATCCTCCTACTCAGCATCTGGAAGCTGCCGGCAATGCTGCGTAACTGGCGAGAGTGGCGAAAAAACGCCTACCTGGTCTTCTGCACCATCTATACCTTGGCTTTCGCCGTGGTGTTCTCCGTCGTCCGCAACCTGGGGATCATCGCCCGTCAACGCGGCCAGGTCCTTGCCTTCTTCCTGGCTGTGGTGATCGGTCTCGGGTGGAATGAGGCCAAAAAGGTCAACCGCGTCCGGATCCCGGTGCCGCCACTCGAGCCGGAGCCCGACTTCACGGGGACGGCTGTCCATCGGTGAAACGGGCCCTGGACTTCACGGTCTCGGCGCTGGGCCTTTTGATCCTGTCGCCCATCCTGGCTGTCATCGCAGCCATGGTGTGGTGGCGATTGGGGCGACCCGTCTTCTTCCAACAGCAGCGACCGGGCCTTCACGGCAATCCATTCACCCTCGTCAAGTTCCGCACCATGCGCCTCGCCCGGGTAGATCCCCTCGACGGCTCATCTGACGGCGATCGCCTGGATCCATTCGGGGAAAAGTTGAGAAGCACCAGCCTCGACGAGCTGCCCGAGCTGTGGAACGTCCTTAGAGGAGACATGAGCCTGGTCGGCCCGCGCCCTCTCCTCATGCAGTATCTGCCGCTCTACTCAGAACGTCAGGCGCGCCGCCATGAGGTCAAACCTGGAGTCACCGGCTGGGCTCAGATCAACGGCCGCAACACCACTCCCTGGCCGGAGCGCCTCGAAATGGATGTCTGGTACGTGGACCATCACACAATGTGGCTGGACCTGAAGATTCTGGCCATGACCATCCCCAGCGCTCTGCGCCGCAGCGGAGTCACCCAGGAAGGCCAGGCGACGGTCGAATACTTCACAGGCTCCGGGTCTTGACCAGGTTCGCCTTCGCCGGTGATCGCCAGTCGGCCGTGAATTGTCTCTCGATCCTTTTCGAGGCCGGCGCCCGACCCGAAGCCCTTTTGGTCTCGGCACCAGACCGGGCGACCCACGACCACCTCCTCCGTGAGATGAGCGGGCTCTCCCCCGATCGAGTCCTCGTCGGCAGGCGATTCCGTGAGCCGGACGGCATCGAGCTGTTGCAGTCCCTGGACCTGGATTACATCATCGGGGTGCACTTTCCCTACATCGTCCCCGACGAGGTGCTCGCGATCCCTCGCATCGGAGTCCTCAACCTCCACCCGGCGCTGCTTCCCTATAACCGCGGATGGCACACCCCGAGTTGGGCGATCCTCGACGGCACGCCGATCGGTGCCACTCTTCATTTCATGGACAGCGGGCTTGACACCGGGGACATCGTTGCCCAGATCCAGCTGGAGATTCACCCGGAGGACACCGCTCACAGCCTGTATGGGCGCCTTGTCGAACTGGAGGTCGAGCTCTTCCGACGAGGCATGGCCTCTGCTGGCCTCGGGGAACCCTCCCCGGCAGCCTCAATCCGGAGGAGAGGGATCCAGCCACAATCGGGCGGACCTCGCCTCGGACACGATCCGTCGGCTCGACCTGGATGAGATCACGCCTGTGGGAGAGGTTTTGCGAACTATTCGGGCGCTGACCACCAACAACGAGGGCGAAGCCGCTTACTTCGAGGTGGACGGCCGGCGCTACAGGGTGCAGATCAGCATCACGCCTGACGACGGGGCCTGATCTCCCGCTAACCGCCCCAACGCTCGACCAGAGCCGGATAGAGGCCTTTGCGACTGGCCACTTCGGCGTAGGCCCCCATCACCCGGTTGACAATGTCCCGTTCGTCAAACAGCGCCTGGGCGCGCTCTACGGATGACCGGGACATGGTCTCCCTCAGCGCCGGATCGTCGCCAACCCTGGTGATCGCCTCGGTCAAGACTCCGATATCCCTCACGGGAAAGAGAAAGCCGTTGACGCCATGATCCACCACCTGACGGCAACCCCGGATGTCGGTGGCGATCACCGGGAGACCCGACGCCGCAGCCTCCATCGCTGCCCTCGGAAATCCCTCGCGATGGCTGGGAAGGACAAACAGATCTAGTCCCTGGTAGATCCGCTCCACGTCCTTGCGCATCCCGAGGAAACGAACACCATCGGCCTCAGCGCGGGAGAGAAGTTCCTCGGACACAGCGTCCGATTTCTCGTGGTCCTTGGGCCCCACGATGAACACCACGTATCGATCGTCGAGGCGCTCAGCAGACTCGATCAGTTCCGGAACACCCTTCTCCTCGACGAGACGCGCCACCAGCCCGACCGCGATCTGACTGTCTTCGAGCCCAAGTTCCTGTCGCACCTGATCTCGCAGCTGGGGATCGGGACGGAACCGCTCGAGATCGACGCCATTGCCGAGGAGGCGAAGCTTGGAGCGCGGCATGATCTTTCTCTGCCACAACAACTCGAAGTCTTCCGGGCTCTGAATCAGTTCGGCATCGGAGAACCTCGATGCCAGCCATTCCAGGGTGTACACAACGGCTCGCTTGAGGAACGATGACTCGGGGGTGGCATAGAGCCCATGAATCGTGTTCACCACAATCGGAACTCCCGCCAGCCTCCCCACTATCCGGCCGTAGACACCGGGCTTGGGGTTGTGAGTGTGCAGGACGTCGGGCCGCTCGTGCCGCAAGATCCGCCAGAGCTGCCCGATCGCCCGGAGATCGGCCAGAAGGTTCATGCCACGTGTGGAGGACGTCAACGCGATATGGCGGATGCCCCTTGCCTCGAGATCAGGGACTGACTCACCTGAGGCACTGATCCCGATCGACTCGCCCATCTCCCTTGCCGCTTCGAGTTGGGGCAGCAGCAGGTAGCGAAGGCTCATGTCGATCGTCGTCAGATGGGCGATCTTCACTTCACCACCTCCGCCAGGCGCGCCGCATAACCCGAGATGATGCGATCCATGGCGAACCGTTCCCGAATCTGAACTTGGGCGGCACGACCCATGCGACGGATCGATCCCGGGTCGGCAGAGAGCTCGAAAAGGGCCCGAGAGACCGCATCTGCTTCTCTTCGATCGACCACGATCCCGGTCTCTCTGTCTTTCACCGCTTCCCGGACTCCGCCAACGTCGACGGCAACGGCAGGCAGCCCGGCGGCACCGGCCTCGAGGATCGCAGCCGGCAGCCCTTCGGTAAGTGAGGTGAGGAGCAGGACGTCGGCCCATTCCAGATGCGGACGGACGTCGTCTACCACCCCGACCAGCTCGACCCGGTCGGCGATCCCATTCGCCCTCGCCTCATCACGAACCGCGCCCAACAGCGGCCCGCCACCGACGAACCTGATCATTGCGTCGGGGACCAGCGCGACGCTCTGCAACGCAAGGAGTGGATCCTTTTCCTCCGAAAGACTGCCGATCATCACCACCCGTATCGGGCCCTCCCGGTCCGATCGCCTGTCGATGAACATTTGATCAGGGACACCGGTGTAGGTGACACGTATCTTCCCGGCCAGTGAAGGCTCCAGGGCCAGCAGTTGCCGACCTGTCTCCTCACAAACTGCAAGGACTTGGCTAGCGCAGCGAAGCATCCACCGGTTGGCCGTGCGAGCGATGGCCGAACGTATCCAATAGTCGGGCTCGCCGATGGCGATGTAGACCAGAGGAGGCTCCGTCCGCAAAGTTGCCAGGGCTCCATACCGAAGCGTTGATCCTCCGTTGGCCAAGACCACGTCTGGCTGAAAGGCCCTTATTCGTTTGATGAGGGCACTGCCGATGCGGCGATTGAGACGACCGGGCCGGGACGAATCGACATCGGTGAGACAGTCCACGTTGACGCGACTCGCATCGCCCGACTTGGTGAGACTCACTGTGTCGACCGTCCATCCGTGCCCGGTCAGTCCCAGCCCCAGGCGCTCGGTGAACACTTCGGCCCCCCTTCGACGATCCGTGGCCGCGACGATCAGGACCCGGGGTCGTTCCCCCTCCCCCGGCTGTGGAGTCGACATGCTCAATTCTGCTCGGACACAGCGACCGCCATCACCAGTGCCGAGGTGTTGGTGTGGGTGATAGTCACCAGAACTTCGGTGACGCCGAGCAGATCGGCGCGCTTCGCCGCCGTACCCGTCATTCGTACGGTCGGCTTGCCGCCACCTGTGATTTCGATGTCCTGCCAGCGAACACGGCGCCAGCCAGTGCCGAGCGACTTCATGACCGCCTCTTTGCCTGCAAAACGCGCCGCAAGGCGACGCGCCGGGTTGGAGAAGCGAAAGGCGTATTCCCGTTCATGATCGGTGAAGCACCGCTCGGCGAACCTCGGATACCGGGCCAGCAGTCCCTCGACGCGATCGATGTCGGCGAGATCTACTCCCAGACCGAGGATGCGCACGTCGTCAGGCTACCGGGGCAGGATCGACCTCCTGCAAGGACTTTTTCACCGCCGCCATTGAAGTTCGGAAGCCGTCTACCTCTTCCTCGCTCAGTTGGTCGAGCAGATGACGTCGGACCGTTTCTGCGTGCCCGGGCAGCGCTTGGGCCAACTTCTCCCGTCCGGACCCGGTCAAGGACGCGTAGCTGCCTCTGCGGTCTGTGGGACATGCCCGCCGCTCGACCAACCCGAGTGTCTCGAGTCGATCCACCGCATGTGATATCCGGCTTCGCGAGGACACAGTGGAATCTGCGAGATCGCTCATTCGCATCCCAAATTCATCGGCTTCGGCCAAGCGTGCGAGCAGGCCGAAATCGGCGAGGGAGATTCCGGCGTCCTGATTCACACGGCGATCGAGCTCTTCGAACAGGAGCCTGGTCGCCTCGAAATAGGCCTGCCAGGTGGTCTGTTCCTGGCCGAGAAGAGTCTCGGGAGCTGCTGTGCTCATGTCGCCATGATAGCGGCCAGGTGGTTGAAACTCGAATAATTGACAATTCAAGTAGATTCCTGTACCGTGTGGTTGACAGTTCAACAATCTCTTCTACAGAAGGAAGTTCGATGACAATCACCGACATGGCCAGGAAGACCAACGTTCCCGGAGCCGGGACCTGGGAGATCGACCAGTCCCACAGCGATCTGCGGATCACGGCCCGTCATCTGATGGTGGCAAAGGTTCGTGGCACATTCACGGAATTCGACGGGACCATCGTGGTGGCCGAAGACCCTGCGGCGTCCAGCGTCCAGTTCGAAGCCAAAGCAGCTTCGGTCACGACCGGGACCCCGGATCGGGACAACCACCTTCGCTCCCCCGATTTCCTCGATGCCGAGCAGTATCCCCTCATCACGTTCGCCTCGACCGGCCTCGTCCCAAGTGGCAAGGACTGGAACCTCACCGGGGACCTGACGATCCGCAACATCAGCCGGCCGGTGACCTTCCACATGACCTACGAGGGCACCGCCACCGACCCCTACGGCAACACTAAGGCCGCTTTTTCCGCGGTCGGGGAGATCGAGCGCAAGGACTGGGGGCTCACCTGGAACGTGCCTCTCGAAGGAGGCGGAGTCCTGGTGTCCGAGAAGTTCAAACTCGAGTTCGATGTCGAAGCAACCCTCGAGGTCTAACCCATACTGGATCGCAGTACCTGGTACCGAGTACCGAGTACCAGTCACGGTCGAATGACGAAGTCATTCGACCGTGACTGTTTTGGCCAGGTTGCGCGGCTTGTCCACGTCCATGCCCCGAGCCGTCGCCAGGTAGTAGGCAAGCAGTTGGAGCGGGACCACCGCCGTCACGGTGCACAACAGATCGGGCCCCGCTGGCACACGGATGACGTGATCGGCGACATGCCCCACGTCGTCACCCTCCTCGGCGACCAACACGATCGTGGCTCCCCGCGCCCTCATCTCCTCCATGTTGGACAGAGTCTTGGTGCGTACGTGACTGTCGGTGGCAATGCCGACCACCACAACCCCCGGCTCGATCAATGCGATCGGCCCGTGTTTCATCTCACCGGCGGCGTAACCCTCGGCCCGCACGTAGGCGATCTCCTTGAGCTTCAAAGCCCCTTCCATCGCCACCGGGAAATCGCCCGACCGGCCGAGGAAAAAGAAGTCCCGCGTCTCGGCCCACGTCTCGGTGAGCCGGGCGATGTCATCCGCACCGGCCAGCACCTTCTCGACCTGCTCGGGCAGCCGCAACATCTCCTTGACCTGGATCTCGATCGCACCAGGATCGAGGGTCCCCCGTACCTGGGCCAGGTATAGGCCGAGCAGTTGCATGGCAACGAGCTGGGTCGTGAAGGTCTTGGTGGCGGCCACCCCGATCTCGGGTCCCGCCCGTGTGTAGAGAACGGCGTCGGCCTCTCGGGCCAGAGCGGACTCGACGACGTTCGAAACCCCGATCACGGTCGAGCCCTGAGCACGGGCGTAACGGATCGCGGCGAGAGTGTCGATCGTCTCCCCGGACTGACTGATCCCGATCACCAGGGAGTTGTCACCCAGGACCGGGTCCCGGTATCGAAACTCCGATGCGATGTCGATCTCCACCGGGAGCCGGGTCCAGCGCTCGATGGCGTACTTGGCCATCATCGCGGCGTGATACGAGGTCCCGCAGGCGACCACGAAGACCTTGTCGACTTCCCGTAACCGGCGGTTCTCGATCTTCAACTCGTCGAGCACGATCCTCCCCGGCGCCATCACCCGGCCCGCGAGGGTGTCGATGATGGCGTGGGGCTGTTCGAAGATCTCCTTGAGCATGAAGGTTGCGAAGCCGCCCTTTTCTGCCGCTTCCAGGTCCCATTCGACCGTCCTCTGGTCCAACTCGAGGTTGTTGCCTTCGAGGTCGGACAGCAAGATCGAGTCGGGCCGGATCTCAACGACCCGGTCGTCCTCGATGACAACCATCTCACGGGTGTGCTCGAGGAACGCTGGGATGTCGGAGGCGAGAAAGTTCTCGCCCACGCCGCGGCCGACCACAAGGGGCGAGCCCCGGCGCGCCCCGACCAGGACGTCCGGCTCCGAACGGCGCATGACCACCAGGGCCAGGGCGCCGTCGGCCTCGTTCATCACGTGACGAACCGCGTCGGCCAAGGAGAGGTCGGACATATCTTCGATCATGTGAGCCACGACCTCGGTGTCGGTATCGCTTTCGAAGACGTGACCCGCTTCCACCAGTTTGTCCTTGAGCTCCATCCAGTTCTCGATGATCCCGTTGTGGACGACGACCACCTCCCGACGGCAGTCGAGATGGGGATGGGCATTGCCCGTATTCGGAGCGCCATGAGTGGCCCAGCGGGTGTGACCGATCCCGGTGTGGGCCTCGGTCGGCGGCTCCCGATCCACCAGATGTTGGAGATCGGCGATTCTCCCGGCCTGTTTGAGCACAGTGATCGAGTCTCCGTAATTGAGGGCCACCCCCGCCGAGTCGTAGCCCCGATACTCGAGTCGGGCGAGACCGGGCATCAAGACATCGAGCACCGGGCGAGGGCCGACGTATCCGACAATTCCGCACATATCAGTTCCTTCAATCGTCGAAATTGCGGGCGTCAGGGATCAAATACGACCCTGATCGACACAATTTCAGGTGTGGTGGATGGCGTGCGAGGGAGCCGGTGACCGGCGCTCATAGGTGAGTTTCTGTTCCGAGATCTCTCCCGGGTTTTCTCCTCATCCCTTACGACCTGAGCTGGCCGGGAAGGCATCCGCCGAATCTTTCGATGACCTTCCTCCTCGTCACCTCGCCGCAGCGAGGCCTGGCGCTTTGTCTATTCGCACGCTCTTGTTGACGTTATGCCGGTGGTCACCCCTTTCCGAACGAGATCTCGGTCATTGCCAGCAGACGATCAGCGTAATGCCTCGCGGCGTCTTCGGAAGAGGCTTCAACCATGATCCGGATCACTGGCTCCGTCCCTGACGCCCGAACCAGAACCCGACCCTCCCCGCCCAGCTCATCCTCTACGACCCGAACCTGCTCCCAATACTCCATCGCCGAGTCGAGATCAACAGCACGATCCACTCTGACGCTGGTCAGGATCTGCGGATACTCGACAATCGCCTCCGCCCGAAGCTCGCGCAATTCCTTGCCGGTGCCGGCGACGACATCGAGGAGCCGGACGCCGGTGAGCAACCCGTCGCCGGTCTGACCTTGGTCGAGGAAGATCACATGCCCGGACTGCTCGCCACCCAACAAACCCTCACTCTCAATCAGGGCCTCCATCACGTACCGGTCACCGACCTTGGTCTCGATGATCTCGATTTCGGCCTCTGCCATCGACTTCCGGAACCCGAGATTCGACATCACGGTGGCTACGACGAGGTTCCTGGTGAGCTTCCCTTGCGCCTTGAGATGGCGGGCCACGATTGCCATGATCACGTCGCCGTTGGCGACCCGACCGTCCTCGTCGACGGCGATCAGGCGATCGGCGTCGCCGTCAAAGGAGAGCCCGATCCTGCCTGCCGAATGCTCGGCGAGAAACTCCGGGTGAGTAGCGCCACACCCTCTGTTGATGTTGTTCCCATCGGGCTCGTCGTTGAAGACCCGAAGGTCAGCGCCGAGTCCCTTGAAGAGCATGGGGGCGGCCTTGAACGCCGCTCCATTGGCGCAGTCGAGGGCCAGACCCAGACCGGCCAGCTTGTAACGGGAGACAGCTTCAAGATGGGCGACATAAGACTCGAGGGCATCCGCGTCAGGAAACCGGGTGCCGATTCCACCGCCTAGGGCAGAGCGAGTCCCCGAAGATCGGAGTCGGTCTTCGAGCTCGCGTTCCACTTCGTCCGACAGCTTGGTGCCACGGGCAGCGAGGAGCTTGATGCCGTTGTCCTCCGCAGGGTTATGCGAGGCGGAGACGACGGCTCCCATCGTTGCCCCCGACGTTGCGGTCAGATAACTGATCCCACCGCTGGGGAGGACTCCAACGTCAATCGTGTCGATGCCCACTGCGTGAAACCCTGATTGGAGCGCCGAAGAGAGCATCTCGCCGGATCGACGTGTGTCTCTGCCGACAACGACCGGTCCGCCGCGGAGATATGACCCTGCCGCACGGCCGATAGCGAGGGCCAGCTCAGGTGTGAGCTCGGATCCGGCGGCACCTCGAACACCATCGGTTCCGAAGATGGGCTTCCCATCGTCGAGGAGACGACGGAGATCCGCCAACGTCAGCGCTTCGTGTACTGAGGGGCCCGACGCGCTTTGCGGAGGCCGTACTTCTTGCGCTCAACGACTCGTGCGTCACGGGTCAGCATGCCGGCTTTCTTCAACATCGGCCGGAGCTCGGGGTCGAGCACAATGAGAGCCCGGGCAATGCCCAGCCGGAGTGCGTCGACCTGACCAGAGATCCCGCCGCCTTCCAAGGTGGCATCGATGTCGTAACGACCCTGAGTCGTCGTGATCTGGAGAGGCTCCATCACCCGCATCCTGGAAGCCATTGTCGGGAAGTAGTCCTCGAGTTGACGCCCATTGAGTGTCACCTGACCCGAACCATCGCGGAGTCGCACTCTGGCGACCGATGCCTTGCGGCGACCTGTGGCCTGTACGAGTGGCTTCGGCATCAGAGATCTACCTTTCGAATGTCGAGCTCCAGTGTTTGCGGGCTCTGGGCAACGTGAGGGTGATTGGGCCCCGCGTAAACCTTCAGTTTTCGTGCCATCTGGCGACCCAACTTGTTCTTGGGGAGCATGCCCGTCACCGCCCGCTCGATGATGGCCTCGGGTCGGCGCTCGCGCAGATTCTCAAAGGTCTCCGCCTTGATGCCACCTGGAAACCCGGAGTGGCGGTAGTAGATCTTGGTCTGGCTCTTGTTCGAGGTCACAGCGACCTTCTCGGCATTGACCACTATCACGAAATCGCCGCCGTCGACATGGGGCGCATAGGTTGGCTTGTGCTTGCCCCGAAGAATGGTGGCGACCTCCGAGGCGAGACGGCCGAGCGGAAGATCGGTGGCGTCTACGACATGCCAAACACGATTGATGTCACCAGGTTTGGGCGAATAGGTCTTGTTCATTGTCATCTGAAATGCGCCTCGGCAGGTCGAAAGATACCGGGACGTTGGGAAACGGCTCCCGCTTGGGGAGCGGGCATATGCTACGCCGGAGCCAACGACTAGGCCAATCGCGATGATCACGCTCGAAGACATCCAAGAGGCCCGTTCCAGATTCGAGGGACGGGTCACCGAGACCCCCCTGGTGTGGTCGCAGTCTTTCAGCCGTCTCACCGGGCGAGATGTGTATCTCAAGGCCGAGTGCATGCAGCGTGCCGGTTCGTTCAAGATCCGCGGCGCACTGAATGTCCTGACCAGGCTCGGCGGTCAGGCCGTGGTTGCGGCCTCAGCCGGCAACCATGCCCAAGGTGTCGCCCTCGCCGCAGCATTCTCCGGGTCCAAATGCACGGTCTTCATGCCCGAAGGGGCAGCCATACCCAAGATCAAGGCGACTCAGGATTACGGGGCCATTGTCGAGCTCGCCGGGAACTCATTGGCAGATGCCATCGAAGTTGCCACCGAGTACGCGGCCAGCTCGGGTGCGCGGCTGGTTCATCCCTATGACGATCCACTGATCATCGCCGGGCAGGGGACTCTGGGCGTTGAGATCTTCGAACAGCTGCCGGATGTGGGCACGGTCGTGATCCCGACCGGTGGTGGCGGGCTGCTCTCAGGCAGCGCGGTCGGGCTCCGATCACTGAAACCGACGGTCAAAGTGTTGGGCGTGGAGATCGAGGCCGCCGCCGTTTATGCGGAGAGTCGCCGCAAAGGTGAGGTGGTGCGCGACTTTCCCAGGGGACAGCCCACAGTGGCGGACGGGATCGCGGTGTCAGTCCCCTCGGACCTGGTGTGGGAGATCGCTGAGCAGTACGTCGACGACTTCCTGGTGGTGAACGACGCCCAAACGACTTCGGCCCTGACCCACATCCTGGAGAGATCCAAACTCATGGTGGAGGCGGCCGGGGCGGTGGGGGTGGCAGCCCTGATGGAGAAGCTGATCCCAGACGACGCCCCCGACCCCATCTGCATCGTGCTGTCGGGAGGCAACATCGACCTGATGCTCTTGGGCAAGGCGGTGCGTCATGGCCTCGAGGCCTCCGGTCGATTCGCCAAGTTCAAGGTCCTCGTGCCGGATCAGCCGGGCAACCTGTTCCGAATCCTGGGGGTGATCGCCGAGAACGGGGGCAACCTCGTCCATGTGGTACACCACCGGGAGGGGTCCAGCCTCCCCTTCGGCACGGTGGAGATCGAGCTCTCCGTCGAGACCAGGGACGCCGATCACGCGGCTCGCATCGGCAGCGCACTCACGGCAGCCACCGGCTGAACCCCGCGTAGGGGTATTCCCCCAGGGAACGGTCCCCATAGTCACCCTGTTCCTGACGCTGTCCAATTGCGTATACGGCCGCTACGGGCCGATGACCAGGAGGACCAAAGTGTTACAGAGAGTCGTTATGCGATCTGTTGGAAAACCACAGCCATCGAAGTTCGCCGTCGAGCGTGCCCGTCTCCGTCAACCGTCGATCGACGCGGAGCCGCCGCGCAACCCGGTATTCGACGCCATCGGCAGGGGGCTCATGACCCTTGGCCAAAGGGTCTCGTCTCGCGGGCTCGATCCGGGTCGGATCTAACCCCCCATCGGCGCAGCCTGAGGCTGCGCCGGTCCCCCCTCAGGAAGAGGGGACACAAAGAGGTTGTCCCCTAGCTTGCCTCAATAGCCGACCTCCCAAAGAGTGAGCCCGTGAGGCGGGGCCACGGTGACCACCCGGCCTCGATCACCGGAATCGACGATCTCGAAGATCGCTTCGGCGCTGGTGAATCCCCGAGCGACGTCGTATGCGAAACCGACCACCGACCTGACCATCTGGTGGCAGAAAGCATTGGCCTGGATCCAGAAGGTGAGCAGATCATCATCCTCATCCCAATGCGCCTCCTCGACACGACGGACGTTGCTCTTGCCCTCCACCGATCTGCAGAAGGCGCTGAAGTCGTGCTCCCCTACGACAGCCTTGGCGACGGCCTGCATCGCCGCAATATCCAACTGGCGGCCGACGTGCCACACGTGGTGGCGCTCTAGCGGGTCGCCGGCTGCGGCCGTTGATATCTGGTAGCGATAACGGCGAAACGTTGCCGAGAAGCGAGCATTGAACCCGCCGCCCGCTCGGGTCACCTCGGAAACTGCCATTTCCGGGCCCAGGATCCCGTTCAGAGACCGCGCCAGCTGCATGCCATCGATCTCCTGGTCCGTCTCGAATGACACCACCTGACGGCGGGCGTGGACCCCGGCATCTGTCCTTCCTGCGACCGCCGTCGATGGCACAGCACCGAGCAATGTTCCCAAGGCACCCTCTAGCTCGCCCTGGATGGTCCTCTGGCCATTTTGGCGGGCATAGCCGCGGAAATCAGTGCCGTCGTAGGCGAAGTCGAGGCGATAGACCGGCATCAGAACAGGGCGCTGAGCACTGCAAACGGCACTCCCAACAGAGCCCTGAACACCACGGCTACCGCGAACCCGATGAGGACCGACACCGCGGCATTACGCATGCTGAGATCCGTCGCCTCTCGGGTGGCCACCACCAGGATCACGAGGTACCAGACCAGGCCGATCCCGCCGGCCACCGAACCGAAGGCCTCCAATACCAGAGGAAGAACGGCAAGCCCCTGGACGCCGATCATGGTCTGCGGGCGGGAGGAAGCCCCGAACAAGCGGTTGGCGACGAACCAGGTGGCGAAGCCGAGCACCAACCAGGACACGACGCCTGCGATCACCACCTGAAACAGGTGACCGATTGAGAACGCCCCCAGAACCCCGAGCCAGAGCAGCGTCCCGACATAGCCCACGGCGGCCACGATCGAAACGAGGATCGCCGAGTCTGCGGGGGCATCGCCGTCGAAGAACGCCTCGGTGAACGGCTTGCGGTCGAGGAGAGTGGCCCGGCCCGCACGGGAGAACATCTTGATCACAGCAGCACGAGGGTACCGCTCCCCGCCATATCAGCAGTTACCGGCGAAGCCGCACCAATTGCACGGAGTGGTCCTCGGCCTTCTCCAGGATCAGAGAGGCCCGGTCCCGGGTGGGAAGGATGTTCTCGACGAGGTTGACCTCGTTGATCCGCTCCCAAATGTCGAGAGCGACGCCGGCGGCCTCTTCGTCGGACAACCCGGCGTAACGACGGAAGTAGGCGTTGCTCTGTGTGAAGGCCGTGTCGCGGAGCGTCAGGAAGCGTTCCACGTACCACTTGCGGATATGAGCCGTGTCAGCATCAACGAAGATCGAGAAGTCGAAATAGTCGGATACGAAGGCCCCGACATCCCCTGCCTGCAGGACGTTGAGCCCCTCCACGATCAAGATGTCCGGTCGCATCAGCACCCGAACCTCGTCCGGGACGATGTCGTAGGCGATGTGGGAATACACCGGCGTCTCCAGGTGGTCGTCCCCGGATTTGGCCCGAGCAACGAAGTCGAGGAGTGCCCGTCGGTCGAAGCTCTCGGGAAACCCTTTTCGATCCATTAGGCCACGCTCTTGCAAGACCCGGTTCGGGAAGAGGAAGCCATCTGTGGTCACCAACTCGACACGTGGATGCTGGGGCCAGCGGGCGAGAAGCTCTTGAAGAACGCGGGAGGTGGTCGACTTTCCCACCGCAACCGAGCCGGCCACCCCGATCACAAATGGGATCGGCGTCGGAGGCGCGCCGAGGAAGGTGTCGGTCACAGAGGCCAGTTGATGACTGCCCTGCACATGGAGGTTGAGCAACCTGGAGAGCGGGAGATAAGTGTCCTCGACCATGTCCATGTCCAATAGGACATTGATTCCCCTGATCTTTTCGATGTCGTCCTCGGTCAAGGTCAGGGGGGTATTGGCCCGCAAGGCTGACCATTCGGGCCTCTCGAAATCGAGGTAGCGCGGCTGGGTCACGCAGGTCAGGCTACAGCCGCGTGCAGTTTCGACCGCACCGCCTACGAGCGGCGTGCGATAATCGCAGTATGACCCAAGCCCCATACCCGGAAGCGAGTCAGGCCACCACCGCACTGGTGCTCGGAATCCTGGGAGTCGTCCTGTGCCAATTTCTCGGCCCATTCGCCTGGTCGATGGGAAGCAAAGAGATGCAGGCCATCGACGCCGGGCGACGGCCCCCTGAGAACCGTGGCACCGCGAATGCGGCCAAGATATTGGGGATAGTCGCCACGGTGCTGTTGGGCGTCGGCATCATCGGCCTCATACTTTTCTTCGCCGTATTTTCTGTTGCCACGGTGACTTCTAACTGAGGGTTTTCCGCGCAAGTCGGGTCGGAATCTGCCGATAAATGGCCCTATGGGTCAATTCAGTGCTTCCCTGAAGGTCCCGGGCGACACCAGTTCGCTTCCGGCCACCGTCGACATCGACGAGGGTCGCCTGCGGGTGGCATCCGGTGATCACGTAATCGGCAACTGGGCGTTGGACGACATCAACCTCACCCCAGGACCGGAAGGTGTTCATGTCTCGGCCGAAGGCGAGGAACTGATCCTCCAATTCAGCGAGAGCGCGGCCTTTGAAGAGGCAGCGGGAATGAACGGCAAGAAGTCCGTGGTCTCTTTGCCCAAGCCTTTCAAGCTGCCGACGCTGTCCAAATCCTCGAAGCACTCTCCGCCCAACGGATCGACCACCCGCCCCGAAGGCACGCCGGCCACTACCAATGTGGACAGGGCCGGCAAGGCGCCGAGTCCCGTGTCAAAACCCGCAGATCAAGCTGCTGCCAAGGAACCAAAGGCACCCAAGCAACCCGGCGCAATCGACCGCGCTCTGGAGCGGGCGGAGAACACGTTCGGCAAGCGCCTCCCCAGCTGGATGTTCACCAGAGGCGGATCGCTGGTGGTGATTGCCGCACTGGTGGTGGCCGTCCTCGTTCCGGCCCTGGTCTCGACCCTGCTCCTCGTCGCTGGGCTGATCCTGTTGGTGCTGGGTGGCGTGACGATGCTGGACGTGGTTCTGGCAGCCCGGCTGCTTAAGGCGAAGGTGACTCCGACTCAGGTCCTGATCACCGGGGGCGTTCTCGTCGTCATTGGCATCCTCTTCGGGATGCTCGCCCGGTAATTACCGGCATCAACACGAAGGACTCCCGTCCGAGTACCAGGTACCGAGTACCAGGTACGGCGGCGAAGCCGCCTAAACCAGTTCGATTATCGCCTCTTCGGCGCCATCTCCACGACGCGGTCCCAGCTTCGTGATCCGGGTGTAGCCACCCGCCCGATCCGCATAACGGGGAGCGATGTCGTCGAACAGTCTCGACATTGCCTGGCGACTCCGAATGGTGCGCAGAACAGTTCGCTTGGAATGCAGGTCACCCTTGCGGGCCGTGGTGATGAGCTTCTCAGCAAGCGGCCGCACCGCCTTGGCCCGGGGCAGGGTGGTGGTCACCTTCTCGTGCATGAAAAGGTCGGTCGCCAGGTTGGCGAGCAGCTTGCGCTCGTGAGAGGGAGAGCCTCCGAGCCGGGGGCCCTTGCGGGGACGGGGCATCAGGAACCGCCGGTGGCGTCTGCCAGACTCAGCCCGAGCTCGTCGAGCTTGGCGGTCACTTCTTCGAGGCTTTTCTGCCCGAAGTTGGTGATGTTCAGCAGATCATCGGATGTCCGCTCGATCAACTCGCCAACCGTCTTGATCTGGGCGCGACGCAGGCAGTTGCGTGGGCGCTCGGAGAGATCGAGTGCCTCGATCGGCAGCTCTTTCTCGGGGAAGCCGGCGTGCTCGGTCTGGACATCGCCCAACTCGAGACCTTGGCCCTCACCGATGTCGGCGAAAAGACCCATAAGCTCGCGCAGTGTCTTGCCAGCAGAGGAAACGGCCTCACCGGGATCGATGGCACCGTTGGTCTCGACATCGAGCACCAACCGGTCGAAGTTGGTCATCTGCCCCACCTGGGTGTTCTCCACCCGATAGGAGACCTTGCGGACCGGGGAGAAGATCGAGTCGACAGGGATGACGCCGATCGTGGAGACCGAGCCCTTGTTCGAGTCGGCGCTGCGGTAGCCCACACCCGGAGCAACGGTCAGCTCCATCTCGAGACGGCCGCTGGCGCTCATGGTCGCGATGTGCATCTCTGGGTTGACGATCTCGACACCAGCGGGAAGGCGGATATCACCGGCCTTGACCTCTCCCGCACCCTTGGCGGTGAGATGGATCACTTCGGTGTCGGTCCCGTGCATCCGAACCACCACCCGCTTGATGTTGAGGATGATGTCGACGACGTCCTCGACGACGCCGGGGATGGTCGAGAACTCATGCTCGACTCCCTCGATCCGGATCGAGGTGACTGCGGCACCAGGAATCCGCGAAAGGAGCGTGCGACGAAGGGTGTTGCCCAGGGTATAGCCAAACCCTGGCTCCAACGGTTCGACCACGATCTTGGATCTGATGTCTGAGATCGATTCCTCTTCGATCTGGGGGCGCTGAACGATCAACAAAGGATTACCTCACTTCGAGTAGAGCTCGACGATCAACTGTTCATTTATGTCCGTGTCGATCTGGTCCCGTCTGGGCTGATCCATCACGGCCACCTTCCGCTCACCGAGGTCGACCGAGAGCCAGGCCGGAGCCTCGCGGCCCTGGGTGTCCACGGCGTGCTGGATGACGATGCTGTCCCTGCTCGCATCCTTGATGGTGACGACGTCACCCGGCCGGACTTGATAGGAAGCGATATCGACCTTCCTCCCATTGACCCGGAAATGCCCGTGATTGACGAGCTGGCGGGCCTGGGGACGGGTTGCGGCGAGACCGGAGCGCCAGACGACGTTGTCGAGACGCTGCTCCAACAGACGGAGCAGGTTCTCGCCGGTGATGCCGGGGCGACGAGCGGCCTCTTCGTAATAGCGACGGAACTGACGCTCCAGGACGCCGTACATCGAGCGAAGCTTCTGCTTCTCGCGCAGCTGGATCAGATAGTCGCTCTCCCGGATGCGACCGCGGCCGTGCTCACCAGGCGGATAAGGGCGGCGGTCGACCGGGCAACGCTTCGACTGGCAGAGCGGGGTTCGGGCCCGGCGGCACGCCTTGTGACGGGGACCTGTGTAGCGACCCATTAGCCGCGCCTGCGCTTCTTGGGGCGACAACCGTTGTGCGGGATCGGAGTCACGTCCCGAACCCAGGTGACTTCCATGCCCATGTTCTGCAGCGTGCGTACAGCCGTGTCGCGGCCGGAGCCAGTGCCGCTGACGATCACGTCCAGCTTGCGAATCCCGTGCTCCCCTGCCCGACGTGCGGCCTCTTCGGCCGCCACCTGGGCCGCGTAGGGAGTCGACTTCCTGGAACCCTTGAACCCGACCGAGCCACCGGAGGTCCAAGCGACGGATGCCCCGGTCTGGTCGGTGATGTTGATGATCGTGTTGTTGAAGCTGGCCTTGATATGGGCCTGGCCGTGCGAGATGTTCTTTCGCTCTCGCCTCCGTACCCGCTTTGCTCCTTGCTGCTTGGCCACCTAAAGACTCCTACTTCGTCACTTTTTTCTTGCCGGCGATGGCGACTCGACGCCCCTTGCGGCTCCTGGCATTGGTGTGTGTCCGCTGACCGCGCACTGGCAATCCGCGACGATGCCGGATTCCCTGATAACTGCCGATCTCGATCTTCCTCTTGATGTTCTGTTGGACCTCGCGGCGCAGGTCTCCTTCGACCTGGAAGGCGGCCTCGATATAGCGACGGATTCGAGTCACTTCGTCATCGGTGAGCTGGCGGATCCGGGTGTCAGGGTCGACCTCGGTGTCGGCGCAGATCTTCTGGGCGCGCGTGAGACCGATCCCATAGATGTAGGTCAGGCCAATTTCCAGTCGCTTGTCCCTCGGGAGGTCGACTCCTGCGATACGTGCCACTCAGATCACCCTTGACGTTGCTTGTGACGTGGGTTGGGGCAGATGACCCAGACGCGACCGCGACGCCGAATGACCCGGCATTTCTCGCACATCTTCTTGGTGGAAGGTCGAACCTTCATCATCAACTCCAAAACTTCGGTGTCTCGCAGTGGGGATCCGTGGGAACGGCCCCAGGCCCGGGTTTGACCGCCGGGACGTGCGCGAGTGTTTCCCAGTCCACAAACCAACCCCTGCCCTGCGAATCGGGAAAAAGGGACTGTGTGTCCTGGGCATCTACGAACCCGTTGGAAACAGGTCGGGTAGACGACCTAATGCTAACCACGGGTTGCACTCTGCTCAAATTGGACAATCAGCGGCTCCTGAGCCGCCGTGAACACCTGAACTCCGTCCGGAGTCACACAAACGGTGTGCTCGAAGTGGGCTGAAAGTGACCCGTCTTCGGTCCGAACCGTCCAGCCGTCGGCGTCGACCCTCGTGTGCCGGGTTCCCAGGTTGAACATCGGCTCGATGCACAACGCCATCCCGGTGCGAAGCTTCAACCCGCGACCCGGCGTCCCGTAATTGGGAACCTGGGGCTCCTCGTGCATCTGTCGGCCGATTCCATGGCCGACGTACTCCTCGACTATCCCGAAGCCATGTGCCTCGCCGACCGCGGCCACCGCCGCTCCAATGTCGCCAACGTGATTGCCCTTGTGAACTGTTCCAATCCCCGCCCACAAGGCCTGCTCAGTGATCTCGATCAAATTCTGTGCGGCCGGCTCGATTGCGCCGATCGCCATGGTGAACGCGGCGTCGCCGTGGAAGCCCTCGAAGATCGCGCCGGCGTCGACCGACAGGATGTCGCCTTCCTTGAGCCGATAGTCCGTCGGGATCCCATGCACGATGACGTCGTTTGGCGAAAGACAGAGATTCCTCGGATAGCCGTTGTACCCGAGGAACGAAGGTGTGCAGCCCCGATCCGAGATGATCCGGGCGCCAATCTCGTCGAGCTCGAGCAGCCTCACCCCTGGGGCCGCAGCCTCCTTCACGGCCTCGAGGACGGCGGCCACCGTGGCGCCGGCTATTTGCATCTTGGCGAACTCGCGCCTGCTCTTGATCGTGATCATCTCTCTAGGGCGGCGAGGATTCGCCCGGTCACCTCGTCGATGTCACCCTTCCCGTCAACGGAGATCAGCAGGCCCCGGCCTCCGTAGATCGCGAGAAGCGGGGCGGTTTGATCGTGAAAGACCCGGAACCGGTTCCTGATGGTCTCTTCGGTGTCGTCGCCCCGGCCCCGCGTCATAAGACGGTGCATGAGCTCCTCATCGTCGACTTCGAAGACCACAACACCATCCAAACCGTCCTCGCCGATGAGGGCATCGAGGGCGGCCACCTGTCCGGCGGTTCGGGGAAAGCCGTCGAGGATGAAACCGGCTGTGGCGTCAGCTTGGGCCAAACGCTCTTCGAGCATGGCCACGGTCAGCTCGTCGGGCACATATTCACCGGAAGCCATGATCGCCTGAGCTTTCAGACCGAGGTCGGTTCCAGCCTTGGCTTGCTCCCGAAACATCTCACCTGTGGAGATATGAGGCACGGCCAGCGTCGCTGCCACCCGACTGGCCTGCGTGCCCTTGCCGGCCCCGGGAGGGCCAATGAAAAGCAGTTTCACGCCGGCTCCGTCGACGTGAAACGGTACTGGGTACTGGGTACTGGGTATTGCGACTTCCAAGTACCAAATACCAAGTACCAAGTACGGATTTTGACCTGATTCATCAGGTCAAAATCCCCTCGTAGTTCCGCATTGTGAGCTGGGATTCGATTTGCTTCATCGTCTCCAGGGCCACGCCGACGACGATCAGGATCGAGACCCCGGAGAAGGCGATAGAGATGTTCCAAACTGCCCCGGCGATGGCGGGGAGGATGGCGATCGTCGCCAGGAAGATCGATCCCGGCAGGGTGATCCGGTTCAGGATGAATGCAAGGTGCTTCGAAGTCTGCCGACCCGGGCGCACCCCGGGGACGAAACCACCCTGACGCTGGATCATCTCCGCCTGCTTCTCAGGGTCGAACTGGATCGCCGTATAGAAGTAGGTGAAGAAGATGATCAGACAGAAGAGGATCAAGATGTACCACCAGCTGACGCCACCTCCCCGACCGCCGCCAAGGTTCCCGTTGATCCAGTTGTAGATCGACTGCACCCAGGCTGCATCCGAGGGGATGGCGGTGATGATGAGCGACGGTATGAGGAGCACCGAGGTGGCGAAGATGACGGGGATCACACCCGCGGTGTTCACCTTCAAGGGTATGTAGGTCGACTGGCCTCCCATCACCCGACGTCCACGCACCCGCTTTGCGAACTGGATCGGGATCCGACGCTGGGCCTGGTCGACATAGATGATGGAGCCGATCATGACCAGGAACACCAGGATCACCACCGCAAACCGGATGTACTGGCCGCCAGGGATGGTCTGACCCCAGATCTGGGCGAATTCGAAGGGGAACTGGCTGAGGATCGACACAAAGATGATGAGCGACATCCCGTTGCCGACTCCACGTTGGGTGATCAACTCGCCGAGCCACATCACCATCGCCGTGCCGGCAGTCATGGTCAACACCACCAGGATCACCCTGCCGGTCGAGTAGTTCGGGATCAGGTCGATGCCATTGGTGAACCGCCCGACATGGAACAGGTAGGTAAAGCTGGTTGATTGGATCAGGGCAAGGATCACCGTCAGGTAACGGGTCCACTGGGTGATCACCTTGCGACCAGACTCACCTTCATCCTGGAGAGCCTGCAACTTGGGGATCACCACCGTGAGCAGTTGGAGGATGATGGAGGCCGTGATGTAGGGAATGATCCCAAGGGCGAACACGGAGAAAGACTTCAAGGCCCCGCCCGAGAACAGGTTGAGGAGACCGTAGATCCCGCCCGCCTCCTGCTGCTGTTGGAAAAGCTCGACAGCCTGTAGATCGATGCCGGGAACCGGAATGGTGCATCCCAGGCGGTAGACACCGAACATCGCCAGTGTGAAGAAGATCTTGGCCCGGAGGTCCGGGACCTTGAACATGTTGCGATAAATGGTGAGCATTTCTTAGGTACTTGGTACTTGGTATTCGGTACTTGCTATCAGAAATTCCGGTCTAAGTACCAAGTACCCAGTACCTGGTACGGAGGTCACGAGATGATCTCCACAGTTCCTCCGGCGTCTTCGATCTTCTTCTTAGCTGCCGCGCTGAAGGCGTGGGCCTTGACGGTGAGCGCCTTTCCGATGTCGCCCTGGGCCAGAACCTTGACCCGCCCCTTGTGGCGGATCAGACCGCGGTTTCTCAGCTCCTCGGGATTCACCTCGCTGCCCGCATCGAAGGTGTCGAGGGTGGCCACATTCACGATCGCGAATTCTTCCTTGTTCGGGTTCTTGAATCCCGGGAGTTTGGGCAGTCGCATCGCCAAAGCGGTCTGACCACCCTCGAACCCCGGGCGCAACGTGTTGCGAGCCTTGAGCCCCTTGGTCCCACGCCCGGCAGTCTTGCCCCGCCGTCCGCCTTCACCGCGGCCAACCCGAATCCGCTGCTTCTTGGAACCAGGAGCGGGCTTGAGGTCGTGCAGCTTCAGTTGTTTCTTCTCGTCAGTCATCCTCAGCCCTCTTCCACTTCCACCAAATGTCGAACCTTGTGCAGCATCCCGCGCAGGGTCGCCGTGTCCTCGTGCTCGCGGGTTTGATTCAGCTTGCGCAGGCCAAGTGACTCCACCGTCGCCCTGGTCTTCGGCTTCTCGCCGATGACCGACCTCTTCAGGGTCACCTTGACTGTCTTTGTGGCCATCGCGGGACTCACTTCGTATGGGCGCGGATCGATTCCGTGCCTCGATAGGCGGCGAGCAGACCGGGAGGCACGATGTCCTCTGCCTGCTTGCCACGGAGACGGGCCACCTCATCCGGACGACGCTGGTTGGTGAGAGCGTTCATCGCAGCCTTGGCAACGTTGAGATGGGTGGGAGAGCCAAGTGACTTGGCCAAAGCGTCCTTGACGCCGGCCGCCTCGAGAATCTGGCGCACCGCGCCACCGGCGATGACGCCGGTTCCGGGCGCGGCCGGTTTGACCAACACCTTCGAGGCGCCGTGCTCGCCAGTCGTGGTGTGGACCACTGTCTGACCGGCCATCGCAATGCTCACCATGGCCCGCCGGGCGCTCTCCATGCCTTTCTGGATGGCTGCAGGGACCTCTTTGGCCTTGCCATATCCGATCCCGACCTTGCCATTTCCGTCACCAACGACCACCAGGGCGGTGAAGCTGAAGCGGCGACCACCCTTCACCACCTTGGCCACACGATTGATCTGTATGACCCGTTCGTCGTACTGGTTTTGCTCCTGGGCCATTTCAGAACTCCAATCCTGATTCGCGGGCGGCGTCGGCGAGCGCCTTGACCTTGCCGTGGTACTTGTATCCGCCGCGGTCGAAGACAACAGCGCTGACACCGGCATCCTTGGCTCGTCCCGCCAGCATCTCACCCACTTTGGCCGCAGTCGACAGGTTCAAAGTGGAGCTCCTGAGATCGGTCTCCTGCGAGGAGGCCGAGGCAAGGGTGCGACCTGCAATATCGTCGATGATCTGGGCATAGATGTAGCGGTTGCTGCGAAATACCGCGAGACGCGGGCGCTCCCCGGTGCCCCGCACGCGTTTGCGGACACGGGTGTGGCGGCGATCGCGGGCATCCTTTCTGGATCCGTTCATCACTTACCTGCCTTCCCAGCCTTGCGACGCACGTGCTCGCCGGCATAACGAATTCCCTTGCCCTTGTATGGCTCAGGGGGCCGAATCTTCCGAATATTTGCGGCAACCAGTCCGACCTGTTCCTTGTCGATCCCCGAGATCACGATCCGGGTTGGCTCGGGCACCTCGAACGTGATTCCTTTCGGAGCCCGGATGTCCACTGGATGGCTGAACCCCACCAGTAGCTCGATGTCCTCGCCCTTGAGGGAGGCTCGATAACCGACACCCTGGATCTCGAGGACCTTGCTGAAACCTTCCGAGACCCCAACCACCATGTTGGAGAGGAGGGCGCGCGACAGACCGTGGAGGGCCCTCGACTCGCGGGTGTCGTCTTCACGATCGACAGTCACCACGCCGTCCTCCATCTGGAAGCTCACCCGATCAGTGAACTCGCGGGACAACTCGCCCCGGCTGCCTTTGACGATCACCTTGGTCCCCTTGATGTCGACATCGACACCAGAGGGCACGGTGACCGGCATTTTCCCTACACGACTCATCTCACCAGACCTCGCACACGATCTCGCCACCAAGACGGCGACGACGGGCTTCACGATCGGGAAGCAAACCCTGGCTGGTCGAGACCACGGCAACGCCGAGACCACCGAGAACACGCGGGATTTCGCTGGCCCCGCGGTAGATACGGTGCCCCGGCTTGGAGATGCGCTTGATGCCGCCGATGGCAGGCTGACGACGGGCGCCGTAACGGAGAACCAACTCCAACTCGGGAACGGCCCCGTTGTCCTTGACGTCGAAGCGGTCGATGAAGCCCTCGTCCTGGAGGATCCGGGCGATGCCCACCTTCATTTTCGATGCCGGCATGGCAACCCGCTCATGTCCGACAGCGACCGCGTTGCGGATGCGGGTCAGCATGTCTGCGATTGGATCGTTGACCATTACCACGACGCCTTTCTGACACCGGGCAACTCGCCTTGTGAGGCCAGTTGGCGAACACAGATGCGACACATTCCGAAGTCACGCAGATAGGCGCGCGAGCGGCCACACCGCTGACAGCGGTTGTAACCACGCACCTTGAACTTGGGCTCTCGGGCCGCCTTGACAACTAGAGATTTCTTAGCCATTCATTTCTCCTTCAAACCCCCGTGGTTGCCTTGCGGAACGGGAATCCGTAGGCATCGAGCAGCGCCTTGGCGTGCTCGTCGTTGGTGGCGGTGGTGCAGATGGTGATATCCATCCCCCGTGTCGATGAAACCTGGTCGAAGTCGATCTCGGGAAAGATCAACTGCTCGGTGACCCCGAAGCTGTAATTGCCCCGGCCGTCGAAAGAGGTCGCATTGAGACCTCGGAAGTCACGGATCCTGGGGATGGCGACGGCGAGCAGCCGGTCGAAGAACTCCCACATCCTGGCTCCGCGGAGTGTGACCGAGGCGCCGACGGGCATCCCCTCTCGCACCTTGAACCCGGCGATCGACTTGCGTGACCGGTTCATTCGGGCTTTCTGCCCGGTGATGAGGCTCAGCTCATCCATCGCAGAATCAATGGCCTTCTTGTCCTGAACCGCCTCGCCCACGCCCATGTTGACCACGATCTTGTCCAGACGTGGCACCTCCATGACGTTGGCGAGACCAAGTTGTTCCTTGAGCTGGGGCCCGATCTCTTCTGCGTAACGGGTCTTCAAACGTGGGATGTCGCTCACAGCTCACCTCCACATTTCGCGCAGACCCGATGCTTGGTGCCCCTGTCGTCGAAATGGTGGGCGATCCGGGTGGGACCACATTTCTCGCAGACAATCATGACGTTGGAGACATCGATCGGCATGTCCTTGTCGATGATCCCGCCTTGCATGGTCTGGCCCCTGGGCTTGGTGTGGCGCTTGGCGGTGTTGACCCCCTCGACGAGGATCTTGTCGTCCTTGGGAAAGACCCGGCTGATACGCGACTCCTTACCGGCGTCCTTGCCGGCAATCACCATCACCTTGTCCCCTTCTTTTAGTTTCATCACAAGACCTCCGGGGCCAGTGAGACGATTCGCATGAACTTCCGATCACGGAGCTCTCTCGCCACCGGGCCGAAAATGCGGGTGCCACGGGGCTGCGAGTTGTTGTCGATGATCACGCAGGCGTTGTCGTCGAAGCGGATGTAGGTCCCATCAGAGCGACGTGATTCCTTCTTGGTCCGCACGACGACGGCCTTCACGACCTCGCCCTTCTTCACCGACCCACCAGGGTTGGCGTCCTTGACCGTCCCCACGATGATGTCCCCGATTCCGGCGTATCTCCGAGACGAACCTCCGAGGACCCGGATACAGAGCAACTCGCGGGCGCCCGTGTTATCGGCCACCTTGAGGCGGGACTCCTGCTGGATCATCTGGCCCGCTCCACGATCTCGACCACACGCCATCTCTTCTGCTTGGAGAGGGGGCGGGTTTCCATGATGCGGACCGTGTCGCCGACCTTGGCGTCGTTGGCCTCGTCATGGGCATGGAACTTGGTGCTACGACGGACGACCTTGTCGTAACGCGGATGGCTCATCTGCGTGGGAACCTCCACGGTCACGGTCTTGTCGCGCGAGTCGGATACGACCACGCCAACACGGACCTTGCGCCGTCCTCTCGTGCTGTTTTCTGTCATCAGGCACGCTCCTCGGCCGCTGTCAGCGACTCCTGGGACTCCCGCTCACGCATCACCGTGAGGATTCGGGCGATGTCCCTCTTCACCTCGCGGATACGGGAGTTGTTGTCGAGTTGATTGGTTGCGAGTTGGAAACGCAGGTTGAAGTGCTCGGTCTTTGCCGTGCCCAAAGCATCCACCAGCTCTGAGTCCGACATGTCGCGGATCTCGGTCGGGGTCATAGCTCCTCCCGGGAAACAAATCGGGTCCGGATCGGCAGCTTGTTGCCGGCCTTTCTCATCGCCTCGCGGGCGAGATCCTCGGGAACACCGGCCAGTTCGAACATGACCCGCCCGGGCTTGACCACGGAAACCCAAAACTCGGGATTTCCCTTGCCGGATCCCATGCGGGTCTCGGCAGGCTTCTGGGTGACCGGCTTGTCCGGGAAGATCGTGATCCAGACCTTGCCGCCACGTTTCACCGCTCTGGTGATGGCGACACGAGCCGCCTCGATCTGGCGAGCGGTGATCCACCCAGCCTCGAGCGCCTGCAAGCCGTACTCCCCGAAGTTCACCGAGGTTCCACCCTTTGCGACACCGGACCTGCGGCCGCGGTGCATCTTGCGATGCTTGGTCCTCTTGGGCATCAACATCGCCTACTCCTCCTCGCTTGCGGTGGAGTCGGTGGAGATGTCGTCCGAGGGAGGTGCATCAACGGCCTCTGTGGTCGCGTCGGTCTCCGCGATGGGCGCGTCCAAGACTTGCTCGTCCGAGGAGACCGCGTTGTCCCCCTGCGAAGCGGGGGGACCGTCCGAGCTTTGCTCGGGCGAGGGGGGCACTTCCGGCAGAACCACGTCTTCGCGTGCCGACTCGTACTCCACCTGGGCCTCGGCCGCGGTGGGGCGACGCCCACCTCCGGCTTCGATGATGCGGCGACCGCCTTCTTTCTTTCCGCCACCTGCTTCGATCAGACGCTTGCCGCCACCTGCCTCGATCAGCCTTGGTCTGCTGTCGGAGCCTGCGGCTTCTTCGGCTCTGGACTTGATGCTCTTGCGAGTCCGCCGGGCCGGCCCGCCGACTGCAAGATCGGCCTCGGCCGCGATCCGGTCGCCGGAAACCTGCCCTCGGGAAACGACCTCGCCCCGATAGACCCAGACCTTGACGCCGATGGTCCCCACGGTCGTGTGAGCCGTAGCGGTGCCGTAATCGATGTCGGCGCGGAAGGTGTGGAGGGGAACCCGACCTTCGCGGTACCACTCACGGCGACCCATCTCTGCCCCACCCAGACGGCCCTTGCACTCGACGCGGACGCCTTCGGCTCCGGCCTTGAGGGCTGAGGCGATCGCTCGCTTCATGGCGCGCCGGAAAGCGATCCGATTCTCGATCTGGTCGGCAATCCCCCTCGCCAGCAGGGCGGCGTCGAGGTCGGGATCCTTCACTTCGTTGATGTTCAGCTTCACCGGGCGGTCGGCCATTGCCTCTAGGGCTCCACGGAGCCGCTCGGCCTCGGCGCCTTTGCGGCCGATGACCACGCCGGGGCGTGCGGTGTGGATGTCCACGATCAAGCGGTCGCGAGTGCGCTCGATGTCGACGCGGGAAACCGCGCCTCGGAGCAGCTCGTCCGTCAGGTACTTGCGGATTCTCCAGTCCTCGTTGACGAATGCGACGTAGTCCTTTTGGGAGAACCACTTCGACTTCCAGTCAGTGGAAACACCTAGCCGGAACGAATAGGGGTGAACCTTCTGACCCATCAGTTCACCTCCTCATTCCTGTCCGACACCACGATCGTGATGTGGCTGGTTCGCTTTCTGATCTTGGCGGCCCGCCCTCTGGCTCTCGGCCGGTAACGTTTGAGTGTCGGGCCCTCGTCGGCGTACGCCTCGGCGACCACGAGATCCTCGGAGTCGAGGGCGTGGTTGTGCTCGGCGTTGGCCACGGCGGAGCGAAGCACCTTGACTACCGGCTCGGTGGCACCGCGCGGGGTAAGACGCAGGACGTTCTCGGCCTCGATCACGGGAAGCCCGCGCACCAGGTCGAGGACGAGCCGCACCTTGTAGGGCGACTGGCGGATGTACTTGGCTTGGGCCCGGACCTTCATCGTTTTCTCGCTGACTTGTCGGCGTGACCGCGGAAGGTCCGAGTGGGAGCGAATTCACCGAGCTTGTGGCCGACCATCGATTCGGTCACATACACCGGCACGTGCTTGCGACCGTCGTGAACGGCAATCGTGTGCCCGATCATCTCGGGAATGATGGTTGAGCGACGTGACCAGGTCCTGATGACCCGCTTGCCGCCGGTGCGGTTGAGCTCATCGACCTTCGCCGCGAGATGGTCGTCGACGAAGGGGCCCTTCTTGAGACTTCGAGCCATGGGTTACCTCCGACCCTTCTTCGCACGGCGTCGCACGATGTACTTGCTGGATGCCTTCTTTCTGCTTCGGGTGCGCCCCTCCGGCTGGCCCCACGGGCTCACCGGATGACGGCCACCTGAGGACTTGCCCTCGCCACCACCAAGTGGATGGTCGACGGGGTTCATGGCCACCCCTCTGGTCTGGGGCCGGACACCCTTCCACCGGTTGCGACCGGCCTTGCCCAACTTGATGAGCTCGGCCTCGGTGTTGCCCACCTGGCCGACGGTCGCCCGACTATCGAGGGGAACCTGGCGCATCTCTCCGGACGGAAGCCGAAGCAGGGCGAGATCGTTCTCTTTCGACATCAGTTGCACGGCGGTGCCGGCCGACCGGCCGAGCTTGGCGCCGCCGCCGGGCCGCATCTCGATTGCGTGAACGATGGTTCCGGCGGGGATGTTGCGAAGGGGAAGTGCATTCCCGGGGCGGATCTCGGCCTTGGAGCCTGACTCGAGGCGATCGTCGACGTTGACCCCAAGCGGGGCCAGGATGTAGCGCTTCTCGCCATCCGCGTAATTGAGCAGGGCGATGCGGGCATTGCGGTTGGGGTCGTATTCGATGGTCGCAACCCGGGCCGGGATGCCGTCTTTGTCACGCCGGAAGTCGATTACCCGATAACGCTGCTTGTGACCGCCGCCGCGATGGCGCACGGTCACCCGCCCGTAGGTGTTGCGCCCACCGGTCTTGGACTTCTTGGCGATCAGCGACTTCTCAGGGGTGTCGGTTGTGATCTCGGAGAAGTCCGAGACGGTCTGGAACCGACGCCCTGGAGAAGTTGGTTTTCGTTTCTTGACTGCCATCTCAGACTCCGAAGACGTCGATCGAATTGCCGGCGGCAAGCGTCACCAGGGCTCGTTTGGTGTCCTTGCGCTTGCCCATCTTCCAGCCCTGCCGCTTGAGCTTGCCCTTGCGGTTCATGGTGTTGACCCGAACCACCCGGACCCCGAAGACCTGCTCCACGGCGGACTTGATCTCGCTCTTGTTGGAGCGGGTGTCCACGAGGAAGGTGTAAGTGTTGTTGTGCTCGATGAGGTCGTATGACTTCTCGGAGACCACCGGGGCGAGGATGATGTCGCGTAGGTCTCTCATCCTTCCTCACCTCCCTGTTCGTCTTCCTTCACCACTTCTGCTTCCTTGACGAAGTCGCTGTCGCTCACTTCGTAGGAGCTGGAGCGGCCAACCGAACCGACCGTGTGGGTCGTGAACACCACCTGATCTGCCCAAAGGACGTCATAGGGAGTGAGGTGTCCCGGCTCGGCCAGGATCACATCGGGGAGATTGCGGAACGAGCGGCCGGCGACCCCGTCGAGCTTGCTGAGCACCACCAGGGCTTTGCCCCCGGCTCCGATTGCCTTCAACAGGGAAACTGCCTGTTTGGTCTTGGGTGCGGCCCAGTCGAAATCGTCAATGACCTTCACCGCCTCCTCGGAAGCACGGGCGGACAGCGCGCTGCGCAAGGCGAGACGCTTCATCTTCTTGGGTGTCCGTTGGCTGTAGTCACGCGGCTTGGGGCCATGGGCCACACCGCCACCGACCCAATGCGGAGCCCGGATCGACCCCTGACGGGCACGTCCGAGACCCTTCTGACGCCAGGGCTTGCGCCCACCACCGCGAACTTCGCCGCGGGTCTTGGTCGAAGCGGTGCCGGAGCGGGCACCGGCGAGTTGGGCGGTGATCACCTGGTGGAGAACCGCGAGATTGGGCTCGATCCCGAAGATCTCGGCGTCGAGCTTCACGTCGCCTTTGGCGGTGCCATCGGATGTGAAGAGCGGTGCTTTGACGTCAGCCACGGACCTTCACCGCCTCTCGAACCAGGACCATGGAGCCTTTGGGACCGGGAACCGAGCCGCCAAGAAGGAGCAGATCGCGCTCGACATCGACGCCAACGACCTCGAGACTCAACGTGGTCACCCGCTCGCCACCGAGACGGCCGGCCATCCTCATCCCCTTGAACACCCGAGCAGGTGTGGCGCAGGCACCGATCGATCCCGGGGCCCTGTGCTTCTTATGGGTGCCATGCGATGCGCCTTGGCCTTTGAAGTTGTGGCGTTCCATGACACCGGCAAAACCTTTGCCCTTAGAGACACCGGCGACGTCCGCCTTCACTCCGGGCTTGAGAACGTCGCCGATCCTGATCTCCTGGCCGAGCTTGTAGGAGGTGGGGTCGGAAACGCGGATCTCCACGAGGTGTTTGGCCGGTGCAACACCGCCTTGGCTAGATGCCCGGCCTCGGGCTTGTTAATCCGTCCTGGCTTGACCTCGCCATATGAGATCTGGATCGCGTTGTAGCCATCGCTTTCCATCGTCTTGATTTGGGTGACATGACAGGGCCCGGCCTTGATGACCGTGACCGGGATCGCCCGTGCCTGGTCATCGAAGACCTGGGTCATCCCCAGCTTCTGCCCGAGGATGGCGTTCATGAGCGGACCTTCGGTCCGGTACTTGGTATTTGGTACTTGGTACTTGGAGAGTCCAAGTACTCAGTACCCAGTACCGCGAGGCGAAGCCGAGCTCTCACAGCTTTATCTCCACTTCAACACCAGCCGGGAGCTCGAGACGCATCAACGAATCGACCGTTTTGGGGGTCGGCTCCAGGATGTCGATCAGACGTTTGTGAATGCGCATCTCGAAATGCTCACGTGAGTCCTTGTCCACATGCGGGCCGCGGATGACGCAATAGCGATGGATCTCCGTAGGCAGAGGAACCGGGCCCTTGATCTTGGCCTGAGTCCGCAACACGGTCTCGGTGATCTTCTTCGAGGACTCATCGACCACGTTGTGGTCGTATGCCTTGAGTCGGATCCGGATCTTCTGCTGGTCGCTCATTTGAGGATCTTGATGACTCGTCCGGCGCCGACGGTGCGGCCGCCTTCACGGATCGCGAAACGGAGTCCTTCGTCCATGGCGATAGGAGCGATCAGCTCCACCACCATCTCAGTGTTATCACCCGGCATCACCATCTGAGTCCCCTCCGGCAGCTGAATCGACCCGGTCACATCAGTAGTCCGGAAGTAGAACTGAGGCCGATACCCCGGGAAAAACGGGTTATGACGGCCCCCCTCCTCCTTAGTCAACACATACACCTGAGCCTCAAAATCGGTGTGCGGAGTAATACTCCCCGGCTTAGCCAACACCTGACCCCGCTCCACCTCATCCTTACCCACCCCACGCAACAGAACCCCAACATTGTCCCCAGCACGACCCTCATCTAAGAGCTTGCGGAACATTTCGATCCCGGTCGCCACCGTCTTATGAGTCGGCCGGATCCCCACAATCTCCACCTCCTCATTCACCTTCAAGATCCCCTGCTCCACCCGACCCGTAACCACCGTCCCCCGACCCGTAATACTGAACACGTCCTCAATCGACATCAGAAACGGCTTATCCGTATCCCGGTCCGGCTCCGGAATATAAGAATCCACCGCCCCCATCAACTCCATGATCTGATCCGACGCCGCCTCATCCCCCTCCAACGCCTTCAACGCAGAACCCCGCACCACCGGAACCTCATCCCCCGGAAACTCATACTCCGTCAACAAATCCCGAACCTCGAGCTCCACCAGTCCAGAAGCTCAGAATCATCAACCATGTCCACCTTGTTCAAAAACACGACAATCGAAGGCACCCCCACCTGACGAGCCAGGAGACACATGCTCCCGAGTCTGAGGCATCGGACCATCAGCCGCCGACACCACCAGAATCGCACCATCCACCTGCGCCGCACCCGTAATCATGTTCTTGATGTAATCCGCATGACCCGGCATATCCACATGCGCATAATGACGAGCCGCAGTCTCATACTCCACATGAGCGATCTGAATCGTGATCCCCCGCTCCCGCTCCTCAGGCGCCTTATCAATCTGATCAAACGACGTCAACTGATTCGAACCACCCACCCGCTCCGCCAACACCCGCGTAATCGCAGCCGTCAACGTCGTCTTCCCATGATCAATATGACCCATCGTCCCCACATTCACATGCGGCTTCGAACGCTCAAACTTCGCCTTCGCCATGATTCTTTGGCTCCTCTATCTCTTTCCTAGATCTCTATTACTTCGAACTCAATGCCGCGCCACGCCGGGTCGCCACGATGTCGTCGGCGATCGAGTCGGGAACGTCCTGATATGAGTGAAACTGCATCGAATAGGTGGCACGCCCTTGCGTCTTGGAGCGGAGGTCTGTGGCGTATCCGAACATCTCCGACATCGGGACCTGGGCGCGGATGACCTGGCTGTTGCCTCGTTGGGTCATTCCCTCGACCTTGCCCCGCCGGCTGTTGAGGTCGCCGATCACGTCACCCATGTACTCGTCGGGAGTGGTGACCTCCACCTCCATGATCGGCTCCAGGATCTTCACGCCGGCCTTGCGGGCGGCCTCCTGAAGGGCCATCGACCCCGCGATCTTGAAAGCCATCTCGGACGAGTCGACGTCGTGGAATGACCCGTCGACCAGGATCGCCCTCACGTCGACCAGCGGGTATCCGGCGATGATGCCCTGGTCCAGTGCCTCTTCGATGCCGGCGTCGACCGACGGGATGTACTCGCGGGATCTTGCCGCCCTTGATGAGGTCGACGAACTCGTAGCCGCCCCCGGGGCCGGTCGGCTCCAGATTGATCACCACGTGGGCGTACTGGCCCTTGCCACCGGTCTGCTTTACGTGTCTGTAGTCGACCTTCTCCACTGCACGGCGGATGGTCTCCCGATAGGCGACCTGTGGCTTGCCGACTGTTGCGTCGACCTTGAATTCACGCAGCAGCCGGTCGACGAGGATCTCCAGGTGGAGCTCGCCCATGCCGGAGATGATCGTTTGGCCGGTCTCGTCATCGGTGCGAACCAGGAAGGTCGGATCCTCTTCCGTCAGGCGATGCAAGGACTCGGAGAGCCTCTCGTCGTCGGACTTGGTCTTGGGCTCGATGGCGACTGAGATGACCGGGGCCGGGAACTCCATCGATTCGAGCTGGATCGGCGACCGCTCGGAGGAAAGCGTGTCTCCAGTCGTGGTGCTCTTGAAACCGATTCCGGCCACGATGTCGCCGGCAAACACCTCTTCGACATCCTCCCGTGAGTTGGCATGCATCCGCAGGATCCGCCCGAAGCGCTCCTTCTTGCCGGTGGTGGTGTTGAGGACCGAATCACCCTTGGTGGCGTGCCCCGAATACACCCGGAAATAGGTCAACTTGCCGACGTGTGGGTCGGACATGATCTTGAAGGCGAGGGCAGCGAAGGGCTCGGTGTCATCGAGCTTGCGCTCGATCACGATTTCCTCGTCCCCGGGCTTGAACCCCTTGATCGGCGGAAGATCGGCGGGGCTCGGCAGGTAGTCGACCACTGCGTCTAGAAGCAGTTGGACGCCTTTGTTCTTGAAAGCAGAGCCGCAGAAGACCGGGTTGAAATCCCCCTGGAGAGTCCCCAGGCGAACTCCGCTCTTGATCTCGTCGACCGTCAACGTCCCGTTCTCGAGGAACGCTTCCAACAGATCCTCAGAGGTCTCGGCGACCTTCTCGATGAGCCGCTCGCGGTAGGTGGAAGCAAGCGCAAGAAGATCTTCTGGGATCTCCGTCGTATCCCACTGCTTCCCGTCGTCACCTCGCCAGAGATGAGCCTTCTGCTCGACCAAGTCGACGACGCCCATGAAGTCGCCTTCGGTGCCGACGGGGAGCTGCATCACCAGAGGATGAGCGCCCAGACGATCCGTTATCGAGTCGATGTCCGCATAGAAGTCGGCGCCGGTTCGGTCGAGCTTGTTTATGAAACAGATCCGGGGCACGTGGTACCGGTCGGCCTGACGCCAGACCGTTTCCGATTGGGGCTCGACACCGGCGACGCCGTCGAAGACGGCTACCGCCCCGTCGAGAACCCGAAGCGAGCGCTCGACCTCAACGGTGAAGTCGACGTGGCCAGGGGTGTCGATGATGTTGATCAGGTGCTCATGCCAGACACAGGTGGTGGCGGCGGAGGTGATGGTGATGCCCCGCTCCTGCTCCTGCTCCATCCAGTCCATGGTGGCTGCGCCCTCATGGACCTCACCGATCTTGTAGTTGCGGCCGGTGTAGTAGAGGATGCGCTCGGTGAGGGTGGTCTTGCCCGCGTCGATATGAGCCATGATCCCGATATTCCGGGTTCGGCTCAGCGGCACCTGCCGCAAATGTGACAGCGCAGCGTTTCCGTTGCTCATCTCTTCCTACTACTCCGACTCGCTATGAGGTTGTGAACGTCCCACGTCCTGCGGTTCGGGCTGGTTCGGTGGCCAGTCCGCCTGCTGGAACGTTCGGGTAAATCTCTTGCAGTTTCTCCGTTGGGACCGGTGGCTCTTACCAGCGGTAATGGGCGAAGGCCTTGTTGGACTCCGCCATCTTGTGGACATCTTCTTTGCGCTTCACGGCAGCCCCCGTGTAGTTGGAGGCGTCGAGAATCTCATTGGCCAACCGCATCGACATGGTGGGCTCCCTGCGCTGACGGGCGAAATTGACCAGCCATCTGATCGCCAGGCTCTCCTGGCGGCGAGGGGAAACCTCCACTGGCACCTGGTAGGAGCTGCCACCGACGCGGCGGGAGCGAACCTCGACTTGGGGCCGGATGTTGTCGATCGCTCGCTTGAGGACGATCCCCGGATCCTGGCTGGTGCGCTGCTCCACCGTCTCCAAGGCGCTGTAGACAATGTCGCGTGCGGTGTTCTTCTTGCCCTTGAGCAGGACCTTGTTGATGACCTTGCTCACCAGGACGCTGCGGAATACCGGGTCGGGCTCGATCTTTCGCTTCTGGGCTGGAGCGCGGCGCATCAGGAGTCCTTCTTGGTCCCGTATCGGCTTCGTGCCTGCTTGCGGGCGCTGACACCTGAGGCGTCGAGCGTGCCCCGGATCACCTTGTAACGGACACCGGGAAGATCACGAACACGGCCGCCACGGATGAGCACGATGCTGTGCTCCTGCAGGTTGTGGCCCTCGCCAGGGATGTAGGCGGTTACTTCCACGCCTGTGGAGAGACGCACCCGGCACACCTTGCGCAACGCCGAGTTCGGCTTCTTGGGAGTCACCGTGTAGACGCGAGTGCAGACCCCGCGACGTTGCGGGGCCCCGGCCAGACCGGCGGTCTTTGCCTTCTTGGTCTTTGGCTTCCTGCCCTCGCGGACAAGCTGCTCAATCGTCGGCATTTTGCTCCTAAACGCAAGGAAGCGGCATGGGCGCAGCCCAAGATGCCGATCCTCTTGTGAAATCTTGCGTACCGGGCACGCGGAGTGCCCGGCTCGCTTGATCGGCTCTCACCCGTGGGAGAGCCGTCGAACGCATACGGATTCTATGTATCTGTCTGCGCGCGTACCAAATCGGCCGGAATGCCCCGGCTCGGCGTGGAACACGGTACCAGTTGTCGAATTGGACGCCAACGGGACCGCGTCCGACGTGATTGGGATCCAAGGGGTCTCATCGGACCCGTGGTTCCAATTACGGCTGAGTCGTATCCGTCGAACTAGTGGTCGTCGGCGAGTCGTTCCGTCGAATGGTCGTCGTCGGCTCAGTCGTAGTCCGTCGGAACTCAGTAGTCGTCGGCGGAGTCGTTCCGTCGAACTGGTAGTCGTCGGCCCAGCGTGGGGGTGGACGAAGTCGAAGAACCGGACGTGGATGTCGTCGAGCCGGCGTGGGTCGTAGTGGTCGCCCCATGAGTAGTGGTCGTCGCCCCAGGTCGGGTGGTGGTGGTCACTCCGGGTTGGGTGGTGGTGGTTGTCGTGCCCGGGCTGGGCGAGTTTCGATGCCGGGGCCCCCGCGACTGCGGATTGGAAGCTGCACTGGTCGTGGTCTCCCCTGGCGTTGTGGTGGTCGGAATCGTGGACACCGTTGTGCTGCTCTCACCGGGGGGAATGGTCTGCCCGGCGGCGATCGGCTGCCCATCTCCCGGCTGGCACTCACGTGTCGACAACAGAGATAGGTCGCCCTCCACCGTGATTGCGGGCTGCAAGACATACACCCGGTTCCCGGGCCCTCGAGTGTCTTCAAGCACAAGCCACGCCTGGTCGGGGCTGCGCCCGATCACATTGATCGCCTCTCCCTCGAAGACCTCCCCCAACTGGGGCCCACCAGGGCAGGCATAGACCGGTGAGCTCTCGATGACCGTTCCCGGTGTCTCGTAACCGGAAAGACTGCTCAGCCAGCTGAAACCGGCAATCAGGGCGGCACCCAGCAGCAAGGCCCCAAACCCCATGATGAGACGTCCGGCATTGAGCAGGTCGAAACGCGGCAGGAACCGCCTCTCAGCGACGTGAGAGCCACCTGACATTTTCAGACGGCTGGCGATATCGCGCGCCAGTTCGTCAGGCGCCAGCCGTTTCCCCTTTTTGGGGTCCAACGGCTCCTGATTGGAAGTCATCGATAGATCTTCGGCATGTCTGGAGCCCAGGAGAAGCGCGGTTTTTGACGCGACAGGCCAATTTCCAGCGGGCTGTTCGTGGTTTTGCGGGGAATTGGCACTGCCATCGGCTATTTCCGCCCCCGAAACCCGCTGTGGGGAGAGTTAAGGCCCTAAGAAATTGGGTGTCAATGTCGAAGGGGCCGCCGAGTGGCGGCCCCTTCACGAGTTGCGACAGCGGAGGTTGTCTATTCCTCTTCGTCGTCGGGGCGAATGCTGCCCCCCAGGCTGGCCAGCCATTCGGCTGGATCCTCGGGCAGGCCATCGTCGCCGCCGCCGGTGGACATCGGCCCACCCTCGAGGAACCCGAGACTGGCGACAGTGGTCGCTCCGGGAAGCGACGGCTGCAACATCTGATACTGCTGGGCACCGGTGCCCGCCGGGATCAGCTTGCCGATGATGACGTTCTCCTTGAGACCGCGCATGAAGTCAGACCGTCCCTGGATGGCGGCGTCGGTGAGGACCCGGGTCGTCTCCTGGAACGAGGCGGCCGACAACCAGGAGTCGGTGGCCAGCGAGGCCTTGGTGATTCCCATCAGCTCGGGCCTCCCCTCGGCGGGGCGCTTGCCCTCGGTGACCAACTCCCGGTTGGTGTCCCGGAAGGTCTGGTCGTCGACCAGCGCCGCAGGGAGGAAGTCGGACTCGTTGGGCGAGACCACCCGCACCCGGCGCAGCATCTGACGCACGATCATCTCGATGTGCTTGTCGTGGATCTCCACACCTTGTGAGCGATAGACCTCCTGCACCTGATCGACCAGGTACTGCTGGGTCGCACGCACTCCGCGGATCTCGAGGACCTCTTTGGGATCCAACGGGCCTTCGGTGAGTTGGGTGCCGGCTTCGATGGTTGCTCCACTCGCAACGCCCGGTCTCAGCTTGGCGTAGCGGGAAATCGGGTAGACGAGCTCGTCTTCGCCTGCCTCGAGGACAATGCGACGACCCTGCTCATCCTCGACAACGGTGACGATGCCCTTCTCCTCGGCCATGACCGCCTTCCCCTTGGGAGCGCGGGCTTCGAAGAGCTCAACGACTCTTGGAAGACCGTGGGTGATGTCCTCACCGGCGACACCTCCCGTGTGGAAGGTTCTCATCGTCAGCTGGGTCCCCGGCTCACCGATCGATTGGGCAGCCATGATCCCCACGGCTTCCCCGGTCTCAACGGTCTTGCCAGTAGCCAGCGAGATCCCGTAACACGCCTGGCAGACGCCTCCTCTGGTGTCACACGTCAGCGGCGAGCGGACCCGAAGCGATTCGATGTCGGCTTCCTCGACGGCATGGAGCTGCTTGGTCCCGATGACCGCTCCTGCTCGCAGCTTGTCGCCGTCTTCGGTGACCACAATCGTCCGGCCCTCTTTCAGATCGTCGGCCAGCACACGGCCGTAGATGCGCGACCGGAGGTTGCGGATCTTGTTCCCTCTCTCGTCGACGACCCGAATGATGATCCCCTTGTCGGTCTGGCAATCATCTTCGAGGACGATCATCTCCTGGGAGACGTCGACCAGACGTCGGGTCAGATACCCGGAGTCGGCTGTTCGCAGGGCGGTGTCTGCCAACCCCTTGCGGGCGCCGTGAGTCGAGATGAAGTACTCGAGGACCGACAGCCCTTCCCGGAAGTTGGAGATTATGGGGCGGGGGATGATGTCACCCTTGGGGTTGGCCACTAGCCCGCGGATACCGGCGATCTGACGAACCTGCATCATGTTCCCGCGAGCGCCCGAGCCAACCATCATGTCGAGCGAGTTGAAGCGCTGCGACTTGAGGCTGATCTTGGTGGCGTCGGTCACCTTCTCAGTGGCCTCGGTCCAAATCTCGATCAGTTCCTGACGTCGCTCCTCGTCGGTGACGACACCCTTCTGGAACAGGCTCTGAACCCGATCGGCACGCTCTTCGTACTCCTCGAGGATCTGCGCCTTGTCAGCGGGGGTCCTCACGTCGTCGAGGGCGATGGTGAGACCGGCCCTGGTCGCGTAGTGGAACCCGAGCTCCTTGATCCCGTCAAGCGTCTCGGCAACCGCCGATCTCGGGTAGCGCTCGATGATGGTCTCGATGAGCTTCCTGACGTCGGCCTTGATCACCACCGAGTCGACGAAAGGGAAACCCTCCGGCAAAGCGTGATTGAAGATGACCCGGCCCAGGGTGGTCTCGGACAACCCGTCACTGCTCATCGGCTGCTCGGGAAGCAGGCTCCCCAAAGTCAGCTTGAGGTCGGAGTAGAGCTCGGGGTCACCGGCCAGGGATCCCAAACGGATCTTGATCGGGGCGTGCAGCGACAGTTCGCCGATCTCGTAGGCCATCATCGCCTCGTCGAAGTCGGCAAAGCGCCGGCCTGCGCCTTTGGCGTCCTCCACATACTCGGAGAGGTAGTAGACGCCGATCACCATGTCCTGGGAAGGAGTGACGATCGGGCGGCCCGACGCCGGCGACAGGACGTTGTTAGAGGACAGCATCAATATCCGGGCCTCGGCCTGAGCCTCGGCAGACAGGGGGAGATGGACCGCCATCTGGTCACCGTCGAAGTCGGCGTTGAAGGCCTCGCAGACCAACGGGTGGATCTGAATTGCCTTCCCCTCGACCAGGACCGGCTCGAAGGCCTGAATCCCGAGACGGTGGAGGGTTGGCGCCCGGTTGAGGAGCACCGGGTGCTCCTGGATGACGTCGGAGAGGACGTTCCACACCTGCGGGCGCTGGCGCTCGACCATCCGCTTGGCCGCCTTGATGTTCTGGGCGAGGTCGAGGTCGACCAGGCGCTTCATCACGAACGGCTTGAACAATTCCAAGGCCATGATCTTGGGCAGACCGCACTGATGCAGCTTGAGCTGGGGACCGACCACGATCACCGAGCGCCCGGAGTAGTCGACCCGCTTGCCGAGCAGGTTCTGGCGGAACCGGCCCTGCTTGCCCTTGAGCATGTCAGACAACGACTTCAGAGCCCGGTTGCCCGGACCTGTCACCGCGCGACCGCGGCGGCCGTTGTCGAACAGCGCGTCGACGGCCTCCTGAAGCATCCGCTTCTCGTTGTTCACAATGATCTCGGGGGCGCCGAGGTCGAGCAGTCGCTTCAGGCGGTTGTTGCGGTTGATGACACGTCGATAGAGATCGTTGAGGTCGGACGTGGCGAACCGGCCACCGTCGAGTTGCACCATCGGGCGCAGGTCGGGGGGTATGACCGGGACCGTCTCGAGGATCATGTCCTCGGCGCGGTTCTGGCCCTCCCAGAAGGGCTTCACGACCTTCATCCTCTGCGTCGCCCGCTGTCTCTTCTGCGCGGACCCTGACTCCAGATGCTCGTTGAGAGTCACCATTTCGACATCGAGATCGAGACGGTGCAGCAAGGCCTTCACGGCTTCGGCGCCCATCCCGCCCTCGAAGTACTCGTCGTAGCGGAAGAAGATCTCACGCCACAACTGCTCTGACTCGACCAGATCCTTGGGCTTGAACTTGCGGAACGTGTCGTAGGCGTCCTCGATCAACTCGACCTCACGGTCGGTTCGATCCTGACGATCCTTGATCTCGCGGTCGACTTCCTTCTTGCGAGCGTTGATCTCCTGGCTCTTGGCCCCGCCCTCTTCCATGCGGCCCAATTCATCTTCCAGGGCCTCGAGACGGACCTCGTGCCATTCGGAGAACTCGGAGCGAACCACTTCGATCTCGTCTCGCATCGCGGCCTCGAGCTCGGGCAGATCCTTCTGACGCCGCTCGTCGTCCACCGAGGTGATGATGTAGCTGGCGAAGTAGATGACCTTCTCCAACTCCTTCGGCGACATGTCGAGGAGATAGCCGAGCCGGCTGGGGACGCCCTTAAAGAACCAGATGTGGGTGACCGGTGCGGCAAGTTCGATGTGACCCATGCGCTCCCGGCGCACCTTGGACCTGGTGACCTCTACGCCACAACGCTCGCAGATGATCCCCTTGTAACGGATCCGCTTGTACTTCCCGCAGTAACACTCCCAGTCCCGTTGGGGGCCGAAGATGCGCTCGTCGAAGAGACCTTCCTTCTCAGGTCGCAGTGTGCGGTAATTGATCGTCTCCGGCTTCTTTACCTCTCCATATGACCAGGCGCGAATCTGATCACTCGAGGCCAGGCCGATCTTCAGTTCATCGAATAGCTGGGCAACCATCTCTCTCCATGTCTTTCAAAAACTCAAACCGATAACCGAAAACTGAAAACTGATCACTCGCTGTCGGGCCGCTCGGGTCTGCTCAAGTCGATGCCGAGCGTCTCCACTGACCGGTAGCTCTCTTCCTCGAGCTCCTTGAGCTCGACTTCCTCACCGGCCGCCAGCATCTCGACGTTGAGACACAGGCTCTGCATCTCCTTGACCAGCACCCGGAACGATTCCGGGATACCGGGCTCGGGGATGTTGTCGCCCTTGACGATCGCCTCGTAGACCTTGACCCGTCCCTGAACATCGTCGGACTTGATGGTCAGCAATTCCTGGAGGGCGTAGGCGGCGCCATAGGCCTCGAGGGCCCACACCTCCATCTCGCCAAACCGCTGGCCACCAAACTGAGCCTTACCGCCCAGCGGCTGCTGGGTGATCATGCTGTAGGGGCCGGTCGACCTGGCGTGGATCTTCTCGTCAACGAGGTGGACCAGCTTCAACATGTAGATGAAGCCGACAGTGATTGGGGTGTCGAAGGGCTCGCCGCTACGGCCGTCGTAGAGGACGGCTTTGCCATCATCGGCAACCAGGCGCTCGCCGTCCCGGTTGTTGCGGGCGCTCTTGATCACCTGCATGATCTCGTCCTCGCGGGCCCCGTCGAACACCGGAGTCGCCACCTTGGTCGACGGCTTGGCCCCGATATAGGCCGGGCTCTCGCCCTTGAACGGCTCCCAACCCTGGGCGGCCGCCCATCCGAGATGGGTCTCCAGGACCTGGCCCAGATTCATCCGGGAAGGAACGCCAAGCGGGGAGAGGATGATGTCGACCGGTGTCCCGTCAGCCATGAAGGGCATCTCCTCCTCGGCCAGGACCTTGGAGATCACACCCTTGTTGCCGTGACGGCCTGCGAGCTTGTCGCCTTCGGAGATCTTCCTCTGCTGGGCGACATAGATGCGCACCAGCTCGTTGACTCCAGGCGGAAGGTCATAGCCCTCGGCTCGTTTGAACACCTTGACCGCGATCACCTTGCCGGTCTCGCCGTGGGGAACCTTCAACGACGTGTCGCGAACTTCACGAGCCTTCTCACCGAAGATCGCCCTGAGGAGACGCTCTTCTGGGGTCAACTCGGTCTCCCCCTTGGGAGTGACCTTGCCTACGAGGTAGTCGCCGGGGCCGACTTCGGCGCCGACGCGGATGATTCCCTCTTCGTCGAGGTTGGCCAGAACCTCCTCGGGAACGTTCGGGATGTCCCGGGTGATCTCCTCGGCACCGAGCTTGGTGTCCCGGGCGTCGATCTCGTGCTCCTCGATGTGAATCGAGGTAAGGACGTCGTCCTTGACGAGACGCTCGGAGATGATGATCGCGTCTTCGAAGTTGTGACCCTGCCATGGCATGAATGCGACGAGGAGGTTGCGACCGAGAGCCAGTTCTCCGGCCTCGGTGGAGGGGCCGTCCGCCAGCACGTCAGCCACCTTGACCTTGTCGCCTTCGCGTACCAGCGGCTTGTGATTCATGCACGTGCCCTGGTTGGACCTCTTGAACTTGTCCAGCGGGAACGTGTGCTTCTTGTTGGTGCCGGTCTCCTTGACCACGATCTCGTCACCGGTCACCTCGACGACCTCGCCGTCGACGGTGGAGGTGATCATGTCGCCCGAGTCCTGGGCGGCGCGGCGCTCGACTCCGGTGCCGACCAATGGGGCATCGGCGGTCAACAGGGGAACGGCCTGACGCTGCATGTTCGAGCCCATGAGGGCGCGGTTGGCGTCGTCATGCTCGAGGAATGGGATCAACGAGGTCGAGACCGAGACGATCTGCTTGGGAGAGACGTCCATGTAGTCGACCTCCGAGGGAGGCACGTACTCGACCTCGCCCCCTGCCTTGCGCACCAGAACCCGAGGGTTCTTGAAGGCGCCGTCGTCCTTCAGCGGGGCGTTGGCCTGAGCGATGACATAGCGCTCCTCCTCGATGGCGGTCAGGTATTCGACCTGGGCGGTCACCTTGCCGCTGATCACCTTGCGATAGGGGGTCTCGATGAAGCCGAACTGATTGACCCGCGCATACGAGGCGAGCGATCCGATCAGGCCGATGTTGGGGCCCTCAGGGGTCTCGATCGGGCACATCCGGCCGTAGTGGGACGGGTGGACGTCACGAACCTCGAACCCTGCCCGCTCTCTCGATAGGCCACCCGGGCCGAGAGCCGAAAGACGGCGACGGTGGGTGAGCCCGGCTAAGGGGTTGGGCTGGTCCATGAACTGGCTGAGCTGGCTGGTCCCGAAGAACTCCTTGATCGCCGCGGTGACAGGACGGATGTTGATCAGGCTCTGCGGGGTGATCGCATCCGGGTCCTGCGTGGTCATGCGCTCACGAACCACGCGCTCGAGACGGGTCAGACCGACTCGAACCTGGTTCTGCACCAACTCACCAACTGTGCGAATACGACGGTTGCCGAAGTGATCGATGTCGTCGGTAAGCACCTGGACCTCGGTCCCCTTGTGGGTGACCATCGTCTTATCGCCGGCGTGGAGTGCGACCAGGTACTTGATGGCGTCGATGATGTCTTCGTCGCGTAGCAGCTGGAGGCCCTCGGCCCGATAGTCCGAAGGTGACTCCTCGCGGTACTTCTGACTGATCTTGTAGCGGCCGACCCGGGTCAGGTCGTAGCGCTTGGGGTTGCGGAACAGGGTCTGGATGAGGCCCCGTGCCGACTCGACAGTGGTCGGCTCGCCCGGACGCAGCTTGCGATACAGATCGAGGAGTGCGTCTTCCTTGTCGGCTGCCGTGTCCTTCTCGATTGTGTTCCTGATCGACTGGGCGCCACCGAAGATCTCGAGGATCTCCTCGTCGGTCTCGGCGATCCCCAAAGCCTTGAGGAAGGCGGAGACGTACTGGCGACGCTTGCGATCGACCCGGACGCCGATGGTGTCCTTCTTGTCGGTGTCGAACTCGAGCCAGGCGCCGCGCCCCGGGATGATCTTTCCCGAGTGGATCAACTTGTCCGAGGTCTTGTCAGCAGTGACGTCGAAGTAGATGCCCGGTGACCGGACCAACTGGGACACGATGACTCGCTCGGTCCCATTGATGATGAAGACGCCCTTCTCGGTCATGATTGGGAAGTCGCCGAGGAAGACCTGCTGCTCCTTGATCTCACCGGTGGAGCGGTTCATGAACCTCGCGGTCACGAACAACGGCTGGGCGTAGTTGGCATCGCGTTCCTTGGCGTCCTCGAGACTCATTTGAGGCTCGCCAAAGCGATGGTCGGTCAACTCGAGGGCGAGAGACCCGGTGAAATCCTCGATCGGACTGATCTCTTCGAAGATCTCACGGAAGCCCTCGTCGAGGAACCAGCGGAAAGATTCATGTTGAACTGCAAGCAGATCGGGTAGGGGGAGAACTTCGGGGATTTTCCCGAACGAGAAGCGCTCAGCCACGCGCGAAGCCAAGAGGTGCCTCCTTGGAGATACAAATTAGGGAGAAATGGGGGTGACGCAGACAAGGCATGCTAACAGACGCGTCAGCATGCCTCCAATCGAACATCTTAACTTTTCGAGCCCGGCCAACGAGGCCGGACCCGGACCCTAGGGTCAAGAGTCATCATATCGCGGGGTTTCAAAACGCGTCAAGGTCTGGGACGACCTTCGCCCGTCCGTGATCCGTGATCCGTCCTCCGTGAACCGAATGGAGAACGGAAAACGGAGAACGTAAAACGTGGCACAGGTGCGATCCCCACGTACCATCGCCCGCGGTTTGGCCAAGCACTCCTCTCCCCGCTCCGCGGCTGTCTGGGTCACGATCGTCGTCGCCCTTGCCGCGTTCGTCGCGATCGGCCTTGGCTGGTCCGAGCACGTGGCGGCGGCAGGGACGGTGGTCGCGGCGAATGTGCGCTACGCCGGCATGCCAATCGAAGGGATGCCGGCCGACGATGTCGAGCCTTTGGTAGCCGACCGGGCGATCGACCTCCTCAGCCACGAATTGACCATCACGGTCGCTGACCGGGAGGTCTCAGTTCCCCTCGGCGAGCTCGGCTTCAGCTACGACAGCGTCGACACCAGCCAGAGCATCGTCGATGCGCGTCACAGCGGACAACCGTGGGATCAGTTCGCAGCATGGGTCGCGGGGCCGCTCGTCGAACAAAGCGTCGGAGAGACCTGGTCCTTCGACCCGGAGTTGGCGACCGCCACCCTTGCCACCCTCCAGGAACTAAGACCGGAGCCTGCTGTTGAGCCGGGCCTATCCAGCGAAAGGAACGACTCGATCGAGGTGGTCCCCGGGCAGATGGGCACGGTCGTCGATGTGGCCTCCCTTGTCGACACCCTGGGGCGAATCGACCTGCTCAACCCCCCGCAACAATTGGAGGCCGGGCTCATCGAGGAGCCGCCCGACATTTCGGATGAAACCGCACAAGACCTTGCCGATCAGTTGAACGACACGACCCGTGCCGGTGCGTTGGTTTCGATCCACGGGCACAGCCGCCTCCTCACAGCCAAGGAGCTGAGAGACCGGCTGATTGTCACCGCGGGTGAGGAAGGACTCGAGCCTGCCTTCAATCAGGTAAGCCTCCAGGAATTGCTCGTAGCAAAGTTCCCCCAACCGGTCGGCGAGTTCAAGGATCCTGTCTTCGATGTCGTAGACGGTCAGGTGCATGTGGTGACCCCCGGCGTGCCATATCAGATCTGCTGCGACGCCGACTCCGCCCGCCAAGTGGCCCAGGGCGTGCTGGGAGGCGCGGCCGGCCCCTTCGAGTTGACAGCCAAGACCGCGAATGACCCGGTAACGACGGCCTGGGCAAGCGGGTCGATGATCGTCGAGCCCGTGGGCGAGTTCACCACCAAACATCGCTGTTGTGAGGCGAGAGTGACGAACATTCACCGCATCGCCGACCTGGTGCGTGGCGTTTATCTCCTGCCCGGAGAGACATTCTCGATGAACGAGTTCGTCGGGCCGCGCACGATGGCAAGGGGGTTTGTGTTTGCGCATGCGATCCGACAGGGCCACTTGGTGGATGAGGTGGGAGGCGGGGTTTCCCAGTTCGTCACCACCACGTTCAACGCGGCTTACTTCGCAGGTCTCGACTTCGACGAGTACCGGAGCCACACCATCTATTTCTCCCGCTACCCCTTCGGGCGGGAGGCAACGCTTGGAATCCCCCATCCCGACCTGATTCTCCGAAACACAACCGGGTACCCGATCCTGATGTGGAACACCTACACCGGCACAACGCTCACCGTGACCATCTACTCGACCAAGCACATCGAAGTCGAGGAGCTGGGTCAACGGAAGTCGAAGGCCGGGGCTTGCACCCATGTCGAGACCGATCGGCAACGGACCTACCCCGATGGGAAGGTGATCGTCGACACGATCGTCGCCGATTACCGGCCTGGAGAAGGCCTCGACTGCAGCGGACAGCCCACGCCAGAGCCGACCGGCTGAGGTCGAAGTTCGTCCCTCATCTGATCGACGCCAGGCCGCCCACCACCGGGTCGTCTCCAAACCCGAGGATGTTTGCCAGCACGAGGGCTGCGGCGAACACGACTGCAGCGAGGATCAGGCCGAGCAACCAGGGCGGCATGCGCCGTTTGAGGTGCCTCCCGCTGGACTTGTCTTGTTGCACGCCGGCATTGTGGCCTGACAGGGCGTCAAACGCGGCCTAGCGGATTCCGGTGTCGTAAGTCAGATCGCCGAGGTTCAGCGTTTGGTTGGCGCCGATTGTTGCGGTGATCGGATCCGGGGCAAGCATCGGAGCGTCCGCGGCAGCAAAGGTGATGACTACGTCACCAGGGGGAAGTGCGAGCCGGAACGTCCCCTCCTCGCTGGACACAGCCCGGAATTCCGTCCCGTCTGACAGAGTCGCCACTATCTCGGTGTCGGGCACGGGTCTAGGAGCACAGGCGGGATTGGGAGGGTCGGTCTCGACCGGGCACGTCGGCCCGGCGACCAGGCGGCCGGTGATGGTGGCACTGCTGTCGGTTGGAACATGAGAAGCGCAGGCGCCCAGTGCAACGACCAAGAGAGTTCCTGCGAGAAACCACCTCATCTACGTTTGACGCCCCGTGGCCAATCTCAGTTCCCAGGCCTGACCGAGCGTCAAACGAGCCTTCATAGGATTCGGAGATGAACGCTTTGTCCTGGGACCTGCTCCCTGACACCGCAGGGGTTGACGGCGACGGGCATCTCATGATCGGGGGCTGTGACACCGTGAGCCTCGCCTCCGAGCACGGCACTCCTCTCTTCGTCTATGACGAGACCCACATCCGGAACCGCTGCCGCGAGGCGGTGGCCGCCTTCGGCCCTGGTGCGGTCTATGCCTCCAAGGCCTTCCTGTGTCGGGCGATGGCCCGGCTGGCCCATGAGGAGGGCATGGCAATCGACGTCTCGACCGCCGGAGAGTTGCACGTCTGCCTGGAGGCAGGCGTGCCGGCGGATCGTCTTGTCTTCCACGGCAACAACAAATCGCGCAACGAATTGCGCCGAGCCCTCGAGGTCGGCGTTGGCCGAATCGTTGTTGACAGCTTTGACGAATTGGATCGCCTGCAATCGCTGCATGAGCCCGGCCGAACACCGCCGCGCATCCTGCTTCGGGTGACACCGGGAGTGGAGGCCCACACCCACGAGTTCGTCTCGACCGGTCAGGATGATTCCAAATTCGGGTTCACCTTGTCATCCGGCGCCGCCAGCCGGGCCGTCGAGGAGGCGATGACCTCGGCGGCGGTCGACCTGGTCGGGGTCCACGCCCACATCGGATCCCAGGTCTTTCGTGTCGAGTCCTTTGCCGAGGCTCTGGGAGTGGTCGCCGGCTTCGCCCAGAACCTGGACCTCCCCGAGTTGTCGATCGGCGGTGGCCTCGGCGTGGCTTACATCGAAGGCGAATCCGCTCCCACCATCACCGACTGGGCTCGAGCGATCAAGGGTGCTGCCACTTCTCTCGGTGTGACCGCGCAACTGTTTGCCGAGCCGGGGAGGGCAATCGTGGCGCAGGCTGCAATCACCATCTACACGGTGGGAACCATCAAGGAATTGCCCGGCATCCGCACCTACATCGCAGTCGACGGAGGCATGAGCGACAATCCGCGCCCGATCCTCTACGGGTCTGGCTATGAGACGTTCGTGCCGGCCAGGGTGAACGATTACCGGGAGTCGTCGATCCGCTTGGTCGGCAAGCACTGTGAGTCTGGGGATGTGCTGGTGCTCGACGGAAGGGTTCCCGACGGGTTGGAGGTGGGTGATTTCATCGCAACCCCGGTGACCGGCGCCTACGGGCACTCGATGGGCTCCAACTACAACAAGATCCTCCGTCCGGCGATCGTGTTCGTGTCAGACGGCAATTCCAGGGTGGTGGTGCGCAGGGAGACTCTTGACGATCTGCTGCTCACCGATCTCGGGTGATCACCGACATCGGCGCCTACCTACGATCTGACCGTGCCCGATCATCCGTCTGACTTCGATCGTCTCACGGGCCCGGATCGACGTCGTGTCCCCCGGCCTCATGGACTCGCCGGACTGGTGGCATTGATCGCGATTGGAGTGGTCGTCGGGCTGGTCGCCCTATACCCGCCGAGTACCCCAGACATCGACCTCAGCGACTTCGGCTTTGCCGACGACGTGGTACCCGCGACAGTCTCCTCGGTCGAGACCGCTGAATGTCCCGACTTCCCGGGCGTCGACTGTTCGGTCGTCGAGTTCTCAGATGCAAATGGAACCGTGCTCCACACCCAGGCCTTCCCCGATGACGGATCGGCCCAGCCCCAACTCGAAGTCGGGGATGACGTCTTCCTTTCGGTGGTCGACGCCGGGGATGGGACCAACCTCTACAACTATGCGGACCGTGACCGGACCCTGCTTCTGGGTGCCGTTGCTCTGCTATTCGCCGCCGCCGTGGTCGGCTTGGGTCGGATGCGGGGCCTGGCGGCTCTCCTCGGACTCGGGATCAGCCTCCTGATCCTGATGCGTTTCATCGTCCCGGCGATCATCGCCGGAGAGGACGCGGTCCTTGTTGCCACGGTCGGCGGAAGCGCGATCGTCCTCGTGGCTCTCTACCTGGCCCATGGCTACACACCTCTCACTCATGTTGCGGCCGTGGGTGCCTTTGCGGCACTTGCCCTGACCACAGCTCTCTCCTGGGGTGTGTTGGAACTTGCCCAGTTCACCGGCCTCGCGGGCGAGGAGTCGTACTACCTGCTTCTGATCCCCGGCTTCGACATCTCCGGCCTTCTTCTCGCGGGGGTCGTTCTCGGAGCAATCGGCGCCCTCGACGATGTGACCGTCACTCAGGCGTCCGCGGTATGGGAGGTGCGTCAGGCCAACCCGGCGCTCACCAGCGGGGACCTCTTCGCGTCCGGCCTGAGAGTCGGGCGGGATCACATCGCTTCCACCGTCAATACCCTGCTCCTCGCCTATGCCGGAGCCGCCATGCCCCTTCTGATCTTGTTGAGCCTCTCCAGTCAGCCGTTCGGCGCCACCATCAGCTCTGAGGTGGTGGCCGTCGAAATCGTCAGAACCCTCGTGGGGTCCATCGGCCTGGTCGCCTCGGTGCCCATCACCACCTGGTTGGCGTCGCGACAGGCTGTGGAGTCCTTGGCATGAAGCGCCCGGTGATCGGCTGGAGAGAGTGGGTCCAACTCCCCGACCTTGGAGTGTTCGTGGTCAAGGCCAAGGTGGACACCGGTGCCGCCACCTCGTCACTCCACGCATTCCGGCTGGAGCGCTTTGAGAAGGACGGCGTCCCCCATGTCCGCTTCGAGATCCACCCTCGACAACGCTCCAAACGGCCCTCGATCGAGTGCGAGGCACCGATCATCAGGGACACCGCGGTTCGCAACCCTGGCGGCCGCACCGAGCTGAGGCCTGTCATCGCCTCGACGCTGGTGATCGCCGGCCAGCCGATCGAAGCCCTCATCAACCTCACGGGAAGGGATGAGATGGGGTTCAGGTTGCTGTTGGGTCGACGCACCCTGAGGAACCGCTTTGTGGTAGACCCCGGCAAGAGTTATCTGGGCCCGCGCCCCGTACGCAACGAGGAGCCTGCGTGAAGATCGCCATCCTCTCCCGACGAGTCAGCCTCTATTCGACTGCCCGGCTTCGCGAAGCCGCAGTCGAGCGCGGGCACGAGGTCAGCATCGTCGATTACCTCCGTTGCTACATGGACATCACGGCTCGGCGTCCCAAAGTCCTCTACCGGGGTGAGACTCTCAACCCAGAGGCGATCATCCCCAGAATCGGGGCCACCTACACCTACTACGGGGCCGCCGTCGTCCGCCAGTTCGAGATGGCCGGCATCTATTCGGTCAACGAGTCACAGGCGATCAGCCGGTCGCGGGACAAGTTGCGGTCTCTTCAGTTGCTGTCGCGGGCAGGGGTGGGTTTGCCCACCACGGGATTCGCCCACGCCACGCAGGACATCGGTGGCCTGCTCAAGGTGGCCGGGGGCCCGCCGGTGGTGGTCAAGCTCCTAGAGGGGACGCAGGGTCTTGGCGTAGTGCTCGCCGAGACCACAAAGGCTGCCGAGTCGGTGATCGGAGCCTTCCGTCAACTCGACGCCAACATCCTGGTCCAGGAGTTCATCAAGGAAGCAGGCGGAGCCGACATCAGGGCCTTCGTCGTCGGCGGCCGGGTGGTGGCCGCCATGAAACGGCAGGCGCCGCCCGGAGAGTTTCGGAGCAACCTCCACCGGGGAGGGACTGCAGAGGCAATCAAGCTGAGCCCGATCGAGCGCTCGATGGCGATTCGTGCCGCCAAGACGATGGAGTTGAACGTGGCCGGCGTCGACTTGATCCAGTCGTCCGAAGGGCCACTGGTCATCGAGGTCAACTCCTCTCCCGGGCTCGAGGGAATCGAGACTGCGAGTGGTGTCGACGTTGCGGGTGAGATCGTCGAGTTCATCGAAAACAACGCCGGACTGGAACCACCGCGTGGTCGCTCGCGGGCCTGACATACGCAACGACCCGATCACAGTCGGTGGTCAGGTCGTGGCGCCAGGGAGACGGGCACGGATCGACCTGCCCTTTGCCAAGATCCCCACTGGATCTCAGGAGTCCCTGCCGGTGGCGGTGATCAACGGGAGGAGGCCAGGCCCACACGTATGGCTGTCAGGTGCCATCCACGGTGACGAGCTCAACGGGGTGGAGATCGTGCGCCAGGTAATGCGTCTCCTCGACGCCAAGACCCTCCGTGGTGCGGTCATCGCAGTGCCCATCGTCAACCCGCTCGGGTTCATCATCGAGTCGCGATATCTCCCGGATCGGCGCGACCTGAATCGTGCCTTCCCCGGCTCTGCAAGAGGTTCGACCGCCTCGCGGCTCGCTCATCTGTTCATGCGTGAGGTGGTCAGCCAATGCTCGCTGGGCATCGACCTCCACACTGCCTCCAACCACCGGATCAACATCCCTCAGATCCGGGCCGACACCCACCACGCGAAGACGCTGCAGGTGGCCAGAGCCTTTGGGGCTCCTTTCATCATCCATGCCCGGGTTCGCGACGGGTCCCTCCGCCAAGCCGCCACCGAGCTTGGGGCCACGGTCCTCGTCTACGAGGCGGGTGAAGCCCACCGATTCGACAGAGACGCCATCGAGGCGGGAGTCGTCGGTGTGATGCGGACCTTGAGGTCGCTCCGGATGGTGGACGTCCGTCTTCCCCGGGTCGGAACCACCCGGGTCATGCGACGGACCAGGTGGGTACGTGCCCGTCGTGGTGGCCTCGCCAACATCATGGTGGAACTTGGTCAGGAGGTGAGAAAGGGAGATGTCGTGGCGACGATCTCCGACGCCTTCTCCACCCGACCGACGACAGCCACCGCGCTCTCGAGTGGCTTCGTCGTGGCTCGCACTCTCCGTCCCCTCGTCAACTCCGGGGACGCCCTGGTGCACATCGCCTCACCGCAAGGCCCCTATGTGGACGAGCCCGCCGAACGCCGTAGATAAGAGGTGAACTTGGCTCGCGGCGGAAGCTGCGGCCGACCGGCGTCTGTTTGGCCGAGACAGCGCACAGGTGCGACGGCCGAACCGTTGGTCAGCTGAGGGTTGGTCTCGGCCAAAGTCGGCCGCCAATCAGGAAGCTTTTTCTATTTCCTCGAGCCAACGGCGACGAACCGAGCGTCGCTCCTTGGGGGTATGACCACCCCAGATGCCTTCGCTCTGGTTGGTCTCGATCGACCAGGTGAGACACTCGTCGGCCACCGGACAGCCGGCGCAAACCGCCTTGGCCCGGGCAATCCCGACCAGATCCTCGGGGTCGGGAAAGAACGACACCTCATCGACAACGTCGATACAGGCGGCTCCTTCCCTCCAGGGAGAGAACTTCACATCGAACATTGGTGAATCCATCTTTTGCCTTATCGCGTCAACGCTTTGTCCGCCCTATTCGTTCCCAAATACGGAGCGGATGACACTTCCCACGGCATTCATGAGCGTACGGCGTAATCCCGACGGGGCCAAAAGTCCTAGGCGGGTGCGGGGCGCCCCAGTTCGGCTCTGGCCACCGACCGCCGATGCACCTCGTCAGGGCCATCGGCTATCTGCAGCCAGCGGCCCATCGCATATAGGCCGGCGACCGGGAAGTCCTCGGTGAATCCCGCGGCGCCGAAGAGTTGGATGGCTCGGTCGGCGACATAGGCCAGCACCGCCGGGGCGACGACCTTGATCGCAGCGATCTCGGTGCGGGCCGCCTTGGCGCCCACACTGTCGATCATCCAGGCGGTCTTGAGGACGAGGAGACGCGCCTGCTCGATCCGAATCCGAGCCTCGGCGATCCACTCCTGGATCACCCCCTGCTCCGAAAGTGGCTTCCCGAATGCGGTGCGCGACTGAGATCTCTCGACCATGAGGTCGACACAGCGCTCTGCGGCGCCGAGCGCTCTCATGCAGTGATGGATCCGACCCGGGCCGAGGCGTGCCTGGGCAATCGCGAATCCTCCGCCCGACTCACCGAGCAAGTTGGTGGCTGGCACCCGGACCCCGTCGAAGAGGATCTGGGGATGGCCACCGCGATCCTGATAGCCGAAGACGGTCGGCTCCCTCTCGATGACCACGCCAGGCGTGTCGAGGGGCACGATCACCATCGACTGGCGACGATGGGCCTCTGCTTCTGAGTCGGTGACCCCCATCACGATCGAGAGCTTGCAGCGGGGAGACGCAGCGCCCGAGCTGAACCATTTGCGCCCGGTGATCACCAGGTCGTCGCCATCGGCCTCTATCCGGGTTCGAATGTTGGTCGCATCCGAGCTGGCGACATCTGGCTCGGTCATCGAGAAGCACGACCGGATCTCACCTTCCAGGAGAGGCCTCAGCCAGGTCTCCTTCTGCTCCTCGGTGCCGAACATATGGAGGATCTCCATGTTCCCGGTGTCCGGAGCCGAGCAGTTGATCGCCTCCGGGGCGATTTGCGGGCTACGGCCCGTGATTTCGGCCAGTGGTGCGTACTCGAGGTTGGAGAGCCCGCCTCCAAGGTCGGAGTCGGGCAGGAACAGGTTCCACAAGCCTCTGGTTCGAGCCTCGCGTTTGAGGACCTCGATGACTTCGGGATGGTGATGGGGGTCACCTGCGGCGGCCATCTGCTGGCGATACAGCTCTTCCGATGGGTAGATGTGTTGGTCCATGAACTCCGTCAGAAGGACCTGTAACTCCTGGACCTTGGGTGAATGAGAGAACTCCATCGAGGCGCCGAACCTACCCGTCGACCTCTTCGGGCTCGGGATCCGGCGGTGGCCGATCGAAGCTCATCGGCGGGATCGGAACCTGCGGTCTCCGCGGGCGCCCCCTCGTGAGTTCCCCGAACAACAGGTAGCCGGCGAGCAGGGCCACGAAGGTGAGCCGGAAGTAAAGGGCCGCGGCCAGCCCGGCGGCAGCGGTGACCATGAAGACGGCGTTGGCGATCACCACGCCATGCTTCGGTGCGATCTTCTCCAACAGCGAAGTAAAGAGATGGCCTCCGTCCAACGGCCGAATCGGAAGCCAGTTGAGCAGACCCCAGAACAAGTTGACGTAGATGAGATTGCTCACGACGAATCCGGTGATTCCATAGAAGGGGCCGGTCACCGAGGCCACCAGCCAAACCAGGCCACCGAAGACAACGCCGACACCTGATCCGGCGGCTGCGACCAGGGCACGCTTCCCGGGCCCGAAGTCTGTTTCAGGAATTGTCCAAGATGTCAGGCCCCCAAGTGTGTTCAACTCGATCTCGACCTCGGACCCGAAACCGCGAGCAGTGAGCAGCGTGACCCATCTCGTGAAGGAGAATCGACACAAAGACCACGGCTATCCACGCAAGGATCAACGAAACTCTGCCTGCCTGGAGGCCGAGCACCGCAGCCACTATCAGGAACGACGGCCGGACGGCGACCGGAATCCCGAGGAGTCGAAACGAAATCACTTGCCCATATTGGCTCACGCCGGACCTGGTGCCCAACGGGGCAGGTAGCCTCGGCGGATGAACGACGACCTTCGGGCGGCTGTCGCCGCCGACATGCCACGACTCACGGCGATGCTTGCGGACCTGGTTCGCCTCCCCTCGGTGAGCGCACCTGGACACGATCAAGGCAGGGTGCGGGACGCGGCCAGTCAGATCGTCAAGATTCTCGATAGCTCGGGTTTCCAGAACTCACAGCTCCTCGAGGTGGAGGGCGGCAACCCGGCCGTGTTCGGCGAACTGCCTGCACCAGAAGGTGCGCCCACGGTCTTGCTCTATGCCCACTACGACGTCCAACCCCCCGGTCCGACCAGCGAGTGGCGTAGCGATCCTTTCGACCCAGTGCAGGAGGACGGGCGTGTATATGGACGCGGCTCGGCGGACGATAAATCAGGCGTGGTCCTTCATCTCGGTGCCGTCGCGGCCTTCGGCGGACAGCTGCCAGTTGGGGTGCAGATCTTCTTCGAAGGCGAGGAGGAGGCAGGATCGGCCAGTCTCGAGGGGATCCTCGAGAAGTACTCAGATCTCTTGAAGCCGGATGTGATCGTGATCGGCGACGGCGGGGTGTGGTCGGTGGAGGTGCCAGCTTTCCTCACCTCGTTGCGCGGCATCGTCGCCACCACCATCGAACTGAGGACCCTCAAAGCTGCGGTCCACTCCGGTGAGTACGGAGGCGTGTTCCCCGATGCATTGACCGCTATGGCACGGCTGCTGGCCACACTTCATGACGACGCCGGGAATGTGGCAATCCCGGGCCTCCTGAGCGAGGAGCCCGATGGTCCCACGATTCCCGAGGAGAGGGCACGGGCACTCATCGGAGTCGTCGACGGGGTGAGCGAGATCGGAACCGGCTCAATCGCATCTCGGGTCTGGACCCGCCCCTCGGTCTCGGTGCTGGCCGTCGATGCCCCACCAGTCAGTGAAGCGATCAACCAGCTGGTGCCGGTATGCCGGGCAAAGGTCAGCTTGCGGGTCGCTCCCCGACAGGACACTGCCGCCGCTCTCGCCGCGCTCAAGACCCACCTGACCGAGAACGCCCCGTGGGGAACCGAAGTGAGGTTCCTCCACGAAGAGGCGGGACACGGGTCGGTCATCGACGTGAGCAGCCATGCCGCCGATGCCTGGAGGACCGGGTTTCGAGAGGCGTACGGCAACGACGCGGTGGCGATGGGCGCCGGTGGATCGATCCCATTCATCGACACCTTCGCTGCTCTCTATCCCGAGTCGCCCATCCTTGTGATCGGTTGCGCCGATCCCACCAGCGCCTACCACGCCCCTAACGAGAGCGTGGACCTGGGCGTGATCGAGAAGTCCGTCCTCGCCGAAGCCATTGCTTTCAGGATTCTTGGCTCAGGCACCGCCTGAGCCAAGAATCCGTACCTGGTACCAGGTACTTGGTACGGCTTCACGGGCGCCTTGCACCCGTGAAGCCAAGCTGTCGCCACGCTTCGTAAATCACCACCGCGGCCGCATTGGCCACGTTGAGCGAGCGGACATCGGGGACCATCGGAATCCTCAGCCTCTCGGTGACCCAGGGGAGCGCTTTCACTGCTTCGGGCAGCCCCACCGACTCGGACCCGAAGAGAAATGCGTCAGCGGGCTGGAACGAGATATCGGTGTGCATTCGCTCACCATCCACGGTCAGGGCAAACACCCGGGGCGCCGCCGACGTGCTTCGCCACGATTCGAGATCGGGGTGGGTGGTCACCGAGGCCCGGTCCCGATAATCCATCCCCGCCCGCCTCAACTTGGCGTCGTCCATCGTGAACCCGAGTGGCTCGATCAGATGAAGCTGACAACCGGTCACAGCGGCCAGCCTCATGGCATTGCCGGTGTTGGGTGGGATCTCGGGGTGGTAGAAGACGATCTCGAACACGGTCAGCGAAGGTCGAAGAGGCGAAGCGCGGTGTCTTCGGCGTCGCGAAGGCCGTCGTAGTCGACCTCGATGGTCTCGATCCCCCTGGCTCCGGCGAGCACCCGGGCCTGAGGGGAGATTACTTGCGCGGCCAGGATCCCCCGCACCGGTGCCAGACGTGGATCGTTGTTCAAGCGCTCCAGATAGCGGGCCAGCTGCTCGACACCATCTATCTCGCCTCTCCTCTTGACCTCGATGGCAACAGTCGCGCCGGAGACATCGACGCAAAGCAAGTCGACAGGACCGATGTCGGTCGGGAATTCGCGGCGGATCAAGGTGAGGTCGTCCTCGAGAACCCAAGGCCGATCGGCGAGCAGGGCCTGCAAGTGAGCCTCGACCCCGTCCTTTTGGAGGCCGGGGTCATCGCCAAGCGAATGAGTGACATCCGCGAGGACTTCATGGATCGAGATTGTCAGTTTCTCCCCCTTGCTGTTGCTCACCTCCCAGCGATCCTCGAATGTCTCGAGCAGATTCGGAGCGACCATCCAATTGAGCGGCTTAGAGGCGTTGCCATCGGAGTGGATTGCCAGCGTCCCATCGGCCTTGACCATGATGAGCCGCACCGCCTCGGGGAGATGGGCGGTGAGGCGACCCGAATAGTCGACGGTGCAACGGGCGATGACCAGCCTCACGAGAGCTGCAGGGTACCGGGCGCTCTCAACCGCCCCGCTTCTAGCCACTAACTTTCACCAGGCATGACCAAGATCGCAGTCGGGACTCACAAGGGCGCCTACGTCGTCGAGGGAGGCGGTAACGACTGGTCTGTAGAAGGGCCGCTGTTCCCCGGCTGGAAAGCAACCACCTTCGGCACCGCCCCTGACGGAACCCACATCACTGCAGTCGGGAGCAACTGGTTCGGCGTCGGAATCCAAACCAGTGCCGACTTCCACGAATGGGAGCAGACAGATAGCCCCCCGGGGTGGCCCGACGGCGGCGACCGGAAGATGGAACAGATCTGGACCATCCACAGCGACGGTGACCGGCTTTGGGCCGGTGTCTCCCAGGCCGGGCTATTCACATCGGACGACCAGGGACAGACCTGGGATCCGGTGACCGGTCTCAATGAACACGAAACCCGGCCCGATTGGGAGCCGGGATTCGGCGGTCTGTGCGCACATCGAATCCTCACCTCGGGGAACCAGGTCTGGGTCGGGATCTCCGCGGTCGGGGTGTTCAGATCGGATGACACCGGCGCCACCTGGCAGCTGAAGAATGATGGAGTCCCACCGGCCGGCCAGCCCGACGATGCGCCGCGCACCGAGGTCGGATACTGCGTCCACGGGATAGCTCACGACCCGGCCAATCCGCAGCGGATCTGGCGCCAAGACCACTCCGGCATGTTCCGCACCGAAGATGGCGGGGACACGTGGCATCGGATCGAAAACGGCCTTCCCTCCGGGTTTGGATTCGTGATCTGGCGGGACGGTGCCAGTGGCAGGTTGTTCACAATTCCGCTGACTTCGGATCAGAACCGGGTTCCGGTCGATGGCGCGCTTCGCGTCTACTCGTCCGATGACGGGGGCGAAAGCTGGCGCGTCGCAGGATCAGGATGGGGGGATGCTCCCCAGTTCACCGGAGTGCTCAGAGGGGCGTTTCACGGTGACGACAACGGAGGATTCTGTTTCGGCACCACCGGCGGCAAGCTCTGGCTGACCACCGACACCGGCGACAACTGGCAGCAATTGGCTCCGAGCTTTCCCAGGATCGAAGCAATCCGCTTGCTCTCATGACCGCCGAGGTCCGACTGCCCCGGGTGCTGACCCAAGCGGTCAAGACCGGGTTGCGCCACGAGGTGGCAGGGGAAGACGTCGCTCACGTCTTGCGAAGTCTGTTCCAGGTGGAACCGGGGCTTCGCAACCACCTCATCGACGAAACCGGCCACATCCGCACCCACGTCCTGGTTTTCGTCAATGGCGAGCGAGCCGATCTCACCACCGAGGTTCCCGACGGAGCGGCCGTCCAGGTCCTACAGGCCGTCAGCGGCGGGTGACGGAGCCGGGACCTCGGTCCTGGTCGGGCGGCTGAAGACGAACCAGAGGGCAAAGACCCACACGGCACTGAGGATCACCCTCAGAACCGTGTTGTCGATGAGGACGAATACCGAGAACCCGATGGAAAGACTGATCGCCACTGCAGCGATCCACTTCATTCGGGCGGTGAGCCCACCGGAGCGATAGCCCTTGATCATCTTCCCGTAGACCGGGTGGTTGACCATCCAGTCGTGGAGCTTGTCCGATGACAACGAGAAGAAGAAGGCGGCCAGGATCACGAAGTCGAAAGTTGGGATCCCGGGCAGAAAGCTGATGGCGACGAATCCGAGGCAGATGAAACCCAGAACCAGATAGATCCCGCGGAGGACACGGCTCCGTGGCTTGCGGGAGGGGAGGGGTTGGTCGACGCTTGGCGTCACCGGCGCAACCTATTGCCACCGGTTGCTGACGGCGAGTCGGGAAAGGTACTTGGTATTTGGTACCTGGTACTTGGTACCTTCCCTCAAACTATCAATGAGGACCAATGCCAATAGTCTCCCCTGAGAAGTACCGCAAGATGTTCCAGTCCGCGCGTGAAGGCGGCTATGCCTTCCCCGCAATCAACGTGGCGGCGTCTACCACCCTGATCGCGGCGCTCGAGGGTTTTAGCGCGGCTGGATCAGACGGGATCGTCCAGGTCTCCTATGGCGCGGCAGAGTTCGCCTCGGGCCAGTCGAACAAGGACATGCCGACGGGTGCCCGGGCCCTTGCCGAGTTCGCCCATGTAGTTGCGGAGAGATATCCGGTCAACGTCGCGCTCCACACCGACCACTGCCCACCAGATCGGGTCGACGGGTTCATCCGACCCCTCCTCGACGTCAGCAGGCAGCGCAAGGCGGCCGGGCTGGGCCCGCTGTTTCAATCGCACATGCTCGACGCCTCTGAGCTCCCCATGGAGGAGAATCTGGCGCTGGCCGCCGACTTGTTGAACCTGTGCTCAGAGGTGGATGTCGTCCTCGAACTGGAGATCGGGATCGTGGGCGGCGTCGAAGACGCGAGTGACAACGAGGACATCGACCGTCGGAAGATGTACACCTCGCCTGCAGACATGGTCAGGGTCGCCGAGGTGCTCGGCTCGTCCGAGGGCGGTCGCTACCTCCTTGCCGCGGTCTTCGGGAATGTCCATGGCGTTTACAAACCGGGGGCCGTGAAACTCACTCCGGTGATACTTCGCGATGGACAGGCGGCGGTCGAGGCCGCCTTCGGGGAAGGTGCCCGTCATTACCTGGTCTTCCATGGGGGCAGCGGCTCGACCCTAGAGGAGATCAGAGAAACCCTCGGATATGGGGTGGTCAAAATGAACATCGACACCGACTGCCAATACGCCTACACCCGCCCGATCGTGGACCACGTGATGACCAACTATGCGGGGGTCCTCAAGGTCGACGGCAACGTCGGTGACAAGAAGGCCTACGACCCCCGGTCTTATATGAAGAAGGGTGAGACCGGGATGGCGGCCCGGGTTGTCGAGGCCTGCGAGCAACTGAAGTCGGCGGGCAAGACGATCGGCTGACTTGGGCGCCGTACCGAAATCCATCACCTGTGTCGAGTGTGGCGGAACGGCCCACCTCATTTCTTTTCTGCCGCCCGACGAGGAACTGGAGCCGGGAACGGCCCTTGCCTATCGGTGCGCCGAGTGTCTGGATCGCTTCGACGTCGTCTGGGAGGAGGGAGATGACGATGCCCCGCCCGACTGACGATGAACTGGCCCGTCATCGGACGATCGACCTCACCACCATCGGCCGCCGCTCGGGACGACCGAGCCGGATCGAGATCTGGTGGTTTCATATCGACGGCACCTTCATCATCACGGGGACCCCGGGGCCCAGGGATTGGTATGCCAACGTCCTTGGAGATCCCAACGTGATCATCCACGCCGCGGGGCACGACTTGCCGGCGACCGCCAACGTGGTGACGGATGTCGAGCTTCGAACCCGGGTCTTCGATTCCGCATCGACCCGTTGGTACTCCAGCCAGTCACAACGGCAACGGCTGATCGATGACGCACCGATGGTGGAGATAGTTCTCTAGCCACCCCCTCGATCGCACTCGCTGCGCTCGTTGGCGATCGGTCCCCCGCTTCGCATGGGGGACAACCCGGACTTGTGAGTGAGTACTCACTCAGTTACACTCCCCGACCGCGTGATCACCAAATCCACTCGTGCCGAGCCGCTGGCTCCCGATGATCGTCGTCGAGCAATCATCGCCGCGGTCATCCCCCTCCTCACCGAACAGGGGTCGGTGGTGACCACCAAGCAGATGGCAGAGGCGGCCGGCATCGCCGAGGGCACCATCTTCCGGGTCTTCCCCGACAAGCACGCTCTCATCCACGAGGCGGTCCGCTTCAGCATGGACCCCGCCCCAGCGGTGCAAGCTCTCTCCGAGATCGACCCGACTTCCCCATTCGAGATGCAATTGACCGAGGCGGCTCGCATCATCTTCGAGTGGTTCCAGGGGGTCATCGCCCTGATCACCGCCCTGCGCAGCTCGCCCTCTCCTGATGCCGCTCCGCCCGCAGGGCCGCCTCCCTTCGTGGCCGAGGCAAACGCCGCAATCAACGGCGCCCTGACCGAGTTGTTCGAGCATCATCGTGATCGGCTCCGAATCGAGCCCGCCCGGGCCACGGCAGCTTTCCGCGGCCTCATCCTCGCCAGCGGTCATCCGATGATGGGGAACGGGGAGAAGCTCACTGTCAACGAGATCGTGGACGTGCTCCTCCTCGGCATTGCCGATCCGGTCTCAGAGGTGGTCGCCTGATGCTGCTCAGGATCGTCAAGGAGTACTTGAGGCCATATAAGAAGTGGCTGACCATCGTCGTGGTCCTCCAACTGATCGGGACCATCGCCTCCCTCTATCTACCCACTCTGAACGCCGACATCATCGACAACGGCGTGGTCACCGGGGACACCGACTACATCCTCCGGATCGGGGTGATCATGCTCGGCGTTTCCCTCGTTCAGGTGGTGTGCTCGATCATCGCCGTCTACTTCGGGGCACGCACCGCCATGAGCTTCGGGCGTGACCTGAGATCATCGATCTTTCATCGAGTGGCCGACTTCTCGAGCCGGGAGGTTGCGAGCTTCGGGGCACCATCGCTGATCACCCGGAACACCAACGACGTCCAGCAGGTGCAGATGTTGGTCTTGATGTCCCTCACCATGATGGTGATGGCCCCGATCATGATGGTCGGGGGCGTCATCATGGCACTGCGTCAGGACGTAGGTCTTGCCTGGCTCGTGCTGGTTGCCGTCCCCCTGTTGGGGATTATTGTCGGCTTCATCATCTCCCGAATGGTCCCTGCCTACCGGGTGATGCAGACTCGCATCGACACCGTCAATCGGGTGTTGAGGGAGCAGACGACCGGGATCCGGGTGCTCCGTGCCTTCGTCCGGGAGCCTTTCGAGACCGAGCGATTCGGAGGCGCCAACCAGGAGCTGACAGACGTTTCGCTGACCGTCGGACGCTGGATGGCGGCCATCTTCCCCGCTGTGATCCTGGTCCTGAACCTGGCCAGCGTTGCTGTCCTCTGGTTCGGTGGCCACAGAGTCGACGCCGGGGTGATGGAAATCGGATCTCTTACGGCCTTCCTCGCCTATCTGATCCAGATCCTGATGTCGGTCATGATGGCGACCTTCATGTTCATGATGGTCCCGCGGGCCGCAGTCTCCTCCGACCGCATCGGCGAGGTCCTCGACACCAACTCCTCCGTTGTGCCACCCGCTTCCGGTGTCACCAAGGTTGCGAGTCGGGGCGAGTTGGAGTTGCGGGGGGTCGGGTTCAGCTATCCCGGTGCCTCCCACGCTGTTCTGAACAATGTCAGTTTCACGGCCCGCCCCGGCCAGACCACGGCCATCGTCGGGTCTACCGGCGCCGGCAAGACCACCTTGATGAGCTTGATCCCCCGGCTCTTCGACGCCACGGACGGGAGCGTCCTCGTGGACGGCGTGAACGTCCGTGATCTGGACCCCGACACCCTTTGGTCAATGGTCGGCCTGGTCCCGCAGAAGCCCTATCTGTTCTCGGGGACCGTGGCCTCGAACTTGCGTTACGGCAAGCCCGACGCCACCGATGAGGAGATGTGGGAAGCCCTGGAGATCGCCCAAGCGCGGGACTTCGTCGAGGAGATGCCCGAAGGCCTGGAGTCACCGATCGCACAGGGGGGCACCAACGTCTCCGGCGGCCAACGCCAGAGGCTGGCCATCGCGCGGGCGCTCATCCGCAAGCCCGAGCTCTATCTGTTCGACGACTCCTTCTCCGCCCTCGACCTGGCCACTGATGCCCGGCTCCGACGAGCGCTGAAGCCGACCACTGCCGACGCCACTGTCCTGATCGTTGCCCAGCGGGTGTCCACGATCGCCGACGCAGACCAGATCCTGGTCCTCGAAGACGGAGAGGTGGTCGGGCTCGGCACCCACAGTTCCTTGTTGGCGACCTGCCCCACCTATGTCGAAATCGTCGAATCGCAGCTCAGGGCGGAGGTCGCCTCATGAGCGATCGCACCATGAAGACCACGGAGCGGATCCAGGGACAGCCCGGCCCGGGCCGTGGCCCGTTTGGCGGCGGCATGATCGGTCAGAAGTCGGCAACCTTCGGGCCTTCGGCGAAGCGGCTAATCCGCCGCCTCCGACCGCAGCTCCCCAAAGTCATCGCCGTCTTCGCTGCGGCGGTGGTGAGCGTTGCCCTCTCTGCCGTAGGCCCCAAAGTCCTGGGCAAGGCCACCGATCTCATCTTCGCCGGCGCGATCGGGAAGCAGCTCCCCGCGGGCATGACCAAGGCCGAGGTCATTGCGGCCGCAGAAGCACAAGGCCAGACCCAATTCGCGAAGATGCTCTCGGGCATGAACGTCGTGCCTGGTCAGGGGATCGACTTCGCGGCGGTGGGACGGGTTCTCCTGATCGTGCTCGCTCTCTACGCCGGGTCTGCGCTCCTCGGGTACCTCCAGGGCTTCCTCCTTAACGATGTGGTTCAGAGCACGGTGTATCGCCTGCGCTCCGACGTCGAAGAGAAGCTGAATCGGCTCCCGCTGCGGTACTTCGACCGTCAGCCCCGTGGAGAGCTGCTGAGTCGGGTGACCAACGACATCGACAACGTTTCGCAGAGCCTGCAACAGACGATGAGCCAGCTCCTCACTTCCCTGCTCACCATCATCTTCGTGGTCGGGATGATGTTCTACATCTCGCCGACGTTGGCGCTGATTGCCCTGGTGACCATTCCCGTCACGATGGTCGTCGCCGGGCTCGTGATGAAAAGGTCGCAGGGCCAGTTCGTCACTCAATGGCGCCGCACCGGAACCCTCAACGCTCAAATCGAAGAGGCGTTCACCGGGCACTCCCTGGTGAAGGTCTTCGGACGGCAGAAGGAGGTGCAAGCCACCTTCGAGGTTGAGAACGACGAGCTCTATGAGGCCAGCTTCAAGGCCCAGTTCCTCTCCGGCTTGATCATGCCGATCATGATGTTCATCGGGAACCTGAACTACGTGATCATCGCGGTGGTCGGTGGGCTTCGGGTGGCTAGCGGGACCATGAGCCTCGGCGACGTGCAGGCGTTCATCCAGTACTCCCGCCAATTCACCCAACCGGTCACGCAGGTCGCCTCGATGGTCAACCTCTTGCAGTCAGGGGTGGCTTCTGCGGAGCGGGTGTTCGAGCTCCTCGATGCAGATGAAGAGGTGCCCGACGACACAAAGCCGCAAATGACTGCAGAAAGTCACGGCCGGGTCGTCTTCGAGGATGTGTCCTTCCGTTATGACGAAGACCGCCCCCTAATAGAGGACCTCAGCTTGAGTGTGGAGCCAGGGCAAACGGTCGCGATCGTCGGCCCCACCGGCGCCGGCAAGACGACGCTGGTGAACCTGATCATGCGGTTCTACGAGCTGGACGGGGGTCGAATCACCTTGGATGGCGTTGACATCGCCCATCTCCGTCGCTCCGACCTTCGCTCCCAGATCGGAATGGTGCTCCAGGACACCTGGCTGTTCCACGGGACGATTCGGGACAACATCGCCTACGGGCGGCCTGACGCCACCGAGGACGAGATCCTCGAGGCGGCCCGGGCCACCTTTGTCGACCGGTTCGTGCACAGCCTGCCCGACGGGTACGACACCATCATCGATGACGAGGGGGCCAACGTCAGCAGCGGCGAGAAGCAGCTGATCACAATCGCTCGGGCGTTCCTCGCCGACCCGGCGCTGTTGATCCTCGACGAGGCGACCAGTTCGGTCGACACCCGCACCGAGCTCCTGTTCCAACATGCGATGGCGGCACTCAGGACAGATCGCACCAGCTTTGTGATCGCCCACCGACTGTCCACGATCCGGGACGCCGACCTGATCCTGGTGATGGAGGAGGGCCGGATCGTCGAGAAAGGAAACCACGCCGAGCTCATCGCGCTCAACGGGTCATACGCCGCCCTCTACAACTCGCAGTTCATGGGAACCGACCAGCCACCGGAGCCCGAACCGGCGATGAAGGTGGCGTAGAGGGCTAGCCCCCCTCGATCGCACTCGCTGCGCTCGCTGGGCGATCGGTCCCCCCGCTTCGCAAGGGGACAACCACTGAGTCAGCCCTCTCTCCATCTGTGGACCCGGATCGCATCGGGATCCAGCCCCAGTCTCCGACAGAACGCCTCGAACTCCTCCCGGGGCACCCCCTGCCATTCCAGGTCCTCCAAGCTCTCGGCGATGGGCACATCGAGACGCAATGTCGTGAGCTCCCGATACAAGAACACCTCCTCGACGTGGTCACGGAGGGTGGCCGCCAGCTTGTCGGCACTGCGCACCGTCACCTCCCAGTCACCCGCGTTTACCGGGATCAACTCGAGGCGGGGATATCGGAACAGCACCGTCGCCGCCGACTTGGCCCCCCAGCCCGGAAGCCCGGGAACGCCGTCGGCGGTATCCCCCACCAGCGCCAGGTAGTCGGGGATGGATTCGGGATGGACGCCGAACTTCTCGACGACGGCAGCCTCGTCGAGGATCTTCTGCTCCCTGCGGTTGTAGGTGACGATCCGATCACCAATCACCAATTGGCAAAGGTCCTTGTCCGGAGTGGCGATGACGACCTGGTCGACATCCTCCACCCATCGGATCGCTGCGGTGGCGATGGCATCGTCCGCTTCGTGCTCGATGTTGCCCCACACCACGACTCCAATCGCCCTCAAGGCCTCCTCAGCGAGGGGAAATTGGGCCAACAACTCTGGCTCCATGCCGGCCGAGGTCTTGTAGCCGGCAAACATCTCGTTTCGAAACGACTCGATGACTGTGTCGAAGCTGGCGGCGAGGTGGGTCACATTCGGCTCGCGAAGCAGGCCGAGAGTCGACTCGATGATCCCGAGGGTGGCCCGGATGTCAGAGCCATCAGCGGCAAACACCGATTCCTTACGCCCGAAGTGGGCACGGAACAACTCGTAGGTACCATCGAGAAGGTGGAGACGCACGACTCAGATCCTAAGCGTGAAGAAGAACAGGACCCTTGGGATACCGTCAGCTCTGAGTTCGGTTCATTGGGTAATCGGCTCAAGGACACATATCGCCGGGTCGCCTCAGACCGCGGGCCATCCGAGGACGAGCTCAAGGGCGCATTCGCCACCCTCATGGGTGCCTGGGATCAGGTGGCCGAGTCAGTGACCAGCGCTCTGCGTGACCCCGAAACAAGAGAGCACCTCAAGAAGGCCGCCAGCTCGTTCGCCACCGCCTTGGGCTCCACGATCAGCGATCTCGGAGACGAATTCAAAGGCCGATCCGACGAAGAGGAATAGGGGATGATGACTGACCCCCTGATCTCAGTTGGAGAGTTGGCCGATCGCCTCGACGAGGTAGCCATCTTCGATCTTCGCTGGTCCCTGACCGACCCTGGCCAGGGGCGAGCCGCCTACCAGACAGGGCACATACCCGGCGCGGTGTTCGTCGATCTGAGCACCGAGCTCTCGGCCAAGGTTGGGGAAGGCCGTCATCCGCTACCCACTGCGGAGGAATTCACACGCACGCTTGGGGGCCTCGGAGCCGGGCCCGATGACGAAATCGTCGTCTACGACGAGCTCGGCGGCTCGATCGCCGCACGCCTGTGGTGGATGCTGCGCTCGATTGGCCACGAGCGCTCGCGACTGCTCGATGGTGGGATCGGAGCCTGGATCGAATCGGGCCTGCCGGTCACCGCCGAAGTGACCCGACGCCCGTCAACTCTGTACCCAGAGACATCGAAGTTCACCGGGGTTGTGGCGATAGATGACCTGGCCGGACGCCACCTCATCGATGCCAGGGCCGCCGAGCGCTATCGGGGCGACGTGGAGCCGGTGGATCCCAAGGCCGGCCACATCCCGGGCGCCGTCAATATGCCAACCAGCGACAACTTGGGCCCAACAGGCCGCTTTCTCGACAGTGAGGAGCTCATCGAGAAGTATCGGCATACGCCCGAAGACGCCATCGTCTCCTGTGGCAGTGGAGTCACTGCTTGCCATACCGCCCTGGCGCTGGTCCTGGCCGGTCATCCGATGCCGGACGTGTACATCGGCTCCTTCTCGGATTGGTCCCGACGCGACCTACCGGTGGTTACCGGCGATCTTCCTTGATCAGCCAGCGGGCTGTCGAAGCCATCGAGTCGTCAGACACCGACGAACTGCTGCGCGTGACAGACGGACTGTGCTCTTCCCAGGCCTGGGACGAGTTGGTGGAGCTTCGAGCCCGGTGCCGGGAGGCAGTCGACAGGGCGAAGCAGGTATGGGGGGTCGAGGAGCACATCCGCTATCGCCTGGCATTGGAGGCGCCACCTACCTACGCCAGTGCCGCGGTCTCCGGGGGCCAATCACGTTTCGCCCTCGGTCCCCTAGCCGAGGTGGCCGCCAGCACCAAGGCCTGGTCCGAGATGAAGCCCTATCTGGACATAGGCCCCGAGCGTCGGACCTTCGCAGCCGAGCGAGTGATGCGGGGCGAGCGCGTGGGAGAGCCCAATCTCGATCTGCCCGGTTTCTTGCAGGACTGGGAGCCTGAGTATCAGCTTGCCACCTACAAACGGGACAAGGTCGAAGCGCCCTCACCTCCGCCACCCGACGTCTCGGACATCGCCCTGCCAACGGAATTCGAGTTGGTCGACGACTCCCAGACCGAGGCCGCGTTAGCCGACCTGGTCCAGCCTTGGACCGATGAGTCGAACGGGCGATGTCAGACGGCGGTGGCAGCAGGTGACCATCTGGAGGCGATCCGTGCCCTCGGAGCCTCCATGTGCAGGGAGGCGGACATCGGGCCCAGTAGAGGCATGGCCTGGATGGGCTGGGCCGCCGCCACGGGAGGCGCCCACGGGAGAAGGCGCGGGGCCGCCGCTGGTCGTCAACTGGCCTGGTGGACAACATCGGTCATGGCCGATCTCCCCTGGCCTTGTTCTCCTGATGACCTGGGTTTGGCCGCCTCTCGATTTCGCTGGTTCTGGTTCGATGACGGCAGCCCGGGAACAGGCTGGGTGCTGCGACTCGCCATCGAAGACCCGGAAAGCGGGCTTTCCTGGGCGATCTCAGCCGTAGATCTCATGTGAGGGGTAAGGCCCTTCCGTAATTGCGTCGCACAAGGCCGTATTTGACCCCTAAACACGACAATTAGGGCGGGTTACGCCACGGATACCTCGATGGTGTGCCAGCCGGTGGCGCCGTTGGGAGCCGGAGGGACCATCGCCTCGGTCTGGACCTCTCCTTCCCCATCGGTTGCCCGCACCCGAATCCGCTGGGAGCCGACTGGAGGGTCCCAGTCGATCGACCACTGTCGCCAGCTGTTGTCCGACAGCGGCTCGGAGAGATCAGCCTCCAGCCACGGGGCGTCGTCACCGAGTTGAACCTCGACTTTGGCAATGCCGCGATTGGGCGCCCATGCAACACCAGCCACCCGACGGGGCTCGGGCGGGATCTGGGCTCCTGATGGCGGAGTGTCGATACGGCTCTGGGTCTTGACCGGCGCCTCCTTGGCCCAGCCTCTCGGCACCCAATAGGCGTCGAAGTCGTCCCAACGAGTGAGCTCGATCTCCGATATCCACTTCGTCGCCGAGACGTACCCGTAGAGGCCCGCCACGACAAGCCGAGCCGGAAAGCCGTGCTCGAACGGGAGAGGCTCTTCGTTCATGCCGACGGCGAGCAGGGCGTCACGGCCGTCATAGGCGACCTCAACCGGGAATCCGACGGTGAAGTCATCCACCGATCGGCCGACGATCTGCTCGGCGTCGGACTGAACCCCGGCTCGATCCAGGATCTTGGTCAGGGGCACGCCGAGCCACTTCGCATTTCCGACGAGATCACCTCCGACCTTGTTGGAGACACACGACAACGTGACATACCGCTCCACCATCGGCATGTCGAGAATGTCTGCGTAGTTGATCGAATATGGATGATCGACCATGCCCTTGATGCTGAGAGTCCACGCCGGGAGATCAACTCTCGGCACCGAGAAGGCCGCATCGATCCGATAGAACGACGCATTGGGTGTGATCACGGGGCTCAGACCTGATATTCCGCTGAGTTCCGAGCCTGCCGGCACCGGCCCGACCGCCTCGACCGCGCCAGGAAGCACGACCTCGGCCCGGCCGGCGACCACCAGTTTCGCCCGTTCCAGCAACAGTCGACCGACGCCGGCGGAAATGGCGGCCAGGCCCAGGATTGCGCTGACCCCGAATATGAAGGAGCGGCGGGAAACATCGGGGGACGAATCGGCATCGGTCTCACCGACATCGCCAGCCGGTGAGGCGATGCCAAGCAGCCATTGCAAGGAGCCGAGGCCGGTGATCGCCGCCAGACCGCCCGAGATCATCGCCATGCCGAGGCTCACCGCCGGGTCGCGGCTCGCCGCCACCGCGCCGAGCACTCCGAAGCCGATGAAAGCAGCCATCGCCACTCCGAAATGGCGCCTGGCGACCATGCCAACAACCGCTCCGAGCAGGATCACGACCAGCGTCATCCCGATCAAGAGCGCCAGCTTGTCATTGGTGTTGAAGACCGAAATCGCCCAGTGCTTGATGGGCTCGGGGACGATGTCGATCACCCAGTTGCCGACCCCCTCGATCAGAGAGGGGAGGCTGGAGAAGATCCCTGCGGCGAGCTCGGACACCCCGAGGGCGAGGGCCGCTGCCGCGGCCCCGGACAGAGCGTCCCTGGCTCGAGTCGAACTCACTTGACGCCTCAGAGTAGGAAGGCCCCGCGTAAACAGAGCTAAAGACGAGTTAGCAACTGGTAGAACGAACCGATGATGGAGTTGATCTCAGGCGGCGACGGGTTGGAGCGATGCTGGTGGGGCGCAGAGCCCGAGATCTACCGGATCTACCACGATGGGGAGTGGGGCTATCCGGTGACCGAGGACCGAAGGCTGTTCGAGAAGATCTGCCTCGAAGGATTCCAGGCCGGTCTGTCCTGGCTGACCATCCTCCGCAAGCGGCCCAACTTCCGCTCCGCATTCGACAACTTCGAGATCGAGAAGGTTGCGTCGTTCGGCGAGGCAGACGTCTCCCGGCTGCTTGACGACGAAGGGATCGTCCGTCATCAGGGGAAGATCCGATCCACTATCAACAATGCGCAACGCGCACTGGAGCTAGTCGAGGAAGAAGGGACATTGGCCTCGTACTTCTGGGCGTGGGCCGATCCGAACGATGTGCCCCCGACCGACATTGCACCCACGACTTCGATATCGACTGCCATCTCCAAGGATCTGAAGAAGCGGGGCTGGACCTTTGTCGGCCCCACCACCGTCTATGCCTTCATGGAAGCAATGGGTTTGGTCAACGACCACCTCGACGGTTGTCACGTGCGAGAGAAGTGCGCGGAAGAACGGCACCGGTTGCTGAGCGCCGGTCTATAGATTCGAGATCATGATCGATCGCCCGGCTTTCACTATCGGCATCGAAGAGGAATACCTCGTTGTCGATCGCGAGTCACGCGACCTCATCAAGAGCCCCCCGCCCGAGATGTGGGACTCGCTGCGAGAGGTGCTCGGCCCGCAGGTGACCCCCGAGTTTCTCAGGGCCCAGATCGAGGTGGGCACCAAGGTCTGCACCAAACTCCAGGACGCCCGTGAGGACCTGGCCAACCTGCGGCGCGACCTGTCGAGCGTGGTGAATGAGTATGGGGCAGCGATCATCGCCGCCTCCACCCACCCCTTCGCCAATTGGTCGGAGCAGATGACGACCGAGCAGCCGCGCTATCAACGGCTGGCCGCCGACCATCAGCAGGTGGCGCGGCAGCTCGTGATTTGCGGAATGCATGTGCACATCGGCATCGAGGACGAGCACCTCCGGATCGACCTGATGAACCAGATCCGGTACATGCTTCCCCATCTCCTCGCCCTGAGCACCTCCTCCCCGTTCTGGGCGGGAACCGACACCGGGCTGCTCGCCTACCGGCTCATCATCTTCCGAAATCTCCCCCGCACCGGCCTACCGGAGGAGTTCGAGTCCTGGGGCGAGTATCAGAGGACGATGCAGATCCTCATCGACGCCGGGATCATTGAGGACGCATCCAAGGTGTGGTGGGACGTTCGCCCTTCATCGCGCTACCCGACCCTCGAAATGCGGGTGAGCGACGTGTGCACCCGGCTCGACGACGCCATGTCCGTGGCCGCGCTCTACCTCTGTTTGCTCGGCCTCATGTTTCGACTCCGCCGCCGCAACCAGCGATGGAGGGTCTACTCGCCCTTCCTGATCTCGGAGAACATGTGGCGGGCCCAGCGATACGGTGTGGACGGCTCCCTGATCGACTTCGGTCGCGGCGAGTTGGTTCCCTTTGCGGAACTGGTCGAGGAAGCGATCGAGATGACGGCCCAGGACGCAGTTGAGTTTGATGTGGTGGAGCCGATGAGGCACATGAGAACCATCGTTCGGGAGGGAACTAGTGCTCATCGCCAACTGGCCGTCTACCGGGAAGCGCTCGAAGGCGGGGCGGAGGAGGCAGAGGCGCTTCGGGGAGTGGTCGACCACCTAATCGTGGACACCATGTTCGGTATCTAGCCCACCATGGCCCGCATCCGCATCGCCGTCCAACTCCAGCCCCAGCACGCCGAGTACTCCGAAATCCGGGCGGCCGTAGTCAAAGCCGAAGAGATGGGCGCCGACCTCGTGTTCAACTGGGACCACTTCTTTCCTCTGAGCGGCGATCCCGATGGCAAGCACTTCGAATGCTGGACCATGCTCGCCTCCTGGGCGGAGATCACGGAACGGGTCGAGATCGGTGCCTTGGTCACCTGCAACAGCTACCGAAACCCTGACCTCCTTGCCGACATGGCCCGGACGGTCGACCACATCTCAGACGGGCGCCTCATCCTCGGGATCGGAGCAGGCTGGTTCGAACGGGACTACGAGGAATACGGATACCAATTCGGCACGGCTGGATCCAGACTCGCCGATCTGAAGGCAGCCCTGCCCAGGATCGAGGCTCGCTGGAGCAAGCTGAATCCCGCTCCCACCCGGAAGATCCCCGTGATGATCGGCGGCGGCGGCGAGAAGAAGACGCTTCGCTACACGGCTGCCCACGCTGACATCTGGCACGGCTTCGGGCAGGCGGAGATCATCCACCACAAGAACCGGGTCCTGGACGATTGGTGCCGTCAGTTGGGCCGGGATCCCTCCGCAATCGAGCGATCCTGTGGCGCCAATGTGCGGCGGCCCGAATCCGGTGACGCCTTTGTGGAGGCGGGGGCCAATCTGATCACGCTCGGGCTCGATGGGCGCTCGGGCTACGACCTCGAGCCGGTGGCGGATTGGCTGGCCTGGCGAGACGAGAAGAATCGCTCCTGAGAGATCAGACAGCGGTGCCGATCAGCTGACGGTCGTTCTCGGGCGTGGCGAACTCCTGGGTCCGATCCAGCCACCAGATCATGATCACACCGCCGAGTCCGGCCGCGAAGCCACTCAGCTGGTTCCAGGTAAAACCGCCGACGACGGCATCTCCCATCCCGTAGCGGAGGCCGTCGAGCAAGAACCGCTGGAAGCCGTACCAGGCAACCCAGATGAAGAAGAGCTGGCCGTAGTGGAGTCGCCAACGGCGATAGGCAAAGAAGAGGAGCCAAAGGAGGATGGCGGCCCCGATCATGTCATAGAGGGCAACGTGGTGATAGATCCCACAAAACCCGTTTGCGCCAACAGTCGCATCGGTGCACTCAAGGGCGTCGTGCTGGGGGGCGACGTCGTAGCCGGGCCGGATCCCGTAACCCCACCAAGCGGTGGTGGCCCGACCCAGATGCTCGACGATGGCGAGGTCGCCGATCCTCCCCACCACCGTGCCAAGAGCCAGCCCGAAGGACGACATGTCGAGGGTGGCCAGGAGCGGCATCTTCAACCTGTGGGCCCGCCATCCCCCAGCGAGGATCCCTCCGAGGAATCCGCCCATGATCGAGAAGTTCCCCGCCACCGGGTTGAGGGCGTCGAGCAACGGAGCACCATCCATGATCTGAGCCGGTGCAGTGAAGTAACGGGCACCGAGCAAGGCACCGATCAGGCCCCAGGTGAGGCACGACTGGTACTTCACCGTATCGAAGCCCCGCTTCTTCATTTCTCGGGTGGCGATCCAGGCGCCGGCGACGAAACCAAGGGCCGCAAAGAGGCCGTGCAGCGAGAACCTGATTGGGCCCAAGTCCCAGATCGGGATCGGCGGGTAGGTGAAGACGGCGAGCATCGGCAAAGGGTACCGATCCTCCTGATGCAATCGTGAAGTGGTGCCCCCCTCCCGGCTCCGCCGGCGCTCCCCCCAACGCTCACTTCGTTCGCTGGGGGGAGAAACGTGGTTGTCCCCCTGCGAAGCGGGGGGACCGCCCGACCGAAGGGCGGGCGAGGGGGGCAGCAACCCCACCCACGGCTAATGTCCTTCCCCGTGAGCGACTTGCTGCCGACCGTGGCCGCCGCCCTGAACACACCCGAGGCTCTCATCAAGCGATCGGCCGCGGCCCGGGCTGCCGCCAACGGCACAACGATCGACGATGTCCTGGCGGCCTGGGCCGGTGGTGCCCCGGTTGTCGCTGCGCCGGCCACGGCGGTGGAACCGGCGTCCGCACCTGAGGCTGCCGAGCCGGCGCCAACACCGGAGCCGGTGCCCGCCGTCTCCGTGATCGAGTCCCCTACCCCTGTGGCTCGAGTTGTTGAACCTGAGCCTGAGCCGATGGTGCCCCTCGAGCCAGTTCCCATGAGCAGGAGAATCCGAAGTGCAACCAGAGTGGGGGCCTGGACCGGGTCAGTGCTTGGGCTCACTGGGTTCCTGGTCGCGACCACGTGGTGGGCTCAGAACGCGACTGTCATCGGAGAAGGCCCTTACACCCCGGTGATTCAAACCACTTCGCGGACGGTCATCATTGGCGTGGCGTTGGTGAGCATCCTCTTTGGAGCCATCACGGCAGGCCTGTCCCGCGCTTCGGCGGCATCGGCCAACCCCGGGATGCAGCTTGCAAACTCCCCATCCTCGACCGGCTGGCTCGGTGCATTGATCGGGCTGATCCTCGGCATTGGCGCGGCCGCTCTATTGACCAGCGGTTTCGGGACGCCGGTCGAGGGAGTTGAAGGAATGGTGCAGCTTCCGGTCCTCCCGACACTTGCCGTCATGCTTCTTGGTGGAGCCGTTTTGGGCGGGATCACGGCCGCGGCAACCCAGGCAGTTGCGGTGCCGGTGGCCGTGGCCGACGACGGCGATGAGATCGCGCAGGTGAAGAGCCGCCTTGGTGGAGCGGTGACGATTCCGGGAATAGCCCTCCTCACACTGGCTTTGCTGGTGCTCCCCTTTGCCTGGGGTTTGATCCAGTCGAGTCATATCACGAAGGAGGCTGCTGCCGTGGTGGCGATTGTCACGGCGCTGGGGATCCTTGGGTTCGCCTCCCTCGCCGGGACCCGACCCAATGTCAAGATCAGCTTCGGGGAGGCAATGATCGCCCTCCTCGGAATTGTGACGGTGCTGATCATCATCTTCGCCGTGCTTTTCGCTCGCGACTCTGGAGAGGAACCAGAGGCCGGTCAGGAAGCGACTGCGGTGCTCATCGTCGGATAGCAGGCGCCGCCGGTTGTCGGCCTAATTCGTGACCGAGCCGGAGAGATCCCCCAACGCAAGGGCGTCTCGCACCGACTCCGCAATCTCCCGGGCCACCAGCTCTTGAGCTTCGACGGTCGAGGCCCCAAGATGCGGCGTGAGCACGACATTCGGCAGATCGAGGAGTGGGCTCTGCGGAGACAGCGGCTCGGACTCGAACACGTCGAGGGCCGCTCCTGCGAGATGACCCCCGATCAGCGCCTGAGCCAGGGCTTCCTCGTCGATAACCCCTCCCCTGGAGACGTTCACCACGAACGCACCAGCCTTCATCTTCGAGATGGCGTTGCCGTCGATCAAGTGACGGGTTTCGTCCGTCAAGGGGACGTGTAGCGAGATGATGTCCCCGTGAGTCAGCACCTGGTCGAGGTCGGTCAGGGCAAGGCCAAGATCGTTTGCCCGCTCGGCGGTCAGGTAGGGGTCGTAGACCATGACCTTCATCCCAAAGGCGCGACACCGAACAGCCACCTCGCCGCCGATCCGACCGGCGCCAACCAAGCCCAAGGTCCGATCCTTGAGCTGGACACCTCGCAACCGCGCTCGCTCCCACTTCCCGGCGCGCATCGATCGGTCGGCCTCGGCCACCCGGCGCACGACGGAAAGGATCAACGCCATTGTGAGCTCGGCAGCTGCAACGGTGTTGCCGGCTGGAGAGTTGAGAACCGCAATCCCCCGCTCGGCGGCTGCGATTAGATCGATATTGTCGACCCCGACCCCGGCCCGTCCCACGACCTTGAGTCGTGGACTGCCGGCCAACATCTCCCGAGAGACCTTGGTCGCGCTTCTCACCACAAGGCCGTCGGCCTCGGCTAGGGCAGCCTGGAACGCTTCGCTCGACGAGTCATCGATCCGGGCGACCTTGAAACGGGCGTCCTCCAGCAAAGGAGCCAGCCCCGATTCCGAGACGTGATCGGTGACCACGACCCTGAACCTGTCACTCATCGGATCACTTCCTCCAGGTCTTGGAGAAGCATGTCCAGTTCGTCGACCGTGCGGTCACCCATGTGCCCGATACGGATCGTGGTTTCTTTGAGTTTGCCGTAACCCGATCCGATCACCCAGTTCCGATCCTTCATCGCCTTGACGACATCGGGACCGGCAATTCGCTCAGGGAGACTGATGCAGGTGATCGTTGGCGAACGATGACCTTCGGGGGCATATGGCGCCAGCCCCACATCTGACATCTCATCGACCCACTCCAGAGTTCTCTCCCGCATCGCCGTATGACGCTTCCATCGGGCTTCGACGCCCTCGGTGAGGATCCTCTCCAGTTGCAGTCGCAGCGCATACATGAGCGAGATTGCCGGAGTGGCTGGAGTCTGCAGCGCCTCGACACTGTGAGTCAACGCGACGAGGTCGAAGTAGACACCCTTGCCGGAGAGAGTGGCAGACCGCTCGAGGAGGGCGTCCGAGGCGACACCAAATGCGAGCCCGGGGGGCAGTGCCATTGCCTTTTGCGAACCGGTGAGCACCCAGTCGAGAGCCCAGTCGTCGGTGCGGACCTCGGTTCCACAGATCCCGGTCACCGAGTCGACCAGAAGAAGGGCGGTCTCGTCCCGGCCAACCACCCGGGCCAGACCCTCCAGATCTTGCAGGACGCCCGTGGAGGTCTCGGAGTGGGAGACGGTCACCGCGTCGTAGTCACCTGACACCAGATGATCGACGAGCCCTTCCGGGTCGTGGTACCCACCCCAGGGCACTTCCCAGACATCGACACTTCGCCCGCAAGCGGTCGCGATGTCGGCAAACCTCTTGGAAAAGGCCCCGTTGACCAGAGAGAGCACCTTGCGCTGCCCGACACCGTTCCGGATCCCGGCCTCCATGAGACCGGTGGCCGAAGAGGTGGAGATGACCACCGGCCGTTCGGTCAGAAAGACCTGTTTCAAGCCGATTTCGATCTCGGCGATCAAGCCTTGGATCGCTGAGCCCCGGTGGCCGATCATCGGATGGGTCTGCGCTGCCAACACTTCGGGATCCACCTCTGTGGGCCCGGGAAGGAAGAAACGACCGATCGACCTGTCTGTCTGCTGGCTCAAGAATGCGCTCCGTTGGTTCCGAGCCCGCTATCCGTCGGCCAGGCTCAATGCATACCGGACGTTATCCACCAACTCCCAACCGACCAATATCGGCTGGCCGCTGAGACGGTGCTCGCGCAGATGAGGGAGGCCGAATTCGTAGTCACCGTCCTCCACCGGGATCATGCGCCACTCCTCACCCTCGACCAGGACGGTGAACGCCGTGACGTCCTGCAAGGTTCCCTCCACCGAAGTGACGACCCCCCGGGCAGTGCCCGATGTCTGGGTGCAGGCAATTAGGGCGGCAAGAGCCACGATCCCGCCCAAACGGGCTGGAGTCATCCGGACCGTAGCGATGCTTCCAGTCGCTCCCACTCCCGCTCTTGTCTTGTCCAACGAAACCAGATCACAGCAATGGTCGTCCAGAGCAGGATCCCGCCGGCGATCTTCATGATGACTCCGGCGATGGTCTGGTCCGCAACCGGAGTGAGGCCGTAGGCGAGGGCGGCATTCCCGTAGATGGGGTAGAGCGGGACCGACGAAAACGTGAGGAACGAGCCGGGAATCGTTGGGAGCAGGGACATCAGAAACAGGTAGAGCATCTGAGCCGGTGGAGCGATGCGCGGGACGGCCGGGGTCGGGGAGAAGATCGGCAGCCACATCAGGATTGAGGCTCCGAACAGCCACGCGTGCACGAGGGCGTGGATCGATTGGCTGGTCGCCATCCATCCCACCATCTCTGGCCAATGGATGAGCAGGAACGTCCCGTTGAAGATCACAAAGGCCGTTACCGGCTTGGCCAGAGGTCGGACCAATCGCGCAACCGTCGGATTTCCCAGGGTGACATCGCCCAGCCAGCGGGGGCAACCTCGGAGCAGCAGCGGGGGCACCACCAGAGCGATGACCATGTGCTCGATCATGTGCAAGCTGAAAAGGGCGGTCTCTCCGATGTCGTGAATCGGCCACCCCGTAACCACGAACAGAAGGCCCAACGCCCCGTACCACTGCCAGCGCTGCCCCTTGGTCGGTGGCGGGGCGTCGGGAGCGATGTAGGGCCGCAGGCGCTTGTTGGCGTACCAGTAGCCAAAGCCGAGGACCCAGATCAACAGCCAAACGTCGAGATGCGGGTGCCAGGGAGGCAACGGCATCAGGATCCCCTGATGATCAGGGCTCCCAAAGCCGCGAGCACCACGGTGTAGAGACAGGCGGCGAGTACGAATCCGCCGATGAAGAAGCGATTCAGGACCGTCTTCTCGTATCGAAGATGCATGTAGAAGGCGACCACGATCACAAACTTGAGGGTGGCCAGGGCGATGAGGCTGATCGTGTTCAAGTTCCCCAGGTCGAGCTCGAGGTGGATGTAGTAGATCCCCACCTCGATCGCGGTGAGGACCCCAAGCAACGCCGCGATCTTCCAGTATTGCCCCGTGCTGGGGTGGTGCGGCTCGGAGGTCATGTTGGGGGCACCGAGAGCAAATAGACCACCGTGAAGATCACGATCCAGATGATGTCAACGAAGTGCCAGTAGAGGCCGACGAGCTCGAGATTCATCCCGTGCTTCTCGCTGAGACCACCAGGCCGGCGAGAGATACCCCACAACGAGAGAAGCATGATCACCCCGATCGCAACGTGGGTTCCGTGAAACCCGGTGAGGACATAGAAGGCCGAGGCCGCCGGGTTGGTGGAGATCTTCATGCCGTCGTTCACGATGAACGTGGTGAACTCGAACACCTGGCCGCCGAGGAACACCGAGCCAAGAGCGGCAGTGGCGAATAGCCAGGTCCTCGTGCCGTTCATGTCCTGTCGGGTGAGCGCGTTGTGGGCGAGGACCATGGTCAACGAGCTCATCAGGAGGACGAACGAGCTGACCGACGTGAACGGGATGTCATAGACCTGCGACGGATAAGTGCCTGCGAACCCGGGCCGGTTCGAATAGAGCAGGTAGTTCGAGATCAGGGCCCCGAAGAACAGGAACTCCGAGCTGAGGAAAAGCCACATCCCGAGTTTGCGGTTGTCGACTCCCGTCGACTCGTGCTCGGGATGCTCCAGCGGGGCGTCGTGGAGGATCTCAGTCATAAGCGCCCTCGGCCTCGGCAGGATGCTCCTCTTCGTCGTGCTCGACGTGGTGCGGTTCCTCCAACGGCTCGATCGCCCAACCCACCACCGCCACCAGGGCGATGACCACGCCGAGGAAGATCATCGCTTTGCCCCACGCTGCCGTGTGATAGATGATCCCGTAGAAGATGGTCGGGAAGGCCATAGCCATGAAGAACGGGAAGTACGACGGGTTTGGAAGGTGGATCGGCGAGACGGGATTGCGCTGGTCATGCTCGATCTTGGCCACGATCTCGTCGGCATCGGGCTTGCGTACGGCTCGACCGTCGGAATCCTGGTCATACTTGAGCTGCCAGAAGTGATCGAGACTGGTAACCACTGGCGGGATGGCAAAGTTGTACTCCGGGGAGGGGTTGGGGACCATCCATTCGACCGTCCGGGCATCCCAGGGGTCGAGGCCGGAAAGCTCGCCGTGTCGTTTGCTGGTGTACCAGTTGAAGATGAAGATCAAGATCGAGGCGGCGATGATGAACGCCCCAATGCTCACGGCGAGGTTCCACGGCCCGAGCCCGGTCTCGGGGGCGTACTTCCACGTTCGACGCACCATTCCCTGCAGGCCGAGCCAGTGCATCGGGCCAAAGGTCAAGTTGAACCCTATGAACTGAAGCCAGAAGTGGGCCTTCCCCAACCTATCGTTCATCAACCGGCCTGTGAGCTTGGGGAACCAGTAGTAGAGCCCGCCGAACAGCCCGAATATCGCCCCTCCGAACAAGACATAGTGGAAGTGGGCGACGATGTAATAGGTGTCGGTCTGCTGCCAGTCCGAGGGGACGACGGCGTGAGTGACCCCGGAAAGTCCGCCGATAGTGAACATGGCGAGAAAGCCGATGGCGAACAGCATTGGCGTGGAAAGCCGTAATCGGCCCTGCCACATGGTGCCCAGCCAGTTGAAGATCTTGATCCCGGTCGGGATGGCGATGGTCATGGTGGACAAGCCAAAGGCGGCTTGGGCAACGGGGGTGATCCCGGAGGCAAACATGTGGTGGGCCCACACCCCGAAGCCGAGGAAACCGATGGCCGCGCCGGCAAACACCACCGCCGAGTAGCCAAAGAGGGGTTTGCGGGAGAAGGTGGGCAGGATCTCGGACACCATCCCCATCGCAGGCAGCACCAGGATGTAGACCTCGGGATGGCCGAACAGCCAAAACAGGTGTTGCCACAGGATGGGGTCCCCTCCGCCCACCGGCGCGAAGAACAGGGACCCGAACTGACGGTCGAACGTGACCATGAACAGCGCCACCGCGATGATCGGCAGTGAGAACAGCAACAGGAAGGCGACCACCATCGACATCCAGACGAACACCGGCATGCGGAGCAGGCGCATCCCCTTGGCCCGCATATTGAGGATGGTCACCAGGAAGTTGACCGACGAGACCAGCGAGGCGAGCCCCAGGATCTGCAACCCGAGAGCCCAATAGTCCATGGCGGTGCCCGCCGAGTAGAGCGGTCCGGCGTTCGGTTGGTAACCGAACCATCCCCCATTGGGCGAATTGGCGAGGAAGTTGAGGCTCCCGGGACCACCCCCCACAGGCAGATTTCCCGTGACCCCTGCCGCCCCGGTGGGGGCAAGCGCCGTACCGAAGATGAATGTCGAGTAGAGGAATATCCCACCGAAGAAGAAGATCCACCACGAGAGGGCGTTCAACCTGGGGAACGCCACATCCCGGGCGCCGATCATGAGCGGGAGCAGGTAGTTCATGAACGCCGCCGAGGCCGGCATCACAAACAGGAAGATCATCGTGGTGCCATGCATCGTGAACAGGGCGTTGTAAGCACCGGCGGTGAGGAACTCGTTGTTGGCCTGGGCCAACTGGATACGGAGCAAAAGGGCCTCGCAACCTCCGATGATGAAGAAGGTGAAGGCCGCGTAGCCGTACATGATCCCGATCCGCTTGTGATCGACGGTCGTGATCCAGGACCAGATCCCTGTCTTCGACGAAGGACGGCGGAAGATCGTGGTTTGGGGTCGCTCGGCGGTGGCGGTCATTTGTTGCTCTCCAGCCAGACGATCAGATCGTCGATCTCCTGCTCCGTCAGGCCCAGGTTGGGCATATAACTACCTGGTTTGTAATTGGGTGGATCCGACAGCCACTCGCGGAGCGCCGCCTGCCCGGGTCTGACCCTCCCCGGGCAGGGTGGCACCTGCAAACACGTCCCGGGAGGCGAAGTGGGTGAGCTCGGGCCCGGAGAATGCCTCATCGGGAACCAGGTTCGGGCTGGTGTCGAAACGCACCGTGTGGCATCGGGTGCATCCCTTGTCCAGGTACACCTGATATCCGGCGTACTCGGGTGTCCCTTCGGCCGGAAGCGGCGTGGTTTCGGCCTGGGCCGCCAACCAGGCCTCGTACTCGGCGGGCGGCAACGCCTGCACCCGGGCCCGCATCATGGAGTGGGAGAGACCGCAGAACTCGGCACATTGACCCCAGAACTCCCCTGGCTCATCGGCTTGGAGCCGAAGCTGGGTGGTCTGGCCCGGGATCAGGTAGCGCTTGCCGTTGAGGGCGGGGATCCAGAAGTTGTGGATCACGTCCTCGGAGGTCATGTTGGCGCACACCTCCTTGCCAGCTGGGATCACCATGACGTTGGCCGTGGCGACGCCGGCATCGGGATATCGATATTCGAACCACCATTGGTGCCCGATCACGTCGATCTCCATCGCCCCTGAACCACATTCGGTCAGATCGAAAACGGCGGCCGTGGTCGGCACTGCGATCCCGGCCAGGATCAGCGCCGGGATCACGGTCCACAGCACCTCGAGTTTGGGGCTCCCGTGAAGCTGTTTGGCCTCCTTGGCCCCCTCCCGATCCCGAAACAGGAAGACCGTGACCAGGATCGCCCCCTGAACCAGGACAAAGACTGCGGTGCGCAATCCAGAAGACCGGCCAGAACCAGGTCGTCCTCGCGTTGCGAAAAGGGGCCCTTGGGCTCGAAAATGGTTAGCGGGGCGTTGTCGATCGTGATCAGCGAGCAGGCGCTGAGAACGAGGGCCGACCCGACCAATGCGCCGAGGCGTGCAAGACGTTGACGGGACCGGGCCATCGGTTCGGCATCATACGGACCTTGCTTACCGCCGACCAACTTCCTGGGGAGGGCTCTTTCAGGGAGCTCCGGCCGCGCCGTGCAGGAATGGCCGAGTGGACCATTCTGCCCCCCTCGCCCGACCTCCGGTCGGGCGGTCCCCCCGCTTCGCAGGGGGACAACGCCTTACCTAGCCCGCCACTGCGTCGATCGCGGACTTGAGCTCATCATCGCTGGCCGCGCCCTCAAAGGATGCGGTCACCGTCCCGGAGCCGTCCACCACGAACACCCAGGGCTCGGATGGGAGACCCCACTCGGTCACGGCGGGTACTGGGGTCAGCTGGTTCTGGTCGGTCACCTTGAGGTCTTCGTAGATCTCGACGTGCACGAAGTTCGCATCCGGATGGCTCTCTCTCAGACCTTTCACCTGGTTCAGAAGCGGCCCACAGGTGGCACTCACACAAAACCCTGGAGTAGCAAAGACGATCACCGAGGGCTGACCAGAAGTCACGGCGTCCGCCACCGACATCTGATACATACCAGGGTCGATCTCGGTGTCCGAGCTGATCACGGAGAGATCGGGATAGTCGGCCGCCACCCGGGTCTCCGATGCGGGCGCCTTGTCCCCGGCCTGGACGACGCCGGGGTCATCGACCGCCACCAGGCCCATCGGCCCGGCGGTGGAGAAGCCCTCGGCGTCGAGGGTCACCTGATAGGTGCCGGCTTCAGGGATGTCCATCCTTGCGACATCAGAGCCCGCGCACCCCCTCGGCGGTCCACATGAACTCGGTGGGATAGGTTTCGATGGGCGCACCATCCTCATTGCGCAAGGTGACCGTCGCCGGATGGTCGGGAGACGCCAGATACTCGCCGGTGTTCTGATCGACCAACCCGAACATAACCCGTTGCTCGCCGATCCCTACGGCCGAAGGGTTCTGAGACGAGGCAACGATGCCAAACGGGGCAACCGCATCCGAGGAACAGGCACCGAGCAGGATCGTCGCCAGCACCGTCACCATGGTCAGTCGTCGCATCAGATCAGCACGTCCAACATGACCGAAGCGAACAACGCAGCGAGATACACCGTCGACGTGGTGAACAGCCGCATCGCCTGATCCGGGTGGAGATACACCCTCCACGAGTCCCACAGGAACCAGGCACCAAGCCCGATCGCAGCCACGAGATAGATCCAGCCCATGCCTGCCACCGGGACCAGAAGCAGGGTGATCCCCACCATCAGAGCCGTGTAGAGGAGCATCTTCCGGGTTGTCGCCTCGACGCCGACCACGACGGGGAGCATGGGAACCCCGGCACGGGCGTAGTCCTCCCGATAGCGGATGGCCAGGGCCCAGAAGTGAGGAGGAGTCCAGTAGAAGACGATGAAAAAGAGGACCCAAGCCGACAAGGCGAGCCCACCGCTGACCGCGGCCCAACCCACCAGCACTGGCGCCGCTCCGGCCGCCCCTCCGATCACGATGTTCTGGGTTGTCGAGCGTTTGAGGGCAATCGTGTACACGAAGACATAGAAGAGAAGCGCGGCGGTCGAGATCGATGCGGCCAGAAGGTTCGTAGTGACCCAGAGCCACGCAAAGCCTGCCACCCCGAGACAAATGCCGAAGACGAGGGCGTTGGAAGGAGGAACCTCGTGTCTGGCGAGCGGTCGGCCTTTGGTGCGACGCATGACCTCATCGATGTCACGATCGAAGTAGTTGTTGAGCGCATTGGCCCCGCCGGCGGAAAGACTCCCCCCGATCAGGGTGGTGATCAGGATCCATGCTCCCGGCCACTCTCCCGCGGCGAGGACCATCGCCGGCACGGTGGTGATCAGCAGCAACTCGATGATTCGCGGCTTGGTGAGTGCGACGTAGGCAGCGATCTTCGAGCGAGGGTGGTCGGCCGGAACCGATACCACCACCTCCGGAGTCACAGGGGCGCCCGGAATGTCAGTCGACATCTGTTGTGCTCTTCTTTTGCGTCTTCCTGGAGCTTTTTCTCCTCGGCGTTTCGACGTGCCCGGCGCTCTGCCCAACGCAATGACCAGATGGCGGCAAGGGCCGGGATCACGAAGACCCCAACCTCATCGATCCCCCAATAGTGGGCAAATATGAATCTCATCCGGCCAGGATCAACAATCCGAGTGTGGTGAGAGCCACCATAAGGAGAAGCATCGCGTATTGGGAACGGACCGCGTCCGGTCCAAAGTCTCCAAGGGCGCGGTCGTGAGCCAGGACCACCCCCGTCACGTGGCCGGTCACGATCACTGCGAGCTGCACGTACCAAATCGGCTCGCTGGTGGCGATGAAGAAGTCGATCTTTCGGTCCGCCGTCCCGAACAGGTCCCAACCAAGGGCGAACGGATCGGAGATTGCCGCGATCAACTGCTGACCCTCGAAGAGGATCAGCGTGAGGTAGTGAGCAACCGCGTAGGCGAGGGCAATCGGAACCAATGTGTGGGCAAATCGGGTCCAGACCCGGTTGGCCGTCCAGTCCCCACCACCCACCATCCGGGCCGCCGCCCAGGACGCGACCCAATAGGCGAGGGCGATCAACGCCACGGATCCCACCAGAAGGACGGTCCCTCCGAGGACCGTGTCGGCAAACCCTCCGAAGGCGGCCTTGAACCACAAAGTGCCGGACGCTCCGTCGTAGGTCACGGTGCCGATTGCCACGCACACAAGAAGCGCCAGCCCGCGCCACTGGGGAGGACGGTCAGCGCCCGCAGCCAGCCGCGCCAGACCAGCCGGCCGTCCTGGCGGCGTCCAATCGGTGAAAGCGAGGAAATCAGCCGGTTGTAGGGGGTGAAGGCGTCGAACACCGTCAGCCCGGTCTCCAGCCCTGCGTAGGCCATAGCTCCCAACAAGACCAAGGTGTAGGCCAGGGCCGCCCAGCCCAGTGCCACTGCGGATCCCGATTTGTGATTGACGAGCTCCAGCCAGGTGAACGACAACAGGAATGCGGCGGCGGGAAGGACTCCCACAGCATCGCGGAGCCAGACCCGCTCGGCGCGGCCGATCTTGAAGCTGCGCCCCATGGTGCGCCATGGGTTGAGATCGGTGTACCAATCGCCGACGACTGCTCCGACAAAAGGAACCACCAGCCAGAACACAACCCAGATCAGCACCGGGGCAATCGTGGGGCGGGTCTCGTCAGTGGCCAAGCCCAGGGCGGCCACCACCAGTTGCCCGATCACCAACAAGAGACCGATCACACCAAGAACTGGAAGCAGGCCCCGGCGTGGGACGGTCAGCCGGGCCGGGTCGTGACGAGGGCCTCCTTGGAGTCGTGGCTCCGGCCAGAGAACGGCGAGAGCCACGAAGCTGATGACGATGACGACTCCCGCGGCCGCAATGAAATAGGTCACCGGTACTGGCAGATCGAGACGACCTCCGATGCCATGTGCCAGAGCCGTCCCCGGACTGAGTAGGACAAGGGCCAGGGCCCCGCCGACAATCCCGGCGAGACGTCTCATCAGGGAGTTACTTGGATCTCGAACAGCTTGAGGGCGCTGCCTTCCAATTCGACCTCGAAGATGCCCTGGACATCAGCCTCGAATGAGATCACGACCGGGACTCCGGGCTCGGCGTCGAACATCTTGTCGTAGCCGTGGACATGGATCTCGTCGGCGACGTCGGTGAGGACAACAATCTCGACTTGATCCCCAAGGTGATACTCAAAATGATCCGGCCCGTCGATCACGCCCCCGGCCACGTTGACGTCTACCTCGTCGGCGTTGGTAGTGGAGGGCCCTGAGGCCACGGTGGTCGTAGTGGTTGGGGTGTCACCGCAGGCGATGACCAGGACCGCGATCATGATCGCCAGGAGAAGGCGTTGCATACCCGGAAAAGGTAGAGCGATCGGGGCGGAAAGCCGATTCGACCAATAGGCTCCGCCGTCATGCGTTGGGTCCGCCGCATCCTGATCGTTCTGCTGGCCCTCGTCTTCGCCGCTGCGGTCTTTGGCTTCTTCCTGGTGCGCCGCTCGTTTCCCCAGGTCAATGGGCAGATCGACGTGCCCGGTCTGAGTTCGACGGTCGAGGTGATTCGTGATCCGGAGGGCACCTCGCACATCTACGCCTCCACCACCCATGACCTCTTCTTCGCCCAGGGCTACGTCCATGCCCAGGACCGTTTCTGGCAGATGGACTTTTGGAGACACATCGGAGCCGGCCGGCTATCGGAGATGTTCGGGGACAGTCAGATCGACACCGATATGTTCCTCCGCTCCCTCGACTTCACCGGTCTCGCCGAGCAGGAGTTCGCAGATCTGGGTGATGAGAATCGCGAGGTGCTTCAGGCCTATGCCGATGGGGTCAACGCCTATCTCACCGACCACCAGGGCTCGCGCCTGAGCCTCGAATACGCGATCCTCTCGTTGCAGAACTCGGAGTACGAGGTAGAGCCGTGGACTCCGGTCAATTCACTGACCTGGGCCAAGGTCATGTCCTGGGACTTGAGCTGGAACATGCTCCAGGAGATCGATCGGGCGACGCTGAGCGCCGACTTCCCGGTGGAGCGCATCGACCAGCTCTACCCCAGCTACCCGGAGGATCATCCGGTCATCGTCCCCACCGACCAGGCGCCCACTGCGCGCGCCCCGGCGATGACAATGACCGCCGGAAGCCTCACCGCCCTGGCCGATGCGGGTGACCGGGCTCGCGTCTGTCTGGGACCTGACCGGTGGCGGGTTCACCGGGATCGGCTCCAACAACTGGGTGGTCGGAGGCTCTCGCACCGAGTCCGGGCTGCCGATACTGGCCAACGACCCGCATCTGGCTATTCAGATGCCCTCGATCTGGTACCTCAATGGGCTGCATTGCCAGGAGACCACCCCCGATTGCCCTTATCAGGTTGCTGGTTTCTCCTTCGCCGGGATCCCGGGAGTCGTCATCGGCCACAACGAGCACATCGCCTGGGGGGTCACCAACGAGTCGGCGGACACTCAGGATCTGTTCATCGAGAAGATGAACCCAGACGACCCCGGTCAATACGAGTACCAGGGGGAGTGGGTGGACGCCGAGAGCCGGAGCGAGACCGTCGTTGTCGCCGGTGGCGACGACATCGAGTACGACGTGCTCGTCACGCGACACGGCCCCATCATCTCCGACACATACTTCGATGACGATCCGTTCCAGGGATCGACCCTGGATCTGCCCGACCAGTACGCGGTGTCGCTGGCCTGGCAAACACTGCAGCCCTCGACTCTGGTCCAAGCCCTGATGGGGATCAACAGGGCGACCAACTACGACGAGTTTCGAACAGCTGCCTCGAAGTGGGACATCGCGGCCCAGAACCTGGTCTACGCGGATGTCGAAGGGAACATCGCCTATCAGTCGACCGGTGAGGTTCCGATCAGGGCCAAGGGGGATGGGGCGTGGCCGGTCCCGGGCTGGACCGGGGAGTACGAATGGACCGGCCTTGTGCCCTTCGACGACCTGCCTCTTCTGTTCGACCCTCCCCGCGACTATGTGGCCTCGGCCAACAACCCGGTGAGCGCCGGAGACGGCCCTTTTCTCTCGGTCGACTCCGATCTCGGGTACCGGGCGGCGCGGATCGAGCAGATGATCCAGGACTCTGATGCGTACACGGTGGGCTCGGCGCAGGCCATGCAGAAGGACAATCGCGATGGCGGCGCAGCCAACCTCGTTCCCTATCTGCTCGACATTTCCTCGAATGATCCGGGGGTAATCGTGATCCAGGACCTGCTCCGCCCCTGGGCGGACGGTGCCGGGGCCTTCCAGTCCGCCGGCGACTCTGCGGCGGCGGCCGCCTATCAGGCGACCTGGACCCACCTCCTCGAGCTCACCTTCCAGGACGAACTGCCCGAGGATTCATGGCCGGAAGGGGGCAGTCGATGGTTCGAGGTCGTAAAGAAGCTGCTCGAGAGACCCGACGATCCCTGGTGGGACGATGTCTCGAACCCCGACGTTCAGAACCGTGACGCCATTCTGGAAGCGGCAATGGCCGCGGCCCACACCGAACTGACCGAGACCATGGGAAACCCGAACTCGTGGAAATGGAGCCGAATTCACACCGCCTCTTTCGAGAACCAGACCTTGGGTCAATCCGGCATCGGTCCGATCGAGTGGCTGTTCAACCGCAACGCCCCGAAACGACTCGGAGGCGGCGCCGACATCGTCAACGCCGTGGGTTACTTTCCGCCGGATGGCTACGTTGTCGACTGGATCCCCTCGATGCGGATGGTCATCGATCTCTCCGATTTCACTGCCTCCACCGCCGGCAACGCCACAGGGCAGTCAGGCCACGCTTTCAACTCCCACTATGACGATCAGATCGGTGATTGGGCCGACGGGCAACAGCAACCATTGCGATGGACGAGGGAGCAAGTGGAACGTGACTCGAGAGGAACCTTGGTTCTGAAGCCTGGCGGTTGAAAGTACTTGGTATCTGGTACTTGGACCGGAGGCAGTTCTGGTCCATGTACCCGGTACCAGGTACCGAGTACAGCGACGAAGTCGCCTATCCCACGAAGTGGGTTATCTCCTCCACCAAGCGCTGCGCATGGGTCCATGGCGCCTCGTGACGAACACCGACCAACTCCACGATCTGTGGGTTGCTGAGCGCAGCACCCAACTGGTATTGCCAGGCAGGCGGCACCAACTGGTCCTTGGTCGGGATCATGACCATTGTCTCGGCTTCGATCCGACCGATCCAAGGTCGCGAGTCGAAGCGAAGCAAGGCCAGAGTGGCCTGGGCTCCGGCATCCGTGTCCCGTCGATGGGTTTCCTCCCACAGCCAACGGGCGTGTCGCTGCTCGACCGCCCCGGTCGCCAACAGATACCCGGATCGGACCTCGGGAGTTCCAAGACCGGTAAGTCGCTCCCAGGCTCGGGCCAGCACTGTGCCCAAAACCCGGAACGTCCGCATCGGCTCGGGATGATGGGTGAATGTCGCAATCAGGACGAGCCGGTCGACACGTGCCGGATGGCGATGGGCGAAGGATTGGGCAATGGTTCCCCCCATCGAGTAGCCGACGACGGAGACCACCCCGATCCCCAGCCGATCGAGCACGCCAGCCATGTCGTCTGCCACTTCCTCCACGTCGAAACGATCCCGCGCCATAGGTGCGAGGCCATGACTCCGATGGTCCACCATGATCACCCGGAACTTCTCAGCGAGAGCCGGGGCGATCCGATACCACTCGGCAAGCGACGAGCCGGCGAGGCCGTGGATCAGGAGCAAGGGCGGCGCCCCGTCGGGGCCCAGATCCCGAACCAGGAATTCTTGATCGCCGACGAAGACGGTGTGGCCCACATGCCGCCATGGATGCTCCTGGGGTGACCGGAAGCGCGGGCTGACCACCGGCCCGAACAGCCGCCACAGGATGAACCCGAAGAAGAGCCGCCGGAGCAGCTTCACTTGCCGAGGTCCCCGACCGCGAACACCAGTTCCTCCACCGGCCGGCCCCCGACCAGATGCTCGTCGATGATCCGATCGAGTTTGGCGATATCCAGCCCGGCGTACCAGGTGCCCTCGGGATAGACGACGCAGATCGCTCCCTGCTCACAGATCCGGAGGCAATCGACCTTGTTTCTGAGAACCCGGCCGTCCCCGTGCTCGGCGGGTACCGCTTCCGCCTCCGGCTTGCCCGACCATGGCGGAGGGGCCGTGGTCAGGCCCTCTGCCTTGAGACGACTCTTGAGATGGGCCCACAACAGGTTGGTCTCTTCCCGGGGGGCGCATTTCGGAGTGGTCTGATCGGCGCAAAGAAAGATGTGACGCTCGGCGCGAGAAATGGAGAGTGCGTCGGCAATAGCTTCGAGACGTTGTCGATCGTCCACATCGGGAAGTTAGAGCACCGTGGCCGATTTGTCGGATGCAAGGGCTCTGCGATCAGGGTTTGCCCTGTCCGGGGTTAGCCTCTCCCCTTCGATGCCCGATCAACCAACCTTTCTGACCCCGGCGGCCAAGGAGAAGATCCTTGACGAGCTGGAGGTGCTCAAGACCGATGGCCGCAAGGAAATAGAGGAGCGGATCGCCGAGGCGCGCTCCCATGGGGACATCCGGGAGAACGCCGACTACGACGCGGCGAAGAACGACCAGGGCATGATGGAAGCCAGGATTCGCAAGCTCGAGCATCTCCTCAACACCGCCGAAGTCCGGGCCGTGGAAGACACCGGGAAGGTCGAAATCGGGAGTGTCGTCACTGTGGTCGATCACGACGGCGACGAGTTCGATTGCTTTGTCGCCCCCCAGGAGAACAAGGTCGCAGGCATGCTTCTGGCCTCGCCCACCAGTCCGCTAGGGGGAGCCCTGCTCGGGGCCTCAGTCGGTGACGAAGTCTCTTACGAGGCTCCCGCAGGAGCCTTCAAAGTGGTGATCAAGGCGGTTCGACCCTTCGAGGGCTGATGGTCGTTGAAGGGCGCCCTCGCCCTATGGTCAGACACAGCCCTTCGCCTATCATGACGGGTGCCGCGTCCCGTGACGCGTGATATCAGATTTGTCTACAAGGAGGTGGCGGTCCGTGACCGCTGACAGTCCGAGACCTATGGGTGCTGTCTCCCTCCGAGGTCGGGCCGCCTAGAACATGGCCTGAGCTCCTCGGTGGGGGTGACAGTGCCCCCGTTCGCCGAGGAGTAGCCGATGTCGCCGACGATCCGCTGGGTTCAGGCCCCGGAAAGCGCCCGCGGCTCCTGGTGCCCTGGGAGCCGATCATGACCGACCAGCAGACAACCACGTCCGCCGGATGGGTCAGACGCGCCGTTCGCACCCCGAGAGACCTGGCTCGATGGCTGCGGTCGCTCGCCTTGAAGGAGCCGCGACGGGCCGAGGAGTACATCGCCGATCACGCTACTGATTGGTCGGCAGTCGCCCAGGCGAGCCCTGGCGATGCGGCCGACATCCTGGAGGCGCTTGGTGAAGAGGCTGCCGGAGGATTGATCGCCGATCTCAAAGCCGGCCACGCAGCCGACCTTTTCGAGGAGTTGCGAGACGATCTCGCGGCGAGCTTGCTGGGTGAGCTACCGGAGTCGGAAGCGGTCGGGGTGCTGGAGGAGATGGCGCCCGACCAAGCGGCGGACCTGATTGCTGCATTCGACCCTGAAGTGGCGGAGCGCCTGCTGGCAGCGGCAGACACAGATTTCGCCAACGAGGTGCGCGACCTGCTCGGCCATCATCCCGAGTCGGCGGGTGGCCTGATGACCACGGACATCGCTGCCCTCCCCGTCGGGCTCACGGTGGGTGAGGCGATGGAGCGGATCCGAACACTCCACGATGAATTCGAAGACCTGTCCTACGTGTACGTGGTGGACGACGACATGAGATTGCTCGGAGTTGTCTCGTTCCGCGACCTCGTCTTCTACCGACCCGGAGACGGGCTCGACAAGGCAATGGTTGACCAGCCGGTTGTGGTGTACGCCACCACCGACCGCGCCGAAGTGGCTGACCTCGTACAGCGCTACCACCTCTTCGGCATCCCGGTTGTCGACGACAGCAACCGGCTTCTGGGCATGGTCACCACCGATGCCGTTCTGGAGGCGGTGCAGGAGGAGGCGTCGGAGGACTTCGCCATCGCGGTGGGAACCACGGCGGAGGACTCGGTCTACCTGCCCATTCGACGCTCTATCCGACACCGACTCCCTTGGATCGCGTTCGATGTCCTCATCTCGTCGACCGTGGTGTTCGCCATCTCTCAGTTCAACGACATCATCGGTGCGTTCGTGGTGCTCGCCGCTCTCATGCCTCTGGTGGCCAGGATCGGTGGAGACGCCGGTGCCCAGACCCTCGCCGTAGTCATTCGGGGATTGGCCACCGATGACATCCAAAGCGGCGACGTGCGCCGGGTTCTCACCAGGGAGACCACCGTTGGCCTGTTCAACGGACTTGGTGATCGGGCTCCTTGCCGGCCTGCTGGGCTTTGTGCTCCAGTCGATTCAGGGCGGTCCCAGTCCCCTCAAAGTGGGTTTGGCGATGATGCTCGCCTCGTTTGCCAACCTGATCCTGGCCGGTCTGTCCGGTGCCGCCATCCCGTTGACTCTGCGGAGACTTGGTTTCGATCCGGCTTTGGGATCGAACCTCTTCCTCACGACCTTCACTGATCTGGTGGGATTCGCCGGCTTCCTCGCAGTGGCAACAGCCATCCTCTGAGGCCCCGGACGGGCTGCAGCTACTCAGCTGCCGAGGACGAGCTCGCCTGATTCGGCAAACGGCCCCTGGAATCGAATGATCGTCCCACCGACCAGGCTCGCGAAGTGATGCTGTTCGATCAACTGGACCTCTTCGGGTGTTCGATCGGCCTCGGCCTTGAGATAGGCATCAACCGCCGCGGCGTTATCGAAGATCTCGGCGTTGTAGGTGGCAATGCCCGAGTCGTAGAGCTCGCCGAGGAAGTTCTCGATATCGACGTCGGTGTAGGCCCCGGGCCCGATGACGATGTAGACGGTCTCCCCATCCGTTCCCGGCTCGCGGGCCACGATCTCGTAATTGCCGACCGATTCGCCAACCAGAGTGGTGCTGGTCTGATCCCCAGGGGCAGAAACAGTGGTCGTCGGCGACCCTTCCTCTCCAGGATCGGTGAGTAAGGAAGAGCTCGTCGTCAGGGTTGCATCACCACCGTCACAAGCCACGGCGAGAACTGCGAGGGCGACCAAGGGGACCAGGGAAAGTGAGATCCTTCGGAGATTCATGCCCGGTGAACGTTACCGCGGATCGCGCAGTTCCCCGCGAGGCCCAGCCTGGTTAGCCTGGACCCCCATGACACCCGGCAGGTTCGGGGCTGCAATCGTGGCCGTCCTGGCAATGACCGCGGCCTTGCTCGTGGTGGGAACATCGCCCGCTCCGGTCGACGCGGCCGTGATGTGCCCTCCGGTCACCATCGACGACCTGTTCCCGCCAAACACCCCGCCCCGTCGGCCCAGTCCAACCACGACCGTTCCTGGTGGGACGCCGACCACGACCACGTCGACTACGAGCACCTCGACCACTGTCGGAGGCGAGTCGACTACCACGATTCCAGGTGGCTCGAGCACTTCAGTCCCGACGACCCCTGCGCCTGGCAAATGCACACCTTTCGAGTATCCCCTGGTCTGGCCGGTCATGGCCCGGAGCCAGGTGAACGACACGTTTGGTGAGGATCGAGACCATGGCGCACGTCATCACGAGGGAATCGACATCCACGCTCCCAAGCTGACACCGATTGTTGCCGTTGCCGACGGCAGGGTGAGCAAGGTGACCCAGGTGATCGGAACCGAAGACTGCTGTTCGCTGGTGATCCGTCATGATGACGGTTGGCAATCGGTCTATGTCCATCTCAACAACGACCACTACGGAACCGATGACGGTCTGGGAGCGGGAGTGCGGGGCGACCTCGAGGTGGGGACCAAAGTCGAAGCGGGTGAGATCATCGGCTGGGTGGGTGACTCGGGCAACGCCGAAGACACCGTCGACCATCTCCACTTCGAGTTGCGAACCCCTTCCGGCGTCGCCGTCGACCCGGCCGACAGTCTGCGAAGTGCGCGACAGAAGGCAGAATTCCCCGACCTCGAGCCGACCTGGCCCTACTTGGACAACAAGGATCGGGCCGTTGAATGGGTGGCCGCGAGAATCCTCAGCGACGGCCTGTATCTGCCCTGCGATGAGTCCGGAGTCAACTTTTGCCCCGATGACGTGGCTGACCCCGAGTTCGTCCGTGACATCGCCCGTCATCTCGCGGGAAGCGAGCCACCCGTCCTCGAAGGGCGGTTCCAGGAGGTGCAGGTCTTCGAACCGCTCGGCGACGAGCAACGAATGATCGACGAGCTGCTGGGGTGCTCCACTCAGGAGCCCTGCCTCGAATTCGGGGTGACTGAGTCCGACCTGGCCCGGGCCGCCGCCTGGGCCCTGGATGAGATCGAGAGCGCAGACATCACCAACCCGGAAGTGGCCACCGAGTTGGACCAACTCGAGATGCTTCCCCCGGCTGCAGAGGCCGAGACCCAACTCAGGGACAGCGGGCTCTTGGGGGCGTGCCGACCGCCACTCGACACCGAGCAACTACTCACCAGGGAACAAGTGTTGATCAGCCTGGTGCGCTGGGTGGTCGGACCATCCATCGACTGCGTGGAGATGAGTCAACTCAGACGCTGAGCGAAGACCCGCGCCAGGTCACTGGTGATCGGGCCTTCACCAAAAGCCAGGTCCCCGACCATCGAAATCGGCTGGATCTCGCGGATCGTGGACATGGCCATCACCTCGGAGGCCTGCTCTAGCCGTTCCAGTGGCCATCGCCCTTCTACTACCCGGATCCCGAGCCGAGCCGCATCCTCGAGCACCACCCGACGCGTGATCGAGTCCAAGATCCCCAGATCGAGGGATGGCGTCTCCAAGACCCCATCAACCACCCAGGCCACACAAAACGTTGGGCCCTCCAGCATCAGACCTTCGACCGTGAGTAGCAGGGCATCATCGAAGCCTTCACCGTTGGCTCGCCGGGTCGCCGACAGATTCGGCGCGTAGGAGAGGACCTTGGCGCCGGCGAGGTCCCATGACACGCCTGCGGCGTGCCATGGCGCCACCACCGGCAACAACCGAGCGGGCCCCCGGCTCCCCGCCCAGGGGTGGGCGAAGACGATCACCATCGGCGACCCGGGCTCGTTGGGGAGCGCCGATCCCCTGGTCACCACCACCCTCACCGCACAATCCGGGCACTCCGCAGCCACCGACTCGACCCAAGCGGCGATCGCGTCACGGGGTGGCAGGGTGATTGCCAACGCCGCGGCGCTCCGCTCCAGCCGGTCGAGATGAGCGCCGAGGGCAAACGGAACCCCCTTGTACGCCTTGAGAACCTCAAAACAGCCGTCTCCACGAAGGACCGACGAATCGGTGACCGGGATTCCCTCGGTAGAGGCCACGCCATTGATCAGGATCGTCGAGGTCATGTTGGTGGCTGGAAGGCGTTGGTGATTGGGAGACGGCGATCCTTGCCGAACGCCTTTGTCGTGATCTTGACGCCCGGGGCAGCCTGTCGCCGTTTGTACTCGTTGCGGTCGACCATCCGGCATACCCTTGCCACCAAGGCCGGGTCGTAACCCTCGGCGATTAGGTCGCCAACACTCCAGTCGTCCTCTATGTAGCGCTCGAGGATCGCATCCAGCACCTCGTACGGAGGCAGTGTGTCGGAGTCTTTCTGATCGGGTCGGAGTTCGGCCGAAGGGGCCTTGTCGATGCTGTTCTGGGGGATCACCTCCGCGTCCTTGTTGCGCCAGCGAGCGAGGTCGTAGACCAGCGTCTTGAAGACGTCCTTGAGGACGGCGTAGCCACCAACCATGTCACCGTAGAGGGTGGCATACCCCGCAGCCATCTCTGACTTGTTGCCGGTGGCCACCACCATCGGCCCGTGCTTGTTGGAAATCGCCATGAGGATCGCCCCGCGGGCACGAGCCTGAAGATTCTCCTCGGCAACGCCGAACGTCGACTCCGTGAACAGTGGTTCGAGGGCTCGCAAGAAAGATGCGTACACCTCGTCTACTGGCACCTGATCGATCCGGATCCCAAGGTTCGATGCCAGTTCGACGGCGTCATCGACGGAATGCTGCGAGGAGAAGCGGGTCGGCATCGCCACTCCCCAAACGGCCCTCGGCCCCAGGGCGTCGGACGCGATCACTGCAGTGAGTGCCGAATCGATCCCGCCCGACAGGCCGATGACAACTGACTCGAATCCGTTCTTCCTGACGTAGTCGCCGAGACCGGTGGTCAAGGCCCGGTACACCTCCTCGATCGGATCGAGAAGAGGAGTCAGCGAGGTGCCTCCCAGGGTCTCACCCAGTAGAGGAACATCGATGACGAAGAGATCCTCGTCGAACTGCGGCGAGCGATGAATAACCGAGCCATCGGCCGAGACGGCCAGCGAGGCTCCGTCAAAGACCAGTTCGTCCTGGCCTCCCACCAGGTTGAGATAGACCACCGGCGCCGAGGCGGCTTGCGCCCGCTCGATGATCATCCGCTCCCTCTCGGCTGCCTTGCCTCGATGGAACGGGGAGGCATTGATGTTGAGGAGAATTTGAGCCCCGGAGGCGGCCTGCCGCGCCGGAGGCCCATCGGCGACCCAGATGTCCTCACAGATCGAGACTCCGACCCGGGCCCCATTTAGATCCCAGGTCGCCTCGGGCCGGGTCCCGACAGAGAAATACCGGTCCTCATCGAACACCCCGTAATTGGGGAGGAGGACCTTGTGATAGACGCCGACGACCTTTCCGTGCTGGAGAATGGCCGCGGCGTTGCCTACCGAACGCTCCTGGGAATCCGCTGCCCCCCGGACCTCCGGATCGGCGAAATCGACGAACCCGACCACTACCGCCATCGCTCCCGACCGCTCGGCCAACCGGTCCCGGGCGTCGATTCCCATCTTCACGAAGTCGCGCCTCAGCACGAGGTCCTCCGGCGGATAGCCGTTTATGGCCAACTCGGGGAGCAGAAGGAGGTCGGCGCCTTCTGCCTCAGCCCAAGCCATGACTTCGGCGATGCGCGCCTCGTTGCCGGCGAGATCGCCGACTGTGAGATTGAGTTGGCCCCCGGCGACACGCACTGGCATTACCGCCACGATACGCCTCCCCTTAGCCTGAGCCCCGTGACCGATTCGAGGAATGCGACACCAGCGGCCCTTGCCGAGGAGCGACTGCACCAAGCGGTTCGCGATCCCGATATTCGACGGGAGCTCGCGGAGAGCATCTCGTCCGGGCCCGACCCTTCCGGGGCTCTCGAGCGCCTTCTGCCCATCCTCGAGGCTGCTCCGGAGCTGCCCGGCGACGCTCGATCTCGCCGCCGTCTCATCGCCCTCGTCGGGTCGAGTCGTGCCCTAAGTCGAAGTCTTGCCCGCCATCCGTCATTGCTCGCCGACGAGCAGCAGACAACAGTGACCCTTCAGGTGCACCATGCCCTGGCGCTGATCGCAGGCGACGACCTGTCGGGTGAGATCGACCTGACTGAAGCCATCGCCGGCTTCTCGGCTGCCATGGACGGGATCGTGTCGTCGGCCCTCGACGCCGCCCAGGCACGACATCACCGAGAGACACCCCATCGTCGCTCGCGCTGCCGTTCGCGGTTGTCGCCATGGGCAAGTGGGGAGCCCGAGAGCTCAACTACTCGTCAGACATCGATTTCCTTCTGATCCACGACAATGTCGAGGGGTCGGAGACGGCAAGTCGGTCAGCAGCCCTGGCCCTGGCCGGCAGGCTCCTGACCATCCTCTCCACCACGACCCCCGACGGCGAGGCCCTCGAAGTCGATCTTGACCTGCGCCCGGAGGGGTCGGTGGGGCCCCTTTCCCGCACCCTGGACAGTTACGCCCGCTACTACGAGCAATGGGGAGAAGCATGGGAGTTGCAAGCCCTGCTCAAGGCACGTTGGGCAGCCGGGGACCCCGAGTTGGGGGCCCGTTTCATCAGCCTCACCGAGAAGGTGATCTGGGACCGTGGTCTGGATGTCGAGTCGCTGCGCAGCATTCGCAGGATCAAAGAGCAGGTGGAGCAGGGAGCAAGCCCGGCTGACATCAAGAGATCTCGAGGTGGGATTCGGGATATCGAGTTCGCGGTTCAGCTGTTGCAATTGGTCCACGGGCGCCTCGACGCCGAGCTGAGGGCCCCGGCCACTTTGGACGCCTTGGACAGCCTGGCCCTTCATGGCTTCGTTTCGCCGGAGGATCACAAAGGGTTGACCGACGCCTACCGATTCCTGCGGAACCTCGAGCATCGAATTCAACTCTGGGACCTTCGACAGACCCATGAGATGCCCGAGGAGCCCATGGCCCGCGCCCGTATCGCACGCTCGCTTGGTTTCCAGGAGGATCCTCAGCGAGAGCTGGATGAACGTCTGCGCGAGGTCCGATCTGTGGTGCGCGATGTCCATGAGCGTCTTTACTTCCGGCCGATCCTCGATGCCCTGGTCGGGTCTCCCAGCGCCAGGCTTGGAGTCGAACAAGCCGCGCTTCGCCTCGAAGCCCTCGGCTTCTCGGATGTCGAGGCCGCGGGACGAGCCCTCGAAGAGCTGACCGCTGGGCTCAGTCGGCGCTCCCGAGCCATGCACCAGGTGCTCCCCTTGTTGTTGGATTGGCTCTCGATCTCTCCTAACCCGGATCTGGGCCTCTATCAGCTGCGAGTCCTCCTCGCCAATGCCACAGAGAATCTGGCGTTGATCACGATGCTCGAGAACAATCCGTTGGCGGGTGAACGGCTGTGTCTCCTGCTCGGCACGAGCCGGCTGATCGGCCAGCTCATCGATCGAATCCCCGAGTTCGTCCCGCGGCTCGCTGACGCCGCCTTGTTGGGCGACATCCGGCCCCGGGCGGCAGAGATCGAGCGACTCATCGGCCTCCTCGACTCGAGACCCGAATTCGACGCCAAGGTGGGCACGGTGAGACGCTTCACCCGACGCCGGAAACTCCGGATCGCGGCTCGGGACATCCTGGGCGAGGGGTCGACTCCGGAGACCCTCACGGCCCTCACCGACAGCGCCGACGCCGCCGTCACCGGGGGGCTGCACATCGTCACTGAGAGGGACCCCAAGGGTTTCGCGGTGGTTGCCATGGGCAAGTGGGGCGGAAGCGAGCTCTCCTACGGCTCGGACCTCGACGTGATGTACGTGTTCGACCCGGAGCCTGACCGCGACCAAGCGCTCCGAATCGCAACCGACCTCGCGAAGGTCCTCACCGAGCCCAACCGACACGGTGAGGCCTATGCCCTGGATGCCGAGATCCGCCCCGAGGGTCGGCGCGGTCCCCTCGCCCGATCGCTGGATAGCTACCGCCGCTACTACGACGAATGGGCGGAGCCATGGGAGATCCTCGCCCTGGTGCGGGCCCGGCCGGTGGCTGGAGATGAGGAAGTCGCCGCTGCTTTCGTCGAGGTCATCGAGCCAGTCGTGTGGCACGCCAATGTGTCAGAGTCATTCATCCGGTCGATCCGCGACATCAAGGCCAGGGTCGAGAAGGAACGGATCCCGCCCGGGGAAGACCCCGACTTTCACCTGAAACTGGGGAAGGGGAGCCTGAGCGACATCGAGTTCCTGACCCAGCTCCTCCAGATCCGGCACGGGTTCGACCTGCCGGCGTTGCGTATCCCCGGCACCCTCGACGCACTGGCTCGCCTCCGCGATCATGACCTGCTCACCCGTGTCGAGGAAGAGACTCTGCGTGAGTCCTACATCTTCTGCACCCGGGTCCGGCTCAGGCTCCACCTCCAAGCAGGGCGGGCCTCGGACTCCCTCCCCACCGACCCCGATGAGCTGATCCGGCTCGCCAGCTCGATGGGCTACCCCAGAGCCTCCGAGCTCCGTGACCAGTATCGAAGAGTCACCAGGCGAGCCCGGACCGTGTTTGAGAAGAGGTTCTACGAGTGACCGGTAACCTCGAAGAATGACCGATCCCGAGCGGATCGCCGGGCTCTCCGGCGAGATCACGCCCCTGGCGATCGAACTTCGTCGTGCCCTCCATCGTCATCCCGAAGGGGCCCATGAGGAGCGTGAGACCACCGCACTCATCGCCGATGCCCTCGCCGAGAATGGAATCGGGTGCCAGCTGCGCACCCCGAAAACCGGACTATGGGTCGACATCGGCTATCGCCCGGTGATCGGGTTCCGAGCAGATCTGGACGCCCTCCCCATCAACGAGCCTGAAGGCAACGACCCCGTGTCCGAACGAGCCGGTTGGATGCACGCCTGCGGGCACGACGCTCACGCCGCAATCGCATTCGGCATCGCGGCGGTCCTTGATCGGCTCGAGCTCGAGTCAGGCGTGCGGATCCTGTTTCAGCCGGCTGAGGAATCCTTTCCGGGCGGTGCTGTCGAGATGGTCGAAGAAGGCTTGGTCGACGGGCTGAAAGGCCTCATCGCCTTCCACATCGACCCGACGCTGCCCACCGGTCGGATTGGGAGCCGCCCTGGGCCGATCACGGCGAGCGCCGACAAGTTCACCCTGGTTCTCGAAGGCCCGGGCGGTCACACCGCCCGCCCGCATCGGACGGTCGACCTGATCGCCGACGCGGCTCGGGTGGTTCACGAGTTGCCCGGATGGATGCGCCGCACAGTTGACGCCCGAAGCCCGCTGACCATCGCATTCGGCTCGATCCACGGCGGAGAGGCCGGCAATGTGATCCCGACCCACGTCGAACTGCAAGGGACGGTGCGCACCCTTGACGGTTCGCTATGGGGGATGCTTCCCGGTCTCGTCGACAAAGCCGTGGGCTCCCTACTGGCGATGTCGGACGCCACCTACAGGCTGTCGTACTCCCAGGCGATCCCACCGGTGGTCAATGACCCCGGAGTGGTGGCCGCGGTGACCTCGGGGATGGTCGGGATGCTCGGCCAGGACGTGGTGGTCCTTACCGAGCCCAGCATGGGTGGGGAGGACTTCGCCCACTATCTGAGCCGGGTTCCCGGAGCCTTGTTCCGCCTTGGCGGCGGCGGTTCGGGTGGCGACCTGCATTCACCCTCCTTCCATCTCGACGAGTCGTCGATCGGCTTCGGGATACAGGCGGGAGTGGCCGGGTTGATGGGGATAGCGCATGACATCTGATAGCGATTCCGGCGCCGAGCCCCTGCCGTACGAGCCTCACATCGGTGAGTCGAGGCAGTACTGGCGCGACATAATCCTCGGTGTCAACGACGGACTGGTCTCGATCTACCTGTTGGTCGTGGGGGTGGTCGGTGGAGGGCTCGACACCAGCCAGGTCCTCCTGACAGGTCTCGCCGGGGCACTTGCCGGAGCGGTCTCCATGGCCGCCGGCGAGTACCTGGCAACCAAGTCGCAAGACGAGGTCCTGGAGGCCGAGATGGCATTGGAACGGGTCCACATCAAGGACCACCGGAGCCTGGAGGTCGATCAGCTCAGAGATATGTTCTCCGACATGGGGATCGCCGACTCCGACCTGGAGGGCGTGGTCGCTGCCTTCGCCAGCTCCGACGAGGCCATGCTCAATGCGATGAAGGCTCTCGAGTTCGGATTCGTCGAATCGGAGCGCCGCTCTCCCTATCGGGCGATGCTCGCCTCTGGGGGGCTCTTCCTGGTCGGATCTTTGCCCTCCATCGTTCCATTCATGGTGTTCGACACCAACCCGCCGGCCTTGATTTGGGCGTCCGTGCTGTCGCTCGGAGGCCTGTTCGTGGTAGGCGTGGCGAAGGCCCGGGTCACCCGTAACAACTGGGTCCGGTCTGGCCTCGAGAACATGATGATCGCCGGTGTCGGCGGCCTTCTGGCGTGGCTCATCGGCGATGCCGTGGGGCGGGCGCTCGCGTAAATCAAAGTCGCCCGCACAGCACGCGTTGTGCTTGCTATAGTTAGCACTTAGCTGTATGCTTACGAAAAGTGAACGAGAGCAAGCAGTCTGATCTGGGTGATTTCATCCGGCAACAGAGGGAAAGGGCCAACCTCTCCCTGCGTCGCCTGGCCGATTCGGCCGGGATCTCGAACCCGTACTTGAGCCAAATTGAGCGAGGTATCCGCAAACCGTCGGCCGAGATTCTCAGCCGGTTGTCTCGGGCCCTCGAAATCTCAGCGAACTCCTTGTATTCCAAGGCCGGTCTCATGGACGGGGACTTTCAGTCGCCAACGGTTTTCGAAGCGATCGAAGCCGACGAACGGCTGAACTCGGGTCACAAGAAAGTCCTACTCGACATGTACCGGGTGTTGGTCCAGACCAACGGTTCGGTACCCGACAAGAAAAGCAACCAGGAGTAAGCAATGCAGGCGAAGAACGTTTTGTACGCCACAGTTGGAGCCCCCGTTGTCGCCGCCCGTAAGGTCGGCGAGACCGTGATCGTGCTCCGCGACAAGATCACCGAAGGCACCTCTGGCTACGGCCAGGCCGCCGAGAAGGCGATCGACAGCTGGGCTGTCGAGGGCGAGAAGGTCGTGGCTCGGATCACCGACGGCAAAGTCGTCGACGAGATCACGGCCAAGGTCGACCTCGACCAGGCCAAGGAGCAGGTCAGCAAATTCCGCGACCAGCTCGAGGACATGCTCGCCACTTGGCGTTCGTCCTTCCGGCCCGAGAAGGCCGAGACCACCGTGGTGAAAGAGGCCAAGGCCGCAGCGGCCAAGGCCCCTGCCGCCAAGAAGCCGGCATCCAAGCCCGGCGACACCAAGGCTTCTGCTGCCAAGACCGCTGGGTCAACGGCCGCGAAGACGAGCTCTGCGAAGACCGAATCGGCCAAGGCCGACAAGGCTTCCTGAGCTCACTCCTCCTCACAACGAGAAAGGGCCCCCTCCGGGGGTCCTTTTCGTTGTCGTAATACGTATTACGACTTGTAAGAAACGAGCGGGGCTCGTTTCTTACAAGGACGGTTTCAGGTCTTTGGCTGCCTCGATCCAACCGTCGACCATCGCCTCGGTCGGTAGACGCCGCACCACCTTCGACTGCCCGTTGAGCCCGATGATCTTGGCGAGCAACGCGGTCGGGTTGCGACGACGCAGGTCACGAAGTGTGTCGACTCCTGCCGCCACGAGGAGCTCGGCATACTCCGCCCCCACCCCTTTCACCCGCAATAGATCCGAGTGGTGCACCCATTGTTGGACATCCTTGGGGTCGAAGCCGAGGGAGGTGGTGAGCTCAGTTCGCTCCTTGCGATTGGCGGCGAGCTCGACGAGGCCTTTGCTGGTGCGGATCCCCGCTTTGCGAAGCTTCGTAGCGTCTTTGACACCGATCCCCGCTACCTGATCGATCCGAGCCATCAAACCCTTCTCTCCGCTCGACTGACAACAGCCGCCAAGACTCTATACCCCGGATTCCACCCTCAGCCCGGGTGTTTGGGCCTCATTTCCGCAACGTCCCGCTCGGTATCCACGTCCCGCGGAGCCGTCTCCGGAGAACCACACTTCGTTGACCCATTCCGGGTGCGCCTGCCACAACCTGCCCGCCCCCTGATCACCCTCGAGCGACATCAAACGGGGCCACAGCAGACGATCGACCAGCACCGGGTTGCCCGAGGTGTATCGGTATTTCGGAACGCTGACCGGCCGGTCGGAACGGGCATGCGAAGCCAACAACTCATCGACCACCTCCACCGGGACCGCGGGTTGGTCTCCGATCACGATCAAGGCCTGCTCACATTTTGAGAGACGGGTCAGCGTGTCGAGGCCAACTCTTATCGAGGAGGCAATGCCTTCCTCCCATTCCGGGTTCTCGACTACCCCGGCTCCGCCCAGGTCGGTCTCCTCGAGGATGCGGTCCGCCTCATGGCCGACCACCACCCACACCTCCTCCACGGGGAACTCATTGGTGCGGGCAACCACATGCCCGAGCAGATTGGTGTCACCCCATGGCTCGAGTTGCTTGGGTCGGCCGAGCCGCCGCGACCCCCGGCAGCAAGGATCACAGCGGCGACGGGCATGAAGCGAGAACCTACCCCTCAGGCCCGCAGCGGTTGACCGGACAGATCTGCGGGCTCGTCGTGGAGGTATCGCTCGCTGATCATCTCGGCGAGGATCGCGATGGCAGTCTCCCCGGCGGTCCGCGAGCCGATATCGATGCCGATGGGACCGTGGATCCGATCCACCTGCTCGTCCGTGAAGCCCGCATCCATGAGTCGGCGGCGGCGGGCAGCGGTGGTCTTGGCAGAGCCCATGGCCCCGAGATAACGGGCCGGCGAGGGCAGCACAATCGGCCACAGGGGGTCTTCGAATCGCCGGTCGTGAGTGAGGATCACGACGAACGTCTGCTGATCGAACGAGGACGGGTCGCAAACGTCACCGGGCCAACCGACCCGCAACTCATCGGCGTCGGGAAAGCGGTCCTTGGTGACGAACGCAGGCCGGGGGTCGGCGACGACCGTGCGAAACCCGAGCAGCCCGGCGTGCTGCACCAGCTCCTGGGCGATGTGGACCGCCCCAAAGACAAAGAGACGGGGCCGCGGGGCGAGCATCTCGAAGAAGACTTCGGAATCGTCATATCCCAGGGTGACGCTCTGCTCGCGGTCCATCAGGGCAAGAGCGTCGGCGATCACCGGAGTGACCAGCGCCGAAGGGATGGTTCCTGCCATGACCACCCCGACGCCATCGAGAACGGCCTTGCTCCCCTGGCCATCACCGGCGATGACGGTCACCACCATCCCGCGTTGATCGGTGTCGGTCAGTTGGGTGACGGCGTCGAGAATCGGATCCGTCACCACGGCTCGATGTAGACCTGAATCGTGCCCCCACAGGCCAGACCCACGGCGAAGGCCTCATCGTCGGCGATGCCATACGTCACCAACTCGGGCTCGCCTCTCTCCAAGACTCCGAGCGCTCGAACGACGACGTCGTTCTCCACGCAACCTCCGGAGACCGAACCCTCCATCTCGCCGGTCGACGAGATGAGCATCGACGATCCCGGCCCCCGGGGGGCAGACCCGTATGCCTTGACCACGGTCGCCCTGGCCAGCCGTTTCCCCTGCTCTGACCAAATCCGACGGGTTTCGAGATTTTCTCGCATTTGCCGCGAGGCTACCCCGGCTTGGGGGTCAGGCCACCACGTGGAACCTGGTGAGCGCACCGACTCCATCGACGTCGAGGGGGGAGGCCACCTCGATCTGGTAGACGCTGCCCCCAGACCCGACCGTGGCGTCCATCGCTGCCCCGACCACGTCTTCGACCGGGAACATCGGATCGGCAGAGATCGGGCACAAGGTCCCGGTTCTCGCCAAGAAACCGCACTGGTTGCAAATCACCCCGGGCATTGAAAACGGGCCGGCTGCCACCAGGGTTGCCACCGACTGGGCGTTGCAGGCGCGAAGGGTCTCGGCGAGCCCCAGCACGGCAAGACCGCCGGCCCGCGCGGTGCTAAACAGCTGCTCGGCCAGAGCGGCCTCCCGCTGCCGGCGGATTTCGATTTGGAAGTCGGCTACATGAGTTCGAAGTGACGCCGGAGTGAGGGTGTGGGGATTGGCGGCGAATGTGGCCCGCTGGAGTCGCGCCAGATAGGGGTGGAGGGTTCGGCCGATGTCCTCGACAGTCCCCTCCTGTCCGCCCACCACCAGATAGTCGAGAGGCCGGTCGAGATGTCTTTCGAGCAGCCCAGTTCCCGCTTCCCTCCACATGCGGGTTGTCTCCTCGTCGGCGTGAGCGCGAACGCTGTGTTCCTCGTAGCCTCCAAAGCCCCCATAGTTCGCCTTCCCGATGTCGACGGAATAGGCCGAGAGTTCTTCGACCAGATCGTCGGATCCAACGAATATCCGTGCCGAAACCCGGTCGCCAACGATGATCCCGGCTCGCAACGGCCGAGGCGCGGCGCGCAGCGGCCGGAGATAAGGACGAGGCCCCAAAGACGAAACGTTGGGCACGGCATGGGTCAGGGGCTCGATCAAGAAGATGTCGTCGGCATCGGAGGCGAAGATGGCGAAGGCCGGTGCCACCTCCACCTCGAGCTGATCCGCGAGACCGTGGATTCGCTCGGCATCGGCGCGGACGCTCTTGCGGACCACGCCTCCAAGACGGTCTGCATCCTCTCGCACCGGCTTGAGCAGATCTGAGAGCAGGGCAGCGATCCCTCCAGGGCCCGGCCGATCGAAGTAGATGGTTATCAACGCCCCGACGCTGCTCCTCAAGCCGGCGATCGGATCGGCAAGCAATTTCTGTTTCCTGGCCCAACCAGCCTGATGGATGTCGGCAATTGGCTCGGGCGCTCGGGGGGTCACTACCTCGCCGAACCTACTCCGCCGAGTCCATTGCCGTCACAGCGCCGCGGTGAGCGCGATGGTCATTTCCTCGAGCGTCCAACCGAGGAAGTCCATGACCTGGCGCTGCTCCTCCGGGAGCTCGTCGTGATCAGCTTCTACCTCGAGACCGAAACGCGCACCCAGGGCGAGGCGGCCCTCGTTGAGCACGCGGAGGAACGAGTCGGCCTCCTCCGTGGTCAGGGTGACCTTGCCGTCAGTCTCCATGACCCGCCGATACACCTCCCGGTCGGCGGTTCGTGCGATCGAAAGCTCCTCGCCCATGAAGAGCCACCACTCGGAGTTTGCCTCGGGGTCGTCCAGATACACCGGCACCTGGAGCCGAAGTGTCGCCGGGTCGTCTCCGGTCGCCGGAATCGAGGCCAGAAGCTCGAGCACGTCCGAGAGAAACTGCCTCTCCTCGATCGGGAGCTCGACCACGATCTTGCCTCCCCGATACCGAAAACGGTTGCGACTCATTGCTCCATGGTCGCCCACAACCCGTGCCCATGGAGGCGGTAACAGTCGATCTCGGCCTTCTCCCTTGTCCCGTCCGACACCCGGGAGCGTCCCTCGAAATGGACCTGCAACATCAGCTTGGTTGCCTTCTCCACGTCGTACCCGAACAGCTTGCGAAAGACATAGACCACATATGCCATTGTGTTGACCGGGTCGTTCCAAACGATGACTTGCCAGGGTTGGTCGACATCGGTCACTTCACCGGTATCTGGTGTGATGACTGGGCTGGGGCGGGTCGTCACCAGGCCAATCGTACGCCGGCTAGGACCCGTCGAGCCCGGGGAGACTCCCCAGCACCGAGGCACGGCAGTCCGCCGCCGCGGTTGCCAGCTCGGGGTCCCCGTACGGGATCTCGGCGACCGAGAAAGGAGGGCCGACGCCGGCGAACCCAGGCACCGGGTCCGGGAAGTCCTCTACCCCATTGGCCCGCATGCACTCGCTGAAGTCCATCAGCTCCTGGTTGATCTCACGGCGCAACTGATCGTCGCCACCAAGATCGAGCGCCCCGGTATTGAGACTCTCCGAGCAAACCGCAAGCGCTTCGGCAACCGCCGGGTCGCCGAAGTCAACGCTCATGATCACCAGATCGAGACGGGGGCGGCCGGTGGCGTCGAGAGGGATCTTTTCGATAACCACATCGTGCTCCGCCAGACATGTCCGAAACTCTTCGACGGCAACTCCCGTGATGGTCGTCGTCGAAGTGGTGATCGCCACCGTGGTGGTGGTGGTCGACTGTGGCTCGGTGCCTGACGGTCCTCCCAGATCCTGGGTACATGCGGCCAGCACCACGAGTAACACGAGGATTGGGGGAAGACGTCGAATGGGAAGACTCCGGGCTAGGGCCCAACTCCATCAGCGAGGATCATCGCCAGGTCTCTCACCCGGACATCGTCCCTGCCCAGCTCCTTGACTCCATCATCCAGCATCACGTAACAAAACGGGCAGGCCACCGCGATCTCGTCGGCATCCGTGGCGAGTGCCTCCTCCGCCCTCTCGATGTTGACCTTCTTGCCGGTCTGCTCCTCCATCCAGAAGCGGGCTCCGCCGGCGCCGCAACAGAGGGCACGGGTGCCGTGACGGGGCATCTCGACCAACTCGATGTCACCGGAGGCACCGATGACATTCCTGGGCGCGAGATAGATGTCGTTGTGCCTTCCCAGATAACACGGGTCGTGATAGGCGATCTTCTTGGGCTGGCCGTTCTCCTTGACCGGCACCGAGATTCGACCCTGCCCGAGGAGCTCGGCGAGCAACTGGCTGTGATGCACCACCTCATAATGGCCACCGAACTGCGGATACTCGTTGGAGATCGTGTTGAAACAATGGGCACATTGGGTGATCACCTTCTTCACGCCGATCTCGTCGAAGTTGGCGATGTTCTGCAATGCCAGCTGCTGAAAGACGAACTCATTGCCTGCCCGTCGGGCCGGGTCCCCGTTGCAGACTTCGGCCCGGCCGAGGATGGCGAAGTCGATCCCCGCTTTGTTGAGCAGTCGGGCGAGGGCCACAGACACAGCCGTGTTCCTGTCGTCGAAGGACCCGGCACAACCGACGAACCACAGGTACTCGGCGGTGGTCTTCCCGTTCTCGCCGAACACCGGCACCTCGAATTCGAGCTCTTCGGTCCACGCTGACCGACTCTGCTGGCTCATCCCCCATGGGTTTGATTGGTTCTCCATGGCTACGAACGCCTTGCCCAATTCGCTCGGGAACTCGGAGTCCATCAGGGTCAGGTAGCGGCGCATGTCCAGGATGCGATCGACGATCTCGATGTTGACGGGGCAGATCTCGTCACAGGCCCGACAGGTCGTGCAGGCGAACACTTCGTCAGGCCGCACCCGGTCGAAGAGCGAGTGCTCCCCATCGAGCATGAAGATCGAGGATCCTGCAGGGCTGATCCCGGCTGCCGCCGCGGCCACCTCCCCGGTCTTGAGGACGATCTCCCTCGGATCGAGGGGCTTGCCGGTGATGTTGGCCGGGCAGACCGATGTGCATCTGCCGCAGATCGTGCAGGCGTCGGTGTCGAAGATCTGCTTCCAGGTGAGGTCGGCCGCCAGCGAGGCCCCGATGGTGTCGATGTCCTCGGCCTCCAGGAGATTGGGCATCTCCCTCATCGCCCCCTTGGGCCGGGGCCGAGCGGATAGAAAGAGGTTGGCCGGCGACGTGACCATGTGTCGGAGCTTGGTGACCGGCAGGATCACGAGGAAGGCGACGAACCCGAAGACGTGGCTGATCCAGAGCACTTGATGGAGATCGCCGGCACCCGACTCAGGGATCAGGGCGGAGAGCGGATACCCGACAAAGGACCAGACCTCGAATTCAGGACGTCCCACCAGCGAGATCCGCGCCGCCTCGGTGAGCAGTCCGGTCAATCCCAACAGGACCAACAAGCCCAGGATCAATGCGTCCTCAGGCTTGGTCTTCGTTCGGAGACGAGGGCTGCGAACCAGGTAACGGTTGGCGATGGCGAGGGCCAAGCCTCCGAGATAGGCCAGAGCCGCCAGGTCGAGGATCGCCGAGTAGCCCTGATAGACCGGGCCGTGGAGGAACTTGAGATTGCCGGGGAGAAGGTGGTCGATCTCGAGAGTCACCGTTCCCAAGAAGAGAATGATGAACCCGTAATAGATGAGGGAGTGCATCACTCCCGCCCTCGGATCGCGCATCAGGGTCTTCATGCGGAGGCCAGAGTCGAGATCCTTGAGACGGCGCCCCCACAACCCGACTCTCGACTCAGGCCGTCCCTGTTGCCAGGACACCGCCCTCCGGGCGAGGAGATGAGCCGACACCCAGATGAACACGGCGAGCGTCACGTAGAAGACGAACTGGACCGCACCGGGGATGTTGCCGAACACCGCACGCCCGACGTCGATGTCCGGCTCCTCGGGGATCGTTCCCAGCAAGCCCAACGCCAGCGTGGCCAAAGCCCCGACCACACCAAGACCCTCGATCACATAGGAAACGGGCGGGCGCTTGGAGGTCGTGGCCTCGTCCTGACGCTCCTGGGTGAGGGCCATGGCGGCGAGTGTAGAAGTGCCCGCCTTGGAGTCCGGTTGTCCCCCTGCGGAGCGGGGGGCCAGCTAGCCCACCCTCAGCCCTTGCCGCCCAGCTCCGTCGAACGCCTCGCCGCGGCGGCGACGGCATCCTCCACCAGGGCACGGAAACCTCGCTCTTCAAGGACGTGCATCGCAGCGGCGGTGGTGCCGCCGGGCGACGTCACCTGGGAGCGGAGCTCCGCGGGGGTCCGCCCGGTGCTGGTCAGGAGATGGCCGGCGCCCCTGATCGTCTGGTGGACAAAGTTCTCCGCGATGTCCCGGGGAAGCCCTTCTCGAACGGCAGCCTCGGTGAGGGCCTCGGCAAGAAGAAACACATATGCGGGGCCGGTGCCGGAGACAGCGGTCACCGCATCGAGCAGGTTCTCGTCCATGATCCGAACCGATCCGACGGCACCGAGCACCTCACCGGCCAACTCGAGATGCTCCGACCCAGCGTTGGCGCCGGCAGCGATACCGGTGACTCCTTCACCGACCAGAGCCGGAGTATTCGGCATGGCACGGACCACCGGCACTGCTCCGAGTCTCGACTCGTAGGTACCCGTGGTCACCCCTGCGGCCAGGGACAGCACCATCTGCTCGGGACCAACATGACCGGAAAGATCATCGAGGAGGCCAGGCACATCGCGCGGCTTGACGGCGATTACCACTACTTCACGGTCACGGATCGCCTCAATCGGGTCCGGCGACACCGCTGTCCCCGAGACTTCGGACAGTGTCTTGGCGCGATCCGGTCGACGCACGCAGAGGGAGATCTCGCCCGGCTCCCACCCAGCACGGAACAACCCGGACATGAGGGCCTCACCCATGGCCCCTACCCCGATGATTGCTACTGATGTGCGTCCGGACATCGGGCGAGTATATGGAGAGACGGTTTCCCGCCGAGAGGGAGATCGAACTTGCCCTGACGCCTGGACGTCAGCTTCGGCGACGAGACGGCCGTTTCACGGAAGGGAACCGTCCCCTCTCATGTGCAACGAGGACCACACCCAAGATGCAAATCATCGCCGCCAAAATCGCGAGTGGGCCTAAGGCGAGCCCCGTGAAAGGCAGGTCGCCAACAAACACACTTGCGATCGTGGCGTTGTTGCTCGGATCCAGGTCGCCCGATCCCACAAGCTCCAGAGCCGCCGAGTTGGTGACGGCCGAACCGTTCACCGCTGCCGCCGTTGAAGAAATCAGGATCGTCGTCGTGGCGCCGGCAGGGAGGCCTTCCGCTCGAGTGCATGTGGCTTCCGTCCCAAGAACCTCGCACGACCAACCGGTGCCCACCGCCGAATCGAGCTCCAAGCCGGGGCCCGCCGTATCTACAACTGTTATCGATCCGGGAGCGTCACCCGGTCCCTCGTTGGTGACTGTGACGATCCATTGAATGGTGGTGCCGTCCGGGTCGGTCAACACACCGGTCTTTGTGACTTGGAGGTCGTAGAGATTCGGCACTGTCACGGTGGTGGGGCCAGAGTTGTTCGTCGGATCGCCATCTCCATCGGGGTCGGGGTCCGTGCCGTCTATCGAGTCGTCTGCGACGTCGACGCCTCCTGGCGAAGTTGCGACAACGCCCGCGACGTTGTCGACGCTGGCTTCCATGGACGCAGTGATCGAGAACATTGCGAACACATCCCCGGTCTGGCCGGGAGCGAGACTCTGTCCCGGGGCAAGGAGATTCGAACCGACAGATCCGTCCCACAGATCTGATCCGACAAGCGTCCCGTCCGTTGTCGCAAAACCCTGGGGAGAAAAGCCATCAAAGATCGTGAGCACGTCGTCGGTCACGGCCAAATCCGCCAGGGTGACGTTCCCGAAGTTGTGGACCGTATAGCGGTAGGTGATCTCGATCGTGCCGTCAGGACTGATGACCGCTTGCTCGAGGTGCTTGGCGATCCCAACTAGAGGTTGGGCCGAGAGGTCCAGAGTCTCCGTGCCGGACGATGTCACGTCGTCGCCGATGTCTCCTGGATTTGCGCCGGGCGGATTCCCAAAGACGGTGACGGTATTGGTGAGCGAGCCCGCATCGATCGCCACTTGATCCAGCGTGACCGAAGCCGTGCAGTCCATGGTCCCACCCGGGCCGAGCGCGCTGCTCGGACAGGTGACAGGGGCAGCCAACGGGTCGGTGACGGCAACCGGGTTAAGAGTGACGTTGCCGGTGTTGGTCACACTGATGACGTAATTAGCCATGTCCCCAGGGTCGACACGGCCGACGGGGTCGACGATCGAGTCATCGATGGCGCCGACCTTGACCACACTGATGCTGGGGACCGGGCCTAACACAACATTCGCACTGGCCTCGTCTGAGACAACGGTGGCGCCGAAACTGCCGTCCGCACTCGCCGTGTTGGAAACAGAGCCCGCATCAATGTCCGCCTGAGAGAGCACCAGTGTCGCAGTGCAGATCATTGCCGCGCCCGATGCCAGAGTGGTCCCCGGGCATGTGACCAAGCCCGCCGTAGCGTCGGTGACGGCCACGGGATCCAGAGTCACATTGCCGGTGTTGGTGACCGTCAACGTGTAGTCGATGGCGTCGCCGGCGTCCACGCGGCTCGAAGGCGCGATCAGGGAGTTGTTCAGAGCGGCGGATTTGTCAAGGGTGATCGCAGGCCCCGCAGCGATCGGTTCTGTCACCGAATCCGTGTCGCTCACCACAACGCCTGCCGCGTCCTGTGCTGTCGCGGTGGCCCCGCTCGTCACCGCACCGCCGTCAACTTCAGCAGCCGTGAGCACATAGGTGCCAGTGCAGGTCGTCGACTCTCCCGGCATCAGCGTGGTGACCGAACAAGTCGCCAGGAATCCAAGGGAGTCGCTGACTTGGAGGGTCTCGACCGTTGCTGTTCCCAAATTCTCCACGAGGTACTCGAAGCCCGCGGTGTCACCAGGATTGGTGTGCCCGGAGAAGTCGAGATCGGTGAAACCGGTAAATGTGGTGGACACCGAGATATCGCAGACCAATGACAGCTGGATCCCGTCCAGGAAATTCCCCAAGGAGCCGCCGTTCTGCGATGCGAAAGAGATCTGGGTAGTGGTCTGACCCGCAGGCACCACATAAGTTCCCGAATAGACGCTCCAAGCGCCGATGGGGCTGGTCATGACCTGGACGACGGTCGGTGCTCCCGGAGGGCCAAACCGGACATTTGCGGTGTCAGGGCCAGTTCGCCCGCGGTGCGCCGCGGTCCAAGCGATCGAGTCACCGCCGAGGGTCGCGAAATTCTGGCTGAGGGTGCTCGGTTGGGTCCCATTGATCTCGGCGTGTTGCCCGCCGGAATACGACGTGACGCCCAGGAATGTGGATTCCCAAAGCTCTATGAGGTCGTCGCTTGCTGAAGTGCTCCAACCGGTGACGAGTGACTCGTTGAACAGGGCCCAGTTGGGGAAAGGGCCCATGGGATTGCTACGCACCAACGGCGTTTCGAATCCGAGGTTGACCCCGCGGGAGCAATCGACCGGTGCTGCCTGCGCGGTCTGTTGGGGGATCACCAGAAGACCGGCCGCCAGAGTTGCCGCCAAGGCCATTGCTAGCGCATGCTTGAGCCGACTCCCTAGGGCTTGATTTGCCGCCAAACGCAATTGCGTTCCCACGTCGCGGATCCCGCCTGGGGCAGCAGAATAGGTATGAAGTGCGGGGCGGTGCGGCCTTGTGAAAGACCGGCCTCAGCCGAGGCGGGATCTGATCAGCTCGACGACCGTCGCCACGGCTCTCGGGTTATAGCCCTCGGGGATGATCAGGTCGGCGTAGCGCTTCGAGGTCTCGACATATTCGATGTGCATCGGTCGAACGGTCTCGAAGTACTGGCTGACCACCGAGTCCACGGTTCGGCCTCGCTCCTCGATATCCCTCTGCAGACGGCGGGCCAGCCGGACATCGGAGTCGGTGTCGACGAAGATCTTGAGGTCGAGCTCCGATCGAAGCTCGGCCTCGGCAAGCACCAGGATCCCCTCAACCACTACTACCGGCGCCGGTTCCACCCGTACTGTCTCATCGGAGCGGAGATGGACCGCAAAGTCATAGACCGGGCGCTCAATGGCGACACCCGACCGCAAGGCAATGAGGTGCTCGACCAGGAGCTCGGTTTCCAACGAGGCCGGGTGGTCGTAATTGACCTTGGTGCGCTCCTCATAGGTCAACTCGGGGGCATGCCGGTAATAGGCATCGTGGTGAACCAGGGCCACTTGCCCGTCGAGGCGATCGAGCACGGACTCGGCGATCGTTGTCTTGCCGGATCCCGACCCACCGGCAAGACCGATGAAGAGAGGGCGATCTGGCTTCCAGGGGCTGCGCTCAGGCATGCCCGCCGACGTTACTTGTCGGCTACCCGGCTTCGGAGACGGCGGATCTCGTCGTAAACACCGTCGGTGAGTGTGGTGGAGGCCGGCGCCGACACACCCTTGACCTCGACGGAGACCTTGTCGGAGTTGGAACGTGCCTCGGCAGCCTTCGAGACGAGGACATGCTCCGGCTCCGGCGCCGGCTCCACGACCAACTCGGTTTCTGCAGCCACCGGCTCAGGCTCGGGCTCCGAAGCGCCTTCCACCCATGCAGGTGCGCTGGTGCCCGGTGCCACATCCTCTGCCAGACGATCGAGCCAATTCGATTCGCCATCTTCGGTGACCACTGCTTCGGCCATGCCGAGCCGCTGCAGCGTGTGGAAGATGCGGACTGCGGTCCCACGGCCGAACTTCACTTCGAGATGGTTGAAGGTGAAGGGCTGAACCAGGGTGACCAGTGCGTGCCAGTCGGCGGGCTCGATGGTGATCGGGCCGTCGATCTCGTGAATGAGACGAACGCCGGTCGCTTCGAAAAGTCCGGCGTCGATGACTTCGCCCTCGAGAGACCTGAGAGCCTCGACGTCAGAGAGGATCTCCTCGACTGTCCAACCTTTGATCTCCGGCCCATCGGCGGGGCCAACGGAGAAAGTTCCGGTCTCGATCCCGGACAAAACGTAGAGAATGTCGGCGATCCCGCTGCGGTCGGCGCCCAGGTAGCTGCCTTTGGCACCCGTCAGTTCGGCGCCTGTGATCCTCCCCTCACCGAAGAAGACGCGTGCTCTGCGCTCCCCTTCGATGTCCAGGGAACCGGTCTTTTTGGTGACCTGCATGATCTGAAGCAGATCGTTGACGCTCCAGTCAGCGAGTTGCCCCGAAAGCTGCATCTGAGATTCCATAGATGAGGTCCCTGTCCCTTTGGGGGACTATCGGCATTCGGGGACGGATGGTTGAGCCTGTTCATCCCTCTTTTCGAGCCTTCATGGCCCGTTTTTTCTCCCGAAGTGTGGCCACATCCTCAAAGCTCGCAACGTCCGCGATGCTCGGCCAGTCCGCAGCCTTCTCCTCCCAACCGTCCGGGCGAACCCCGAGCCGTTTGCCAAGGACGCCGACGAAGATCCGCGACTTGGCCACCCCGAATCCGGGCAGGGCCTGAAGCCGCTTCAGAAGCTCTGCCCCATCATCCGCAGTCTCCCAAAGATTTTCGGCGCGACCCTTGTAGTCGGCCACGATCACCCGGCACATCTCCTGGGTCCGGCCCGCCATCGAGCCCGGATATCGATGTATGGCCGGTGGTCCTTTGAAGATGCTCTCCAGTTTCTCGGGATCCCATTCGGCGAGACGTGTTGCATCCAGACCTTCCCCGAGGCGGTCCTTGAGCAGCTGTGGGCCATAGAAGGCACGCTCCATGGGGAACTGCTGGTCGAGGAGCATTCCAATGAGCAAGGCGAGGCCATCACCGGCAAGAAGACGGTTGGCGTCGTCGGACTCGGTGAAGGGAAGACTGTCGGGTCGGTCCATCGGCGAACCGTAGTTGTCAGAACAGGATGCGAATCAGGACGTAGAGAACCAGCAAGCCGGCCGGGGTGTAGGCGGCGATTGAACTGGGATGTCTGTTCTGCCCGTTCATACTCATATCTGACGTCACCGTATGGTGAAAAGGTTTCACCGGATATGGGGGTTGTCCCCCATTCGACCCTGTCGATTTCGGCAAGAATGTGAACTGACTGAACATGAAAGACGACGTCTACATAGTCGACGGATGTCGGACACCTATGGGCAAGCTGGGCGGCCAGCTGTCCCATGTCCGACCCGACGACCTCGCCGCCCATGCCATCAGCCGTCTCATGGCCCGAAACCCTGATGTCGACCCAATGGCCATTGAAGACATCCAGTGGGGCGCCGCCAATCAGGCAGGTGAGGACAACCGCAACGTGGCTCGAATGGCCGGGCTCCTCGCGGGGCTGCCCATCGAGATCCCTGGAGCCACGGTGAATCGCCTGTGTGGGTCCGGCATGCAGGCCGTGGTCTCTGCCTCACACGCCTTGGCGGGAGGCTGGGGAGACTTGATGATCGCCGGTGGATCCGAGTCGATGAGCCGGGCCCCATATGTGATCACCAAGAGCGACCGAGCCTTTCCCACCGGGTTCCCTGACGCTGCCGACACTGTCATCGGTTGGCGTTTGGTCAACCCGAGGATGACGGAGCTCTATCCGCCGATCACTCTTGGAATGACGGCCGAGATGGTCGCCGAGAAGTACGACGTCACCCGGGAGGATCAGGACAGCTTCGCCCTGCGCAGCCATCAACTCGCACTCGAGGCGGTCGCCGCCGGGCGCTTCGATCAGGAGATCGAACCGATGGAGGCTCCCACCGACCCTCGCCGGCGTGAGCTCAAATTGATCACGCAGGACGAGGGCCCGCGGACCGACTCCTCGCTGGAGCGCTTGGCCGCCCTGGCCCCCACGTTCAAGGAGGAGGGGACCGTCACCGCAGGCAACTCATCACCAATGAACGACGGCGCGGCGGCCGTGTTGCTCGCGACCGAAGCCGGACTGGAATCTCACGGCCTAAGACCCTTGGCACGGATCGTGGCCTCCGCCGCCGCCGGGGTCCATCCCGACATCATGGGGATCGGACCGGTCCCCGCCTCGGAGAAGGCCCTCGCTCGGGCCGGGATCGGGGTGGGCGACCTCGACGTGATCGAGGTCAACGAGGCATTCGCCTCCCAGGCTCTGGCGAGTATTCGACTCCTTGAACTCGACGAGAACAAAGTCAATGTGAACGGCGGGGCGATCGCCATCGGCCATCCGCTGGGCGCCTCGGGGGCTCGGATCCTGGTCACCCTGGTCCACGAGTTGGCCCGCCGACAGGGCCAGTACGGCCTGGCCACCATGTGCATCGGAGTCGGGCAAGGGATCGCCGTGGTCGTCGAGCGTGTCTGACGGCCCGCTTCACGGCACACTCGTCGTCGAATTCGGCAATCTCATCGCTGCCCCGTACGCGGCAATGCTTCTCGGCGACCTGGGCGCCAGGGTCATCAAGGTTGAGCCTCCGGACGGGGATCTGGGACGTCAATTCGGCCCTTTCCAGAACGGTGAATCCGCCTTCTTCATGGCGGTCAACCGCGGCAAGGAGTCATTTGCCCTCGACACCAAGGACTGGCTCTCGAAGCGGATCCTCGACAACTTGGTCAAGAAGGCCGATGTGGTCATCAGCAATCTCCGACTCGGCGCCATGGAGCGTCTGGGTCTCGGGGAGGTGAGGGCGCGGGACCTGAACCCCAAGCTGATCTATGCCGTCATCTCCGCCTTCGGCGCCGACGGCCCATACGCCAGGCGAGCCGGGATCGACCTCGTCTTCCAGGGTGAGTCCGGGATGATCTCGATCACCGGCGATCCCAAGGACGGCCCGCACAAGACGGCGACGTCGATCGGCGACTACCTGGCTGGGACCAACCTGGCGTTGGCTGTGTCCGCCGCCCTGGTCGACAAGCGATCGAGGGGCTGCCGAATCGACGTCTCGCTCCGGGATGGGGCGATGGCGGTGCAGTCGGGCTGGAACGCCCTCGCCTTCACTTCGGGTGAGCAGCCACCCCGAACCGGGACCGCCAGCCCGTTTATCGCCCCCAACCAGGTGTTCGAGGCTTCAGACGGCCCCTTCACGCTGGCGATCGTCTCCGAGCGCCATTTCGAGTTGCTGACCGATGCCCTGGAGCGGCCCGACCTGGCCAGGGATTACCCGACCAACGAGTCCCGAATGACACACCGCGTGCAGCTGGCCCGGAGACTCGGCAACGTGTTCAAGACCGAGACTGCCGAATACTGGGTCGACCTTCTAGAACAGGTCGGCCTCCCCGCGGGGAGAGTGCTGACCCTGACCGAGGCGTTCGCCGACCCACAGGCGCGCCACAACGAGATGACGGTCGAAATGGAGCATCCAATCGCCGGCGCCATCAAGGTGACGGGATCACCTATACGGGTGGACGGGGCACCGGCCAGAGCCACCACCCCGCCGGCAACTTTGGGACAGCACACGGTGCCCATCCTTCGCGAGTTGGGAGTCGACGACAGCACCATCGAGCAAATGGTTCAGGCCGGGACCGCCGTCGTATCGTGACCCGGTGATCCACTGGGCACCTGAGGTGAGTGACGACTGGGGCGAAGTGCTCGCCGCACTCACCAGAGCATTTCGAAGCCAGCAGGGCCGCCGCCCAGGGAGGGGAATCGATCGTCTACGTGGTCCACAACGACGACCTGCTGGGACGGAGAGGTCCCGGAAAGGCGATGCTGGCCACGGGGCTGCTCTCAGCGGCAAGAACTGCGGCGTTGGAGGGGATCAAGGACGAGTTGGACGGCCAACGTGATCGCTGTTTCCAACGGGGTCGACCCGGAGCATGTCGCAGACTGGGCAGACCGGCTGATCGAGTCCATAGATGTCACCGGAGAGGTTTTGAGGATCGGCCCCGACCACATCGGCAAGGCACTGCCGTGAATGGGGTCATCGTGGTCACCGGTGCCGCCCGTGGCATCGGGCGGGTCATCGCCGAAAGGATGGCGGCGACCGGGCCACTGAGGGTGATCGGTGTCGACATTGCCCCCGAGCTGGCTCTGGCGGAGCAGGTCAGCCCGGTGCAGGTCGATCTCACTGCGCCTGAAGGCCCCAGGATTGTTCGTGAGGCCGTCGAAGACTCAGGGCTCCCGCTGCTCGGGCTGGTTAACAATGCCGGAATCACCAGAGACTCTCGTCTCGTCAACATGACCGACGAAGACTTCCGTTCGGTGCTCGACGTGAACCTGGGCGCCGCCTTTCGGCTCTGCACCGAGCTGGCGCCGTTGATGAGTGATGGAGGCTCGATCGTCAACATCGCCTCCAGGGCCTACTTGGGGAACTTCGGCCAGTTCAACTACTCGATGTCCAAGGGCGGGGTGGTGGGGTTGACCCGGGCCCTGGCTCTCTCCCTGGCTCCGGCGATTCGGGTCAATGCGGTGGCGCCAGGTCTGATCTCCTCGGAGATGAGCATGGGGATCCCGGAGGAAGTTAGAAACAAGATGATTGTCGGCGATCCCGCTGGAGAGGATGGGAACGCCGGATGAGGTCGCCAATCTGGTGTGGTTCCTGCTCACCCCGCTGTCCAGCTACATCACGGGAGAGGTGATTGTGGTCGGCGGAGGGCGAAGTCTGTCGTAGACACCTTGCCCCCCTCGCCCGACCGGAGGTCGGGCGGTCCCCCGCTTCGCAAGGGGACAACCTTTGTCCCCCTTTCAAGGGGGGACCGGCGAAGCCTTTGGCTGCGCCGACGGGGGGTTCAGTAGTAGTACCTGCTCACCGTCTCCGCCACCATCGCCGGCTTCTCGATTTCCTCGACTTCCATCGTCACCAGCCGATTGACCTGGATCCCACCCGGTATCTCGGACACCGCGAGCAGGGTCACCCGGGCCCGGATCCGCGCCCCCACCGGGACCGGAGCCGGAAACCTCACCTTCTCCAGCCCGTAGTTGATCGCCATCAATGGCTCACCGACGTCGAGCTCCACAGCACCGGCCAGGGGCACGGCCAGCGCCAAAGTGAGGAACCCGTGGGCGATAGTCCCTCCGAATGGGCCCTCGGCAGCCGCGCACCGGATCGACATGGATCCACTGATAGTCCCCGGTGGCGTCTGCGAAGGTGTCAACTCGCTCCTGGGTGATCTCCATCCAGTCGGTGACACCGATTTCCTCACCCTGCATCGAGCTCAGCCGGTCGACCACTTCCATGCCGTGGATTCTGACACAAGCCTGCGAATCGCCTAGTTTGGTGGCATGGCCAAAGAGACCAAGCTCATGGTCTGGATCGACCAGGACCTATGCACCGGTGACGGGATCTGCGAAGAGATCACTCCCGATGTGTTCGTCGGTCGCGATGACGGACTGTGGATTGTGAAAGAGGAAGCAAAGTACTTCGACCGGACGGTCATCTTCGATGGTGAGCAGGCGCCCGACGGCCCTCGGGGCATGGCCCGCATCCCCGACGCACTGATCCAGGACGCCCTCGAGTCGGCCGAAGAGTGCCCGGGCGAATGCATCATGATCGAGCCTTACAACGCCGAGGCCCTCTACGACGGCTGAGCCCGAGCCTCGCTGACAACTACCCTCCGCGGCATCAGATGCAGGTACTGACCACCAAGGTCGATCCCCGTTCCGAGGAGTACCAGGCCAACCGCGCCGCCATGGAGGCCAAGCTGGCCGAATTCGAGGCCCTCATGGAGCAGGCTCGCCAGGGTGGTGGCGAGAAGTACGTGGCCCGGCACCGCGAGCGGGGCAAGCTGCTGGCCAGGGAACGCATCGAGCTTCTCCTCGACCGCGACGCCCCATTCCTCGAACTGTCCACCCTTGCCGCGTGGGGCACCGACAAGAACCTCGGGGCCAATGTCGTAACCGGGATCGGAGTGGTGGAGGGCGTCGAGTGCGCCATCCTCGCCCACGACCCGACCAGCCAGGCAGGTTCGATGAACCGCTACTCGGTAGCCAAGACGCTTCGCATCATGGACATCGCCCGCGAGAACCGGCTGCCCCTGATCAACCTCGTCGAATCCGGCGGCGCCGACCTCCCCGACCAGGCCGAGGTCTTCATCGTCGGCGGGAAGTGGTTCCGCAACCTCACCCGTCTCTCCAAACAAGGCATTCCCACGCTGGCACTGGTCTTCGGCAGCTCCACTGCAGGAGGCGCCTACTTCCCGGCCATGTGCGACTACTCGGTGATGGTGAAGGACCAGGCGAAGGTTTTTCTCGGTGGGCCGCCATTGGTCAAGATGGCGACCGGCGAAGAGTCGACCGATGAGGAGCTCGGAGGTGCCGAGATGCACTCCAAGGTCTCCGGGCTCTCGGACTATTTCGCCCAGGATGAGCAAGAGGCAATCCGGATGGGCCGCGACATCGTCTCCCATCTCAACTGGCGCAAGCAGGGTTACGGCCCGACCAAGCCCGCCGACGAGCCGGTCCATGACGTGGACGACATCCTCGGTGTCATCTCGCACGACCTGCGGGTCCCCTTCGACATGAGGGAGATCCTGGCCCGCACCGTCGACGGCTCACGTTTCGAGGAGTACAAGGCGGTCTACGGGACCTCGATGCTCACCGGGTGGGCTTCCATCCACGGCTTCCCGGTCGGGGTGGTCGCCAACCAGCAGGGGGTGATCTTCTCCGAAGAGGCTCAGAAGGCCACCGAGTTCATCCAACTCTGCAACCGCTATGACACCCCGATCATCTTCATCCACAACACCACCGGGTACATGGTGGGCAAGGACTACGAGCAGCGGGGAATCATCAAGGACGGGGCAAAGATGGTCAACGTCGTCGCCAACTCCGAGGTGCCGCACATCTCGATCATGGCCGGCGTCTCCTACGGCGCCGGCAACTATGGGATGTCGGGGCGGGCCTACGAGCCTCGGTTTGTGTTCGGGTACCCGGGCCACAAGGTGGCGGTGATGGGGCCGAAGCAACTCGCCGGGGTCATGTCGATCATCGCCCGCCAGGCCGCCGAATCACGCGGCGAGCCTTTCGACGAGGACGACGACCAGAGGCGGCGGCTGGAAGTGGAAAGCCAGATCGAGCACGAGGAACAGGCCTACTACTCGACGTCACGTGTGCGGGACGACGGTCTCATCGACCCCCGGGACACCCGCACCGTGCTCGGCATCGCTCTTTCCGCCACCCACTCGGGCCCGGTGGTCGGCACCGACCGGTTCGGCGTCTTTCGGATGTGATCCCGGCTCAGCCGGTGAAATCGACCACCACGTCGCGATAGCCGAGACCCATTAGGAAGTCGGTGAGCACCTGGCGGGCATTGGCCTCGGCCTTGGTCAGGATCCCATCGTCAAGGGCGCTCTGAACCAGGACGTCCTCGGCAACCTGACGGGCGTCGGTCTCGAGACGGGCATCGCCCTTGGTGAAGATCCCTGTGTCACGGTCGAGGATCTGGGTGGCCTCGTTGTCGACGGAGACGTACTGGATCTCCGCCGCAGGGACGGTGATCTCGACCACGCCGGTGTCGTCGAGTGACACATTCCGGACTGAAATCTGGCTCAGGTCGATGCCGGCGCCGATCTTGGCGACCGCAAACAACTGGAGACTGTCCCCGCGGGCCCAAGACAGCCAGCCCTTGTCTGTGCCCTTGTCCACGATCGTGTACTGAACGGTCTCGACCGTCGTGAGGTTGGACATGTCACGGATCGAGCTGATGATCACCGGGCCGATCTGCTGGTACGGCTCTGGCTCGAAGACCGCAGCCAGATCGGCGGGTGTCGGCACCGAGCTGACGAGGTTGCGAATGCTCGAGACGACGAAGGTTCCGATCACGACCAGCAAGGCCATGATCCCGAGCCCGATCGCGATCGGGATGAATCCAAACCTCCGCCTCGGTGCGGGTGCCGGAGCCGGTTGTGAGACCGTCTCGGTCTCTCTTTCCATGACCTGTGTTTCGCTCATTGCGGCGCGTTTCCTCAGCTGCTAGTCGGAGTGACAGTGATTCGACGTCGTGAACCCGGGAATAGTTCCACCGGTAGCCTCGTCCCACCGATGATCCGGAGAGTCCTGGTAGCCAACCGCGGGGAGATCGCCCGGCGAGTGTTTCGCACCTGTCAGCTGATGAGGATAGAAACGGTTGCGGTCTACTCACACCCGGATGCCGGCGAGCCCCACGCCCGGGAAGCGGACCAGGCGGTCCTACTCCCGGGAACCACCTCCACCGAGACCTACCTGAACCGGGGCGCGGTCCTGGCCGCGGCCAAGGAATCTGGAGCCGATGCCATCCATCCCGGCTATGGGTTCCTCTCCGAGAACGCCGGGTTCGCCCGGGAGGTGATCGAGTCCGGTCTCACCTGGATTGGCCCGCCACCGGACGCCATCGAGGTCATGGGCTCGAAGCTGACTTCCAAACAGCTGGCCGAACGAGTCGGGGTCCCGACCCTTCGGGCCGTCGACCTGACGGGGCTCGACGAGAGGTCCGTCATGGAGGCCGCCGACGCCGTCGGATACCCTCTCCTGGTCAAAGCCAGCGCCGGCGGCGGGGGCAAGGGAATGCGAGTGGTCGAGTCCCCCCACGCTCTGGAGGAGGCCATCGCCGGTGCGAGACGGGAATCAGCGTCCTCGTTCGGTGACGACACGGTCTTTCTGGAGAAGTACCTGGCCCGTCCCCGTCATATCGAGATTCAGGTGGTCGCCGACCTGCACGAAAACGTGGTCTCCCTGTTCGAGCGGGAATGTTCGATCCAACGACGACACCAGAAGATCATCGAGGAATCGCCGTCGGTCGCAGTCGATTCGAGTTTCAGGGACCGGATGGGGGAGGCGGCGGTGTCAGTGGCCAGAGCCGTTGACTATGTGGGGGTGGGGACCGTCGAGTTCCTGGTTGAGAATGGGGAGTTCTGGTTCCTCGAGATGAACACCCGGCTCCAGGTCGAGCACCCGGTGACCGAGATGGTCACCGGTCTCGACTTGGTCCGTCTTCAGATTGAAGCTGCAAACGGCCAGCCCCTGCCTCCGGAGGCCTTGAATCCCAGAATTGAGGGCCACGCCATCGAAGCCCGGCTCTACGCCGAGGACCCGGCCCACGACTTCCTGCCGGTGACAGGGGAAATCCATCAGTTCTCCTTCCCTGACCGCCCCGGGCTCCGGATCGACTCCGGGGTGGAGGCCGGGTCAACGATCTCGGTCCACTACGACCCGATGCTGGCCAAGTTGATCGCCCACGCCCCCACCCGAAATGAGGCGGTGGCCACGCTGGCCGATGCCCTGCGCCACGGCCGGATCCACGGCTCGATCACCAATCGTGAGCTGTTGGTCCGGGTGTTGGAGCACGAGGACTTCCTCGAGGGCACCTTCGACACCCATTTCCTCGACAGCCACGACATCGAGACCCTTGCCTCCCCTTTGGTTGGCGTGGAGGAGGCTCAACTCGGTGCATTCGCGGTTGGGATTGCCGATCGTTCGTATCGAAAGCAAGAAGTATCGGTGTTGCGCTCGATCGAGCCGGCGTGGCGTAACTCGCCGAGCCAACCGCAGAAGACCTCCTATCGGTGGGGGGACATCGACATCGAGGTCGGGTATGAAGGCATCGCCGTCGTCGCCCAGAGCCCGACCGAGGTCACCCTCGAGGTCAATGGGGATCACCTCGTCTTCGCCGTCGATCGGGTCGGCTCGACCCGCTATGTCGACGGACCGTCGGGACCGCTGGCACTCGAAGAAGTGGCCAGGTTCGTCGTGGCCGGGGTCGATGAGACCCCTGGGTCGCTCCATGCCCCGATGCCGGGCCGGGTGGTCAGAGTGGAGGCCTCGGTCGGAGACCGGGTCGATGAGGGCCAGACGCTGGTGGTTCTGGAGGCGATGAAAATGGAGCACACCCTGCGCTCTCCGTGGGCGGGGACGGTCACCCTCGTCAATGCCACCCCCGGCCAGCAGGCGGAGGCCGACGCCATTTTGGTAGTGGTGGAGCCGATCTAGGGGGCGGCGGCCAGAGTGCCGAGCACCAGATCGATGTCGCCTTCCGTATGGTCGGCGTTGACCTGGAACCTGATCTCTTCGTCGCCCTTTGGCACCACCGGGAAGTTGAGCCCGGTGGCCAGGATCCCGTTCTCGAAGAGGTGCTTCACCAGCGCCGAAGTCCTGTCAGTGTCCCTCACCATCAGGGGGACCACCGGATGTGGGCCGGGAATGGTCTCGAGCCCGAGATCGAGCAGGCCAGCTTCGAATTTCGCGGTCATCGCGGCGAGGTGAGCGAGCATCGCCACCCCTTCCCCCGAGTCGACCACATCGAGGGAAGCAATCGAGGCCGCGGCCTCTCCCACCGTGATCGGGTTGGAGTAGATGTACATCGGTGCCTTCTCCCGCAAATAAGAGACCAGGGGCTCGCTTCCTGCCAGGTAGCCGCCGTTGACGCCAAACCCCTTCCCCAGTGTCCCGATCAGCACGTCCACCGGACCCGATCCGGTCACTTCCTCGGTGCCTCGCCCGCTGGAGCCATAGGCCGCAACCCCGTGGGAGTCATCGACGACGAGGATGACGTTTTCGGGAAAGGCCTCGTCATGGGCTCGGACGACCTCCTGCAGAGCTGTGAGGTCGGCGTTGTCGCCTCGCATCGAGAACACCCCATCGGTGACCACCAGAGCCCGTTGCCCCGAGCCGCGGGCCATTTCCAGCTTTCGGTCCAGCTCGTCGAAGTCGAGGTGGGAATAGACCTCGCGCGCCGCCGGTCGAGCCATCCGGAGGGCGTTGATGATGCAGTTGTGGTTCAACTCGTCTGAGAAGACCACGGTCTCGGGGGTGATCAGGGAGCTGAGCCCCGAAACCACGGCGGCATATGCCGACGAGAAGATCATCGAACGTTGGCGGCCATGAAAACGGGCGAGCCGGCCCTCCAGGTCGACATGCGGCTGATAGGTCCCCGAGATGAACCTCACCGCCCCCGGACCGGCGCCGAAGTCGCTGGTTGCCCTCTCCTCTGCGGCGACGACAAGAGGGTGACGGGTCAGACCCAGATAACCATTGGAGTTCATACGGAGAAACTCTCGGTCAGACCCGGCGAGCCGCAGCCGGGGACCCCGGCCATCGGCGGCAGGAATGACCGTGGTGATGACCGACTCCGACCCCTTGGCGGTGCCTGCCGCCCGCAAGCCCTCGACTTCACTACTGAGAACGGCGTCGAGTCGGTCGTGAGGCATGACGCCACGGGTTTAGCAGAGTCCTAGTGTCACCGGCCATGACACGTCTTGGGTTCATCGGGCTAGGGATCATGGGCCACGGGATGGCCTCCAACCTTCTGTTCTCAGGGAATCCGGTGATGGTGTGGAATCGGACACCTGAGAAGGCCGTGGATCTCGTCTGCGACGTCGCAACCAGCCCTCGGGACCTCGGACAGGAAGCAGACATCGTGATGATCTCGGTGTCCAACACATCCGCCGTCGAGGAAGTCGTGTTTGGCGAGTCGGGTGCGATTCACGACATGCGGGAAGGCGCAATCATCGTCGATCACTCGACGATTTCACCCAGTGCCACCAGGAATTTTTCCACCCGAGCTGGTGAGAAAGGTGTCATCTGGCTGGATGCCCCGGTCTCAGGCGGCTCGGAAGGGGCGGTGAACGGCACCCTCGCCGTCATGGTCGGCGGCCCGGCTCAGGCCCTGGAGACCGTGACGCCATACCTCGAGACCTATTCGAAGTCGATCGTGCATGTCGGCGACCAAGCGGGCGCCGGCCAGATGGTGAAGCTGATGAACCAGGTCCTGGTGGTCGTGAACGAGCTGGCGGTTGCCGAGGCCCTGCTTCTCGGTGAGGCGGCCGGGATCGATCTCGCCAAGGCCGTGAGCGCGGTTGAGGGAGGCGCCGCAGGATCGTGGATGCTCTCCAACCGTGGCCCGCAAATGATCGCCCGAGACTGGCGCCCGGGATTCACCATCGACCTCCAGCAGAAGGATCTCCGACTGGTGCTCGAGACCGCCGACGAGCTTGGCGTTCCCTTGCCCGGCGTGGCCCTCGTCTTTCAGCTCTATCGGGCTCTGCAGACCCGTGGCCTGGGGCAGGAGGGCAACCACGCCCTGGTCAAGGCTTTGGAGGAGATGTCGGGGATCGAAATCGGGAGCTGAGGCCGGCGTTCAGCCGAGGAGGTCCTCTTTCACGCGGGCCACGTGGCCGGTCGCCTTCACATTCCGATAGGCCTTTTCGACTGCGCCATTGGGACCGATGACGAAGGTAGAGCGGATCAAGCCCTGGCTGGTCTTGCCGTAGAGGTTCTTTTCGCCCCAGGCCCCGAGCTCGTCGGCGAGAGCGTGGTCTTCATCGGAGAGAAGATCGAAGTTGAGGCCTTCCTTCTCCCGAAACTTCGCATTCCGTGACGGCTTGTCGGGGCTGACCCCGACGATGTCGTAGCCGGCCGCCGTGAATTCCTGGTAGCTGTCCCTGAAGTCACACGATTCGAGGGTGCATCCTGGAGTCATGGCAGCCGGGTAGAAGAACATCACGAGGCGACGGCCCGCAAAATCGGCGGACGACACATGCTCGCCGTCCTGATTCAAGAGATCGAAAGTAACGGTGTCAGCCATGGCGCGAGGCTAACCAGTTGCTCAGGTTGCTTCAGCGGCGGCCTCTTTGGCCTCCGGGGACTGGAGGAAGATCGAGCCTCCGGCAAGAAGGCTGAGCCCGGCGGGAAGCCAGTAGGAAACAATCCGGAACACCAGCACCGGCGCGAGAGTGGTCGACGCGGGAAATCCGTAGGCGGTGAGTATGAACACGAGGCTGCCCTCGGTGACCACGAGCCCGCCCGGGGTACCGGGGAGACCTCCCGCGAGTTGGGAGATACCGAAGGCGGCGGCCACCTGGAAGACGCCGACGTCGATCCCGAAAGCATGCATGACCAGACCGAGCGCCGAAGCCTCGAGGATGACCCGGGCCCAAATGTAGAACTGAGACTCCAGGTCGGGGAGATGGTCGATCATCGACGCGTCGAGGCGTTTGCGGATTGCCTGCGGAAAGAAACGCTTGAGTGATCCGAGCTTCCCCGATCCGAACATGAGCAACAGGCCAGCCACCAATACGAAGGGCGCTAGCACGACGAGGCTGACCGACAGGATCTGAGCGCTTTCCTTGGGACGGGCGATAAGGAGGCCAACCCCGGTCATGACCAGTAGGGCGGCGTAGTTGAGGAGAACGGTCCGGATCGCAGCCCCGGTGGTGCCCTTCTCCTCGTCACGGACGGTCCAAGCCATCGCCACCGGAGTTATGGCCCCGCCCGCGGGGATGAGACGGGCAACTCCGGCCCCAACCAACGCTCCCTTGAATGCGCTGAAGGCACGCAACGACCCGCCCGCTTCCTCAACGGATTCCTTGAAGAGCAGACCGAAGAACCACTTGGCGCTGATCTGGGCCACGGCCGCTGCCGAGACCAGGCCCCAGGCGAAGGTGCTCATCGGGGGCAATTCGAAATTGTTGAAGACAAAGACCGCGACACCGATGTAAACAACCGCCGAAATTCCGGCGATGATGGCTACCCGCTTCGGGCTCACGGGGTCAGCGGCTCGTCAACCGTGTGTGGGAAGTCGTGATCGCCAGGGTCGGAGTCAAAGATGGCCCTCCGAAGCGATGGTCGCACCCCGCGTTCGCTGTCGGGGTTGCCCTGGATCCGCCGTCCCATCAGAACGCCGGAGAGCAGGAGCAGGAAGAGGTACTCGGTCGGTGGCCGCCCCATGGCAATGGCAACAATGGGGAGCAGGCCCCACCCGAGGAAGCCTCCAACTCCACCGCCGATTTTCCATCCGGCAACGGCCCAACCTGTGGTCCAGACGAGGAGCACCGGGTCCAGGGCAAGGATCACACCCACCGACGTGGCGAGACCACGCCCCGAGCGCCCCTTGATGAAAATCGACCAGTTGTGCCCGATGACCGCGGCCAGACCAGCGAGACCGGCGGCACCGGGGCCAAGGCCCATCTCCTTGGCGATGAGAACAGGGATCAGACCCTTGAACCCGTCGAGCAAGCCTGCAGCGAGGCCCCACCCCTTCCCAACAGTCTTGGTGAGATTGCCCGCGCCGATATTCCCGGAACCCACCTCACGGAGGTCGACTCCGTTGATCCGCGCCAGAACCTGGGCGAAGGGAATCGACCCCAAGAAGTAGGCCGCTACCAAGAGAAGCGGCCAGTACAAGAGCGACACAGACCCTGGCATCCGGCGGGAGACACTAGTGGGCCATAGCCGGTTTGTTACCCCCGGACTTGCCGTACGGGCCTGGACAGTTGATATCGTCGGCACGGTGCAATTTGAAGACGGAGGCCACGGATGGCACTGAAGATCACCTACGCAACGATGTCCGCGGACAACGAGGAATTGAACACCTTGTTCGATGACGCGGTGGCAACCGCACCGAGTCGTCTCGGGGCCACCCACCCGCTTTTCATCAATGGGGAACGCCGTCTGACCGAGGCAACCGCGGAGGAGTACTCGCCGATCGACTCCGAGATCCTTATAGGTCGTTACTCCCTGGCCACCAATCAGGACGTCGACGACGCAATGGCCGCCGCGAAGTCCTTTGCGCCGGAGTGGGAGGCCTGGGGTTGGGAAAAGCGCCGCGACTTGATGCTGAGGGCAGCGGACATCATGGAGGGACGGGCCTTCGAAATGGCCGCCGACATGGCCTTCGAAGTCGGAAAGAACCGCCTCGAAGCGCTGGGGGATATCGCAGAAACGGTGGAGTTCTTTCGCTACTACGCCCGTCAGATCACCGAGCACGACGGTTTTGTGACCCCACTCAGCTCGTTGAGCCCTCAGGAATCCAACACATCGGTCCTCCGCCCCTGGGGGGTCTGGGTGGTGATCTCCCCGTTCAACTTCCCGATGGCGCTCGCCGCAGGGCCCTCCATTGGCGCGCTGATCACTGGAAACACCGTGGTGGTCAAACCCTCGAGACAGGGTGCCCTGATGACGATCGAGTTCTTCTCGGTGATGGAAGAGGCAGGTCTGCCCCCGGGTGCCCTGCATGTACTCACCGGGGACGCCAAGGCCGGTGACTATCTGGCGCATCACCCCGACGTCGACGGGCTCACCTTCACCGGCTCTTATCCGGTGGGGATGCATCTCTACCGAACCGTGAACGAGAACCGGCCCAAGCCGGTGATCTGCGAGATGGGGGGCAAGAACCCGGTGTTGGTCACCCACACCGCCGATCTCGACAAGGCCGCCACGGGTGTGGTCCGCAGTGCCTTTGGGTTGAGTGGCCAGAAGTGCTCGGCCGCTTCGAGGGTCTACGTGGAGCGGGCGGTCTACGACGAGTTCGTCGAGAAATTGGTGGAGAAGACGGAGAAGCTTGCGGTCGGCAACCCCTTGCAACGTGAGATCTACATGGGCCCAGTGATCGACAAGGGCGTGGTCGAGAAGTTCCGCCGTGCCGTAACCGAGGCCGAATCGTCAGGCGGCAAGGTCCTCGCCGGTGGTGAGGTCATCGAGGGCGGTGGACTCGACCGGGGCAACTTCGTCCAGCCCACCGTTGCCACCGCTCCCTACGACTCATGGATCTGGAAGGAAGAGCTGTTCATGCCGTTCCTCGCCGTGGGCCCTGTCGACTCACTGGCTGAAGGGCTGGAAAGGTCCAACGACACCGAGTTCGGTCTCACCGCCGGTTTGTTCTCAGGAGACGACGACGAGATCGAGCGTTGGTTTCAGGGGATCCAGGCTGGCGTCACCTATGTCAACCGTGAGGCGGGAGCCACAACCGGCGCCTGGCCCGACATCCAGTCGTTCGGTGGGTGGAAGGGCTCGGGGACATCGGGGGCCGGTGGCGGAGGCCCCTGGTACCTCCGTCAGTACCTGCGCGAGCAGTCCCGCACCCGAATCAAGGCTTAGCTCGGCTCAAAGGCCGCGTTCGAAGCGAATCGTCCGCCCGTCGGGGTCCTCGAGCTCGATCGAGTCATCAGTTGCCCTGAGCTCGAGGCCGACGCTTTCGAGATGATCGGCCCACCGCGCCAGATCGTCGACGACGAACGTGAGGAGCCCGGGCTCGATGTCTGCACCCTCGACCAGCTCTATGTGCTGGCCGCGGGATGGCTCCAGGATCGCCCCCGCCACGCCGGCCGGCGTGCGCTGATGGGCAAATCCCAATTGATCCTCGTAGAACGAGAGTGCAACCGACAGCGAATTCACCCCAACCCGGACCCGGGTCGCCTCGATGCCCCCCGGCGCCCGCAGCGGGCCAACCCCGGCGATCACTGACTTCGCCTCCTCAAGGGTGAACCGTCCAGCGGTGACCTCGCGGCCAACCACGACGCCGTCGAGGTGGCGGCCTGCTGCCTCGAGACGAACCAGAGTCCGCAGGTCTTCGAGGTCCCGGACCCCGCCGGCCGCGATCACTGGCTGCTCCACCGTGGCCAGCGCCTCGGCCATGATCTGGAAGTTCGGTGGGTCCTCCAGGGCATCACGCCCTGCCTCGGAAACCATGAATGAAACCACCCCCGCCGACGACATCTCGATCAGGACTTCCTCCAGATACCGCCCGCTGTTCTGGGTCCAGCCCTTGGTGACCACCTCTTCGTCATTGTGTACATCTACGGAGACTGCGATCTTGCCCGGGTTGTCCCGGCACAGGTCCCAGACCATGTTCTGGTTCTCGATCGCGGCCGTGCCCATGACGATGCGCCAGGCCCCGTTTTCGATCAGGCGGACCGCCTCACCCTCAGAGCGGACCCCACCGGCCACCTGGACGGGAACTGTCACCTCGCTCACCAGCCGATCGATCAGATTGCGGTTGCGATAGTCGCCATATGCCGCGGCATCGAGATCGACGATATGCAGGATCTCGGCCCCTTGCTCCACCCAGCTCTTGGCCCGCCCAATGGGGTCGTTGTCGAGTGCGATGGCGTCGTCGAGACGCCCTCGGGGCAACCGCACCGACAACCCGCCCAAAATGTTGATACGGGCGTACAAATCCATCCCGGCAAGCTAGCGATCCAAGATGTCCGGCGGGTTACCGCTTACCTGAGGTACGTAGCGCCATATATGGCGCCAACCGCACAAAGAAACGGGTTAACCGCTGTCCTCTTGGGCGATCCCGAGCGCCCCTTCGGCATCGTCGAGGACCTGCCCGCCGCTTACAGCCGGGGCAAATAGGTCGCCATACCTCTGGAGACGGTCCCATAAGTTTGCGATCGTGATCTCCCCGTTGCGGACCGTTCCCACCTCGTCCCAGGTCAGTGGGGCCGACACCGGCGCCCCCGGGCGGGGCCGCACCGAGTAGACCGAGGCAACCGTTTGCCCGAAGGCGTTCCGGTTGTGGTCAACGAACACCTTCCCTTTTCGCTTTGGCTTGTCCCATTCCATCGTCACGTCGTCTGGGTTGGCAGCAGCCAGATAGGCGCCCACCTCGCCCACAAACCTGCGCACCCGCGTGTAGCTGTGGACCGGCTCCAGTGGCACGTAGACATGCAATCCACGGGATCCCGACAACTTTGGATACCCGACCAGCCCCAGTTGCCCCAGAGCGACCTGGAGGAGTCGGGCCCCGGCCACCACCTGGTCCCAATTCGACCCCTCGGAGGGGTCGAAGTCGAAGATCGCATAGTCGGGTAAGTCGAGCCGCTCGAAAGTGGAATGGAAGGGGTGGACTTCGACGCAACCCATGTTGGCGAACCACATCAGCGCCTCACGGGAGTCGGCCAGAAGGAACTCGATGATCCCGCCCTGCGAATCCGAGGGCACCGGGACCGTCCTCATCCACTCCGGCTGGTGGCCGGGGGCCCGCTTCTCATAGAACGAGGGGCCTTCGATCCCGTCGGGGTATCGGCTCATCGAGATCGGCCGGCCCGCGAGATGCGGGAGGAGAACCGACGCCACCGAGGCGTAGTACTGGATCAGATCCCCTTTGGTGTAGCCATCGGCCGGGAAGAACGGCTTGTCGACATTGGAAAGGCGAACCGGGCGATCTAGCCCTATCGGTTGGAAGTGCTGGCCTTCGGCTCGCACCGGAACCGGATCGGGAAACTCGATTTCAGAGGCGCTGACGAATCGCCCGGCCGCGGGCTCGGACCGATCGATCACATCCTTCGCTTCGACCCAGATCGCCTCATGACTCTCGCTTTCTCGGGCCTCCGAGATGAGGTTCATCGAGACTCCGGCCTCGATCGCCGCCTCGAGCAGCGGCGTCACCCTCAGCGACCCGGTGCCATAGGGGATGTGGCGGATCTCCCCCGCCCCGCCGAACTCGTTGTCCGTGAATTGGGCGTGAAGCGGCTGGATCATCCAGCCCGGAAATGAATCCTTGAGGAAGGCAAACACGGACAGGAACGCTTCCTTCGAGATCAGACCACCCCCGGTGATGGCATGGACGTGTGCCCAGTCAATCACCGGGCGCACGAAGCTGAATTCGGACGCAAGCTGGGCGATATCCCCCAGCGAGCCGAAGGAGCGCTCGCTACCGGCAGTCTCCAGACCGAGCCCGACCCCCATTGCGGACACCTTGGGTTCGACAGCCGTCAACCGCTCCCGGACCCGGTCCATGAGAACCACCGGCTCTTCGCCGTGGGTGTTCCCGAGATGGGCAACGACCACCGGGGCACCCATCGACCGGCCCAACTTCATGGAGTGCTCGAGCGCCGCCAGACATTGCGCCCCCTTGTCCTCCTCCTGAACCGTGAGCACGGCGAAGTAGGGAGCATGAATGGAGAGGCGGATGTCTCGTGCCGCGGCCAGTTCCCCGAAGGTCCGGCAGCGCTTCTCTTTCCACGGAAACCCAGTGACGAATGGAAGCTCGAGCGCCCGATGGCCCTTGGCGACCAGTCCGTCGAGAAAGAGGGCGTCGTCGCCGTCAGGCGGAAGAGTTGAAACACCAAACCGGAGCAGGGTCACAAAGCAAAGGGTACGTCCGACTCCCGGACGGTCAGACGTTGGAACTATCTGCGGTGACCCTGTCGTCCCGGGCCAAGGGCCCGGCAGACGAATAGCCCGGGGTTACGCTGGCCTCGTGCCAGCCACCCCACGGATCATTCTGACGTTGGCCGTGGCTCTGGCGCTGTGCGCCGCCTGCTCGCCGGGCACCACGAGCACCACGACGACTGTCACCACGCCCACCACACATCCGTCGACCACCACAGCGGCGGCTCCGGCCACCACTACGTCAACGGTTCCGGTGTTTGTGGAGGAGACCGTCGAGGTCCTGTTACAGCCGTTCAGCCAACTTGGTGATGAGTGGTCGGAACTTCTACTCCCATACGGCGACGCCGAGAACCAGTTGGGAACCGCACCTGGCGGGGAGGGTCTGATGCTGGGCCCGGAATTCGGGACCCAGACTCCAGACGGGAACTTCTGGATGATGGACGCCGCGAAGCAACGGGCGGCGGTGTTCGCCTCTGACGGCAACTACCTGGAGCAGGTTGCCTTTCCCGAAGATGTCCTGGTCGATGGCAAGTACTTCCAGTATCAAATGCCCCAAGCCCTCGACGACGGGTCGATCGCGGTCGGCGGACTTCGTGGCCTGGACACTGCTGCCCTGCTCAGAATCGTCGATGGGGCTGTTTCCAGCATCACTCTCGATGGAGCGATCTCCTGGGTGACCACGGACGGCACCTACCTTTACGGGTTGGGCGTCGAAGACTCGGCTCCCTATCGGTTGGATCCCAATGAACCACCCGGAGCCCGTGTCAATTGGCTCATGACTAGGGCAGGGACCAGATTTTCGATAGTGGTGGAGGGTGACGAGGTTGTGATCCAACTCCCAGACGCCGTGATCCCAATGACAAGGACACTGCAACTTCGGTTCTCCGAAGATCCCTCGGTGATCGTCCACGCCGGGATCGAGGTGGAGACGGGGATCGATGGCACCATCTTCATCGTCCTCTACGGGGCGCCGGAGTCGGACGAGACTCTGGGAGTCGGCGGCTTCCTTAGCGTCACCTCAGAAGGTGTCGCCAGTGATGTCGAGCCGATCCGGGACCCGTTCAGCCCTGCCGACCCAGGGAGCCCGGCCCACCTCGGGGTGACACCGAAAACCTCGGATCCGTGGTTGATGATGGTGGACGAGGACGGGGTCCGGATCTACAGACGGGGTTAGCCCAGTCGGAGTAGCCCCCTCCGGCCCTCCGGGCCACCTCCCCCAACGTTCGCTCCGCTCACTGGGGGAGGAAACGGGGCATTCTCTGGGGTTAGCCTTTCAGCACCAGGGTCTCTAGCTCAATTGGTAGAGCAGCGGGCTTTTAACCCGTTGGTTGTGGGTTCGAGTCCCACGGGACCCACCTGCTCTGTACGCTCCGGGTACGCAGCCACAGGAGGGCTCATGAGCACCGAAGAAAACAAAGCCGTCGTCCAACGCTGGTTCAGCGATGTCGTAAGTCGTGGCGACATGAGCTCACTCGATGAGATCTGTGCCGTCTGCCATCCCGAGTTCGAGATGGTCACGGGCGTCATCGAGCCTGCTCCTCAGGGCATCCCCGGTCTCAAGGGACTGATCAACACCCTGCGCACCGCGTTCCCGGACCTGACCGCCACTGTCGACGAGCAGGTCGCAGAAGGTGACAAGGTCGTTAGTCGGGTAACGATGAGCGGGACCCATCAGGGCGAGTTCATGGGCATCCCCGCCACCGGCAAATCGTTCAAGATCCCGGGCGTCAGCATCTGGGAGGTCCGTGGCGGCATGCTCATCTCAGAGTGGGTCAACTGGGATTCGATGGGCATGATGCAACAACTCGGCCTCGCCCCGGCTCCCGCTTAACGATCTAAGGCTCAGAGCACGCACGAGAGTCCGTGAGGGGTCTGGTATTTCGCCCCGACCCCGGAGCGCCCACCCCAACTTACGTTTACGTGGTGATGATCCGCCAGCGGCCTCTTGGCGCCTTTTTCGTTCTGGCTTATCTCTTCTCTTGGTCCTACTGGGTCCCGCTGGCACTGGACGGAGGAGAGGGCAGTCACTTTCCCGGCCTCCTTGGCCCGATGTTGGCTGCCTTCACTGTCACTTCGATCACACTCGGCAGAGCCGGGGTGGGCGACCTCCTGAGACGAATGGTTCGATGGCGGGTGCCTCTGCGTTGGTATGGGGCGGCGGTCCTACCGGCTGTCGCAGGCGCGGTGGGCGTTGCCGCAATGGCGATTGCCGGCAACGGTTGGCCGTCGATGTCAGAAGTGAGCACGGTTCCCGGCCTGCCGGCGGCAGGCTTCTTCGGTGTGCTGGCGCTGCTCTTCGTCATCAACGGCTACGGCGAGGAGGTTGGGTGGCGGGGATTCGCCTGGGGGCGCCTACGGGATCGCCACAACATCGCCCGTGCCGCCGGCATTCTCGGCCTGATCTGGGCCGGATGGCATCTACCGACCTTTTGGCTCGACACCGGAATGCGCGACCTCGACTGGTACGTCATCCCCGGATGGATCATCGGCCTGATGGCCGGCACGGTGGTGCTGGGGTGGCTCTACGAACGGAGCGGCTCGAGCTTGTTGATCGTGGCGATCTTCCACACCGTGCTCAACATGGCCAGCGCGACCCTGGCCACGGCCGGGCTGCCAGCCGCAGCGACCACCGCCTTGGTGATCTTCTGGGCAATCTGGATCCTCCGCCGAGAAGGACAGTCCGAGGCCGTCGTTCAGCCGGCAGATCCAGCTCAATCGTTCCGTTCTCCCTCGTGATCGTTGACCGCTTCGCCGATCGTGGGAAAGAAATTCTCCTCCCCGATCCTGTCGTAGAGGCCGTAAGCCTTGAGACGGTCCTTCACCGGGCCCTTTAGCCCGGCAAATGCGAACGACAGGCCTCGCTGATCGAGATCGTCGAGCACACCCACCAGCACTTCCGCCCCCGTGGTGTCGATATCGGTGATGGCCGCACCGGCCACCAGGACACGGTCGATCGGCCGCGAGGCCCGCTCCAACAGATCATGAAGCAGACGGCCAAAGGTAGGCGCATTAGCGAAAAAGAGTGGTGAGTCGAATCGAAGGATCAGCAAACCCGGAATGGTCGTTCCCTCAGGGTGACGCTCCCGATCGTGATACCCCTTGAGCCCGGCCACCCGTACCAACTCGGCGCTATGCGGATGCCAGGCCCGTCGTATGAAGTTGGCCAGGGAAAGGGCAATGGCGATCAAGATCCCCCCGAGAGCCCCGATGATGACCACGCCGAGAAACGAACCGAGGGCGAGCATGAACTCGGAGCGCCGGACCGACCACAGCCAGCCCAACGCCGTTCCGTCGAAGATGACGAAGGAGGCCGAGATGACGATGGCCGCAAGAGTCGCCGATGGCAGATTGGCGAGCAGACCGGGTGCCCACACCAGCATGGCGAGCACGCCAACGGCGGCCACCACGCCGGTGAGCTGCGTTCTCGAGCCGACGGAGACCGCCACCGCAGTCCTCGATGAGCTGGCACTGGTCGGGAACCCTTGGACCAGACCGGAGAAGATGTTGGCTGCCCCCAGCGCTTTGGCCTCCGAGTTGGGCGTCGAGCGGCCGCCCGACCGGAGCGCCATTGCACTGGAAAGTGCACTTGTATCGGCAAAGGAGATCAGCGCCACGCCGAGTGCGCCAATGGTCAGTGCCTGCAATTGATCGATATCCACTCCCGGGAACGCGAACCTCGGGGCACCCTGCGGCAGGGCACCGACCGTATCGACCACCCCCGCAAGGTCGAAAAGGGCCATTCCGGCGAGCGAGGAGATCACCGCGACTAAGACCCCCGGAGCGCCCGGCCACAGACGTCTTGAAACTTGGATCAAAACGATGGTGAGGATCGAGAACATCATGGCGGCGAGGACGATTTCGCCGTTCACGACGGCCTTGACCGTGGCGACCAAGGTTGACATGGTTGTCTCGGCGTCTACAGAGAAGCCCAGCGCCTTTGGCAACTGGGAGATGAGGACCACCACTGCGATCCCGTTGAGATAGCCGATCCGGACCGGCTTGGAGAGAAGCTCGGTGACCACCCCCAGCCGGGCGTATCCGGCGAGGAGACAAATCAGCCCGGTGATGATGCTGAGAGCGGAGGCGAGAACTACCGCAGTAGCGGGATCGCCGGCAGCCAACGGAAGGACGATGGCGGCGACGATCGGGGCGAGCGATGAATCCGGACCGAGAACCAGCACGCGGTTGGTCCCGAACGCGGCGTAGGCGAGGAGCGCAGCCACCGTCGTATACAGGCCGGTTTCCGGCGGGAGGCCGGTCAGTTCGGCATAGGCCATGCCCTGGGGCACCAGCATCGTCGCCAGCACCACCCCGGCGGTCAGATCACGTGGAAGGTCCTTCTTGCGGTAGGAGCGAGCAAGAGCCACGCCTGGGATCCGGCCCAGGAGCCCATTGCCTCTTTCCATCGTTGCTCCCGGGAAGACTGCTGCTCGAGACGGTAAACGCCACTAAACCAACTCGCAGCAGGAACGCTGATACCAGAACCGGTCCTTCGGATGCTCGGCGGTTTTCAGTTCTGGGGAATCGCCCCAAACCCAAGCAGGACCGTTGCGCACAGCCCGAAGATCGTGGCCGCGATCACCACCGCTGAGTGATCCTTGAATTTCAGCCAGCTCACCAGACCAGTGATCAGCGAGCCGAGGGTGGAGATCGCGGTCACCAGCCAGAGGACAAGACCCCCGACGGTTCGTTGGGCAAACACCTCGCCCAGGGCGTCCGTGTTGTAGGCGACGATGACCGTCGACAATAGAACAAGGGCGACTAACAAGAGCCAGCCCGCCCACTTCCCAAGTCTGGTCTTTGGCATATTCCTCAGGATGTCAGTCACCGAGGGAGAGAAACAGGGGCCAAGTGCCCAATTCGCGGCCAACTCAGTCGGGCTCGGTGGGGTGCTCCAGCTAGGCTCGGCTCAGGGAACTAATGGGACCGGACACCACTTCCGACCAAGGCCCACCACCCGCGCGGATTCCTCCTCGTTGGTTCGTTCGTCTCGCATGGTTCACTCATCGTGGCTTATATCGAGTGACTCGTGGCAAGGTCGGACTGTGGCGACCCAAGGCGAACCGCTGGGGCACCATGCACCTCACGACGACCGGGCGCAGGACCGCCCAGGAGCGAAGTGTGATCCTCGGGTATTTTGAGGATGGATCGAACCTGATCACATTGGCGATGAACGGCTGGGCCGACGACGAGCCGGCGTGGTGGCTCAACCTTCAGGCCCATCCGATCGCCAGCGTCGATCTCGCCGACGGACGACGTGCCGTCAAGGGACGGGCGGCGGAGGGTGAGGAACGGTCGCGTCTTTGGGCCCGATGGAAGGACATCGACACGAACTTGGACGGCTACGCAGCGCTCCGATCAGGTGAGACGGCGGTTGTGGTTTTGGAGCCATGGTCCGAACCAGCCCGGTGATCAACTGAATTCCTAGGTCTCAGCCGCGTCCCGCCAATGGTGGCCTTTGATTCGATTCATTGGTCATCCGCTCGAGGTCTCAGGGATCCATTCCTCCAAAGGAACACCGAGACCATTGGCGATCCGGTTGGCGTAGGCGAAATAGGCCACTACCTCTACGATATGGAGGATGTCCAGGTCGGTGAACCCTGCTTCGCGCAGTGTTTCGACGTCCTCAGCGACGACCTTCGCCGGCTCCCGCGTGAGCTTGACCGCATAACGAAGCATTGCGACCCGCTTGAGGAAAAGTCCGGCGCTCTCGAAGTCGGCCTCGATGCGTTGGAGAAGCTGGTCATCCTCCAGTAGCCGGCGCAGACCCCGCCGATGATGCGTCAGGCAGTAGTTGCAGTCGTTCACCTGGGACACGACCAGGGCGATCATCTCCCGCTCGACTTTGCGCAGGGTGGCGGTGCCCTTCATCGCCTGGCGGTAGATGGTGTTGTGAGCGTTCATGCTGCCCACATCTAGAGCATGAATCCTGATGATCCAGTCCGCACGATGCCAGACCGGATCAGTGACCTCAGCCCGGAGTGAGTCGAATTCCTCTCCCCATTCATCCTCGTGTGGTGCTTCGATGAAAGGCATCGGGCGAAGGTAGCGGAGCACGTCGCCGCCAACCGATACAGATTGACGAGCGTGGGACGGCGAGCCGCCCCACGCCCATCAGCTATCACATGATGTCGAGAGTCTCGGCGATCTCGATGCTCCCGCCGACGGCCAGCTGAGGGCTGGTCTTGGCGAGGACGAGGGCTGCCTCAAGGCTGTCGGCGCTGATGATCGAGTATCCGTTCACCGGGTTGGCGCCACCACCCTGGCTGGTTGCGCCATCGGACGCGACCGTCGCTGACTGGCCGGTCGGCTGTCCCATGTCGACCACGGCCCCACCCAGACTCTCGAACCACTGGTTCCAGGTCTGCATTACCGCCGCGCCCTCCTCCTCCGACTCCGGAGCCTTGCCGCCGTGATAGAGGAATACGTACTTGGCCATCGTCTCTCCTTTCGAACAGGTCGTCCTGTTCCTTACGGGACCTTTCAACCCATTAGACGAGAACCGGGCCGGCAAGCTCGCGGTTCAGACCCGGGCGGGCTCTTCGGTGGACACAGGCACCAACCGCTGGGCCACCAGGGCGAAGACAACGATGGCCGACCCCGCATACAGCCCCAGCATCAACGGACTGCCGGTGTCGGTTCCAGCGAGCATCCCATGGAGCAGCGCCGAGATGAACAATCCAAACGAGGCGAAGTGAATCGAGCGCCAGGTCTTCTGGCCGATGAACCGCTTGATGTAGAAGCTACCGATGACGACGACCAGGGTGTACAACGACATCACCCCAAAGGCGATGGGCAACGGACGCCAATTTGAGGCTCCGGGTACGAGGATCTCCACCCAGGTGAAATCGAGAAAGTCGTGGACGGACAACACGACGATGTGGACGACGGTTGCGAGCAACGCACCGATCGCCAACGACTCGTGAAACCAGGTCAATGGCTTCGCTTTGACCAGGCGAGCGAGCAGTTTCGAGCTCACCAGCAATCCCCAAATCGTCGCCCCGGACAGAAGCGCAAAGGCTGCTACGCCTGACCCTCGGATGACGAGCCACTCGACGTTCACGCGGCCAACACCGTCCCCGGAGTGGCGTAGACCGATCCGTCGTGCCACACAACGATGGCGGCAGCGATCCAATCCACTCCCGCCGCCCATGCCAGTCCTTCTTCGCCCCGCAGAAGCACCGCTTTGGCTCCCGCTTCAGCCTCGGAGGCAGACCGTGCCACCACGGTGGCATTGAGAACCGGTGTCTGGACCGGGGCCATCGTCCGGGGGTCTATGAGATGAGAGACTTCACGGCCTCCCACTTTCCATCGGCGCCGGGCCGTCGAACTGGTGGCGAGTCCACCGCGGCCGAGGGCAATACGTGCTGCCACGTCCCCCCATGGATCGATGATGGGGACTGTGGTTCGGCTGTCATTGCTCCTTATGTCACCACCAGCCGAGACAACAGTGGCCAAGCCCTTGTCGACTCCTTGATCGCAGGCCCACCCCTTGGCGATGCCCCCAAGGTCGAGCAGCGTTCCCGTTGATCGAATCAGCGTCGTCGACTCGAGCCTCCACTCAGGCGCGTGGCTCGCCACGGGTTGAAGGTCGAGCGACGTCACGAGCTCAAAGCTCCTGTCGTAACCCCAATCAGCCACGCTGGCACCCACACCTGCGTCGACCAGTCCCCCCGTCAGGTCACGGGCCGATTCGGCTGCGGAGATGACCTCGACGAGGGTCTCGGAGAGCTCGACCGAGGGGCTGATCGACCGGTTGATCTGGCTCAGTTCGCTGTCATGGCGAAACCGGCTGCAAACCTGCTCCACGTGCTCAAACCAAACACGCAACTCCCTGCCCGCATCCTCATCGGGACACCAGGCCTCGATGTCTGTCCCCATCGCCTTGAATTCGATGTGGATCATGAGCCACTGCTTGCCGGCTGTGGTGCTGCCTGAGCCGGCTGGGAGGCCACCGAGGGCGGGTTGGCGGCTGCCCGATTGATCACGACTGTGCGGACATCGGGCAAGGGTGAATCGACGGGCGTGAAGCGAAGGATCACCAGCCCCAGGGGTGCGGGATTGGGCATGATGGCCTGATGTGAGGATTCCGCTGTCTGCCCCGCAACGGGATTGTCGAGGACTCGCGCCGGTTCCAGTCGGGCGACGACCAGAGCGGTGCCCCAGGCGAGGGCGGCACCGGTCCAGATCAGGATTCGATTCCATCTCCCGGCGTCGAAACGGCTCACTGGCCACCCGCCGATGTCTCCGGAACGGCCAATGTCACACCGAATGAGGCAAGTACTCGTGCAACCTCTGGGGGGAGCTCCGAGATTTGGTCGACCCGGAGTGCCTCCGCCTTTCCACTCGCATAGAGGACACGCTGGATGGCGGGATCGACTCCCTCGAGGTTTGGTGGCGCAACCTCGAGGACAGGCGCGCCAGCAAGAGAAGTCGACGTGACCTCAGAAGGAGCCTCGGTTGCACCCGGCCCGACGGCGATGACGTAAACGACCGCCAAACCGGCTAGAAGCACGAACAGACCTGACAGGGTCTGTGGAGAAATCCGGCTCAATCGTCATCCTCCACTCCATGTCCGGGTTCCTCCTCGTGTTCCGCCTCATGCTCTGAACTCCCCTGGGAGACTGACGGAGCAGAGGCAGCAGCGTTGGCCACGACGACGGTCTGAGTTACCGGCTCCGGAACGGGCTTTCCAGGCAACGGCATCCCCTCCTGAACACATATCTCTCTCAGGGCATCCAGGGCGGCCTGTTGGATCGCGGTAATCGATTGTTGGGCCTCGGATTCGACGAGCTTCAGCCCCTCGACCCCGCACGCAGCCGTGAGATCTGCCGCGCTCACTGTTTGAGGGGCAAACACGGCCTCGGTCTGGGCTTGTGCGGTGGTGGCGACGGTCGTCGGAGATTCGACGACCGGAGCGTCCTTGACCAACGCCGAAGCCGCGAAGGCACTCACGGGAATCAGCAGCGTTCCCAGCGCCACCGACAAGGGCAGTTTCTTTCTATCCGCCACCTCAGACCTCCACGACGATGCACTCGGCCGGGCACTCTTCAGCGGCTTCGAGAACGAGTTCGAGGAGCGGGTCGGGAACCCTGGCTTGTCCCTCGTATCCATCGGGCCCGTGCCCATCACCTGCCAAGCCGTCGAAAACGACCAGTCGTTCGAAATGAGACGGATCCTCTTTGACCGCCCAGATGCCGTCGTAGCGCTCGTGAAAAACGGCAGGGACGACTTGAGCGCAGGTGCCTGCACCCATACAGGAATCCGAGTTGATCCAGACCTTTGCCATTTGAGGCCGTCCTTTCTCTAAAGATGTCAGGATGCCTCCGCAGGCCTTAAGGACGTGTCAAGTCGGGTTCAAGGAATCCGCGCGGCTTTGACAGGTACCCTCGCCCGATGCGACGCCATAACCCACAAGACCGGCAATGACCGACCTACTTAGAGGTCCCGGGCCGATCCTCGGGCTTTGGTCGGTGACCGCTGATCCCAAGATGCTGGAGATTTCGGCTGCGCTCCAACCTGACTTCCTTGTCATCGACGCCCAGCACGGTCCTTCCATCGCACAACTCACGACCGAGACCTTCGGGGCCATCGCCTTTTACGAGGTTCCGACCCTGGTCCGGGTGTCGAGCGTCAACCCTGCCGAGATCGGAAGGGCACTCGACCTGGGGGCGGGCGGAATCATGGCTCCACAGGTCGACGATGCCGATGATGCGAGGCTCGCCGCCCTCTCCTGTCATTACGCCCCCGACGGGATTCGTTCCTACGGAATGCAGACCCCGCGCATCGATCCCTTCGCCGAGGGCTACCGACCCTTGTGTGCGGTGCAGATCGAGACCGCAGCGGCGGTGGACAATGTCGATGAGATCGCGGCGGTGGAAGGGGTGGACTGGCTCTACGTGGGACCCGCCGACCTGGGCCTTTCGATCGGCGGAGTGCCGGCGCCCGACGTGATTTCGATCTTCGACGGGTCACATCCCCTGTCGGCCTCGCTACAAACGGCTTTCACCGCCGTAGTCGAGGCCGCCGAAAGGCATGGCAAGCTCGCCGGGTTGCACTGCGGGAGTGGAGAGGCGGCGCTCTACTTGCTGGCTCACGGGTTCCAAGTTTCAGCCGTCGCCACCGACCTCGTTTCCGCCCTGAGGGGAATGGCCCACGAGCTCGAGGCGGTGCGTGGGCTCTCCGGTGGATCCGCTCTTCCCGACTTGAAGGCCTGAGCCCCAAATAACGGAAGCGGCCCCGAAGGGCCGCCTCCGTGGCTCCATTTGGGTAGGAGCGCCTTTTCTTCCTGCCCTAGAAGGAGAGGGTTGATCCCCCTGCCCAGGACGCGGAAGAAACCTGATGGAGCGCGATGCTCTCGGGATTGCTCGATTCAGGCGCGTCACCACCCGAAGTGGTCGTCAGGGCGAGCGTCACAGCTGCCAGAACCACCAAAACGATTGCCATAACGAAGACCAGCGCCTTTCGTCTTTCCATCTCTCCCACGTCAAATGCCTCCGACCGCAACGATCCCGTGGAGCATTATCCACGCGTGGAGAGTGGTCGAGTATGGGTTGAACGACCTATGAAATCAGACGGACGCCAGGGCCTGTTCCAGGTCGGCGATGATGTCGTCGGCGTTTTCGATGCCGATCGAGAACCGGATCATGGCCTCGGTGACCCCCATTTGGTCCCTGGTCACCTGGTCGACATTCGAATGACTGGTCGTCGCCGGGTGGGAGGCGATCGACTCGGTGCCACCCAGTGACGTGGCGAGACCGACCAGTTTCATCGAGTCGAGGAATCGGAATGCCTCCTCGCGACCGCCCTTCACCTCGAAGGTGATCATGGCCCCGGTGGAGGTGCATTGTCGATCGAAGATGGCTCGTCTCGGGTCGTCCTCGCCGATCAGACCGAGGTAGCCGACCCGGCTCACCTTGGGATGGGAAGCCAGGAACTCGGCCACCCGTGATGCGTTTTCGACTTGGCGTTGCGCTCGCAGGGCGTAGGTCTCGAGACTGCGTCCCAGCAGCCACGCCGAGTGCGGGTCGGCGTGGGTGCCGATCCGGTACCGCATGGTCTTGATCGGCCCGATCAACGAGTCGGGGCCGGTCACCACCCCGGCGATCAGGTCACTGTGCCCGCCGTAGTACTTGGTCGCCGAATACACGACCAGGTCGGCGCCATGGGCGTGTGGTTGCTGGCCGAGAGGGCCGAGGTAGGTGTTGTCGACCACGGTCCGGGCCGAGTGCTTTCGGGCGACTCGGGCCGCCGCCTCGATGTCGAATATGTCGTTGGTCGGGTTGGCGGGTGACTCGACATAGACGACGCCGAGCGACCGATCGCCCACCAGTTCGTCCAACTCGCCCTCCGTCGCCTGCGGCCCGAAGGAAACGGCATCGATTCCCATCGGTCCCAGGACATGCTCGAAAAGTGAATTGGTCCCGCCATAGAGCGGCGAACTGTGGAGGATCAGGTCTCCGGGACGCAGCAGCGTGAGCAGGGTGGTGAAGATCGCAGACATCCCGCTCGAGAAGAGCAACGCCCGATCGGCTCCGTCCCATACGGCGAGACGGCCCTCGACCACCACCAGATTGGGATGATCGAGCCTCGTGTAGATGTAGCCGATGTCCTCGCCTGGTTCGGGCACCTCCCCGCCGTAGGTGACGTCGAATGAGCGCTTCGCCCCCTCTGCGGTCTCAAAGGCAAATGTGGATGTCTGGAACAGCGGTGTCTTCAACGCACCCATCCCCTGCATCGGGTCCCAGCCGAGGGTCATCATCTCGGTTTCCGGCTGCGACTCGTGCTTGCCCTGCTTCTCGGTCACCGGGGGAGACTAAAGCGAAGCGGTAGCCGAACGGTGAGCCGATAATCGCCACGTGACCGACCTCAGCACCGCGATCGATGTTCTTCGCCCTGCGGAGCAGATCCTGGTGTTCACAGGCGCCGGGATCTCGACCGAGTCCGGAATCCCCGACTTCCGTGGCCCGGATGGCCTTTGGACCAAGGTCGATCCGGAAGACTTCCACATCGACCGCTTCCGGGCCAGCTCCGATTTGCGGCGACGGGGCTGGCGGATGCATCTCGAGGGCGAGCTGTGGGGAGCTCGATCCTTGGTGGAGCCCAATCCGGGTCACCGTGCCATCAAGCGATTGGCCGACGCGGGGCGACTCGCCGGAGTCGTTACCCAAAACGTCGACGGGCTCCATCATCGCTCCGGACTGAGCGATGACCTGGTCGCCGAGCTCCACGGGAACGTCAGGGAAAGCCACTGCCTCGATTGCGACCGGACCTGGCCGACCGAAGAGGTGCTGGCTTGGGTGGATGCCGGGAACGAAGACCCGGCTTGTCCCAGCTGCGGCGGCATGGTCAAGACGAGAACCGTGATGTTCGGCGAGATGCTCCCCGAGGAGGAATTGCGCAAAGCGATGTTCTTCCTCGCAGTCGCCGACGCTCTGCTCATTGTGGGATCGACGGTGGCGGTGTGGCCGGCGTCCGATGTCGTCTTCCGCGCAGCGCATCGATCCCTGCCCATCGTCATCATCAACCGTGGGGAGACCGAGGCCGACCTCCTGGCCACTGCCAAGATCGACGGCGGGATCGGAGAGGTGCTGCCTGATCTCGTCGAAGCGGTGCTCTCGCTTCAACCAGAAGACGGCGTTTAGCCTTTGACCATGGCCGAATACGCCCCTCGCCTCGACGACATCAACTTCGCCCTCAACCACGTCGCCGGTCTCGAGGAGGTCTCCAAACTCAATAGCTATCAGCACGCTGACCCGGCCACGGTTGCCGGGATCCTCGAGGAGGCGGGCCGCTTCTTCTCCGAGGTCATCGCTCCCCTCAACCAGATCGGCGACCGCCAGGGGTCGGTGCTGACCGAGGAGGGGACGGTGCGCACCCCCGACGGCTTCAAAGAGGCGTACCGGAAGTACGTGGATGCGGGATGGCCCGCGGTGCACGTTCCCGAAGAGTGGGGAGGAGGCGGGCTGCCCTACATGGTGGGGGTGGTCATCGAGGAGATGTTCAAGTCCGCCAACATCGCATTCAGCCTTTGCCCCACCCTCACCCACGCCGCGGTGGAAGCGATGCGGGTCCACGGTTCCGAGGAACTCCAGGGGACATATATGGAGAAAATGGTGAGCGGCGAGTGGAGCGGCACGATGAACCTCACCGAGCCCGAAGCCGGCTCCGATCTGGGAGGTCTTCGCACCAAGGCCGTGCCCCAGGACGACGGCACTTACCGCCTCTTCGGGACCAAGATCTTCATCACCTGGGGCGACCAGGATCTGACCGAGAACATCGTCCACTTTGTCCTGGCCCGCCTCCCCGATTCGGCTCCCGGCACCCGGGGAATCTCGATGTTCGTGGTACCCAAGTTCATCCCGGACGACAAGGGAAACCCTGGCCTGCGCAACGATTACAAAATCGTTTCGCTGGAGCACAAACTCGGCATCCACGCCTCGCCGACCTGCGTGATCTCCTTCGGGGACGCCGGCGAGGGCGCACTCGGTTACATGCTGGGCGAGCCCGACACCGGCATGAAGAACATGTTCACCATGATGAACGCGGCCCGTATCGGGGTCGGCATGGAGGGAGTGTCGATAGGAGAGCGTGCCTATCAGCGGGCCCTTCAGTACGCCCGGGACCGGGTGCAGGGCCGAGCCGTCGGAGCAACGGAGGCTGATCGGGTCCCGATCATCGAGCATCCCGATGTGAGGCGGATGCTGATGACGATGAAGGCCAACGTCGAGGCGATGCGGGCCCTTCTCTACGTGACTGCCGCCGAGGCCGATCACAACTTTCACGGTGAGACCGAGGAGCGCCGCCAGGCGGCGGGGAATCGTCTCGCTCTCCTCACCCCGATCGTCAAGGCGTGGTGTACCGACCTCGGAGTGGAGGTCGCGTCGATGGGGATCCAGGTCCACGGCGGCGCCGGTTACATCGAAGAGACGGGAGCTGCCCAATACCTCCGCGACTCCAGGATCGCCCCCATCTACGAAGGCACGAACGGGATCCAGGCCATCGACCTCGTTCTACGCAAGCTGCCCCTCGAGAACGGCGCCGTGGTCACGGCTCTGATAGCCGAGATGACCGATGTCGTCATCGCCATGAACCGTCACGCCGAGTTGGCCGGGTTCGGCGATGAATTGTCCAGGGCGATCCGCGGGCTCGCCGAGTCATCCGCTTGGCTGGGTGAGCGGCTTGCAGGCGGCGACATCCAGTCCGCTCTGGCCGGCGCCAGCCCTTATCTCCGCCAGTTCGGGACCGTTCTCGGTGGATGGTTGATGGGCAAGGCTGCGCTCGCCGCAGTCGAGGCACCACCCGATGTCACGCCCGAATTCCTCGCTGAGAAGGTCACCACCGCCCGCTTCTACGGTGAACAGCTGCTTCCGATGGCCAATGGTCTGATCCCTGCGATCAGAGGTGGCGCAGACATCCTGGAGAACGCCGTCTTCTGACACCAACGTAGCCTTCGGAGCTGATGGAGCTACGGGACAAGATCATCGTGATCACCGGCGCCGGGAGCGGTATCGGAGCTGCCCTGGCTCGGCGCTTCTCAAGCGAACAACCCCGCGCCCTCGTCTTGGCCGATCTGGACATCGAGGCTGTCGGCGAGGTGGCGGCAGAGACAGGTGCAGTCGCGCTCGAAGTCGACGTCGCCCGACCCGAGGACAACGACCGCCTGGTCGACGAGGTCGAGGAGCTCTTCGGACCGATCGACCTATTCTGTGCCAACGCCGGGATCGGGTTTGCGGGCGACGAACAGACGCCTCCAGGCGAATGGGATCGGATGTGGCAGGTAAACGTCATGTCCCACGTACATGCTGCGCGGCGCCTGATCCCAACCTGGTCGGACCGGGGCAGCGGATACTTCCTGGCCACCGTCTCGGCGGCCGGCCTTCTCACCAACCTCAAGGCGGCGCAATATTCGGTGACCAAGCATGCCGCTCTGGCCTTCTCCGAATGGTTGGCCATCACCTACGGGGACAAGGGGATCAAGGTCAGCGCCCTCTGTCCCATGGGAGTCAAGACCCCGTTTCTCGACTCGGCCACGGAATTCCGGGATCTGCTCATGCCCGATGCCATGGAGCCCGAGACGCTGGCGGAGGCCGTGGTAGACGGGTTGGAGGCTGAGCGATTCCTGATTCTCCCCCACCCTGAGGTGGCACAGTTCTTCCAGAACAAGGCCAACGACTACGACCGGTGGCTGGAGGGAATGCGCAGACTGCAGCGTTCTGTTTTCCCAAGTTGAGAGATCGGGCAGAATTAGAGACATGAACAGACGGCGAGTGGTGGTAACCGGCACTGGGGCCGTCGCCGCCCCGGGAACAGGCACCGACGACTTCTGGAAGGGCCTACAACAGGCGCCCGACGGGCCGGGCCCCTATGTCGTGAAGAACTGGGACCCCGAACCTTGGATCCCGCTGCGCGAGCACCGTCGTCTCGATCGGTTCACCCAGTTTGCGATGATGGCTGCGCACGAGGCTTTCGAGCAGTCAGGCCCGCTCGCGGTCGAGCCCAACCGGGTCGCAGTGTCCCTGGCAACAGGTATCGGCGGATTGGAATCGCTCGAGACGTTGGTTCACCGCTCCGATGAAGACGACCCACGGGTCTCGCCGTTCCTGATCCCGATGATGATGGCCAACGCCGCCGCGGCCGCGATTTCGATCAAGTACGGCTTTGGTGGCCAGGTCACCACGCCCGTGGTCGCATGCGCGGCGGGGGCGCAATCGGTTCTCGACGGCCTCCGTCAGATCCAGTGGGGTTATGCCGACGCCGCGGTGGTCGGCGGCACCGAGGCAGCGGCCCGGAAGTCGGCGGCAGCAGGGTTCAGTGCGGCTCGAGCACTGTCTCCCTCGGGCACCGCCCGGCCATTCGATGTCGATCGGGACGGCTTCGTCATGGGTGAAGGTGCAGCGATCCTGATTCTCGAGGCCGAGGAAGCTGCCAAGGAACGTGGGGCCAACATCCTCGCCGAGGTTCTCGGAGGAGCCTCCACGGCTGACGCCCACCACATCACCGCTCCCCATCCTCATGGGGATGGTGCGGAGAGAGCGATTCGCCTTGCGCTCGCCGACGCCGGGCTGGAGCCCGCCGACATCAAGTACATCAACGCCCACGGCACAGGAACCGACCTCAACGACAAGACCGAAGGGTTGGTCATCGAGAGGATCTTTGGGGAGGACCAGCCTGCCGTGTCCTCGATCAAGGGCACCACCGGTCATGGGCTCGGTGCCTCCGGCTCGATCGAGGCGGTGGCAGTCGTCGAGGCGATCCGGCGGGGTGAGCTCCCTCCCAATATCGGGCTCATCAATCAGGATCCCGAGATCCACCTCGTGGACATCGTGCTCGAACCGAGGGAATGGGGACCGGGCCCGGTGCTCTCCAATTCGTTCGGGTTCGGCGGGCACAACACCGTGCTCGCCTTCGGGCCCTACCTCGGCTAACCATGGGTTGTCCCCCTGCGGAGCGGGGGGACAACCCAAAAACAGGGTCTTTCGGATGTATTGCCAAATCCCAACGGGGTATACAGTGGGTGCTGAGAGTCGCAATGCGACACACGCCTGTAACACGGAGTTCACGAGAACTCGCATCTCCGCTGATTGAGTGGCCTCAACGGCATCAACGGAACGGCGCTCCGGCAAACGTTCCTGAAGCGGAGGCTTTATGACATTCAAGACAGCACATCCCAACATCGGGTTTTTGAGCACCTATCCACCCACGTCGTGTGGTCTGGCCACCTTCACTCATGCTCTTCGCAAGGCGATCGCTGCGGATCGAGACTCAGCCGACGGCCTCGGCGTAGTGAGCCTGGTCGACGCTCCCCAGGGTGGAGCACCGGATGAAGTCGTGCTCGAGCACGTGAATGCTGACCGCAGTTCTTTGCGGAAGGCAATCGCCGCGCTCAACAGTTTCGACGTAGTGGTCATCCAGCACGAGTACGGGATCTTCGGTGGCTCCGACGGCTCCGAGGTGCTCGACATCTTGAAGGGACTCAACGTCCCCTCTGTGGTGACCCTCCACACCGTTCTTTCGAACCCCTCTCCCAGTCAGCGCTCGGTCCTGGAGGGTGTCGTCGGTCTGACAGACGAGTCCATCGTTATGAGCGAGACCGCACGCCAGCGTCTGCTCGACAACTACGACGTTGATCCTTCAAAGATCACGATGATCCCGCACGGTGCGAGAATTGCCCTGAGTGGGCCGTCCCTGGCTGACGGGCACCGACCGGTGTTCCTGACCTGGGGGCTGATCGGCCCCGGTAAGGGCCTGGAGACGGCCATCGATGCCTTCGCGAGCCTCAAAGATCTGGTGCCGCTGCCTCGTTACATCATCCTGGGCAAGACCCATCCCAAGGTCCAGGCCAACTCGGGAGATGCATATCTCAACGGGTTGATGGCCAGGGTCGAGGCGCTGGGGCTCCAGGATGTCGTCGAGTTCGACGGCCGATACCTGGATATCGAGGCTCTCACTCTGGCGGTGCGCAGCGCCGACGTCGTGATCCTTCCCTATGAGTCCACCGAACAGGTCACGTCCGGGGTATTGGTGGAAGCACTGGGAGCAGGCAAACCAGTCATCGCCACCGCCTTCCCCCACGCCAAGGAGCTGCTTTCCGACGGTGCCGGGATCGTGGTTCCACACAACGACGCAGCTGCGCTCGGCGCTGCGGTGCGCAGGGTCTTCGAGATCCCGGTGTCCACCGCCCGCATGGCGAGCAAGGCTCGAGCCATCGGCTCCACGTTGTACTGGCCGGTGGTCGCTCGGCAGTACGAGGCATTGGCAACGAACGTGGTCTCCCACCGCCAAGGTCTCCACTCATCTCTAGCCAAGGTGGGTTGAAAGCCGGTTTGGGGCTCATGTCCCATTTGGAGCTCGACGCAGATGCGGCGGCATCCGATTTATTGCCCGCGCCCTGTTTCGATCACCTGAGGCGGATGACCGACGATCGGGGCCTCTGGGAGCATGCCCGATATGCCACGCCTCGGACCGAGCACGGCTACTGCACCGACGACAACGCTCGTGGCCTGATCGTCGTGTCCCGGGAACCGAACCCTTCGCCAGAACTCATCGACCTCGCCGCGATCTATTTCGCATTCCTACGTGACGCCCAGCTGCCCGGAGGCGGCTTTCACAACCGGCGGGACAGGGATGGTTCATGGACCGATGCGGTTGGCCCTGACGATTCCCAAGGGCGGGCCCTCTGGGGCCTCGGCACTGCGGCCAACCGTGGGCCGACGGCTGCGATTCGCTGGGAAGCCTTCGAGATCTTCGAGCGCCACGCCTCATTCGAATCTCCTTCACCGCGTGCCAACGCCTTTGCCGTGTTGGCGGCCGCAGAAATCGACGAGGACTCACCGGACCACCCCCTGGCCCGTCTGCTCCTCGAGCGTGGCTCGCAACGGATCCGCCCGGGGCAAGATCCGGAGTGGCCATGGCCCGAGGCAAGGCTTGCGTACGACAATGCCCGGCTCCCCGAAGCGTTGATGACTGCCGGGGTGCACCTCGGAGACGGCCGACTCGTCGACGAGGGGATTGGCCTTCTCCAGTGGCTGGTCGAAGTGGAAACTCGTGACCGCCATTTCAGCTTCACCCCGGTGGGCGGCTGGGCCCCCGGTGAGCCGCGACCTGGTTTCGATCAACAACCCGTCGAGGCGTGTGCCATGAGCGATGCCTGCGCGCTGGCGTGGTCGGTGACCGGAGACCCAGTCTGGCGAGACCGTGTCGTCCTTGCTGGGCGATGGTTCTTGGGTGCCAACGACAGCGGCGTAGATCTTTACGACAGCGCCACCGGTGGCGGGCGCGACGGGCTCACCCCCGACGGCGCCAACCAGAACCAGGGTGCGGAATCCACCCTCGCAGCCCTCAGTTCGCTGCAACGAGCCAGGCAGGTCGGCTGACCCGGAGATCGCCGAAGTCCGTGGACACGGCTTCGACGGTCCCTACCCTCTCCCATGCGCCTTGATCCGCGGTCATGGTCAGGCGATCTCGCATGAGCAGCATCCACATCACCCATGCCAAAGCCGGTTTCGCCCCTGACCCGCGTCGGGTCATCGTCAAGCCGTATCTGCCAGGCGACCAGGTCTTTCCCGACGGGCACTCCCGAACCCAACGTGTGATCGACCGGGTACTCGCGATGTCGGACGCCAGCGTCACTGCGACCCTGAAACAGAATCGGGCCGACTTCTCCGACCGCCACCGGGATCTCGATGGCGCGATGGAACGGCATTTCGACGGCATCGCCCACCATTTCGATGACACCCACCGGCTGAGCGCCGAGCGCCGATTGCTGATCGGCTGCTATTTCACCCACGAATACTCGATCGAAGCCGCCTCGCTGGGCAACCCGTCGATAGTGCCCGCCCCCGATCAGACGGGCCTCGCCGCCGGAGAGCAGCGCTTTGTCATGAGCCTGAGGGCGATCGGTGAGGGCCATCTCTCATCGATCGAGTTTCGATCCGGCATCGTCGACGCCGATTCCAATATCACCATCGACGAGCCGAGCCAGTACGTCGGCACCGGCGAGAGACGAGCATCGGAATACGAGAAGCATCTCTTCCGGTCCAAGTTGACGGAGATGGGGGTGATGAACGACATCGCCACCATGGTCCTGGACCCGTTGCCGGAGCGGTTCTCACTGGAACAGGTCAACAACGCCCTTTCCCACCTCGCCGAAACAGTCGATCGCTCGATCGCCTTCGAAACGGCGAGAACCATCCATTGGCTCGCCTCGTCCAACTACAAGTTGTCTTTCGACCCCGAGTTCCCGATATCGGAACGTGTCATCTTCCCCGCTGGTCCCACCGAGAGCCGGGGAATGGAGGACGCTCGATTCGTCCGCTTCGTCGCCGACGATGGGTCCGTGACCTATTACGCCACGTACACGGCCTTCGACGGCTTTCAGATCCTGCCCCAATTGATCGAAACCCCGGACTTCCTCACGTTCCGGATCGCAACCCTGCAGGGGGGTGGCGCCAGGAACAAGGGCATCGCCTTGTTCCCTCGAATGATCGACGGTCGATATGCGGCCCTGTCCAGACAGGACAATGAGAACAACTATTTGATGCTCTCGGATGACGTCCGGCTTTGGGGCGCCGCCGAGAGAATCCAGGTCCCGACGCAACCATGGGAGTTCATGCAACTCGGCAACTGTGGCTCGCCCATGGAAACCGAAGCAGGCTGGCTGGTGATCACCCACGGGGTGGGACCGATGCGCCGCTACACGTTGGGGGCAATCCTCCTCGACTCATCGGACCCGAGACGGGTGATCGGCCACCTCGACGACCCGTTGCTGGTCCCTTCGGACGACGAGCGTGATGGCTACGTGCCCAACGTGGTCTACTCGTGCGGGAGCATGATCCACGGTCAAAACCTGATTCTCCCGTATGGATTCTCCGACTACGGGTCCCGGATCGCGGTGGTATCCCTCGAGGACCTGCTCACGAGGCTCACGACCGGGTAAGCGGACTCTCGACTCAAAGGACGCCCAAACCTTGCAGACCTTTGAGCACGAACCAGGTGCCGAACACAACTCCGAGAATGATGACGATGGCGCCGTTGTTGCGGGTCAACCAACCCGAGGCTGAATCGAGCAGGAGAGTCGATTGCCTGGGCAAAGCAAACGCCATCCCCACGACAAGCAGAAGCAGGGATTGCGTCAGGACGACAAAAATGAGATAGGTGACGATGGACTCCGCCCGATCAAGGCCCGCGTCACCAATCGCCACCAACGCACCCAGCGTGAAGACCCAGAACTTGCCGCTGATCAACAAGAGGCCCGCACCAAGCAGGAAGCCCTTGCCAGGCCCGGCGGTCTCGATCATGGCCCTCCATTTCGGCGGAGGCGCATCGGGGTCCTCATCAAACAGAAGCTCTCGCAAGGCGGTCACGTAGAGCAAGAGACCCAGTATGAGGAGCACGGAGGACACCACAGGGCTGGGCCCACGAACTCGCTGCCCGAGGTCACCGGTAGCCACCACCGGCCCGAAGATGAGCCCCTGGGCGAGACGGATCGTGGTCAATCCGGCGACGAATGCAACGGCTGTTCGCTTTCCGGCGCTGGAGCGAAGAAACAGAATTGTCAGGACCAGATGGCTCGGCACCAGGAGCCCGGCCAAGATCAGGGGGACAAGGTCGCTCCAAAGCTCGTTCATCGCCTGGATTCAAGTCCAGGGAGCTATCGAAGACCGAGCACCGTTCCGATAGGCGTCCAGATACTCGTCAACCATGCGCTCGACGTCGAACCTGATCTCTACCGAGGAACGAACACCGCGTCGGTCGATCTGCTCCGAAGCATGGACCGCAGCCACCGCCTCCTCAATCGTTTCCACGAGGAACCCTGCTACTCGGTCTTGGATGATCTCGGGCATCGATCCCCGTGGGTAGGCGATCACCGGGGTTCCGCAGGCCATGGCCTCGACCACGCTGAACCCGAACGGCTCCTCGAAGCTGATGAGATGGAGAAGTGCCCGTGCCCCTCCCAGCAGGTCCTCGCGGGCCTCGGAGGCCACCGGGCCCAGATAGGTGACCCGCTCGCCATCGATCCGCGGCTTCACCAGTCGATCGAAGTAGTCCTGATCCTGGATGATCCCGGCAATGACTAGCGGGAGCCCGCTCAACGCCGCCACCTCGATCGCCTCCGCCGTCCCCTTCTCGGGATGGATCCGCCCGAAGAACAAGAGATAGTCGCCGGGCTCCGGCCTGACCTCGAAAGCGCCCATGTCGATCCCGTGGTGGATGGTGGCCAAATAGTCCAGGCTGGGATGACGGTCCGAATCACTTATCGCGACGTAATGGGAGCGACTGTTGTACTTCTGATAGACCGGCACGATCCGCTCGGAGGAGAACCCATGGATGGTGGTCAGCATCGGGGTCTCGACCAGACCGCTGTAGGTGAGCGGCAAGAAGTCGAAGCTGTTGTGGATCAAGTCGAATTCAGATGCTTGCTCGAAAACGGCGGAGATGTGCAGGCCCTCCCAGACCTTGGGATCGAGGCTCGAGTCCTCGGAGTAGCCAGTCGGTGCCGTGCCCACCAGGCGGGCACTGGTCACCGAGTCAGCAGTGGCGAACAGTGTCACATCCACCCCTCGTCTGACCAGACCTTCGGTGAGCAGGGAAACGAATTGCTCCCACGGCCCATAGTGGCGGGGGGGAACCCGCCAGGAGATCGGGGCCAGCATGGCGACCTTCAACATCGTCAGAGGGTACCGACGCGTCGGACCAGCCCCCCTCGGCCGACCTTCGGTCGGACGGTCCCCCCGCTTCGCAGGGGGACAAACGGGGCAGGGAGGGGGGCACGTCTGGCACGGCAGCGTCTACCATTACCTCGACAAACGGGAGCTCGGTGAGACCGGGCTGAGAGGGGGTCTGCGGAGACCCCGACCGGAAGAACCTGACCCGGATAATGCCGGCGTAGGGACGGACCGCACTCATCGCTCCCAAGTCAAGAGGAGTGGATCGAGATGCGAAGAGCAATGCTCTTCATGACCCTGGCCCTGGCGGCAGTCGCCTGTTCCGAGCGGCCATCGGTGATGAACCCGGAGTCGCTGACCCTGATCGCCCACGACTCATTCGTTGACGGCGTCAACGATGAAACCTTCGCCGGGTTCACCGCCAGCACCGGGATCGAGGTAAAGGTCATCGCCGGTGGTGACGCAGGCGCGATGGTCAATCAGCTCATATTGACCAAGGACAATCCCCTGGCCGATGTCGCCTTCGGGGTGGATGACACCTTCCTCTCCAGGGCCGTCGACGCGGGGATCTTCCTCGAGCATGAGAGCCCTTTGCTGGCCTCTACTGTCGACCTCGTCCAATCCACCACCCCACTGGTGACAAGCATCGACTTCGGGGACGTATGCATCAACTACGACAAGGAGTGGTTCGCCCAGAGCGGGCTGGCGGTTCCCACCACCCTGGACCAGCTACGGGACCCGACCTATGCCTCATTGCTGACTGTCGAGCACCCGGCCACCTCTTCGCCAGGGCTTGCGTTCATGCTGGCCACCATCTCCGAGTACGAGTTGCACGGCTGGCTCGACTTCTGGGAGGACCTCCATGCCGGTGGGGTTCGAGTGGCCCCCGACTGGGACACCGCCTACTACGGCGACTTCACCCGTTACGGCGGAGACTCGCCAATGGTGTTGTCCTACGCGTCGTCGCCCCCGGCCGAGGTCGTGTTCGCCGACGAGCCAATCGACGAGGCCCCAACCGGTGTGATCGAGGCCGGGTGCTATCGCCAAATCGAGTACGCCGGCGTCCTCAACGGAACCCTCTACCCGGAGGCCGCTGGACGTCTGATCGACTACATGCTCTCCGTCGAGTTCCAGGAGAAGATCCCGCTCACGTGGTTCGTGTTCCCTGCCAACCGGGACGCCGAGCTCCCCGAGGTGTTCACCAAGAACACGACTGTCCCGGAACATCCGGTCCGATTCACCTACGAGAGCATGGGCGACCGTGAGCAGTGGATCAACCAGTGGGTGGCGGTGATGGAAGGCTGATGAGACGAGTCCGCTGGGGATGGGTGATCGTTGCCGCCGTCCCCGTGCTCTTCATCGCCTACTTCTTCGTCTACCCACTCGTTCGGATCCTGAGTCTCGGCCTTTCCGAGCTGGACATTCGAGCAAGTGGGCTCGAGGCCAGGGTGCTCAAAGTCGGTTGGTTCACGCTGTGGCAGGCCAGCCTGTCAACAGTCCTGACCTTGCTGGTGGCGGCCCCGATGACATGGGCCGTGTCCAATTTCGAGTTCAGGGGCAGGCGACTGGCAACCGCACTGGTCACCGTGCCCTTTGTCCTCCCGACTGTCGTGGTGGGGACAGCATTCGTGGCTCTGGGGTGGCGTGATTCGATCGGCGCCATCCTCGCCGCCCATGTCTTCTTCAATGTGGCGGTGGTGGTGCGGACTGTGGGCACTCTATGGAGCCGGCTCGACCCCAACCTCCACGACGCAGCCCGAGTCCTGGGAGCCAGCGAAGGGAAGGTGTTCCGCTCAGTCACCCTTCCTCTGCTTCGACCTGCGATCGCCGCCGCGGCGTCGATCGTCTTCCTCTTCACCTTCACTTCGTTCGGAGTGGTGCTGATCCTCGGCGGTTACCGGTTCGCCACGCTGGAGGTCGACATCTATCGGCAGGCGGTGGACCTGTTCGACCTTCCGTTGGCCGCAGCGCTCGCCGTGGTGCAGCTGGTTGGAGTCACCGCCGCCCTCTATGCCTATTCCCGCTTTCAGGAGCGACACACAGCGACCTGGGCTCTGCGCTCAGACCGGGATCGTGCTCGCCCCGAAGGAATCACCAGACTCGTGGTGCTCGGATCGGTGGCAGTCACTCTGATCGCGATGGCAATCCCGCTTGCGGTTCTGGTGAGCCGTTCCCTCGGGAGCGCCTCCTATCGAGGCTTGTTCGAGGCTGATCGGGTGGTTGGAACCCCGATCGCTTCGGTAGCGAACAGCATGCTGTTCGCGGTCATCGCAGTCGTACTAGCGACTTCGATCGGGCTGATGGCTGCGGCGGTGATAACTGGTAGGGATGGCGGTCTCTCGCGCTGGTTCGATCTCACATTGATGCTCCCGCTGGGCACCTCGGCGGTGACCATCGGCTTCGGGTTCATCGTGGCTCTCGGCTGGCCGGTGGACCTCAGAGCCAGCTTCTGGCTAATCCCAATCGCCCACGCCCTGGTGGCGATCCCATTCGTGGTCCGCTCAACTGTGCCCACCTTGCGATCGATACCTGGCGAACTTCGAGAGTCTGCGGCCGTGCTCGGGGCATCGCCGGGACGCGTCTGGCGCGAGATCGACCTGCCAGTCGTGGCCAGGGCGGCCCTGGTTGGCGCCGGATTCGCATTCGTTGTTTCGCTCGGCGAGTTCGGGGCCACATCGTTCATCGCCAGACCGAGTACGGCGACCGTCCCGATAATGATCTACCGGCTTCTCTCCCGACCCGGACCTGCATCTTTGGGGATGGCAATGGCGCTGTCGGTGGTCCTCGCCGCCGTGACGGCCGGAGTCGTGATGTTTATCGATCGTGCCCGGGTGGGCGAGATCGGCCGGTTCTAATGCTTTCGATCGAGAACCTGGGAGTGATTTTGGATGGCAAAACGATCCTCACGGACACCAATCTCACTATTGCCGACGAGGAAATCGTCGCAGTGCTCGGGCCTTCGGGTTCCGGAAAGACAACTCTCCTCCGTTCCATTGCCGGGTTGATCCCGGTTGCGACCGGAGATATCAAATGGGACATGGCCTCCGTGGTTGGCACTCCTGTGCATGAGCGCGGGTTCGGTCTCATGTTCCAGGGTTTTGCCCTGTTCCCCCATCTCGACGTGGCAGGCAATGTCGGATTCGGGCTGAGGATGTCGGGGACACCGCCGGCTCAGTTGGCCACCGAGGTGAGCGCCGCCCTGGATTGGGTGGGGCTTGGTGGATTCGAGAACCGTGCCATCGCCGATCTGTCGGGCGGGGAGAGGCAGAGGGTCGCACTGGCTCGCACCCTGGCGCCCCGCCCCAAGCTGGTCATGCTCGACGAGCCACTCGGCTCACTCGACCGCAATCTGCGAGAGCGTCTGGTGCTCGAGACTCGTACCTTGCTCACGGGACGAAAGGTCACCGCGCTGGTGGTGACTCATGATCGAGAGGAGGCCACTCTGATCTCGGACCGGGTGGCGCTGATGCGGGACGGGACCATCGTCCAGACCGGCACCGTCGATGAGATCCTGGCCAACCCGGCCGATGAGTGGGTGACCGAGTTCCTGGGGTAGCCCCCGCTTGGGTTTGCCCCCCTCGCCCGACCCAGAGGGTCGCGGTCCCCCGCTTCGCAGGGGGACAACCCAGAGGGCTCGTTCGTGTCCCCCCTTTTGAAGGGGGGACCGCCTTCACGCAGTGAAGGCGATGGGGGGTTTACTCAGTCCCCCTGGAGCTTCTTCATCCCCTCCACGAACTGCTCCGGGATCCTTCGCGGTTTGCCCTGAAGATCGGTGAAGGCGGCGTCGACGGTGAGCCGGGCCACTTCTTTACCCCGACGCAGCATGGTCTGCCGCCAGGTCGACCTCACCCGCCCCGCATCCTCGATCCAGGTGTGGATGGTCAACTCCTCCCCGTATCGGGCCGCTGCCAGGAATCGAGCGTGTAGCTCGACCACCACCAACTGCCACCCTTGAGCCTTGAGATAGTCGAGACCCCACCCCAGATCGGTCAGGTACTCGATGCGTGCCGTCTCGAAATAGGAGAAATAGTTGGTGTGGTTGACGTGGTCGTAGGGATCGAGCTCGTAGAACCGAACCTTCAGCGAAGTGGTGTGGACCTGGCGGTCATTGGGCATCGGCGAAGCCAACTCGCTCTCCTCTAGCGCAGCGGCGCGAGGCTACCCTCGACCGAATGAAGGCCTGGCAGCTGATGGACACGAAAGGACCCGATTCCTATCAGCTCAACGACGTGGACGAGCCCGAGCCCGGCCCCGGTCAGGTCCGGATCAAGATCAACTACTCGGCCCTCAACCACCTCGACCTCTGGGTATCCCAGGGCATGCCGGCACCCAAGCACATGCCCCACATCGGGGGCGCTGATGCCGCCGGAGTGGTCGATGCCGTCGGCGAGGGCACAGCCGGTTTCGAGCCGGGCAACGAGATCATCATCGACCCCTCTTTCTCCTGCGGAGAATGCGTTCATTGCCGCAACGACGACATCGTCTATTGCGAGTCGTTTCAGATTCTCGGCGAGCACCGACCGGGGACGTTCACCGAGAAGATCGTGATCCCGACGATCAACGCCATACGCAAACCTGAGGCGATGCCCTGGGAGGTAGCGGGTTCCTTCGGACTGGTTTCGGCCACCGCCTTGCGGATGTTGGAGCGGGCTCGGTTCCGTCGCGGCGAGACGGTGCTGGTGGTCGGTGTCGGTGGCGGGGTTTCGGCAGCCGCGATGCACATCGCCCGTGCCATGGGCGCTCGGGTGTACGTCACGTCCCGTTCGCCCGAGAAGATCACCTGGGCTTTGGAGCAAGGAGCCATCGCCGGCTTCGACTCGGAAGGTGAGTTCGGCGCAGAGATGGCCAAGCAGGGCGGGGCTGACATCGTCATCGAAAGCGTGGGCCCGGCCACCATGCGCCAGTCGATGCGGGCGGCAAAACCTGGTGGTCGGATCGCGATGTGCGGCGCGACGAGCGGAGCCAAGATGGAGCTCACCATCCCCCACCTCTTCTTCCGGCAATTGGAGCTAATCGGCTCCTCGATGGGCACCCACAGCCAGTTCGCTCGTGCCACTGCATGGATCGGATCCGGTGAGGCTAAGTCACCTGTGGCGAAGATCTTCGAGTTCGGGGAGTTGCCGCATGCGTTGGCCTACCTCGATTCGTCCGAGCAGACAGGCAAGGTCGTCCTTCGTCATCCGGACTGAGCAGTGCGACTTTCAAACCTCCTGATCCTGATCGGAGCGTCGATCCTCCTGGTAGGTGTGATCCTTCGCTACTTTCCCGGAGCTTTTTCCTGGTTCGGCCACCTGCCCGGAGATATTCACTTCGAAGGCGAGAACGCCCAGGTGTTCATCCCGATAACCTCGATGCTGGTGGTGAGCGTGGTTGCCACGCTGATATTCAATCTCGCCAGCCGGGTATTCGGCCAGCGGTAGACCGCTATCAACCCTGGACCAGATCCTCGATCCGACCCTTCATCATGATTCGATCCGAGGCTTCGGGGCCGGCGCCCTCGTCCTGGAGGGTCACCCAGATTGCCGGGTATTCGGCAACGTCCACCCCTGACCACAGCACCACCGGCTCGGCGCCGTCCCGGAGATGGAAGGTGCCGATGCTCACCCCTTCGTCCTCGCTCCACACCCAGCCCTCGTAGTAACTGCCTTCGGGCGCAGCGGGGAGCCCACTCACGTCGAGACGGATGTACCAACCAGAAGGAGTCGGGCGGAGGGTGGCGATCCCGGCAGCGGACGGGGCGAGATCGGTACCGTTGACAGCCACCACCGTCTCGGCCGCTGGTTCGTACGCCGAGACAATGCCGACAACCAAGAGCGCAACCGCGGCGACTCCAACGGCCACCACCAACCAGGGGCGTCTCATTGGACCGGCGGCGACGGGTCGATCGGGGGAAACCGGCTCCTCGCGTGCAATGGTGGCGAGCAGGCCATCAACGACCCCTGCGGGCGGGTCCTCCCAGGTCGAGGACTCACTGAGGACGCCACGAATCAAATCCAGCTGGTCATGGTCAGCAGGTCTCTCTCCCAGCCCGGTGGCCAGGTACTCGGAGCGCGTGTCGTCAGATCCCATCACACCCAACCTCTACGTCGCCGATCCGGTCCCCGGTTCGCGCTCTCACATCTCCTCCAGGTGTCGCAACAGCCCGAGGAGCCGCTTATGGGCTCGATGCGATCGCGACTTCACCGTCCCCACCGGTATCCCGAGTTGATCCGCGATCTCGGCGTGGGTGAACCCGTCGAAGTGGGAGAGCTTCACGACCAGGCGTTCCTCGTCTGGAAGTTGGTCGAGTGCGGCGCGCACTTCGAACACCTCCCAGACCGTTTCCAACCCGGGGCCAATCGAGACCACATCGACCTGGTCGCTGACGACCGTGCGAGCCCTCTTCCGATAGATGTCGATAGCGGTGCGGCGAGCAATGGCATAGATCCAGGGGCTGAAGCTTCGCTCCGGGTCATATGTGGACGCAGCCCGCCACGCCTTGATGAAGGTCTGCTGAGTGGCGTCGGCGGCGAGGCCTGCCTCGCCAAGGATGCTCATGGAGATGGCGAACACCGGCCCACCGAAACGGTCATAGACAGCCTTGACCGCCGATTCGTCCCCGATCCGGAACCGTTGCAGTACCTCAGGGTCCACGGTGGAATTGTGCCAGGTCGCGAACCATGCGCCGCCCCGGTGCGTATTGGGCACACAACGATCTGGAGGAATCAGATGAAACGACAGCTCTTCCCACTGGTGTTCGCATGTGTTCTCGTCCTCACCGCATGTGGTGACAGTGGTGGCGACGGGAGCGGGGGAACCGCCGCAGGCGACAGCATCTCCACGGCTTCGACCGATATTGGAACCGTTCTCGTCGATCCCGATGGTTTCACTGTTTATGTCTTCCTCAACGACACCAACGGCGAGAGCACGTGTTACGACTCTTGCGCCGGGACCTGGCCCGCGGTGCCGGGTGACACCGCCATCAGCTCCGACCTCGATAGCTCGATGTTCGGCACCACCACTCGGACGGACGGGACCAAGCAACTGACCGTCGGAGGCCAGCCCGTCTACCGGTACGCACCAGATGTCAACCCTGGTGACACCGGCGGTCAGGGCATCGGGAACGTTTGGTATGTCGTCGGATCGGATGGGGCGATGATCGGCGGGCCGGAGGCAGCAGCGACCACCGGCGGAGGCAGGTACGGCTCAGGCGGCGACTGAGCCGTCGGCCGTCTGCTTGACGGGTCGTCCTCCAGGACCACAGACCTGGAGGACGACCTTGTCACAACGAACGCGCATCCTGCACCAGGTTGAACCAATCCTCCGCGCCGAAGCGTGGACGATCGAAGGCGGAGGCAACGTTGCTCAGGTCCTGATGACCGCCGGCCGCTACCGCCACCGTCGATTGGGTTCGCAACCCGCCATGAGCTCCTCGAAACGCGGGCGAGGACGCATCGCCGAACCACCACTGGGGGGAGGAGAACACGAAGCGAACGTCTTCTCTCACCTCGATCGACTGATCGACGCCCGGAACACCTTGGAACCAGTCCGACTGTCCGGCCTCGACGCCGACCAGCACCGCCGCCGTGCCCTCATTGAGCACCGCGACTTCGACGCCTCGTTCGAAGGCCAGGGCTCCGAGATCGATCCGATTGGAGACGTCGACCGTCTCTTGATCGTGATCGGACGTGACGAGAAGCAGTGTTTCCTCCCATCGCGAGCGAAGCGCCGCATCAATCTCGGAGAGGCATTGATCAAGGGACCGATAGGTCTCGATGGCTGCTTCGGAGTCTGGGCCATAGGCATGGGCGGAGGTGTCAGGGCTGTTCAGTTGGACGAACAAGAGATTCGGCCGTCGCTCCAAGGCTGCGATCGTCCGCGCCGTCACTTCGTGATCCGCCACGTAGCCAAAGGCGTCCAGCCCAATCCCTGGGGGGAGCTCACCTGATGGTGGCCAGTGGCGGCCAGCCGTGTGTGCTGCCATCACGCCGATCAGGTGCTGGTCTCCGACCACAACCTCGGCTGACTCATCGAGAAAGGTGGGGGCGGACGGTCCAATCTCAGATGCGGGCCGCGGCACGCCGTCGACGGCCACCTCGTTGCTGAAAATCCCGTGCTCTGAGGGCTGAACTCCGGTGACGATGGTGCCGAAGTTGGGGTATGTCGAAGAGCACAAGACGCTGGAGGCACCGTGGGGTCTCATCGCCCCCTCCGTTCCCCATCCGTGCAGCGTCGGCATCAGATCGGGCGTGACCCAGCGGGATCCCAATCCATCGAGGACGATCACGACGACGGTCATACACCCACCATGTTCGACGTAAGGTTGTCCATATGCCTCGCCTCCAGTACAAGAGTTTCGCGACGCCTGACGAGCTTCGAAACTTCCCCAACGGCCAGGCCGAAGTCGTCGGTCTCGACGAGTCGTCCGTGGGTCGTGCCGTCTTCGAGCCCGGCTGGAAGTGGTCGACCGACATGGCCCCGATCGTCGGCACCGCCAGCTGCCAGCTGCGTCACTTCGGGTACCAGTTGACTGGGATCATGCGAGTCCTTTTGGACGACGGCCAGACCCTCGATATCCCGGCGGAGACGGTGTTCGAGATCCCGCCAGGCCACGACGCATGGGTGGTGGGCGACGAACCGGTACAAATGGTCGAATGGACCAGCCTGCGCAACTTCGGTGTGGCTGCCGAGGGGCAGATCGACGGTGTCCTCCTCACCGTCCTGTTCACCGACATCGTCGACTCCACGTGCGACGTTGAAAACCATGGGAGACGCGGCCTGGCGCGATCTGCTGTTGGTTCACAACACCCGTCTACGTGAGGACCTGAACAATTTCCGGGGGCGCGAGGTGAAGACAACCGGCGACGGTTTCATCGCAGTCTTCGACAGCGCGAGCCGGGCGGTTCGCTGTGCCGCGGCGATGACACGGTCCGCAAGGGAGGTGGGGCTTCCGATTCGCGCCGGCGTCCACACAGGGGAGGTCGAGCTCTCCGGGACCGATGCCCGTGGCCTGGCAGTGCACACCGCGGCACGAGTCATGGGACTGGCCGAGGCCGATGAGGTGCTGGTGTCTACGACCACCGCCGACCTCCTCGAGGGTTCGGGTCTGATGCTGGAGGATGCCGGTACCCATGAGATGAAGGGCCTCCCCGGAAAACGGCAAGTGCTCCGACTTGTGCGATCGGCCTGAAGCAATGTCCATCACACTCGACCACACCATCGTCCCTTCCCATGACAAGGAAGCCGGCGCCCGATTCATCGCAAGAATCTTCGATCTGACCTACGAGGGAACTGGTGGCTACTTCGCCCAGGTCCGGGTGAATGAGCAGCTGACACTCGACTTCGCCGCCGCCGACGATGTCATCGAGCTCCATTACGCCTTTCTCGTGAGCGAAGAGGAGTTCGACAAGATTCTCGGTCGAATCAGGGACGACGGGGTCAGCTTTGGCAGTGGGCCGAGCTCGCCCGACGACGGGACCATCAACACCCGGAGAGGCGGGCGTGGTCTCTACTTCTCCGGCGGCCCCGATCCACACCTCTGGGAGATCATGACCCGACCCGAAACCGGATCCTGACCTTCATTCTTCCGGGCGAGAAGCCACCACCTCGGCCTCGAGGGCGTCGAGATCGCCTGCCACCGGAGCGTGGGTCAGCACCTTCAGTCCTTTGACCAGATTCGGATACTTCTCGACCTGGCCAGGGCGCACTACCACCCGGATCGGCACGTCACCACGGAGGGACTCCTTGTATTTGGCGAGGATGGCTTGATGCTGCGTGCTGTCCAGATCCAACTCGAACACGATCCCCTGGGCTCCCTCGGCCAACTCGCATCCCTGTCCGGTGAGGATGGGACACAGTGTGCCCGGGGCGGGCCCCGGACAAACCATCACCCGATGACCCAACTGTTCGAGAAACTTCCGATCGGGGGGATCGGATCCTTCCGGGATATCGAAGAGGATGTAGTCGTCCATCTTTGGCCTCCGTTCTCCTCGAGCATTGGCTGGAAACGCCAGCGCCTACCAGGGGAGAAAGGCCCTTCGTTGGCATCCGACTCCCTTGAGCCTCTCGGAGACGCGATCCGACGAGCCCGGCCCATGCTCAACATGCAGGGTGGAATGGGGGATTCCCGAACCTTGTCTGCTTACCGAGCCGTTATTGGACCTTTTGGGACAGCCGGTCCGCAGCCTGGCGCAGATTTTGAAGATGGACGCGCCGGTCCGACTCGGCTGCCTCCCGGTTGGCGACTGTGTTCAGGGCTCCCGAAGCAAGACCTTCAACTTCAATCTCACTGGATGTGGCCAGGACGCGGAGGGCGTCGGATACGGCTGCAGCCTGTTGGGCAAGAGCCTGGTCCGACGCACTAGCAGCCAGTTGCTCGAACGAAACAGACTGATCTCGGGCACTGGCGATGCTCCGACGCATGGCTTCGTGGTCGGCGGGGTCAAGAGTCGCCGGTCGCCCCAGAGTCGCCTCGATGGCGGCCACGCCCGAGAGGGCAGAGCGGGCGCGTTCCTTCCAGGAGGCTTCGGCCGAGCGGGCCCGACCTCGCTGTGTCAGTGCTGCAATTAAGAGTGCGATCACCACTCCGGCTACGAGGATCCACAACCAGGGGGAAGTCTCGCCTTCCTCAGGCGGCGCCGCCGCTTCGCCCGGTTCAGTCGCGTCCGGTGTCGTCGCCTCCGGCTCAGTCACTTCGGGCTCGGTCACTTCGGGCTCGGTCACTTCGGGTGTCGTCGCCTCCGGCTCGGTGGCATCGGGTGTGGTGACTTCGGGCAGGGTCACGTCGGGAGTCGTGACCTCAGGAAGGCTGAGGTCGGGCAAACTGCCGCCGTTTGGCGGTTGCAGCTCACATGCGCCGAGGAGCGCGATCAGAACCACGCAGGAGAGAAGGCTTCGCCCCAAGATCCCATTGCGGATCCGGTTCACCATGCAGGTGTCCACCTTTGGATGTGAGCTATGCAAGCGATGGCAGAAACATACCCATCTCGGCGAATAGCTAATCCGGGTTGGCGTCTCTATATCCGGTGCTCTGGCTCCGAGGCGATCAGTTCTTTGATGACGACGTCGTACGGCTTCGAAGTTCCCGTCTCGTGCGCCTGCGAGAATTCATCGCGGTCCATTTCCCTCTCCAATGCGTCCAACGCAGCCATCGCACTCTCGTTGGTGGGGCGGCTGTCGAATATCGCTTGGAATGCACTTGCGGGCTCGGCGACGACAGAGGCGAGTATCTCTACCGCCTCGCCCTTCTTGCCGGTCTGTGACCTTATTTGGGCGATCTTGGTCATGATGCTCAGCATCTGCGCCACCATCCCCATCTGTTCTGAATACGACAGACTCTCGATGAATGCGGCGTCGGCAGCTGAAAAGTTGCCGACCGCCAAGTTCGCGTCGCCGAGGCCCGCCGACGACATCTGCAGGACTCGGAGGGCACCAATCTGGCGGGCTCGATCAGTGGAACGACCGTACAGGTCGATGGCATCGTCGGTTCGCCCTTCCGCAGTGGCGACTTGCGCCTGGTGCTGGAGATTTGCTGCCCTCCAATAGTGCTCGTCGAGTTGGTCGTACACATTCATGCCCTCGAGCAAAAACCGTTGTGCCGCGTCAAAGTCACCAGCCATGAGAGCCGCGCCGCCCCGCCAGTTCTTGAAGGCAGCTGTCCACACCGGCCCGTCCAGCTTCTGACCCAACGCGATCCCCTCGTCGGCCACCCCACTCCAATCCTCCCCGACGTAAGCGAGATTCAGAGATCTGCAGTTGAGAGCAAGCCACAAGGCGTCGAAATCGGTGGAAGCTCGCAGCGCTTCGGTGGCGGAGGCGGTAGCCAATACGCCCTCAGCTTGGCGACCCTGGAGCGCCAGGAACCATGCTTGGGCTGCTGCTGTCACCGCTCGTGTGACAACTTTCGCCTCATCCCCGGCTGTCTCATCCAACGAGTCCAGAGCCTCACCAAACAGTGACACTGCCGACGTGTACCAACCCCGGATTTCATAGACCATCCACAGCGCTCCGACCATCCTGCGGGCTCCGGCTGCGTCCGTCGCTGCCAGACAGTGCCGCCATGCCGAGCCTGATGTTGTCGAGGTCCTCTTCCACGGTCGAGAGCATCAGCCGCTCATCACTCCGAGCAATCAAAGCGAACGCATCTCGGGCAAGGTCGCCGTAGTAGACGGCGTGGGCATCAGTGACCCGGTGATACCGATCGGGGTCTTTCTCGATTTCGGCCTCGGCGTATTGCCGCAGAAGCTCGTGGACCGCGTACCGACCTGTTTCGGGGTTGGGGGTCACCAGCGACTTGCTCGTCAAAGCGGCCAGGTCGAGTAGGGAGGCCCCAGCGATGGACTCCGCCGCCTGGCGAGTGAATCCGCCTCGAAATACCGACAGCGAAACGAAGATGTCCCGCTCCGCCGGACTCAGGAGCTTCCACGTGTAGTCGAAAACAGCTTTGATGCTCCGTTGACGATCGGGCACGTCTCCCATGCTCGTGTCGAGGAAATCGAGGCTCTTGGCGATTTCAGAGGCAATCTCCTCGATCGACAGGATGTTGACCCAGGCCGCCGCAAGGACGATGCCCAGGGGCATTCCACCCGTAGACCGGATGATCCGGGCCACCGGATCCAGCTCGTCTGGATTGAGCGCGAAACTCGGTTTGGCCCTCTTGGCAGCATCGACGAAGAGACGAACACCACTGGTCTGCACTGCCTCGTCGGGCTGATCCCACGTCGTCTCGAGACCAGCCAGTGGAAGAACAGTCTCCCCGGAGACATTGAGCGTGGAACGGCTAGTAGCCAAGACCGTGACCTTCGGAGCAGCCCTGAGTATCCCCGAGACGATCGGAGCAGCGGTCACGAGATGCTCGAAGTTGTCGAAGAGGAGAAGCAGACGCCTGTTGCGTAGATAGTTGAACAGCTGGGTCTCCTGGTCTTCATCGGAGGAGAGCCCAAGGCCAAGCGACTCGGCGACCGCTTGGATGACGTCGTCGGGCGAGCCGATCGGGGTGAGATCGACGAAGAAGATGCCGTCCGGGTAATTGGTGGTCGAGTCGGCGGCTGCCTGGATAGCGAGGCGAGTCTTTCCGGCGCCGCCTGGAGCGAGAATCGTGAGCAGTCTCGTTTCCCCAAGAAGACGTTCCAACGAAGCCAGCTCTTCTTCGCGGCCAATGAAATCGGTCAGCTGCTCGGGCAGGTTGGTGCGAAATGCTTCGACCGAGAGCAGCGGCGGAAAGGCTTTGTCCAGGCCTTTGATGTTGAGTTGATAAACGTGTTCGGGCCTGGTCAGACCTCTCAGATGGTGCTGGCCCATGTAGTCGACCGTGACATCATCCGGCAACTGATCCTGAATCAATTCCCAGGTCGAACTCGACATGATGGTTTGACCGCCATGAGCAATCCCACGCAACCGTGCGGCTCGATTTACGGCAGACCCGTAGTAGTCGCCGTTCTGCAGGTCGGCCACCCCGGTGAGCAACGAAGCTCGCACCCGCAAGGGATCCGGAGTGACCCACTCGATCGCAGCCAAGCGACGCTGCATCTCGGCCGAAGCCTCCACCGCGTCGAAAGCGGAGCTAAAGACTATGAATCGGCTGTCTCCTTCCCCGCGAGACTTCACCGAGACCCCCTCGTGGGCCGCCACCGCCTCATCGATCGCCGCGTCGTGCTGAAGGAGCGCGTCCATCATCGATTCAGGTGCCCGCTCCCACATGGGAGTACTCCCCTCGACGTCAGTAAAGAGGAACGTGACCACGCCGTCGGGAAGCTCTGGCATCGTTCCGAAAGCTATCAACGTTTTCGACGAACGCGGCAGCCTGAGACCAACTTCCGAGTCCATGTTGGGGGGATAGAGGAGAGGCCCAAACCCGACAGGCTCGCCCCGATCGCGCCAGCCCAACCCCGCGAATTACGATCGCCTGTGTGGACGAGAAGCCCCGGACTCAATACGCCCAGAACGAAGGTATCAACATCGCTTACCAGGTGGTCGGCGACGGCGGCCTTGACCTGCTCCTCATCGACACCTGGGCGCACCACGTTGAGGCGGTCTGGGACTTCCCCGATGTCGCCCGGTTCTTACGACGCCTCGCCTCTTTTGGGCGTCTGATCCATTTCGATCACCGTGGCACTGGACTCTCCGATCCGGTCCCCATCGACCGGTTACCTGACCTGCGCACCCAGGTCAGTGACGCGGTGGCCGTGCTGCGGGCAGCCAAGTCGGAGGGCGCCGCAGTGATCGGCCTCAACGACGGGAACATCATCGCCGCGATGCTCGCCGCCACTCATCCGGAGCTGTGCCGGTCCCTTGTCTTGCACGCCTTCACGCCTCACCAGGTCCTGGCCCCAGAACTGCCTCTGCAATCGATCGACGAGGTGATAGCTCTGATCGAGTCCAGCGCCTTGACTGACGACAGCGGTGTCGAGTTCCTCGCTCCGAGCCGGATCGGCGACGTGGAGTTCGACCTCGGATTGGCACGTCTTCAACGCTTGTCGATCCGCCCCGGCGTCTATGGACATTTCTACAGGCAGACCATGGAGGCCGACATCACCGACCTCATGCCGACGATCCGCTGCTCGACTCTGGTGCTGAACCGAACCGGCAATCTGATCGTTCCTCTAGAGCAATCTCGCGAGGCAGCAAAGGCGATCGTGGGAGCCAAGTTTGTGGAGCTTCCGGGGACCGACCATATCGTTTTCTCGGAGGGGACAGACTTGTGGCTCGACGAGGTGGAGGAGTTCCTCACCGGATCCCGTTCCGGGGCCGATCCGGATCGCTTGCTCACCACTCTGATGTTCACCGACATCGTGGGGTCCACCGAACGGGCCGCCGAGGTCGGTGACCGCCGCTGGCGGGACCTGCTCGACCGGCACCACGAGATGACCCGTGGCGAGCTGAGCCGCTTTGGCGGTCGGGAGGTGTCCACCACGGGGGACGGATTCTTCGCCAGCTTCGACCGTCCCATCTCGGCGGTCCGCTGCGCCCTGGCCGTGGTCGAGGCCATGCCCTCGCTGGGGATTCAGATCCGGGCCGGCGTACACACCGGGGAGGTCGAAGTTCGGGGCGCCGATTTTGGCGGGCTGGCGGTACACATCGCGGCCAGGATCATGGGTCACGCCGGGAGTGGCGAGGTGCTGGTGTCGAGCACCGTCAAGGACCTGCTCGCCGGGTCTGAGATCGCCTTCGAAGACCGGTCGGAGTACGAGCTCAAGGGCGTGCCAGGGTCCTGGCGCCTATTCACGGCTCTACCCGTTGACGCTCGCTTGGCCCCGAGCTAGTAGACGCAGCGCCGGCCGATCGGGGTGGCAGGAAGTCTGTCCGGGTTGGGGCGTCCCCTATGTCCCCTAAACATGGCCGGACATAGGGGACGAGATGTCGGCGACTCCTCCTGCGTTGTTATTGCGGAGATACATGACACCATCCGACGACCGGCGCAGACCCGGCGGGGCAATGTGTACCGTTCATCGATGTGGCGGTGACCCGTGACAAATGGCGTTTGCGACGGATCGGCGATGCCCTGGATTGGCGAGTGCGCAAGCTGTTCAAGCAGATTCGCGATCCCCAACCTGCGACCACTTCGTTCAGGGCCGAGATCTACCGGAGATACGGGGTGTCCTCACCCGAAGAGATCACCGACCCTACCGTGCGGATGTGGCTCGATTTCTCGCTCACCAGTGTCGATCGCGGGCGAGACGCCGTCAGAAGGATGGGGGGGAGGTCGGTCCTCGAGGATCGCGACGTCCTCGACGTGGGGTGCGCATACGGTGGATTCCTGGTGGCGGCGAAGGAGGCTGGAGCCTCTTCGGTCACCGGAATCGACATCGACTCCGACCTCCTCGACCTGGCCCAACTGCTCCTGACCGACTATCGGATCGAGGCAGCCCTCGAGTTGGCCGACGTCACCGAGAAGGGCATTGATCGCCGAATCGGGCGCTTCGACGTGATCTTCTGCAATGACGTGGTGGAACACGTCGTCGATCCAGTCAAGTGTGTAGGGAACCTGGCCGCCCTGATGCGTCCGGGAGGAATCGTGTTCCTCGAGATTCCCAACGCGATGTCTGTCGAGTTCATGGTGAGTGATGGCCACTACGGGCTTCCCGGGATAACGCTGCTCGACCGCGCGGATGCGGAGATCTGGTGGCGGAAGCACTTCCCAGACGAAAAAGCCTATGGCGTCGAGCTCTTCGCACCAGTGGATTACTACCTCTCCATAATCTCTGAGAGCGGATTGTGGGTGCGACAGCTGAACCCGCCGTCCCAAGACGAACTGGCCGGCGCAGTCTCCCGACTCGCCAGCAGATTCGATCAGGTCGATGATGTACTCGCCCAGCAGGACGGCGACGGCTCGGGCGCGGCCATGAGACTGCGTGCCGGTGAAGAGAGAGCCTTGTTCGAAAGTATCGCCCGGCGGTATCAGGCGTCTGCAGTCGACCCGGAGCGACAAGTCTTGGCTCGAATCCTGGTCAACCGATACGAGCGGCAGTTCTGGACACTCGTCGCCCTGAAGCCGCCAGCCTGACCCCGCCCCTTCCGGGGTAGCTGTGACCGTGCGAATCGATGCTCCAGACAGATGTTCTCCGGATTCGCTTGTCCGTGTTGGGGCGTCCCCTATCCCCGACCCATGTTGAGCAGAAAAGCTCAACATCTATACTCCGCTGGTCGCAGCCAGACCCGGTTTGGATTCGCGACGCCCCCGGGGGCGTAGAACAGCCTGGAGTGTTCGTCGGCCTGTCAAGCCGAAGGTCGCGGGTTCAAATCCCGTCGCTCCCGCCAACCGGGCCCCCTCCAAGGGTTCGGCTTGGGAGGTCAGGTAGCTCAGTCGGTAGAGCGCCGGTCTGAAAAACCGGAGGTCGACGGATCGACGCCGTCCCTGACCACGAGATCAAACATCAGGTATCTCTTGCCCGACGACCGGCGAGGAACGCACTCTCCCCCTGTCGAACCATCGCTCCAGATCGGTCCATTTGATCACATACCTCACGGCTTCCCTGGTGATCGTCGTGCTTCGAGGGGCAAGTGTGGCAACGGTGCGGACCGAGCTCTCGAGGCGGTCCCGATCCTTCTTGGTGGCGGCAATCAGGATGAACCCCAGGCCTCGAGCTTCTTCCTTTGGGTTCTTCCACGGGCTGGCCGCAAGTCGATGGCGGGCAAGACGCCTCATCGACGGGATGAGAGCACTGTCCTGCCAGTCGAGGACTGCAACCTCGGCGGCCTCCCCACCCAGATCACGGTGCACACCTTGCACGCACAGCAGGATGCGATGACCGTCATTGAGGGTCACCTGAAGCACATCGCCGACCTGATACGGGCAAATCGACTTCGGGCTCCTCCGAATCTGGACTGGCTCCCGCTGAGGCCCGATAAGACGCTGTCTCACCTCCTCCAACACCAGGCGTCGTGCCTCCTGATCACCGTGGAATCGGGAAATGTCGCCGCCTTCGTCGATGTAGGCCAGGGCTCGATCGTGTACCCGTGCCTCCAACCTCCCCACCTCACACTGCGCGACTGCCAGCCCGATCCAGAAATCCGGAGCCTCATCAGGATCGTCCATGCCCCCGCCGTAGCTGGCGAGGAGCCGATCGGTAGCGGCGGCCCCATTCACCCCATCTCCGATCAGGTCCCGATATTCCGCTCGGACGTCGGCCGCCAGGTCACTGTCGAAGACCTTCGGTCCGGAGCTTCCCATCAACTCAGGCTAGGGAAGGGAAGACCAACTCCTCACCTCCATGCCGCGAGGAATAGGTTCCTGCTCATCTGAGAGCTCTCTGTCGTACGAAAGGCCGATCCGCCGCAATTACAGACAGTGATTGAGAGGCAAGTGACTTCCAAGGAAACGGTGGCTGATTCCTTCACCGTCTTCGCCAAAGACGCTGAGCCGCGGCTCCGCAATGCACTTTGCGCTGCCTTCGGAAGCGAACGAGGCCGCGAGGCGACCGCCGACGCCTTGGCCTACGGATGGGAGCACTGGCCCCGAATCGAGAAGATGGACAACCCGATCGGCTACCTGTGGGGCGTTGGCCGTAATCGGGCCCGCCGATTCCGTCTCCGCGTCATTCTCCCGGAGCCACCCCCGGAGGTCCTGCCCTGGGTGGAGCCGGGCTTGCCCGCAGCGCTGAGCCGTTTGTCAGAGCAGCAACGGGTCGTGGTGATGCTGACTTGTGGTCTGGAATGGACCTACTCCGAGACTGCCGCCCTGCTTGGTGTCTCCAAGAGCACTGTTCAAACCCAGGTCGAACGGGGGCTGGCCAAACTTCGCAAATCGATGGGAGTCGAGGAATGACCACGGATCTGAAGTCTCAAGTCCGCGACTACACCCAGTATTTCGCGTCGACCGTCGCGCCGGTCGAGGTCCCGCCTAGTCCCCGACTCAGCCCCCCACCGATGAGGCGCCGTTATCCAGCGTGGGCTTATGCAATCGGGACAGCCGTTTTGGTTCTGCTCGTAATCGGTGGGATAGCTCTGCTGGTTCAGCGTCAGGACTCGACACCCCCCGTAGTCACCCAACCAGATCATCCAGTGACGACCACGATTCCGCCGACAGTCCCGGTGGACAGCCTGCCCGGGGCATCGCTCACGAAAGTGGTCGAGACGTCGATCGGAAGTTGGACCTGGGCCCGGCACGACGCCGACGTCGCCACGCTTGATCAGGATTATGCAATGCCCAATATGACCGTGGTTCCGGTGCCGGGGGCGCCGCTTCCCGAGGTGGCTGGCCTGACCTGGATACAACTTGACGAATCATCCCACTCTGCCGACGCGAGTGGCGTCACCGTCGTGGCGATGCCTGTGGCGGGGTTTCTTGATGAATCCACGCTCTACGACGCGCCGGTTCAAACTATCTGGGACTGGCAATCTATGACCTTGGACGTTCTTCCGGACGGTGGAGCGCTCGGTGAGCGGATCGGGCTGTTACAAGTGACCGTCGTCGCGGGCGATCCTGAGGCGGTCGAGTTTCGTGACCTTGACACAGCTGAGGTCGTCCTACGCATGGAGACGAACGATCCATCGGTGTCGGCCCAGGATCTCGCGGCAGAACATCCCTGGGATTATTGGCTACCCGAAATCTGGCGGCTGTATGTGGATAGCGGGACGGATGCCTTGTGGGTTGAACCACCATGGCTAGGCCTTCCCGTTGACAACGTCGATGTGGTGAGCACCAACGACGGATTCGTCGTTATTGCCACGGTTCGGCCTCCCTGGGGCGAAACCGACCGCTCATCGCTTGTGTACACCTGGGGATCGGCGAACGGAACCACCTGGAATCAGCTAGGGCAGCCGTTCACCACGGGACGCATGGTGCAGAACCTTGCTGTCGTAAGCGACGGGGATCGACTGGTGTTGATCGCGATCGCGGCCGACGGCGGCGACGCCGCGATGTGGACCTCCACCGATGGATCGGACTGGGAGCAGATCGACGCCGATTTCGGGCCTGGCCTGCTCTGGTGGGACACAGGCCTGGCTCGTACCTCGACCGGGTGGGTCTTGGCTTGGACCGGATCGTCGCAAGAGGGTTTCTGTGAGGTTTGGATTTCGTCGGATGGACAGAGCTGGGAACAAGTCGCCTACTCCCCGATGATCACGGTCACAGGTGACGGCGGAACTTCCGCATGCTGGGTCCAAGACGATTCTGTCGTAGCCAGGGTCGACGATTTCGCCCAGGGGTCGGTCTGGATCGGACAGCTCGGCGGATAGGAGCAGCTAGCCACCTTTTGGGCTACTCCGGAGGGGCCGGAGCCGGCGGTGGCGATGGAGGCGTTGCTGGCGCTCCGCCCAGAGCTTCGTTGGCTTCCAGAAACTCCTGAGTGGTCATCTCGCCTTGGGCATAACGCATCCGAAGAGTGACCAGGGCTTGATCCATGGGTCGCGGAGGTGTGGATGTGCTCGCTCCTCCCCGGCGAAAGAGCAGTGCGACGCCAACAACCAACAGCCCGATAAAGACCAGGAACATCATGATGGCGATCCAGCGGAAGGCCATACCGTGCCAACCCATACCTAGACCGCGTCCGATACGAATTAACAGGTGCGTCGACATGCGATCAGACTACGACGTCGGAGAGAATGTGCGAGAGGCGGATTTCCTCAAGGCAGCGTGCTGACGGTCACATTGCTACCACTGCTGGCCGCAACCCAGCGGTCACCATCCCAACTGAATGGAAACACTTCCGTGAAGATGTCGTCTGGTCCCACCGCGCTCGACCTCCACCCGGACCAGACCGCTGGCCTCCTCGCTGATTGGTCCGACCACGAATATGAACACGCCCTGGTCGTGGGCGGCCTGGGCCAACTCGTCGGTCACGAATTCGACATCAGTGAACTGCTTCTTGATCGCCGACTGTTGGGTCTCGGACAGTGCATCTCCGGGAGCCGGAGGGCTCACCGTCTCGTACTCGTGGTCACTCACGTAGACCACCTCGCCGATGCAATGCTGATCACACAACAGGGCCAGTCCGCGCGCCGAGAGCTCCGCCTCGGACTCGGGAGTGAGGGCAGGGGTCTCGTTGGCAGCCGACGAGCAGGCAGCGGCCACAACGAGCAGGGCAATGACAGAAACCGTTCGCATGTGAGATGACATCCTCCCATTCTGGTCTTGACTCGACGGACGACAGCAGCAACACTTGCGCCACTTGACAGCGCTCATCCAGAGCGGTGGAGGGACAGGCCCTGTGAAACCGCGGCAACCGATTAGTTCGGTGCCAATGCCTGATCGATGAGATGCCTAGTGGCGGTCCTCCGCCTCGGGCGCTCGCATGAGCGCGTTGAGACGACATAGGAGGAAATAGCCATGAGACAAGAGACCGATCGAACCCCCGGATCCTTCCGGTGCATGTGTTGTCGACGCTCTCGGGTGGCATGCCCGAGCGTTCGACGCTCGTAGATCACCGCCCCCACCCGAGAGCCACCCGTCACTCAGGCGGTGCTTCGACGTACCCACATTTGCAACGGAAGGATGAACAAATTGACCACTGCATACCTAAACGAAGTCGACCTCCCTGCGGTCGGCGCCCTGGTTCAAGCGATCCAGGCAGACTCAGATAACGCCCAAACCACTTGGAAATCGGAAGTCACCTGGGAAGGTGCGTTCCGGACCGCGGCTCGCTCCCGCGACTTCGAGCCCATCGCCTTCGATGAGCCACCCGGCTTGGGCGGCACCAACACCGCACCCAACCCGGTGGAGCAACTCCTCGGAGCCCTCGGCTCGTGCCTCGTCATCGGCTACGCGGCCAACGCCAGCGTGGCCGGCATCGAGTTGAAGGATCTGCGAATCGAGCTCGAAGGTGATCTCGACCTCAAGACCTTCCTCGGTCTCGGTGACGGCAACGCCGGGTTCTCCTCGATCGGGGCCACGGTCCACATCGAGGCCGATGCCGACGACGCATCCATCGAAGAACTGCATCGCAAGGTGGTCTCGACCTCCCCGGTGGGGCATTGCCTCTCGAGGTCGGTGCCCATCGAAGTCAACCTCGCCTAACCCCACTTCCCCATACAAGGAGAAACGATCATGAGTGACTACCGGTTCGAGACCTTGCAGGTCCATGCCGGACAGGAACCCGCTCCGGGCACCAACGCCCGGGCGGTTCCCATATACCAGACCACCAGTTACACGTTCAACGATGCGGCCCATGCCGCACGTCTGTTCGGGTTGGAGGAGTTCGGGAACATATACACCCGGATCATGAACCCGACCACCGACGTGTTCGAGAAGCGGGTGGCGGCGCTGGAAGGCGGGTTGGCGGCGGTGGCGACGTCGTCGGGACAGGCGGCGCAGCTGCTCGCCTTCACCACACTGCTCGAGACCGGCGACCACTTCGTGTCCACCTCATACCTCTACGGAGGGACCTACAACCAGTTCAAGGTTGCCTTCCCCCGTCTCGGGTTCAACGTCAGCTTCGTCGACGGCGACGATCCGGCCGACTTCGAAAAGGCGATCACGGACAAGACCAAGGCCCTATATGTCGAGACGATCGGCAACCCCAAGTACAACATCCCAGACTTCGAGGCTCTGGCCGAAATCGCCCATCGCAACGGGATCCCGTTGGTGGTGGACAACACGTTCGGCGCCGCGGGTTATATCTCGAGGCCGATCGACTTCGGTGCGGACATCGTGGTCCATTCGGCCACGAAGTGGATCGGTGGTCACGGGACCTCGATCGGTGGAGTGATCGTCGACGCGGGCAACTTCGATTGGCGAAACGGCAAGTTCCCGATCTTCACCGAGCCGGCTCCCGGGTATCACGGTCTGGTCTTCACCGACGTGTTCAACCCCGACGGGCCTTTCGGGAACATCGGGTTCGCGATCAGGGCAAGGGTGGAAGGACTCCGGGACTTCGGTGCCGCTCTGTCGCCGTTCAACTCGTTCCTGTTCCTGCAGGGTCTGGAGACTCTGTCGCTGCGAGTGCAACGCCAGGTCGACAATGCCCTCGAACTGGCCAAGTGGCTGGAGTCGCATGCCCTTGTTGACTGGGTGAGCTACCCGGGACTGCCCTCGCATCCCTACCACGAGGCGGCGAAGAAATACCTGCGCAACGGCTTCGGTGGGGTGTTGTCCTTCGGCATCGCCGGCGGATTCGAGGCCGGGAAGCGGTTCATCGACGCCACCAAGTTGGCCAGCCATCTGGCCAACGTCGGGGACGCCAAGACCCTGGTGATCCATCCCGCATCGACCACCCACCAGCAGCTCTCCGAGGAAGAGCAGATCTCGACTGGTGTCCTCCCTGAGTTGGTGAGAATCTCGGTGGGAATCGAGCACATCGAGGACATCAAAGAGGACGTCGACCAGGCGCTGGAAGCGGTGTCCTGAGGAGAAAAGCATGAGTAAGCCGGGCCAGGGCGGGCCGGTCGTTGAGACCCGTTTCTTCGACCTGCCGTCAGACACGCTGCCGTTCAAGATGCGCAGCGGAGATCTGTTGCCCGCGGTCCGGCTTGCCTACGAGCTCCACGGGGAGATCTCCCCGGAACGGGACAACGTGATCCTGTTGTTTCACGCCCTAACCGGCAGTCAGCACGTCGCCGGGTTTACCCCTTCCGTGGAGGGGGTGGGCCGGTGGGTGGAGGAGAACCAAACCGGCTGGTGGGAGGGGTTTGTCGGGCCCGGGCTCGGTGTGGACACCGACCGCTTCGCCGTCCTGTGTGTCAACTACCTGGGTGGTTGCTACGGCACGACGGGGCCGGAGTCGATCGATCCGAGGACCGAAGAGCGATACGGGCCGAACTTCCCGCCACTCCATCTGGCCGACATCGTCGAATCCCAGCTGCCCCTGCTCGAGCATCTCGGGATCACGCGACTGAAAGCGGTGGCAGGCGCGTCGGTGGGTGCCCTCCTTTCTTTGTCGCTGGCCGCCCATTACCCGGACTTGGTCGAAAACGTGATCATCCTCGCCGGCGGGCTGGCCGGAACCACTCTGCATCGCATGTACAACTTCGAGCAGAAGCTGGCGATCTTCAACGATCCCAACTTCAACGCTGGCAATTACTACGACGGCGAGTTCCCTTCTGACGGGCTGGCGCTGGCGCGGATCATCAGCCACAAAGCGTTCGTGTCACTCCCTGCGATCGAGGAGAGAGCCCGCAAGGAAATCGTCGACCACCCCTATGTCACCCACCCGGTCGAGTCGTACTTCTGGAATCAGGGTCAGAAGTTGGTGATCCGCTTCGACCCGAACAGCTATCTCCGAATCATCGATTCGTGGTCCAATTACGACCTGGTCGAGGACACCGGAGCCGCAACCTATGTCGACGCTCTCGTCCCGTGCCGTGACCAAAACTGGTACGTCTTCACCATCGACACCGATGCCTGTTTCTATCCCGAGCAACAAGCCGGTCTCGTGGGCGCTTTGGAGGAGGCGGAGGTGCCGGTGGAATGGATCAGGGTCACGTCGCCCAAAGGGCATGACTCGTTCCTCACCGAGCCCCACCTCTTCGAGGAAGCGCTGCGAAAGGCGTTGGGCTAGAGCTTGGATGCCCCAATCGCCGCCGTTGCCGCGGCGAGCAGGAATCCCACACCAATCGTCAGCAGGCTAACCACGCCGAGAAGCCCGAACAGCACGGTGGCTCCGAGCAAGAGATTGCGGGCGAGACGACGATCGGCAACAAAGACAGAGGCCAAAGCAGTAGCGACTGTGATCGCCATCAAAAAAGCCCAGGGAAGAATCGTGGAAAGTGAGTCCCCCTGCGACACGATGAGCGAGACATAGACAGCCAGCATGACGAGTCCGAGAACAGCGGCCCCAGTTGCCCATGGCCGATGCCGGAGGACGGTCGATTCAGCCATAGGACCAAGCTACCCATTGCCCATCGAAGACCAGCGAAGGCTCGGAGCCATCGGCCGGGATCAGCCAGATCCCGGACTGGTCCCCGATCGTCCCCGACAACGCCACCTCCGAGGAGTCGGGCGACCACAACTGGAGAGATTGCCCGTACTGGTTGAAGTACTGGAGCACGTCGCGGAAGAAGGAGATGGGCGGGGTAATGGTCGTGAGGACGCTGGTCTGGCCGTCCTTCCACACGGAGACTTCGACCTGTCCGGATTGCCCGAGCAGTCGCAGTAGAACGAGCGACTCCCCGTCAGGGCTCCAGAAGTAGCCGATCGAAGTGTCGTCCAATGCGACGTCGACCTCGCCGGTGGTGACGTCGAGCACCGAGACCGCATTGGCCTCGATCTGGGCGGTGGGGACCAGCGCCACCGTGGAGCCGTCCCCCTCCTGATCGGTGATCGATTCGACCGCGACCTTCGTCCCCTGACGGTTGGCCACGAAGAACACCGGGTTCCCGGGCATGGTTGCCAGGAGGCGATCATGGTCGCCTTCGGGGTCAACCAGAGCGAGGCCCTCTTGGGCGAAGTGGATGATGCCGGCCGGTGTCCAATAGGGGGCTTGATACGTGGCGGCCGTGCCCCCCAGGTCCACCAGCGGCTCACCCAACACGATGGTCCCGAAGTCGTTGGCGCCGACATGGACCGCCACACCTGTGCTCTCCGGATTCCAGGAGAAGTAGAACGGCGAACCGGAACCGACCACAGATGACGTGTAGGTCTTCATGTCCACGACTTCGAGGATGACACCTTGGACCCCTCCGTACAGGATGGCGACCTGTGACCCATCGGGCGCCCAATCCAAATAGAACGGGTTGGAGGCCGTTGGAACGACCTTTCTATCGCTGCCGTCCCCGGCACTGAAGCCAACCCCGAAACCCTCCCGGTTGGACTGGCCCCAAGCCAACCGATCCTCGACCGGTGACCAGGTGGGTTGAAAGTAGCGAGCAGTCGCCCCGTCATCGGTCACGCGTGCCGGGTTGGAGCCGTCCGGATCGATGGTGACGATGTTCCCCTCAGCGTCGAGAACCACGAGACGGGCGGTCCCGCTCGGCGGTGTGGTGACGGCTTCGGACGTGGCGGTGGTTCCGAGGTCGATTGATGCCGCCGGGCTTTGGGTTTGAGCGTTATCGCCGGTGCAGGCGACGAGGACCAGCATCAGGATGGCGGCCAAACAAATTGCGCGCCTCGACATCTCGGCTTGAGCGTACCGATCGACTCTTGGTAGTACGCCCCCCTCGCCCGACCAGAGGTCGGGCGGTCCCCCCGCTCCGCAGGGGGACAACCTCTTCCATATCCCCCCTCGCCCGACCAGAGGTCGGGCGGTCCCCCCGCTCCGCAGGGGGACAACCTCTTCCTTGTCCCCCCTTTTGAAGGGGGGACCGGCGCAGCCACTGGCTGCGCCGACGGGGGGGTTCGCAGAGGCTCGCGGTCAATTCACCCCCCGGATCGTCCGATAACCCAGCAATGACTTCACCGCCGGGTATCGGTGGCAACGAACGCGACCGAAAGGCCGCCCTCCTAACAGGTCTTGTCGGCGGCGTGATCGGCTTCTTCGCAGCCCTCGACTCGGTTCTCGCCGGGGATCCCGCCGGAATCATCCGGGCGGTTGCTTCCGCATTGATTGCCGCGGTCTCGCTGTACGAGTTGATGAACAAGCAGCGGACCGAGCTTGTCGCCGCACTGGCCGCCTTCATCTTCGGGGCACTCAGCCTCATCGAGGCCTCGGGCAACATGAACGTCGCCGGATTCGACACCGGGACCACCCTCTCGTTCATGATCCTGGCCTCCATCGTCTACGTGACAACTCGCCGGTCGAGGGCGACGACTCCGCTGATTATTGGCTCGGTGGCCATCGCTTTCTATGCCGTGGCATCGGTTGCGATCCAGCGCCCCGAATTCTCTGTGGCGGTCAGCTGGGTCCTGATCGGGATCCCGGGCCAAGTCCTGGTGATCTGGCTCACCTGGCGACTGATCGACTCCCTTGCGGTCGCTTCACAACTCGAGACGACCCACTCCCAAATCCAGCAAGCTCTGGCTCGCTGCTCACAGGTCCTGCTTACCCGTCGTGACGACGAGCCTTTGGTCGCGGCGCTGCAGGCTCTCCTTGGGTCCACCGAGGCCGACTATGTGTACGTCGACATCAACCGGGTCGATCGCCACGGAAAAGTCACATGGGAGATCGTGGCCGAGGCCTATGGGCCCAATATTCCGCCCGGGGACAATCTCTTCGACAGCGGCGACTACGACCAGCTTCAAGAGGTCGATGCGTTGCTCGCGGCAGGTGAGCCGGCAAAGGTCATCGTCTCGGAGATGCCCCGGCCCATTCGCGACCGTTACGAGGCTGAAGGGATCAAAGCTGAGCTGATGGCGCCGATCTTCATCCGCGACCAGTGGGTGGGCACTATCGGTTACTCGGACTTCTGGAGGGAGGGCACATGGCTGCCTGCGGAAATCGAGGGCCTGACGCGGGCAGCCGACATGGTCGGCGCCTACTGGGAGCGCGAGCATGCCCGCGAAGGGCTCGAGGAGCTTGCTGAAGCCAAGGACCGATTCATCGCCACGGTCAGCCACGAGTTGCGAACTCCGCTGGCAGCAGTCGTGGGCTTTGCCGGTGAGCTAGCGGACGGTGTCCAGAACTACTCAACGGAAGAGATCGCCGAAATGGTCCAGCTCATAGCGAGCCAGAGTGTCGAAATGGCTCAGCTCGTCGACGACCTTCTCACTGCCGAACGGGCCGCATCCGGAAACTTGACCATCAAGCCTTCAGCCATCGACCTCCTTCACGAGTCCCGCTCAGTGGTCGACTCGATGAGGGTTGGAGAGAATGTGATCGTCGATGGTGATCCGACGCCGGCTTGGGCCGACACACTTCGCACCCGGCAGATCCTCCGCAATCTCTTGACCAACGCCTCCCGCTACGGCGGAACCCAGGTGAAGGTCAACGTCTCGTCGTTGGGCGACACCGCGGTGCTGGTGGTGAGTGACGACGGTCCCGGGATCAACGTCGTGGACTCCGAACGGATCTTCGATCCGTACTACCGAGCTCAGAGCGATGAGTCACGACCCGATTCGGTCGGGCTCGGCCTCGCCGTGGCCCGGCAACTGGCGAGAATCATGGGTGGGGACCTCGTCTATCGACGTCGGGCGGGCTGGACCCGGTTCGAGCTGACCCTCCCCACCACGTCCGAGAACGCCCCGGCGCTCGCCTATCCCGCCTGAGCGGATAGAACCTCCCGCAGCAGCGCCTCGTCGACACTCCCCCCACTGACCACGCACACGCTCACGCCCCGCTCCTCGACCGGGACCGACAGCGCTGCCGCAAGGGCAGCAGCACCCGCGCCCTCGGTTATCAGCTTGTTTCGTAGCGCCAACCGCCGCATCGCGTCTTTTACCTGATCCTCGGACACCAGAGCCACTTCGTCGACCAGGGATCGCAGCAATGGATACATCTCGTCGGTGATCACCGGCGTGGAAGCACCCTCGACGACAGTGTCCTGCCATTCGATCCACGTGGGCCCGCCGGTTGCAAAAGCGGCCGATAGCGCAGAGTTCACCGCCGCCTGCACCGCATAGACCCGAACCGATGGCTTCAGGGCCTTCAAGGCGGTCGCCACCCCGGACAACAGGGCCCCGCCACCCACCGGCACGAAGATCGACTCGATCTGGGGCAGGTCCTCGAAGATCTCGGTCCCGATCGTGGCGTGCCCGGCGATCATCAACGGATCACCCCAAGGGTTGAGGTAGCTGTAGGGCTCGTCACGCCACCGCTCTTCGAACATGTAGGCCATCAGGTCATCCATAGCGACCTCGTGCAACTCAACCCCGTAGGAGGCCAGGGTGCGGCGCTTGGTGTCGTGAAGGGTGTTGGGGACCATCGACCTGCCGGGGACACCCAGGCGCCTCGCCATGTAACCGAGCGCTGCAGCCGTGTTCCCGGCGCTGGTCGTGGAGATCCCGCGACTCCGTTCCTCTTCGCTCAGGCTCAATGCCCAATTGCCAACGCCGCGGATCTTGAACGAGCCGACCGGCTGCAGGACTTCGGGTTTGAGAAAGATGTCGGCGTGGGCGTCGTAACTGTGGAGCGGCACAAGGGGGGTTCGGACTGCGGTTCCCTGAAGACGTACGGCCGCCGACTCGATCTCGTCGAGGCCAGGGGCAACCACCATGTCGCCGCCCCAACCGGTGCGGCGCTGATCACCCACTACCTTGACCTCGGCTCACCAAGCCGACTCTATTTGCCAGGAGGCGTCAATTGGAAAAAGTGATTGCTCCAGGTCTGGCCCGACTTCCGGCGTTCAGCCACGCGGTGGTGGCCGGCGACTTCATCCACGTCTCGGGGTCGTTGGGGACCGCCGAAGGCACAATGGACCTCGTCCCCGGCGGCACCGGGCCCGAGACCACCCAAGTTCTGGCGAACATCAAGACGATCCTCGACACCTGCGGGGCCGGTTTCGACGACGTGGTCAAGGTCAACGTCTTTCTCCATGACATGGCGACCTTCGACGAGATGAACGAGGCCTATCTGGCCGTTTTCGAGGACTCGCCGCCGGCGCGGATCACCGTCGGCGGAGTCGACCTGGCGCTGGGCGCCGCCGTCGAGATTGATTGTGTCGCCTACCGGCCAGGCCCTGGTTCCTAGATGAACAGCTGGATGTCGGCGTCTGCTGCGTAATCGAGGAAGGCTGCGGCACCTGCAATCTCCGCTCCCTTGATCAGATCGCTCTCCTCGACCCCGAGGACACCCATGGTCGTGGAGCAGGCAAAGAACCTGACTCCTAGGCCTTGGGACATCTCAATGAACTCGGGGACCGAAGGCATGTTGGCCCGGTCCATCCATTTCTTCATCATGGCGGTGGCTGCCGCCGTTGCCCCGGGCATGGCGCCAAGGATGTTGGGGAGCTGAACCGGGCCGGCCGGGTTGGCCAGCGAGGCGACCTTCAGCTTGTCGAACCGATCCTGATGGAGGATGTCGAGCCCGAAGAAGGTAAAGAAGACCCCGACCTCCCAGCCCAGGCTGGCCGCAGTGGTGGCCAGGATCAATGGCGGATAAGCCTGATCGAGCGTCCCCTTGGATGCGATCAAGGCGATCCTCTTCGGTTTCGCCCGCTCGATCTCCTCGACCGGAGCCACGCTGTGGAGGGTGGCGGTCATGGCCGGTCTCCTTTCTCGATCCAGAACAACTGGGTGGTCTCAGTTCGCTCCACTCCGAGCAGCGAGTCGCCGAGCTGGCGGGCCAACGCCGGGATGTCCTCGAGGGAGCCGGGGTCGGTGCTGATCAGGTGGAGCACCTGTCCTTTCGAGAGCTGGCCCAAGGCGATGGACGCCTTGTAGACCGGCAGCGGGCAGAGAAGTCCGGAAGTGTCGAGCTCGGCGTCGACCTTCAAGTCTTCGATCGGTATTTCGTATTGGGTGGTCACTTGATCCTCCTTGTTGTCAAACGCGGGGTCGACCCTCGTCACCGAGGATCTCCGCGAAATAGCTGGTGTACTTGAAACCGGAATCGGCCGAGATCGCCACCACGACGTCGTCGGGGTTGCTGTCGAGTTGGTTGACGGCATGGACCACGGCGCCGGTGGAGGGGCCGACGGTGAGCCCTTCCTCTCGCCACAGCCGTTGCGTAGTGTCATAGGCGGGCTCGTCATCGACCTGGATCACTTCGTCGATGACATCCCAGTCGAGTATCTCTGGCTCCTTCGCCTCCTTGAAGCTCTTGAGCCCCGGGATGCGATGGCCCGGCTGGGGCTCGATGCCCACTATGCGAATCGCCGGGTCCCGCTCCTTCAGGTAGCGCCCGACCCCGGTGATCGTCCCCCCGGTCCCCAGCCCTGTGGCGAACCAGCCCACCCTGCCGTCCGTCTGCCGCCAGATCTCGGGACCGGTGGTCTCGTAGTGGGCCGTGACATTGTCCTCATTGGAGTACTGGTCGGTCATCACAAACCGCTGGCCGTGCTCGGAAGCCGCAAGGGAGCGGGCGAGGGCGATGGCTCCGTCCTTGGGATGGTCCACCGGGCAGAGGTCATCGGGTGTCTCCCACACCTCGGCGCCGAGCATGCGGAGGATGACCTTCTTCTCCTCAGGGACACCGTCGGGAATGGTGACCGTGACTCCGATCCCGCTCACCCCGGCGAGGGCAGCTAAAGCGATCCCTGTGTTGCCAGACGTGGCTTCCACGATGTCGCGCTCTCCCAGCAGGCCACGCTCCACCAGGCCCGCCAGTAGATATCTGGCTGCCCGGTCCTTGATCGACCCGAAGGGATTGAGCCACTCCAGCTTCAGATATACCTCGCCCTGGCTCGGGCGCACCACGTGGTTGAGCCTCACCAAAGGGGTGGGGTTGTCCACTCCGGGGAGCAGATCCCTCACATCCAGATAGCGCCGCACCTCCCGGTCAGTCGCGAGGGAGGTGTCGACTGTTGTCGTTGTCATCGTGTTTTCCTCAATTTGGGCAACAAAAAAACCCGCATCCTGTGCCGGTGCGGGTCTGGTGTCTGTCTTGGTTCTTGTTCAGTACATCACTACCCAACCGGCGCGGCGGCACAACAACAGGTGCAGACGCAAGCGCGGTCGGTGACGTGATAGGTCATTGCGATGGATGGTAGGCGTTGTTGATGGTTCGTCAAGACTGAACCACCCTTCTTGCTGTGTTGAGGGGTCATATCCGGACCTGAGCGCCGCAATTACGACGGGCGGAAGTCAGTTGCTGAAGGTCACCGAGAACGCCGGCGCCCACCTGGTGACCACCCGGCCATAGTTCTCGCCGGCGGCCAGCATGTCTCCCTCGGCCAACGCATTCACTGATTGCTGGACGAGCTCGACCGACTCGTCGAAGACCAGGTCTTGGGGATCGAAGAGCTCCGAAACGTCGTCGTAGTCCAACTCGAGCATCGAGTCTTCAGGGAACAGATGCAGCCACTCCAAGAGCTGGGCCAACTCTTCGGCCGGGCCCTGGAAGATCTGCAAGCCACGCAAGACATCGAGCACCCTCTCCACACGCTCCATGGCTACCTCGAGATCCACCCGATACCGCAAACGGGCCTGGCCCGCGATCTGATAGAGCTCTTTGTCGTCGGAGACAAACGCCGTGAACCACCGCACCGGGACGTGCCAGGTCGATGTCAACACATGCGAGCGATGCAAGGGATGCTCCTCGTGATAGCGACGGAGCTCCTGATCGGCGGAGCGGGCAGCCTCCTCGGGAATCAACCCGGCGCCCATGCCCCGAAACGCATTGGCAAACGCCACGGTCGACTCGAGGACCCGGAGCCGGAGATTCCGGGGGCACACCAGAGGCCGGCCGTTCCAATCCACGGCCCAATCCCCTTCACCCTCGGTCTCGGAAAGAAGCCCATAGGACCGGACGAAACCGGGCACCGGGTCGTCGGTGTCGGCGACCTCGGGGGTGTAGACCCTGAGGAAGGCGGTCTTGATCACCCCCTCATCCTCGCAGAGGTCGATGGGTAGTATCGGAGGACGGTGGTATTCGACGAGGTCGCTCGGGAAGGTCACGAACAGATCGTCTACGGGCACGACCCCGTATCCGGCCTTCGAACCATCATCGCCATCCATTCCACGGCTCTCGGTCCCGCCCTCGGCGGGACTCGCTTTTTCCCCTACGAATCTGAGGAAGCCGCCCTCACCGACGTGCTTCGCCTGTCCAAAGGCATGACCTACAAGGCTGCGGCCGCTGGTGTCGATGTGGGTGGCGGAAAGGCGGTGATCATCGGCGATCCCCGCACCGAGAAGAGTGAGCGCCTCCTTCGGGCCTATGGGCGGATCGTCGACAGTCTCCATGGCCGTTTCATCACCGCGGAGGATGTCGGGACCACCACTACTGACGTCGACGTCATCCGCCGTGAGACGAAATGGGCTCTCGGGACCTCAGTGGCAGAAGGGGGGGCCGGTGACCCGTCACCGGTAACGGCCCGCGGCCTGTTCAACGCGGCAAGGGCCGTTGCCGAGTTCATCTGGGGCAACGCCGATCTCACCGGGCGCAGATTCGCCGTGCAGGGCGTCGGCAAGGTTGGCTCCGCCTTCACCCAACTCCTCGTCGAGGCCCGCGCCGAGGTCGTCGTCTCTGATGCGTATGAAGGGCCCATCAAGACCGCGGTGGAGAACTACGGCGTGAAGAGTGTCGGCCCCGACGAGATCCATGCCGTTGACTGCGACTTCTACTCGCCATGCGCCCTCGGAGCAGGGCTCAACGAGACCACCATCCCCCAGCTCAATTGTCAGGCGGTCGTGGGCAGTGCCAACAACCAACTGGCCACCGATGAGGACGGCGATCGGATAGCCCGTAGGGGAATTGTCTACGCCCCCGATTTTGTCGTGAACGCCGGAGGTCTGATCAACGTCTACGACGAGCTTCTCGGCTATTCGAAGATGCGGGCCTTGCATCGTGTGGACGGAATCTTCCAGGCAACCAAGACCATCCTCGAGATGTCCAAGCGCGAGGCGATCACTCCCAACGAGGCGGCGATAAAGGTGGCGGAGGCAAGGATCAAGGACATTGGCGACCTCCGGCGTTTCCGGAGAAGCGGGGACGACCGGAATTGACCCATCGCTCGTACGGCATGGATTTCGACAGGAATCTGCACCACGGGGAGTTGGGGCTGACCGACGACCAGATGGTCGAGATGTACCGGTTGATGCTGATGTCGCGGCGAGTCGACGACCGGATGTTCGCCCTGCAGCGCCAGGGAAGGGCGCCATTTGTGGTCGGCTCTTCCGGCCACGAGGCGGTGCAGGTGGCCTCGGCGTTCGCCCTGGACCGATCCAAGGACTGGATCCTCCCCTACTACCGGGACATGGGGGTGGCCCTGGCCTGGGGGTTCAAGCCAGAGGACATCTTCCTCGGGGCGTTTGCCAAGAAGTCCGATCCGATGTCTGGCGGCCGCCAACTTCCGGGCCACTGGTCGAGCCCCGAGCTCAGGGTCCTCACCCAGTCGTCGGTGATAGGGACCCAGTACCCGCATGCGGTCGGAATCGCCCAGGCGATCGTGACCAGAGGCGACGATGCTGTGGTGGCTGTCTACGGGGGGAGGGCTCGACCTCAGAGGGGGACTGGCACGAGGCGATGAACTGGGCCGGCATTCGCAAGCTCCCGATCATCTTCGTCATCGAGAACAACAACTACGCGATCTCGGTGCCCAGCGAGGAGCAGGTGGGAGGGAGCATCGCCACCCGGGCCACCGGCTACGGATTCCCCGGAGTCGAGGTCGACGGCAATCGGACGCTGCGGGTCCTCAAGGTCATGCAGGAGGCAGTGGCCAGGGCCCGTGCCGGCGAGGGCCCGACCTTGATCGAGGCGGAGACCTATCGGTACTACGCCCACACCTCGGACGACAACGACGCCCTCTACCGCAGCCGGGAAGAGGTGGAGACCTGGCGCAAGCGGGACCCGGTAGCCCGGGTGCGCCAGTATCTGATCGAGAACAGGCTGCTCACCGAGGCGGAGGAGGACGCCCTCGACGAGGAGGTTGTCAAAGTCCTGGCCGAGGCAGTCGAGGTCGCCGAGGCAGCGCCACCGCCGGATGAGCCGACGTCCCGGGTGTACGCCAGGGTCATCGAGCCTGGGCCACCGGTCACCGAGCCGGAGCCGACACCGATCGGCGAAACGGTCAACATGATCACCGCCATCAACCGGGCTCTCCACGAGGTCTTCGAGGCGCACGACGACGTGGTCCTGTTCGGGGAGGACGTGGCCCGACGCAAAGGGGGAGTTTTCAAGGCGACCCAGGACCTAACCGACCGTTTCGGAGCCCACCGTTGCTTCAACACTCCGATTGCGGAGTCTTCCATCATCGGCGCCGCTATCGGGATGTCGGCGGCCGGTTTCAAGGTGATCCCCGAAATCCAGTTCGCCGACTACATCCATCCTGCCTTCGACCAGTTGGTCTCCGAGGCGGCCCGAATCAGCTTCAGATCCGATGGCCGCTGGCATGTCCCGATCGTGGTCCGGACACCGTATGGGGCGGGCATCCACGGAGCCTTGTATCACTCCCAGTCGATCGAATCCTTCTACTCACATGTGCCGGGACTGAAGGTGGTGGTCCCGTCGACGCCGGCGGATGTCAAAGGGCTCCTTTTCACAGCAGTCGAGGACCCCGACCCCGTGATCTTCCTCGAGCCCAAGAAGCTGTACCGCCTGGCCAAGGGCCCCTACCCGGAAGGCGAGCACCTGGTGCCGTTGGGACGGGCCGCAATCCGTCATCAGGGGTCGGATCTCACGATCATCGCCTACGGAGCGATGGCTCATTTCGCCATGGAGGCTGTTCCGGTTCTCGAAGAGTTGGGGATCAGCCCCGAGGTGATCGACCTCCGCAGTCTCAAACCGCTCGATTGGCCGACGATCGAAGAGTCGATCAAGAAGACGTCGCGGGCGCTGATCGTCCATGAGGACAACGAGTTCGTCGGCTACGGGGCGGAAATAGCGGCGCAACTGGCCGACAAGGCTTTCGAATGGCTCGATGCCCCGGTACGTCGTTACGCCCTGCCCGATGTGCCGATCATGCCCTACGCAGGGTCGCTGGAGAATCAGCTCTATCCCACCCCGGAGGGCATCGTCCGCCACGCCCAGGACCTGGCGAAGTACTAGGAAGGGGTTCGCCCTAGCCCCCCTCGGCCGCGCTCGCTTCGCTCGCTGGCGACCGGTCCCCCCGCTTCGCAGGGGGACAACCCTCCTTCTTTGTTGTCCGTCTGAGCGCAGCGAAGGCGAGCCGCAGGGGGACAACCCTCCTTCTTTGTTGTCCGCCTGAGCGCAGCGAAGGCGACGGGGGGTTTGCCCTCTAACGTCTCCTTAATTGTCCCTCCTATCCCACCTCTCCGACCTGGCCGGCTCGGCCTTCTCCCAACTGGGGTTTCCTGCCGCGCTCGGGGAGGTGGTCCCGTCACAGCGACCCGAGCTCGCTCAGTTCCAGTGCAATGGAGCGATGTCCGCCGCCAAGACTGCAGGTCGACCGCCGGCGGACATCGCAGGCGAGGTGGCCAAGCTCCTCGATGCCAATGAGGACATCGATCGGGTCGAGGTAGCCCCACCGGGCTTCGTCAATATCAACCTGACCGACGAGGCGGTGGCCCGGTGGGCGACGCTGGCCTCCGCTGACGACCACCTAGGGTATCCGCCCACCGACAGCCCCGAGAACGTCGTGGTCGACTATGCCGGGCCCAACGTCTCCAAGGCGATGCACGTCGGGCACCTCCGGGCGACCATCATCGGCGACTCGCTGGCTCGTCTTTTCAGCTTCGCCGGGCACAAGGTGACCCGCGACCCCCACTTCGGTGACTGGGGCTTCAACATGGGTGTGATGATCGCCGCCATCGCCCAGGCCCAGCCCGACCTTCCATATTTCGACTCCGACGCCACTCATTTCCCTGAGGAATCGCCGGTGACCCTCGACGATCTGGAAAGGCTGTATCCGGACGCGGCGGCGCGTGCTCGTGCCGACACGACATTCGCCGAAACAGCCCGCGAGGCGACGGTGCGTCTTCAACAGGGGGACCTGGGATATCTGGCCTTGTGGGGGCACATGAAGCAGGCGTCCGAGGTCGCCCAACGCGAGGACTTCGCCGCCCTCGGGGTCAACTTCGACCTCTGGTACGGCGAGTCGGATGTTCGGGACCGAATCGCACCGATGGTCGCCTCTCTCATCCAGTCCGGAGTCACCGAGGAGTCCGACGGTGCAGTGGTGATCCGTGTCGCCGAAGAAGCGGACAAGCGCGACATCCCCCCTTTGATCCTCGAATCGTCAGTGGGTGGCTCGCTCTACGGGACCACCGACCTGGCAACGATTCAGATGCGTGTCGAGGATCTACGCGCCGACCTCGTCCTCTATGTGGTGGACAAACGCCAGTCGGACCACTTCGTGCAACTGTTCCGGGCGGCTCGCAAGGCCGGAATGATCCCGGAAGGCACGGAGCTCGAGCACATCTGGTTCGGGACCATGAATGGGCCTGACGGCAAGCCATTCAAGACCCGCGAGGGCGGCGTGGTCCGTCTGGCCGACGTAATCGAAATGCTCACCAACGCCGCCCGCCGGCGCTTGGACGAGGCTCATCTCGCCGAGGACTACCCCGCAGACGAGCGTGAGCAGATCGCATCCATGGTGGGGATCGCTGCCCTGAAGTTCGGGGATCTGATCAACAACCGGGTCTCGGACTACGTGTTCGACCTCGAGCGTTTTAGCTCCTTCGAGGGCAAGACCGGCCCGTATCTCCAATACGCCGCGGTGCGTATCAAGTCGATCCTGCGCAAGGCAGCCGAGGCAGGGCTAGCCACAGGTGAGATCTCTCCGCCCCAGGTCGATGCCGAACGCGATCTGATGGTGGACCTTCTGCGTCTACCCGAGGTCATCCAGCGCACCATCGACCTCCGCTCCCCAAACCATGTGGCGGAGTTCGCCTACGGAGTGGCGGGGCGGTTCAACCGCTTCTATGACACCTGCCACATCCTCTCTGAGACCGACCCCACGAAACAGGCGTCGTGGCTGGCGCTTTCGGCGTGGACGTTGAACGTGTTGGGACGTTTGCTCGACCTGTTGGGGATCGATATTCCCGACCGGATGTAGCCATGGCTTTCACAATGCGTCCCGCCCGCCAGGACGATGTGCCCTCGATCGAAGGTTGGACCCAGGACACCTTCAGCTGGGGCGACTACGTCGGCGAGGCCCTTCCGATTTGGCTGAACGACCCGTCATCACTCGTGGTGGTTTGCGTGGATGCGGACGACCACCCGATTGCGATGTCTCGCTCCGAGATGCTCTCTCCGACCGAAGGGTGGTTGAGCGCAGCCCGGGTCCATCCCGATCACCGCCGGGCGGGAATGGGTGCGGCGATGAACGACTTCGGCGTGCAATGGGCCCGGGAACGCGGGGCACAGATCGTGCGGCTGGTCATCGAGGACGACAACCAGGTGGCCCAAGCCCAGGTCGAGAAGCTCGGTTATCGCAACACATGCGTCTGGATTCGAGGCGAGGTGAGCACTCCCCGAGGCCCACTGCCCCGGGAACGGGACCGTCTTCATCCGGCGTCAAGCGCGGACGCCGACGCCGGGTGGCTTTTGTGGCTTGGGAGTGAGTTAGCCCGAGCCGGCCGCGAGCTGAATCCGGGACACTGGCGGTGGCGAAAGGCGCTCCGCTCGGACCTCGACCAACCCATCTCCGAACGCGCTCTGTATCAGGGTGGCGCCGGTTGGGTGGTGGCGGTTCCCGATCAGGGCACGTTGGCAGTGGGATGGATGGTCACCGACCCGGCCGACTGCCCGGCCCTGCTCGAAGGCATCGCCGAAGTCGCCCGCCAGTTGGGAGTGGCCCGGATCGAAGTCTTCATCCCGGAAACGCCGTGGAGCAGCGAAGCGTTGATCCGAGAAGGATTCACCACCCGACGGGTGTTGATCTACGCCAAAAGCCTGTAGCTCAGGCGAAGATCGCCATCGTGGCGATGGCCCAGACCACGAAGAGGACCGGGATTTCGGCCTTGGGCAGCCAAGCCGGCGCGTTAGGAGCCCAGCGAATCAACAGGGAGAGCGGCACCCCGACAAGCGGCATGATCACCATCCCGGCCACCCCCACCGCCCGCAAGCCTTCGGCGCCCTTGTGCAGTGGCTCGGGAAGATCACCGAGGAACTTGCTGATCACCCCGTAAAGGAGCAGCGCCCCGAACCCGACCAGAAACACGGCCACTGTTCGCCCGATCCCCACCTCCCAAAGTTGGAATCCGACGAGCTTCCGGCCTCTGCCCAGCGGGCCCTCAGACGCAACCCCGATACAGAACAACCCAACGATGCCGAGCACGAGGGCGGAGGCAAGCATCCCGCCGGTGGACAGCTCCTGGACGACATTGACGATCTCGAAGCCGGCAAGCAGCACCGCAATGGCCAAACCGACCAGCAGGCTCCCCAGGACCATCAGCCCTACGTCGAGCATGGTTCCGAAGGCCCCATAGGCGAGGATCGCGTAACGCTTGACCATGGCGAGCGGGTCGGTGCGGCTGGCGCTCTCGGTCAACGTGACTCCTCCAAGACGGCGACGATACCGCCCGGCATTTCCCGATTGATGGCTTGCAGGTACCACTCGATGGGATGGGCGATCTCGAATCCGTCGCCCAATGCGCTTCGCAACTGCATCTCACAGCCGGGATTGGCCGAAGCCACGTTTTTCACCCCCGTAGAACGCACCTGCGCGGCCTTTCGGTTTCCGAGTTCTTGTGAAGCCTCCGGTTGAAGGACGGTGTAGAGACCGGCCGCCCCACAACACATCCCGGCCGGATCGATCTCCACCACCTCGTGGCCGGCGGCCTCCAGGATCAGGCGGGGCTCGGCGGTGACCTTCTGCGCATGACGGAGATGGCAAGGGTCCTGGACTCCGATGGGGCCGGCATCGGGCGACAGACCGGGGAAGTAACCCCATTTCGATGGCACGAGCCACCGCCACGGTGATGTCGAGGGCGGCCATGCCGACCGTCTCTCCATCCTCCGCCCAATGGTCGTAGTCCCTGAGATGTGCCGAACATCCAGCGGCGGTGGCCACCACCATGTCATAGCCGCTCAATACCGGAGTGTTGCGCTCGGCAAGCCGATGCGCCTCCGGCGCCTTCCCGTCGTGAGCTGCGAGGGCGCCGCAACAGGTCTGCCCTTCAGGCACCTCAACCCGGTACCCGGCCATCTCCAACAAAGCGACCGCGGCCTGGTTGACCGGTTGAAACCACTGGTCCTGGATGCATCCCGCGAGGATCGCCACCCGGCCGCTTCTTCCGTCACCCCCAATATGACCGACCACCGAGCCGGGGCGACTCCGCAAACCCCTCATCCCCGAGGCCAGCCGGCGCCAACGCCTCGGTGCCAACCTGGTGGCTCCGGTCATCTGAGCCAGGTTGAGGGCTCCCGTTCCCAGTCCGAGCGACCGCCTGGAGCCGAGGACCGAACCGAGCAGAAAAGAACGGAGACGGTGTGACAGTGAGGGGCGTTGGGCCACGATCTCGGCGCGGGTCCCTTCCAAGGTCCGTCCGTAGGGGACTAGACCGGGGCACACCGGCTCGCAGGCGCGACAACCCAGACAGAAGTCGATGATTCCCTGGAAAGTGGCATCGATTTCGACCACTCCTTCGTGAACCGCGCTCATTGCATGGAGCCGGCCCCGTGGCGATGCGGTCTCCCGTCCGGTGAGCCGGAAGGTGGGGCAATGGGGGAGACACAACCCGCACTGGACGCAAGCGTTCAACTCGTCGGTCGTCGGATGCTCGGCGGTGACCCAGCCCATCAGATACCACCCGGAAGCCGGCCTGGGTTGATCACCCGCGCTGGGTCGAACTGACCGATCAGCCGGCGTTGGATCTCGAGACCCTCGGGCACAGCCCCCCAGGGATCGAAATCGAAGAGGGAATCCAGCGGTGAGTCCACCACCACCAACCGCCCGGCATTGGCTTCGGCCCATTCCCGAAGCCCGGCGGCGCCCTCCACGTCGTCGGAGCCGAGACGAATCTCGCCGACCCCATGGATGGCCAGATATCGCCAGCCCTTTGGCAGCTGGGAAATCGCAGCCGCGGTCGACGCGGGAGGCACCCGAAGTGACCATTTGAAGCCGCCAGCGGGATCGGTCGGCCAGTCGTGTCCCTGCGTGACCTCCCCGCCGATCCGCGCGGCACTGGACTCCACCTCCTGGTCGATTCCCCAAAGAAAGACCCCGATTCCTGCGTTGGTTTCGAGCACGGCGAGGGGACGCGACAGCAAGTGCAGCCGCTCAGGATCAGGGTTGGTGACCATCGCCTTGGTCCGCGGGACCGGCCACAGCTTGAGACAGACGGAGACCACCACTCCCATGGCACCAAAGGCGCCGACCACAAATCGAGAAAGGTCGTACCCGGAGACGTTCTTGACCACCCTCCCCCCTGCCCGGACGAGACGGCCATCCCCGGTGATCATCGTGACCTCGAGGAGACGCTCCCGGGTGCCAAGGAGACGAGCGCGTTTGAGAGAAGAGATCCCAGCCGAAATCACACCACCAATGGTCGACAGCCCGGGATGCTCGGGCATGACCGCGGTCTGATTTCGCCCGGCCAGCATCTCCTCGAACTTGGCGACCGGCGTTCCCGAGCCGAGCACCAGGGTCATGTCGTCGGGCTCCCAGGCCTCGACGGTGTCGAGACGGTGGGTCAGCAGCACCAGATCTGGCTTCTCCGGGCGGCCGTAACCCTGATGTGACCCACCACCCCAAACCTGGACCGTCAGCTGGTGCTCGGTGGCGAAACGGAGGACGGACGAGACGTCTTCTGGGGAGGCAGGAGCGAAACCGCTCCCCGCCATCGAGCCCGGCGGGATCTCGGCTTCCATGCTCCGAAGCGCAGCCGGTATGGCGCCGGGAACGACGGTCAAACCCAGGCTCCCTCGGGTATCTCCTTGCGGACCCCACCGAAATCGAAGCAAAGCGATCCCTGCGGCAGAACCTTGGACGGGTTGAAGGTTCCGTTCGGATCGAACACCTGCTTGAGCCTGGCCTGGGCATCGAGGTCGAGCTCAGCGAAATTCAACCGCATCAAATCCCGCTTCTCGACACCGATCCCGTGCTCTCCGGACAAGGCGCCCCCATTTCGGAGACAAAGGGCGACGATCTCGTCTCCGGCCTGGCGCACCTTCTCCGCAGCGACCGGGTCCGAGGAGTCGAAGGCGATCAACGGATGGAGGTTGCCGTCTCCGGCATGAAAGACGTTGACCAGGAGGAGGCCGTAACGATCGGCGATCTCGTCAACCTCGAGCATCGTCTCCACCAGTCGGGTTCGGGGAACCACCGTGTCGTGGAGGTAGTAGTCAGGCGCCAGCTGAGCAACCGCCCCGAAGGCCGACTTGCGACCTTTCCAAAGGAGTTGGCGCTCGGCCTCGGTCGCCGCCACCCGGATCGCCTGCGAGTTACGGCGGGTGGCGATGTCTTGAACCAGGGCCGACTCGGCTTCGACGCCGGCAGTCTCACCGACCAACTCGATGAGGAGGATCGCCGCCCGATTGGTGGGGAGACCGGCCTGCAGCCAGTTCTCTACGGCCTGCATCATCCGCTGGTCCATCATCTCCAGGGCGGCGGGCACACAGCCCGCGGCGATGATGTCCGAGACCGTGCCGCAGGCGTCTCCGACTCGATCGAAGTCGATGAGTAATGTCCTCACATCAGGGTCGACCGGGATCAGACGCACCAGCGCCCTGGTGACCACACCCAAGGTGCCCTCGGAGCCCACGATCAGGCCCTTGAGATCAAGACCCGGGGTGTCAGGAGCAAGACCACCCAACACCATGATCTCGCCACCGGCGAGAACGACCTCGAGACCGAGAATGTGGCTGGTGGTGCTTCCCTCGGCCAGGCAATGGGGCCCGCCGCTGTTGTTGGCCACATTCCCGCCGACGGTGCACGCCGACTGTGACGAGGGATCGGGGGCGAACTGGAGACCGAAGGGCTCCGCGGCCCTGGTCAGATCGAGATTGATCACCCCCGCGCCGACCCACGCCGAGCGGTTCTCAGAGTCGATGTCGATCGAGTTGAGCGAGGTGGTCGACACAACGACCCCGCCTTCGGTTGGGCTGGCCCCCGCGGTGAGCCCGGTTCCGGCGCCCCGGGCCACTACTGGGGCTTGATGGCTCTCGGCGACCTTGACGATCTCTGAAACCTCCTCGATGGTACGAGGAAAGACGACGCAGTTGGGATGGCCGCGGACCAGGGAAGAAGCGTCCTTGGAGTAGAGATAGAGCTCAACTGGCTCGTGGAGCACGCGGTCAGCGCCGAGAAGGCCTTCGAGATCCGAGATCAGGGACATCGAGTCGGAGGCTAATGGGACACTTGGGCACACCCCCCTCGGCCGCGCTCGCTTCGCTCGCTGGCGACCGGTCCCCCCGCTTCGCAGGGGGACAACCTCCTACCCCTTGCCCCAGCCGCCGCCGCCCGGGGTGAGAACAACGAGCCGGTCGCCCGGCTCCACCTCGATCGTCGTCTTGCCCGGCAAACGAGTTCGCTCCCCACCTCTGGTCAGCCAATCCTCGCCTGGCTCTCCAGGCTCGCCCCCGGCCAGGCCCCAGGGCCGGTTGCGCCTTCTCTCGCCCATTAGCGACAACGTTGCGGCCGTCTCGAACACGATCTCCCTTTCGATCCCCTCGCCCCCGGGAAACTGGCCCCGACCTGCGCTGCCCCGACGCAAGGTGTAACGCTCGACCCGAAACGGATAGTGGGTGTCCAGCGATTCGATCGGCGTGTTCTCGGTATTCGTCATCCCGGTGTGGATCCCGGACTGACCCGGCTTTCCCGGACGGCCACCCTGGCCACCGCCCACCGTCTCGTAATAGGTGAACTCGTCATTCCCGATAAGGACATTGTTCATGGTGCCCTGAGATGCTGCCGGAACCCGATCCGGCGCCGCCTGCGCCAAGGCGCCCAACAAGACGTCGGCAATCCGTTGCGCGGTCTCCACATTTCCCGCAGCCACCGCCGCCGGAAATTGGGCGTTAACGACCGATCCCTCGGGCGCAATCAGTCGCAATGACCGGTAGCAGCCACCGTTGGCGGGAATCGTGGGGTCCGTGGCCACCCGCACCGCGTAATAGAGACAGGACCGGGTCACCGCCTCCACCGCGTTGAAGTTGGCCGCAACCTGCTGGTCAGTCCCAGTGAAGTCGGCCGTCAGGCTCTGCCCCTCGATGACGACCCGCACCCTGATTGCCACATCTCGATCGCCCAGTTCCATGTAGTCCTCGAACTCGAACGCCCCATCGGGAAGGCCTGACAGAGCCGACGTCATCCGGCGTTCCCCGTAGTCGAGCAAGGCGGAAGACACCGCTGTGAACCGGTCAGCCCCCTCGTGTTCCACCAACTCGGCGAATCGCCTGGCTCCCACCGCATTGGCGCCGATCTGAGCGGCCAGGTCTCCCTGACGTTCCCAGGGAGTGCGGGAGGCGTTGACAAAGGGCGTGCTGAAGTCCTCGACCCACTCACCGTCGGAGACCGCCAGGGTTGGTGGCACCCGGTGGCCCTCCTGATCGACCGTCACCGCATGCGCCGGCATCGACCCCGGGGCTTCACCGCCGACGTCGGCGTGGTGGGCGCGGTTGGCCACCCAGCCGACATGATCCCCACCGACGAACACAGGCGCTACCAGCGTGAGGTCGTTGAGATGGGTGCCCCCGGCAAAGGGATCGTTGACCGCGTATTGGGCTCCTGGTCGAGGGTCGAATTGTCGAAGACAGGCGGCCACCGACTCCGGCATCGAACCGAGATGGACCGGAATGTGCTCGGCCTGGGCCAGCATCTCCCCGTCGGCGGTGAAGATTGCCGCCGAACAGTCGGCTCGCTCCTTGATGTTTGGCGAGAGCGACGTGTGCCGGAGGACGATTCCCATCTCATCGGCCACAGCTGCAAACCGGTTGCGGGCGACCTCGAGCGTGATCGCGTCGATGGTGGTCATGAAATCAAATGCTGGATGTGCTTGGTCGCTTCGCGGTAGCTGAGACCGGAGAGCCGATCGCGATGATCCATTGCGAAGAGGGCAACCGCGTCAGGATCGGTCTTGGCGTACTCGCGCAGTGACCAGCCGATCGCCTTGCGAATGAAGAACTCCGTCTCCTCGATCCTCGCCTCACAGAACGAGAAGAGACGATCGGCGTCGGTCTTCTCCTTGGCCCCGACTTGACAGATGATGGCACTGCGTCGCAGCCACATGTCCGGATGATCGATCCAGGTGTCGACCTCGGGCCAAGCAGAAGACGGTTCCTGAAGAACCACCCGACGAACGATGTGGGTGGCGACCTCATCCACGAAGTCCCACCAGGCGCCCTCCACGATCAGACGTCGATAGAGGGGCATAGAGGAGACGCCGACAAACTTCTTGAAGTGACCGGCGACACCCAGCGCCAGATACTTCTCCTCCCGATGGGGCAGATCCCAAAGCCCGAGGATCAGCGCCTCGTACTCGTCGGGGTCGGCAGGGGGAAACTCGGAGAACAACTGACGCTGAATCACCGCACGCGCCGGGCCCTGCACGCCGTAGAACGGCATGTCGGTCTTCATGTACGCCTGCATCCCCAGAGCCTTATCCGGCTGGGCAACGGAGGCAAGAGACGTGGAGGCGAAGGCACGTGCCCGTTCGACCAGGTCACTCATACTGATCTCCAAGTGGAGCCCGGGCCCAAAGCCCGGGCTCCACTTGATGTCTATGGAACGACCGTGATCCGGTTCTGGAGGCCGGGTGGCACCGGGGAATGGGTCACGAAGTAGGCCTCGAAAGCATCGGTGTCGACCGCCCCTCCCAGCCGATCGGTCCCCTGGATGAGGATCGGGAAGCTGTCGCCACCATCAGCGAGGAAGCTGTTGACTGTCACCCGGTAACTCGCCGCCGGATTGACCGTGACGCCGTTCAGCAAGATGGACGCCGGATTCACCTTGTCACAGACCGGGCCGCTCGCTTTCCACGTGTAGGTGAAGCCCGCCGAGACCTGCAGTATGCGGGCCGTGGCGAGGGTGCAGCCCGGGAACTGCTCCTCGAGCAACCTCTCGATCTGAGCCCCCGTGAGGGTCAGCGTGACCATGCTGTTGCCGAAGGGTTGAACGGTGAACATCTCCCCGTAGGTGACGTTCCCGTCACCCTCGCCGGCCGGGCTGCCCACAAAAGTGAGATCGGCCCGGATGCCTCCCGGGTTCATGAAAGCAACCACCGCGTCCCCGAATCCCGGGTCGTTGGTGGCATCGAGTTGGCCATCGGCGATGACGTCACCCAATGCGGACTCGCCAGCGGCGTTTTGTGTCCTGGTGATGTTCGATGTGATGGAGCCGATCACCCGGTTAGCCAGAGGAGCGGCAATCGTGTTGTACTTGGCGATCAGGGCGGTCACTGCCGGATCCGGCGTGACAGTCCTTGTCACTTCCTTGTTGTCGATGAGGATCTGAGTCGGCTGTCCGGTGCTTCGGTCGATCGTCATGTCGATATCAGTCACTATCCGGCCGAAGGAATAGGCGCTGGTGACCGGATCTCCATCGATCACGCAGTTGTAAGGGGCGTGCGTGTGACCACTAATCCAAAGGTCGACCTCGTCGTCCGTTGCTTCGACGATCGGACCAATGGCCCCTGTAAAGCCAGTGCATCCATCGATGTTGTCCAGGGCGGGCAATGGCGTCTGGATCCCTCCCTCGTGGATGAGAACCACAATCGTTTCGGCGCCCTTAGCCTTGATCTCGGGCACAAGCGCGTTGATCGTTTCCGCCTCGTCGAGGAAGTCGTATCCCGCGACTCCGGATGGTGTCACGATGTTTGGCGTCCCTTCCAGGGTCAGACCGATGAAGGCGATCTTGGCGCCCGCGAAGGAGCGGATCTTGTATGCCGGGAACAGGGTCTTTCCGTTGTGCTCGCTGACCACATTGGCGGACAGATACTGGAAATCCGCACCACTGAATCCGTCGCCATCCTGACAGCCGTCGACCGGGTGACACCCACCGTCTGCCATACGCTTCAGTTCGGCAGTGCCCTCGTCGAACTCGTGGTTACCGACAGCGTTGAAGTCGACACCCCAAAGGTTGGCGGCCTCGATGGTCGGCTCGTCGTGGAAGAGGGCGGAAAGCAGGGGGCTCGCCCCGATCATGTCGCCGGCCGAAACGATGACCGTGTTGGGGTTCGTTGCTTCGAGATTATGGAGGTGGGTTGCGAGGAAGGCGGCGCCGCCGTACTCCGGAGTGCCCGAAGGGCCAATCCGGCCCGACGAACCGGCGGGCGGTTGCAGATTGCCGTGAAAGTCATTGATGGCCAGGATCTGCACGTTGACGGCGCCTGTCGGCTTGGCGCCCGCAGGGAGACTGCTCAAGGCAAGCGCAAAGACGCTCAGCAAGACGAGCGCGAGGTTCCGCCAATTTCGAGAGTGGAAAGCCATTTGTCCTCCTTGGCTTCGTTGGGCGGGATATCCAGGAGCCACAACGAGGAGCTCCTCGGAATAGAGCGACCCTACTCCCACTCCCGGTCAGGCGCTCAGGCGCCCTCTACGAGGTTGCTCACAGGTTGATCTCCAGGGTGCCGTCGTCGTGGACCAGCAGTTGGTCCCCCGGTTCCAACAAGGTCACCGAGTCCCGTTCCACGATCAGCGCAGGACCCTCGGTTCCGAAACCGGCAGGGAGATGGTCACGGTCCCAAACCACCAGTCCCTCGCCGGTGGTCGAGACCGGCGCCGGCTTGGCGGTAGCTGACCGAGGTGGAAGGTCACCCCAGCTCAACGAGGCGGTTCCAACCACCTCGGCACTGATGTCGATCAACTCGACCGGCTCCCCGGGTCGATCGAATCCGAAATGTGAGCGATGAGACTCTTCGAACCTGGAACGCAGCAGGGGCCATTGGGGATCAGCGACCACCGGGAGCTCATGCGACTGGCCGACATAGCGAACCGCGCCTTGGACGACGACGTCGCCGGGGCCTGAGGCCTTCATCTGGTCGAACGCAGCCCTCGCTTGCTCCCCGATTTGCTTGATGGCCGGACCCAGCCGGTCAGACCCCTCGGCGAGCAACACGGTGCGGATCGCATCGGCCCGCGGCCTCGCCAACAAGAGGCCGAGTGCCGAGAACACGCCGGAGAGCGGCGGAATCAACACCGTCCGCATCCCGAGCCGTTTGGCCAGCCGCGAGGCATGCAGACCGCCGGCACCACCAAAGGCAATCAGTGCCGCCTCGCGTGGGTCAGACCCTTCCTCGACAGAGACAGTCCGAATCGCCCGCTCCATGTGGGAGTCGACGATCTCGATCATCCCCCGGGCCGTGGCCTCTGCACCCAGCCCTACTCCTCGACCCAACGCAGCCAGGGCGGCGGCAGCCGCACCGACGTCAAGTGGCACCGAGCCCGCCAAAGCCAGCCCTTGAGGCAAAAAGCCGAGGATCACGTTGGCGTCGGTGACGGTCGGCATCGTGCCGCCGCGGCCGTAGGCCACCGGGCCAGGAATGGCGCCCGCGGACTTTGGCCCGACCCTGAGGGCTCCGCCCCCGTCTCGCCAGCCGACGCTTCCACCACCAGCGCCGATTGTGTTGACCGGCAGCGACGGCACCCGGTTCACCCGACCCGCGACCTTCCTTCCCGTTCCTGCCACAACCTCCCCATCGGTGATCCGGCACACATCGGTCGAAGTGCCACCCATGTCGAAACTGATCGCGGAGCGGTGCCCTTTCGCCTTGGCCATCTCGGCTGCGGCGACCACTCCGGCGGCGGGACCGGAGAGCACCAACCGCCCGGAAAGACCCGAGCCCACTTCGAAAGGCAGCAACCCCCCGGCCGAGGTCATCACGAGCCGGCTCGATGCCGGAAGCTTGTCGCCGAGACGTTGTAGATACCCCGACACTTCGGGCCACAGATAGGCATTGAGAGTGGTGGTGGCGATCCGCTCGTACTCCCGAAAGCCGGGCGAGACACCAGCGCCCGTGGACACCGGGACCCCGAGCTGATCGTGGATCGCAATCGCCAACTCGGCCTCCGACGACGGATCGGAGTAGGAGCGGACCAGAGCCACGGCCACCGCCTCCGGCTGTAGTGACTCGAGCCGTTCGATGATTTCCCTTGTTTGGCTCCGGACACCGATTCGGGCCTCGCGCGAGACCAGCGGGAGCGGGCGGTCATCGAACGGGTCGTAGAGAGATGGCCGGGCCTGACGGCCGATCTCGATCAGGTCTTCGAATCCCTCAGACGTGACCAACGCCACCCTGGCTCCCCGTTCTTCGAGCAAGGCATTGGTGCCGGCGGTTGTCCCGTGCAGAAACAGGGTGATTGGGCCGACCACCAGATCGGCGAGACCATCCATCACCCCTACCGACTGATCGGGTGTGGTTGGGAGCTTTCCTCCGGTCAGGGACTCCCCGTCGAAGGCAACGACATCGGTGAAAGTGCCCCCGACATCCACGCCGACGGTGGTTGGCACCCGATTAGCCTCGGCGACCTATGCCGGTAAGCGTCTCCCCGACTCCGAACCCCAACGCAGCCAAGTTCTCGGTGGGGGAACCGGTTGGCGGGCCCGCCACCTTTGTCGCCGGTTCCAATCCTGATGATCCACTGGCCGCCGGCCTGCTGGGCATAGCCGGGGTCACCAGCATCTTCATGACCGCCGACTTCGTCACCATCTCCAAGGCTCCCGACTCCTCATGGGAATCGATCATCCCCGAGGCGACAGCGATCCTAGAGACCAAATTCAGCGGCTGATCAGGGCACGTTCACCGTGGTAGGACGGGAAACACCGTCAGGACCCGGTGCGACAACGACCACCTCCCACTCACCGGTCGCAGTCTGAATTCCGCCGACGACAGCCGTGGCACCCGCTTTGGTCATCGCCGCCTGCTGGACATCTGATGGGACTTCGGCCAGGGTCAACGGCTCTGGCTGAGGAGCTGGGAGCGGAGTCAAAGTCGGGGGCAAGACCACGCGGGCACCGTCCTCGGCGACCATGACCTCGACCGTTGCCAGCATCGGCGGCACCCGGCGATAGGCCTCCTCACCCTGGGCCACCAGTGAGCGGACCAGGACCCCCACCCGATAGTGAAGAGGTGCCAGTTCCTCAACCGAGACAGCTCTCACCCACTCGACAAACACCCTTGTCGACTCGGGCGCGGCGGGCGGCGGAATCCCCGCCGGCAGCAGTGACGCCAAAGTCGCCTGACTCTCCTCGGAGCCGTCGACGCCGATGAATTCCGCCACGAACCACTCGGCATGAGCCGTCGCCTGGTCGATGAGGCGCTCGGGATCGACCGCGTACAGGTCGGCCTCGGCAACCACTGTCGGGCCACTCAGATCAGCGACCGGCGGTGGCGCCACAGTTGCGACCGGCAACGCGGCCACCGTGGTCGCCGTCGCCTCGACCGGTTGGGCCGGCACCGATATCGGACGGTTGCTCATAAACGAATAGGCAAGGGCGCCGAGCACGATCGCCCCCGCTACGGCGATCATCCACCACTGCCGATCGCCACCTTTGCGCTCCAGCGTCTCCCAGGGGATCCGCTCGTAGACCTCGTTTCTCTCCCTCTCCATGGTCTCGAACCTATGGATGCCGGGAGGGCCGTTCAAGAGGGTCGTGATTGGCGGCGAGCGGGCCAACCCGGGAACTCAGGGGGTTGAAGCTATCGTTTCGCCCGTAATGGCAGCCAACCCCGACCCGAAGCCGGGCCGCTGGATCCTCCCGCTGGTGATTCTCGGGATGATCGCTTTCACCTATTTCTTCGTTAGTTCCCTACCCGAGGGCTCACCAACGACGACCCTGGTGCTGGGAACGACGACCACCACAGTGCCGGGCACCGGGACGACACAGCCAAGCACCGAGACCACAGTTCCCAACGCCGCGCAGGCCTATCTGGACGAATTGGACTCCATCAACGGCGAGCTTCAGCTTTTGGTCACCGAGATGGTGACGGTGAACGACGGATTCGACGCCGACCCCCGAACAGTCGAATTAGATGAAGCCGGGACCAGGCTCGACGCTGTGGTGGCCGACACTCAAGCCCTGGCAGACCGGGTGACGGCACTGACACCGCCTCCGGGGTTGGAAACAAACCAGGAGGCACTCGTCTCGGCCATCAACTTCTGCGCCGGCGCGGCGCAAGACGCCGTCGACGGGCTTCACTCCACGGACACCGGTGAGCTAAGGGCTGCAGCGGTCGAGGCCTACACCACATCCGCTGCCGGATTCGACACTGAAGTCCAGAACGCCAAGAACGCGGCCGGCGTAACGCCTGACGCCTGATGGCTGTCGTCTTTCGGGCAATCGAGCCCGACGAGTACCCCGATTTGGTTCGGACGATGGGTCTTGCCTTCGGCTTCGATCCGCCTGAAGACGAACACTTCCTTCAACTCCTTCCCCTGGAGCGAACAGTGATCGGCTTCGACGGTCCCACGATGGTGAGCAGCGCCGCAGCCTTCTCACTCGAGATGGCGATCCCCGGAGGCACCGCCAGGTGCGGGGGGACGACGATCGTGTCGGTGATACCCACCCACCGCCGTCAGGGGATCCTGAACGGCATGATGCGTGCTCACCTCGACGAGGTGTCCAGTCAAGGCGAGCCGATCGCCGCCCTCTGGGCCTCGGACAGCGCAATCTATGGCAGGTACGGGTTCGGCCAAGCTTCGGTCCACTACGACGTCAAGGTGAAGCGAGACCATGTCGGGTTCCGAAACTCCGCAGCGGTGCCTGCTCCCGTGCATCTTGTGGATGCCGTTGAAGCCCAGTCCTTTCTCCCGCGTTTCTACGCGGGCATGTGGGCGACGACACCGGGCTTCTTCGCTCGATCGCCTGTCTGGTGGGAGCACCGTGTTCTCGCTGACCCAGAGGCGAGACGAGGAGGAGCCACCTCATATCGGGTCGGCGTGGTCGAAGGACGAGACGGGATCGACGGTTATGTCCAGTATCGGGCCAAGAGTGATTGGGACGAGGGCCATGGCGCCGGGACGATCACCATCAAGGACCTCTTCGGGACCACACCCGAGTCGTGGGCCGGTCTGTGGAGCTACATCCTCAACCACGACCTGGTGGCGGAGGTCACCGCACCGCGCCGCTCGATCCAAGACCCACTCTTCGACTTGCTCGCCGGAGTGAGACGGGCCAAGGCCCAGAGATTCGACAACCTCTGGGTGCGGATCATGGATGTCCCAGAGGCTCTCGAGGCGCGGTCTTACTCGGCCCCGGTGGACGTGGTCCTCGAGGTCCACGACCCAATGGGGGACATCGAGGGCAGATACCGCCTTGTGGCCACGCCCGATGGTGCCGAGTGCAAGAGGACCGACGCCGAGCCAGCGATCACCCTCGACGCCGAGGCCCTGAGCGCGATCTACATGGGGAGATCTCACCTGCGGGCGATGTCACGAAGCGGTCGGGTCGTTGGTGAACCCTCTTCCCTGGCCGCGGCCGACGCCGCCTTCACCTGGGATCCCCAACCCTGGTGCCCTGAAGTGTTCTAATGCCCGCCTGACGGCGGGCACCGCAATACGCAGTACGCAAGGGAGACGTCAGCCGCACTGAAGGATCATCCAGGCCGAGTCCCAATCCCGGCGCTCGATGGCGTCCTCCGTCATCCAGAAGTAGAGACGACCAGCGTCTCCCCACATCATCCCGGCCGCATCGTCAGAATCGATCTGGAGAAGTAGTCGCCAGTCGACCGCTCCATCGCGAAGATCCGCCGCCCGCGGGTCCTCATAGCCGGACTCGTCGCCGCAATAGAGACCGTTGCTCACCAGCTGAGCCTCCAACTGCATGTCACCTTGTATGGGCTCGGGATGGCCAAGAAGGCGGTGAACCGGTGGATCCTCCTCCTCGACCACCTCGGCATACGAAAACAGTTCATCCTGAGACATTCCCAGAGTGTCGAGCTCGGCGGATTCCCAGGGAGCATGATTCATCTCGACAGTTCCTGCCAGCCGACAGGCTTGATATCTCCCATCCTCGGGGACTGTCTCGGGCGTGCTCCTTGGCTCGAGCTCTTGCTCGGAGGACCAAAGCACCCGCCACGCACCACGATCCTGTGGGTCGAACCCCCAAGCCTCCTGCTCGACGTCGTAGAAGAACGACAGCAAGCCGCTTGAAGGCAGACGCGTTTCGAACAACTCCGGCAGCTCGCTCAGTGCGATCTGGGCGACAAATGACAGGAGCCTTCCCCGCCATTCCGGCCAGACCGCCGTGGGTGGAAGGTCGGGATCGCCACCCAGTCTGCTGCCACCGATCGCGACGTCCCCATCATCGGGCAGCGCTTCAGAGTGCAATCGCACCGACTCCCTGTCCAGGGCCTCGATCTGATCCGACCAGCCGGCCAACCCCGCCAGTTGAAGGCCCTCGCGAAAGCCGCTGTCTTCCGATCCCAAAGCCAACTCCTTGACTAGGTGCCTAGTCGTAGGAGTACTTGGTCAGCGGGGCATTGTCCAGCGCAATCAGGTGTCGTCGATGGAACACGACATCGGAAGGCAAGGGGGGATCGGCAGGTCAGCGACCGAGAACCTTGCTCAGTAGGTCCTCGGGAAGCCCCGTACTCGACTTCTGCCTCGGGATCTCGCCCGAGGTGATGTCCGAGGGCCGTCACCACTTCGCGCCAGTGCGGGGATCCGTAGGCCCCGCTGGGCGTGACCTCGATCTGGGCTGCGGGGGCCATTGGAGGCCAGTGTCGGGCGTAATCGAATAGCGCGCAGTAGGCATACAACGGGTCCTGGTACGCGCCAAGGGTCGCGAGGCCAGGTCCCTCGACGACGGAACGGACGTCGGCCACCACTTCGCTGAGGTTCGAACCATCATCCTTGACAAACCACACGTCATCGCGGTCCACCGCACGGAGGCGACCATAAGGGCGAAACCAAGGCTGTTCCAGCCCTTTTAGGCCGGCGAACCTGAACGTGCATTCCCATTCCTGGGGATCGGCGATCACCTCCCGCCCAGCCGACGAAGCTACGAAGTCGAAGTAGATCCCCAGCCGGAGGCTAAAGGAGAAGGTGGGGCAACCCACGCCGGCGGCGATGTGCGCGCTGAATGACTGGAAGTTCAAAACCCACTTGGCGGTGTCTGTGGAACGCCACACGGTCCGCCCGGTGAATTTCGTGAAACCGACGTCTCGGAGCACCGGGCGAACGATCTCACGAAGCTCTTTGCTGACGACCTTCGAGTCCACTTTCTCCCATCGCTCAGCTCGTGTCGATCGAGGCTAACGGCGGACCGCTACGCGACAAACGGCTCCGCAATTCAGCAGTTGGCGCGACTCCTTAGCGGTGCCGACGGTACCGCAGCCCGATGATCCCGTTGTTGAAAACTCGGTGCTGGAGACCAGGTCAGCCGGTAGGACTTGGGGACGTCGTCGAACAGCCCGGTACCCCTCGCCTGCGACGTAGGGGTGCAAGTCCAGGCGGAACTCGTCGATCAGGTCGAGATGCATGAGCGACCGCCAGAGGCCAACGCCGCGCCAGACCATGATGTGGCCGTCGCCGCCTCGCCTGAGCTTGTTCTCCTCAGTCGTGTCACCAGCGGCGATGGTCGTGTTGGCCCACTCGACCGTCTTCAGAGTCCTGGAGAAGACGACCTTGCGCCCGTCGTTCATGATTCCGGAGAACGGGTAGTCGGACGTGGGCAAGGGCTCGGCCATGGCCTCGTAGGCGACGCGGCCCATGACGTGGGCGTAGGCACTCTGGTAAAGGTCGATCTTCTCCTTCTGCTCCGCCGGGTCGACCGGCAGGCCGAAGCAGAACTGCCAGTACTCGGTGCCCTCGTCGGCGAGAAGGCCGTCGAGCGAGTACATGAACACCCACGCAATCAGCTTCCGCATGATCAGAACTCCAATGGTAAAGGTGGAACTCGTAGGGGTGGGGACGGAGCCGCAACGAGTCGACCTGTAATGACCCATAAACGACCGGATGCGTGGAGTGATATGGTGCCAATTCGGCCACCGAATGAGTGCGTCAAAGAAGGAGTCGATATGCGCAAATTCGTTCTGATCGGCATCGCCGCCCTGCTTCTCGGCTCGGCGCCTGCGGCGATGGCCGCGGGAACCGCCGCATACGACCCGGGAACAGCGAGCGGTTTGTGCCAGGCCTATTTTGGAGTCGCATCAGGGCCGGAACCGTTGTCGGCCTGCCAGTGGGACATGCGCACCATCCATGTTGGAGCGGAGTCGCGGGCATTGGCCACCGGAAGCGGCGTCAAAGTTGGTGTGATCGATGGTGGAGTGGACATGACCCACCCCGATCTCGTCGCCAACCTGGACGTCGCTCTCTCCTGCTCGTTCATCTTCGATAGCGTACGCCTACCGCAGATCCGGGTGAGATCGCCAATGGCGACTGCACGAACAAGGCTGCCGTGCAGGATCTTCAAGGTCATGGCACCGCACGTCGCCACGACCATCGCCGCACCGCTCAACGGCATCGGCATCGATCGGTGTCGCACCTGACGCCACGATCGTCGGCCCTCAAGGCATGCACCATCGCAGGGTTCTGCTTCGTCGACTCTGTCGCTGCGGCGCTCCGTTACGCAGGCGATCACCGTCTAGACGTTGTGAATCTCAGCCTGTTCGCAGATCCTTACCTCTACTACTGCAAGAACTCAGCCGACCAAAAGGCCATGCTCAAGGTCATGACAGAGCGCGGCCCGGTATGCGCAGCAGCGAGGTGTGGTCGATCGTTGCTGCCGCAGGCAACGAGTTCGCCGATCTTGGTCATCCGGTCATCGACGACATCAGCCCTGATTGGCCGCCGGATTCGGCAATCGTCAGAGAGGTCCGCAACAACTGCCGGGTCGCCCCTGCCGAGATCCCGGGCGTCATAACCGTCTCCGCCTCGGGCGTCGCGACGCTGGCCAGCTACTCCAATGTCGGCGGCCCGGTGGCAGTGACCGCTCCCGGCGGTGATGCCGCACAGACCCCAGGAACGACATTCGGTCGGATCCTGGCTGGGTGGTCGAGCACCGACGCAACCCCGAACTGGGGAGCCTTGGTAAACGCCGGTCGGGCCGTGCTGGACAGCAGCGGAGGACGCTACGTCTGGATCAGCGGCACCTCCATGGCCTCGCCCCATGTGGCCGGCGTGGCTGCCTTGGTCCGTGAGCAACACCCCGGTTGGTCCTCAGGAGCGGTCGCTGCAGCGATCACACGAAGTGCCACTCCACTCAGCTGCCCAAATCCTACCCAACCCGAACCTTGTTCGCTGCTATGGCGGAAAAGGGAACACGTCATTCTTCGGATCCGGGATGGTCAACGCTCTCGACGCGGCCTCCCGCTAGAGACACTTGATAGAAAAGGGGAGGGTTGCCTTGCGGCGACCCTCCCCTTCCACATTTCCGTGACGCTTCACCCGACGGTGCGCCGCGACTCTCAAATGTCGTAATAGAGGTGGAACTCGTAGGGGTGGGGACGGAGCCTCACCGGGTCGACCTCGTGCTCGATCTTGTAGTCGATCCACGCCCGGATCAGATCCTCGCTGAACACACCACCGGCCAGCAGGAACTCGTGGTCCTCCTCGAGAGCCTTGAGCGCCTCGGGGAGGCTCCCCGGGACCGAAGGAAGACCGGCGAGCTCTGCCGGCGGAAGGTCGTAGATGTCCTTGTCCACCGGGTCGTGGGGCTCGATTCGGTTCTGCACCCCGTCCAGACCCGCCAGCAGCATCGCCGCAAACGACAGATACGGGTTGCAGGACGGGTCAGGGCAGCGGAATTCGAGCCGCTTGGCCCCCGGCGCCTGGGAGTACTGCGGGATGCGGATCGCCGCTGAGCGGTTCCTGCTCGAGTACACCAGGTTGACCGGCGCCTCGTACCCCGGAACCAGCCGGTGATAGGAGTTCGTGGTCGGCGCCGCAAAGGCGAGGATCGCCGCCGCGTGCTTCAACAGACCGCCGATGTACCAGCGCGCCATATCGGACAGACCCGCGTAGCCAGCCTCGTCGAAGAAGAGCGGGGTATCGCCGTTCCACAACGACTGGTGAGTGTGCATGCCCGACCCGTTGTCCTCGAAGATCGGCTTGGGCATGAAGGTCACCGTCTTGCCCGCCGCCCAGGCGGTGTTCTTCACGATGTACTTGTAGAGGGTCACGTTGTCAGCGGTGCGTAGCAGCGTGTCGTAACGCATGTCGATCTCGGCCTGCCCGGCCGTGCCGACCTCGTGATGCTGGACCTCGATCCGGATCCCGGCCGCCTCGAGGTTGGCCGTCATCTCCGAGCGGAGGTCCTGGAAATGGTCGGTGGGGGGCACCGGGAAGTAGCCCTCCTTGTATCGCGGCTTGTACCCGAGGTTGCCGCCCTCCTCGTACTCCCCTGAGTTCCACGAGCCCTCGACCGAGTCGACGTAGTAGAAGCCGGAATACTGGTTCTGCCCGTAGCGGACGTCGTCGAAGATATAGAACTCGGCCTCCGGGCCCCAGTACGAGGTCTCAGCGATGCCGGTGCTTTTCAGATACTCCTCTGCCTTCTTCGCCACATAACGGGGGTCGCGGTCATAGGGGGCACCCGTCACCGGGTCGTTCACGAAGCAATAGAGGATCAGGGTCTTGCGCTCACGGAACACGTCGTCCACGGCGGTAGTGGGGTCAGGGATCAGGAGCATGTCCGACTCCTGGATCTCCTGGAACCCTCGAATCGAGGAACCATCGAACCCGAAACCGTCCTGGAACGAGTCCTCGGTCAGCTCGCGAACCGGGACGGTGAAGTGCTGGACCTGACCCGGAAGGTCGCAGAATCGCAGATCAATGAACTCGTACCCCTCGTCCTTGATGAGGGACAAGACGTCGGCTGGCGTCTTGGTCACGGTGCCTCCTTCGATTGTGTCAGTCGTGAACAGATGCGTTCTATCTGTGGGGGATTTCTCGGTGGTTGCGGAAATGTGAACACTGTGTTTCGGTTCTAACTACCGGGAAACTCTGGCGCCGTCACAGGCGCCCCCCTCCCCGGCTTCGCCGGTACTCCCCCCAACGTCGCTTCGCTCCTGGGGGGAGAAATGAGCCGCTACCGTCCCGCCACGTCATGCCAGCCACCGTAGTCCTGGGTGCCCAATGGGGTGACGAGGGAAAGGGTCGAGTTGTCGACTATTTCGCCGAGAAAGCCGACTTCGTAGTTCGCTTCCAGGGCGGGAACAACGCCGGTCACACAATCGTCGTCGGCGATCAGCGTCTGGCGCTCTCCCTGATCCCCTCGGGAATCCTCTACCCGCACTGCACCCCGGTGATCGCCTCCGGAACCGTCATCGACCCCAAGGTGCTGCTCGATGAGATGGAGATGGTGGCGGGCCGCGGTCTCGACCCCTCTCGGGTTCGGATCTCATCCAACGCCCATTTGATCATGCCCTACCACCGCAAACTCGATGCCATGATCGAGCGCTATCTGGGGAAGAACCAGATCGGCACCACCAAGCGCGGAATCGGGCCCGCCTACACCGACAAATACGCCCGGGTTGGGATCGGGTCCAGGATCTCTTCGACGCCAAGATCTTCAGAGAGAAGGTCGAAGCCGCTCTCGATGAGAAGAACCGGGTGCTGCCCCGGATCTACAACAGCCTGCCCATGGATCCTGATGAGATCGTCGCCGAATACCTGGGCTACGCCGAGCGGTTGGCACCCCATGTCGCCGACACTTCACTGTTGATCTGGGAGGGACTTGCAGGCGGGCAAGGAGGTCCTCTTCGAAGGGGCCCAAGGGACCCTGCTCGACATCGACCACGGCACCTACCCCTTCGTCACCTCGTCGAACCCGACCGCCGGAGGGGCCGTGGTCGGCACCGGGATCGGGCCCAAGGCGATCGGGGAGATCATCGGCGTTGCCAAGGCCTACATCTCCCGGGTCGGCACCGGCCCCTTCCCTACGGAGCTCGACGACGAAATCGGAAACACCATGATCGAGCTGGGTGGCGAGTACGGCACCGTGACCGGGCGACGACGTCGGTGCGGATGGCTCGATCTGGTGGCGCTCCGTTACGCGGCCCGGGTCAACACTTTCACCAGCCTCTTCCTGACCAAGATGGACATCCTCTCAGCCTTCGACACGATCAAGGTGGCCAACGCCTATGTCAGCGGCGGCGAGCGATACGACCATTTCCCCTCGCAGCAGAGCGTGCTCTATCACTGCGAGCCCGTCTACGAAGAACTGCCGGGATGGAAGGTGGACATCACCGGCGTCCGCTCCTTCGCCGATCTACCCGCGGCCGCCCGGGAGTATGTCGATTACATCAAGGAGGCCCTCGGCGTCCCCATCGGTTGGGTGTCGGTGGGCGCGGAGCGCAGTCAGCTGATCAAAGTCTCATGAGAGTGCTCCTCGTTGGCGGTGGCGGCCGGGAGCACGCCTTGGGTTGGAAGCTGGCTCAGTCCCCACGGGTCGACGAATTGATCTCCCTCCCCGGCAACCCGGGTCTGGCCGAGTTGGGCCCGGTGGTGGAGGGCATCGCGGTCACCGACGTCGGCGCCATCGCCGCGATGGCCCGGGTTCAGGATGTCGACCTGGTGGTCGTCGGTCCCGAAGCCCCGTTGGCGGCAGGAGTGGTCGATGCCGTGTCCAGGTTGGGAATCCCGGTGTTCGGGCCCACCCGGGCCGCCGCCCATCTCGAATCCTCCAAGGCCTTCGCCAAGGAGGTCATGAGGAGGGCCGGGGTGGCAACCGCGGCCTCGGAGTCCTTCACCGACCCCGGCGCCGGCCGGGCAGTACCTGGCCGAGCGTGACGGTCCCTACGTGGTCAAGGCCGACGGCCTGGCCGGCGGCAAAGGGGTGCTGGTCACCGACTCCCGAGCCGAAGCGGTCGCCTGGGTCGACCGCTGGCTGCCGTCAGGGCCGGTGGTGGTCGAAGACTTCCTCGAGGGACCGGAAGTCAGCGTCTTCGCGGTGTGCACCGAGCACGGAGCGATCCCCTCTCGACCCCGGCGCGGGACTACAAGCGGCCTCCTCGACGGGGACCAGGGCCCGAATACCGGGGGGATGGGTGCCTATTCACCGGTCGATCTCCCGGCGGGCCTGGTCGATGAGGTGATGGCCAGCGTGATCGAGCCCACCCTGGCCCAGATGGCCGAAGCACGGCTCGCCGTTCCAAGGCTTCCTCTATGCCGGTCTGGTGCTGACCAAGGACGGGCCCAGTGTCTCTGGAGTTCAACGTCCGGCTGGGCGACCCCGAAACCCAGGCAGTCCTTCCCCGACTCGAGTCCGACCTGATCGAGGTGCTGGAGGGAGCGGTCCCGGTCGTGGTCAGATCAGGCGGCGGTCAATGTGGTGCTCGCCGCGGCCGGTTATCCGGAGTCACCGGTCGGTGGTGATGTCATCAAGGGCCTCGATGCCGTTCCCGACGATGTCCTGGTGTTCCACAGTGGGACCAGACGGGACGGCAAGCGCCTGCTGGTCGACGGCGGCCGGGTCCTCAATCTGGTGGGGATGGGTGCCACGATCGCGGAGGCACGGGACCGCGCCTACGAAGCGGTGTCGGCCGTCAGCTGGCCCGGGATGCAATATCGGACCGACATCGCTGGGGTCCTCAGTCGTATTGATGTCGAAACATCAGGGCGATGCGCGGCGGCGCCGATGCCACCTTCGGAACCGTGTGCTCCCACAATCTCTGACAGGCCCCTCCCATCACCAGGAGGTCGCCGCTGCCCAGATCGAAGGCCATCGACTCGCCGCCTTCCTTGGGCCTGATCAAGAAGCGCCGCGGCCCACCTAGAGAGACCGTCGCCACGATGGAATGGGGAAGCTCACGGGCGATCCGATCACCATGCCAGGCCACCGAGTCGGCCCCGATCCGGTACCAGCCGGCACTGACCCGATCCATGCTGATCCGATAGCGATCGGAGAGGAGATCGACCATTGACTCCAGGACGGGATGAGAACTGGCATCGACCTGGCCGATGAGTCGGGGCGTTCTCACCATCTTCTCGTACATGCGCACCTCGGGCTGTTGCCACTCGACGGTCCTGGTGAGGAAATCGAACAGCCGGGTGTCACCGGCCAGCCATCCGGGGCAAAGTCGAGCCAGCTCAGCGGATCGAGATCGATCCGTTCCAGCCCGCCGAACTCGAGGTCCGGGCTGGGATCGGTGTCCCCGAATAGCGATGGCTGGATCACATCTACAGCGAACATACGTTCGATGATAGTCGGATCTGGCGGTTGACAACCATTCCGACACACCACTACTACCGCGCCTCATGCAGCCGGTTCTCCGAATCGCCACCGAGGCTGATACCGGCGCGATCACCGAGGTGATGCGGGCTGCGGTACTCGAGCTTTTCCCGCAGTTCTACGACGAACGACAGACGGCCAGCGCAGCGATTCATGTCGCCCACGTCGATCCCATGCTCTTGGCCGATCAGACCTACTTCGTCCACGATGTGGACGGCGAGATCGTTGCCAGCGGCGGGATGGAGCCGGCGCGGCCTGCTCTACACCGGCTCGGGCGGGCACGGCGAGGCCGACAACCGTCTTCTCGACCCGCGAACGGAGGCCGCCCACATCCGTGCGATGTTCGTTCGCCCCGATTGGACGAGGCGAGGGCTGGGCCGGGCCATCCTCAAAGCGGGGCATGACGCCGCCCGCGACGAAGGATTTCAGATGCTGGACCTCGGCGCCACCCTCCCCGGTGTCGCCCTTTACAAAGCCTTCGGGTTCGTCGAGGTGGAGCCGTTCGTGGTGACCATGCCCGACGGCGTGACTCTCGACGCGGTGGCGATGGAGCGCCCGATCGAGCCGGCGTGACGAGTCGAGCATTCGGTTAGCGTCCGGGTCATGCCACACAAAGTCGCCATCGTCATGGGCTCAGGCTCGGACCGCCCGGTCATGGAGAAAGCCGGAGCCATGCTCGAACAGTTCGGGATCGAGCATGTGACGAGAGTCCTTTCGGCGCACAAGACCCCGGATCAGGCGATCGAATTCGCCGCCACCGCCGCCGACCAGGGCTTTGAGGTGATCATCGCCGGCGCCGGCAAAGCAGCCCACCTCGCCGGTGTGATGGCCGCCAAATCACTGCTCCCGGTGATCGGCGTGCCCCTCAACGCCTCGCTCGACGGAATGGATTCCCTGCTGGCAACAGTCCAGATGCCGACCGGGATCCCGGTGGCGACCGTGGCCATCGACGGCGCCCCGAATGCGGCGCTTCTGGCCGTGGCCATCCTCGCTCTCAACGACGATGAGCTGCGGCAAAAGCTCGCCGACTACCGGGTCGACCTCGCCAACAAGACCCTGGCCGGATAGAGATCCGCGGTTGCGGATACCATTGACCTCGAATGAGTGACATCGTCTTCGACACGCCCGATCCCCGCGACTTCCTCGACCTCGACGCCCTGCTCTCCGACGAGGAGAAGCTGCTTCGTGGCACCGTCCGTGACTACGTGCAGAAGGAGATCGTTCCACACGTCGGGGACTGGTGGGATGAGGGAAAGCTTCCCCAGGCCGAGTTGGCCAAGGCGTTCGGCGACATTGGCCTTCTGGGCATGCATCTCGAGGGATACGGTTGCGCCGGGACCTCCGCCACCGCCTACGGGCTGGCCTGTCTCGAATTGGAAGCCGGCGACTCGGGAATCCGCTCTTTTGTCTCGGTTCAGGGCTCTCTGGCGATGTTCCCCATCTGGAAATTTGGCTCCGAGGAGCAAAAGGAGACCTGGTTGCCCAGGATGGCCAGCGGCGAGGTCATCGGATGCTTCGGTCTGACCGAGCCGGACTCAGGTTCGGACCCGGCCTCGATGCGAACCAATGCGAAACGGGATGGATCCGACTGGGTGCTCAACGGGACCAAGATGTGGATCACCAACGGCTCGATCGCCGACGTCGCCATCGTCTGGGCCCGCAGCGACGAAGGCGTGCGGGGTTTCATCGTCCCCACCGATACCCCCGGGTTCTCTGCACCAGAGATCAAGAAGAAAGCGTCGCTGCGAGCGTCGGTCACCTCGGAGCTGATCCTCGACGATGTGAGGCTGCCCGATGACTTCGTACTCCCCGGCGTGGCCTCGATGCGGGGACCGCTCTCTTGTCTCAACGAGGCACGGTTCGGGATCGCCTTCGGAGCGATCGGGGCGGCCAGAGCCTGCTACGAGGCCGCCCTGGACTACTCGATCGAGCGCCACCAATTCGACCAGCCGATCGCCTCGTTCCAGCTCACCCAGAAGAAACTGGTGGAGATGATGGTTGCGGTGCAGCGGGGAACCCTGCTGGCGCTTCATCTGGGGCGACGCAAGGATGACGGCAAGCTGACCCCGGAGCAGGTCAGTTTCGGGAAGTTCGACAACGTGCGGAACTCACTCGACGTGGCACGGACCGCCCGTTCGATCCTGGGGGCAAACGGGATCACACTGGAGTACCCGGTGATGCGGCACATGGCCAATCTGGAGACGGTGTTCACCTATGAGGGCACCAACGAGATCCACACCCTGGTGATGGGTCAGGCAATCACTGGCATCAGCGCGTTTAGTTAAGTCGGCCCAAACCCCCCGAATCGCTCTCGCTCCGCTTGAGCGGTCCCCCCTAAGGGGGCATCGCTGGCCGAGGGGGCATCACAGAAACGCAGCCAGATCCCCGTTTTTCGACACCTCCACCCGCCCAGCCCCAGCCAGGTGGCAACCAACTCCAGTTCCTCGGACAGTTCCCGACCCACTCTGACCTTGTCCGCTCCTGGCTCAGCGAAGGCACCCCTCACCAGCAGGGCCCCCTCCTTGCGGTCGGTCTTGAGGTCCACCCTCGCCACCAGATCGCCATCGAGCAGGAATGGCAGCACGTAATACCCGTGGATCCGCTTGTGCTCGGGGACATAGATCTCGATCCGGTAGTGAAAGTCCCACATGCGCTCCACGCGGTCCCGGTACCAGATCAGGTTGTCGAACGGAGACAGCAGCGCCCGCCCTTCAACGCTCCGGGGCAGTCGCGCCTCGGGATGGAGGTAGCCAGGCTTATCCCATCCGGCGACCTCGACCTCCACGAGCCGTCCCGATGAGACCAGCTTCGGAGATGAGTGGCTTGGCGACCGGCATCCGGAGCCGGTAGTAGTCGGCGATGTCGTCGGCCGTCCCCACCCCCAATGCCCGGGCAGAGCGCTCCAACAACACCGATTGCGCCTCCTCGGTAGGGGGCGTCGGAGTCTGCAGGTGCTCGGGAGCGATCACCCGCTCGGCGATGTCGTACATCCGAACGAAATTGCGACGATCTGCGGCTGCCACCCGCCCCTGGACGAACAGCATCTCGAGGGCGACCTTCCCGTCCGACCAGTTCCACATCGAGCCATTCGGGTCCTTGACCCCGGGATCTTCGAGATCGGAGGTCTGCAGCGGGCCCCGCTCCCGGACCTCTTCGTAGATGGCATCCAGGTATCCGGGCCGGGTCGCCAGCGCCTTCTCGGCAGAAGTCCAGATGTATCCCCTCTCCATGCGCCATCGGAACAGCCGGTGGTCGCTCATGGGGAGTACCGATGCCATGTGGCCCCAGTACTCGAACATCTCCCCCGATCGCCATATCCAGTCGTCGAGAGCGTCCCGGTCGTAGGGGCCGAGACGCGAGAAGAAGGGCAGATAATGGGTCCGGCTGAAGGCGTTCACCGAGTCGAGCTGAATGACAAGCGACCGATCCACCACCCGCCGGAAATGTCGGACGTCGATCCGACCCGAGGGCGCGTGGCTCGGTGAAGCCCTGGGCGGCCAGGGCGTAACGGCGAGCCTGATCGATGGTTATGCGGCGCATGGGCGGGCGACGCTAACCGGCGTGGCATCATCGCGACCGTGATCGAGCGCTACACCCTCCCCGAGATGGGCCGGATCTGGTCCGATCAGCACCGTCTGGAGACCTGGATGGAGGTGGAGGTCCTCGCACTGGAGGCCTGGGCCTCGCTGGGCAAGGTCCCGAACTCCGTGGCCGAGGCTCTGCGCGGAGTCAAGTGCCCGACTCCGGAGGAAGTGGCTCTTCGCGAGGAGACCACCAACCACGATCTGGCCGCCTTCGTCGATCTTCTCGGCGAGGCCGCTGGTGACGAAGCCAGGGCATGGGTCCACTACGGGCTGACATCGTCGGACGTGCTCGACACCGCTCTCGGATCCCAACTGATGGACTCATCCAACCTCCTCCTCGACGCTTTGGAGACCCTCTTTGACGTTGTGAAGGCCAAGGCCGGGGACCACCGGGAGACCTTCATGATCGGGCGCACTCACGGTATCTGGGCCGAGCCCACCACCTTCGGGCTCAAGCTCGCCGGTTGGGCATTCGAGCTCTCGCGGGACCACGCCCGTCTGGTGGCGGCACGCCAGGCGGTCGCCGTGGGCAAGATCTCGGGGGCCGTGGGCACCTATGCCCATCTCCCGCCAGAGATCGAAAGCCACGTTTGCGAATCCCTGGGCCTCGGCATCGAGCCGGCATCAACCCAGGTGACCGCTCGGGACCGTCATGCCGAGTATCTCCAGGCCATCGCCCTCACCGGGGCCTCGATCGAGCGGACGGCGACCGAGATTCGACATCTCCAACGGTCCGAGGTCTCCGAGGTCAGGGAAGCGTTCGGCAAAGGGCAGAAGGGCTCGTCGGCGATGCCCCACAAGCGGAACCCGATCCTCTCCGAGCGGTTGACCGGTATGGCACGCCTTCTCCGCGGCTACGCCCAGGTCGGCCTCGAAAATGTTGCGCTATGGCATGAGAGGGATATCTCTCATTCCTCGGCGGAGAGGGTCGCCCTCCCCGACGCATCCATCGTCCTCCATTACATGCTGGTCAAGTTCCGCGGCCTGATCGACAACCTCGTCGTTGACGTCGATCGGATGCGGTCCAACCTCGAGTCGAGCAGGGGGCTCGTCTTCAGTCAGGCGGTGCTTTTGGCCCTGGTCGACACGGGCCTCACCCGCGATGCCGCATATCGGATCGTGCAGGGGCACGCGATGAGGGCCTGGAACGAGGACATGGATCTACGCGACCTGTTGGCCGCGGACCCTGAGGTGACCCTCAACAACGAGGAGTTGGACCGGTGCTTCTCCTTGGAGAAGGTTGTCCAGTCCTCAGCCATCGTCTTCGAGCGTCTCGGCTCACTGCAACTCGCCTGAACGCGACGAAGACCACCACGTCGGTGGTCTTCGCATCTCCGAAAACGGTCAGGCGAGCAGCTTTGCCTTCGCTGCCGTGAACTCTTCGTCGTTGAGGACCCCAGAAGCCTTCAGCTGACCCAATTTCTCCAACTCGACCGTGATGTCACCACTCGGCGCCACCGCGACATTTGGGGCCTGCTGGGCGTCCAGTTGGGCCTGGAGATCAGCCACTCCGGCTTGTGCCTCGAAAGCGGCCTGCTGGGCAGCCTGCTCCTGCGCCGCGGCATTGGCCTGTGCCTGCTGCTTGTTCTGCATAGACCCTGACACTGCGCTGGCTGTCCCCACCACGACGGCAGTAGTAGCCATGGTTCCCACCAACCCTCGACGTCCCACTCTTCGAATCATTTGATGTCTCCTCTCGAAATCAGGCGTCGACCAAGTCGGCGAGGACCTGGTCCACCACCATCCCCGGGATTCGGACGTCGGCCACAAGCACCCCGCCCGAATTGACGATCGCGTCGCGGAACGGCTTGGCCCAGGTGTGCTCGAACACCAACATTGCGGCCGAGTCTCCTGGCTCCAGCGCCTCGGCTACCGAGTACGCGTCGTCATCGCTGAGCAACCCGTTGGCATCGTTTATCAGCGCCGCCAGAAGGGCCACATCGTCATTGGCGCCGGCATCTTCGATTTCGACGAACTCCACGTTGCCGTCGAGATCCTTCATGACCAGAAGGCCGTCCACGATGCTCACGATGTCGCGCTGCACCACATCTTTCAAGGCGGGCACAATCCCCCCGTTGAACTGGCTCCCAGGGAACCCGACCACCAATAGCTCTATCGGTCCTAAACCCATAGAACCTCCTTTCTACGAACCGACCCTACGCCTCTGGGGACCGAACGTATCAATCGAGGGGATAAAACTCCTCCAATTGATCCTTGAAGGTGGAGGTGGGAAGCAATACCGCAGCCCCTCCGGGCGCCCGGTAGTTCTGCACTTCGATCGAGAAACGGTCCACTGAGTCTTTGGTGATTCCCCGATAGCGCCAGGCAGCAGAGATCGCCTGCCCGAACGTCCACGAGGAGTCGAGTCGGACGGAGGAGGAGACAGCAGACAATTTGTTGGTCAGCGACACCGGTGACGAGAAGCCTGCCGCCTTGCCTGCCAATTGGAAAAGCACGTCCTGTTGCCGGGTCTGCCGGGCAAAATCCGACCCAGCCACGCCTACCCAGGCACCGCCTATGAACTGCTCGGTATGTCTGGAACGGACCCACGCCAGAGCCACCTCACCGTCTGCCCGCCGGCAGCCGGCGTCGGCAAGGTCGAGCCCTGAATTGGCATCCCGGGTCGGGTGGTCGACACAAACCGTCACTCCTCCCATGGCGTCCACGACGCGGCGCAAAACCGCCGAAGTTGACCCTCGCCACATGGTCGACCGGTATCCCGGTGTAGTCCTCGACCATGATCGCCAGGAGCTCCGAGCCCGAGGCGACTCCGGTGCAACCACCGAGGCCTTCGTTGAGCCTGGTCAGTGTCCGCTTGCACAGGTTCCAGACGAAGAGATCCCGGGGCAGGCTCACCATGATCGGATCCGAGCCGTCCTCCGGCTGGAGGGCGAGGATGATCACATCGGCGAGAAAACCCGATGCGTCTGCGCCAACAAGTAGATAGGAAGTGAAGAGCTCGTCATCGATGGGATCGCCGAACGAGTCGGGCGTGAGAGCTTGCGGATCGAATGACCCTGTGAGATCGAACTCGCCAGCCAGCTCCAATTGCTGCTCGGCCAGATCTTCACCTTCGGGATAAGGGGCGGGCTCAACGAAAACGATGTCGCGTGATGTGGTGCCTGTGACATCGATTGCGGCCCTGGCGGCTTGTGGATTGAACTCCTCGCTCGCGACTGTGTCGAGGGCTGCCTGCACCTGGTACACGTAAAAAGCCGCAAGCCCCAGAAGCACCCCGGCGACCACCGTGATCGCCACCCTCCATGGGTGGAGGATCACATATTGGACGAGTCCCACTTCGCCATCGATCCTAGATCTGGAGCATCACATCGACAGGGTGATGTGCACCTTGCCCGTGAACAGGGCGATGATCTTGGCGTCGGCTCTCGACCAGGTGACCCACTCACCTTGCCGCGGCTAGGGGGGTTACGCAGTCCAGTTGCGACGTGGCATCAGACCTGGAGGGATGCCGGTCATGTCGAGCTTCAGATTGTCGATGTCGAATTCCAGGTCATTCTCAACCGAAACCACACCGTCCACCCGGGTTGTGAACTCGGCCAAGAGCTCGGCATCGCTCCGGGTTTCGAGCCGACCCCGGAGCACAACGTTCCCGTTCGTGCTCTTGATTTCCACGCGCCGGGGGTCGATCCAGAGGACTCGTCCGATCAATTCGCCTTCGATCTCGTCGAGGATCTCGGTGTCGGGGCGGGCGAAGACCCTGAGAATGTCCGACCGGCTCACCAGCCCCACCATTCGGCGGTTCTCGTCGACAATCGGGATCCGCTTGACGTTTTCCATATGCATAAGCCGGGCGGCTTCGGCATGATCGGCGTCCGGTCCGAGCACGATCAGATCAGTGGTCATCACGTCTCCGACGAAGCGCTCATGACTTGGCATTTCCGCATCCTTATAGAGAAAGCGGAGGAGACCGGCCGGTTGCTTTTGTCGCCGATCCGCTTCGGTGGCTACGAAGTCGGCCTCCGTGATCACACCGAGAAGTGCCCCATCGTCGCCGGTCACAGGCAGCCCACTCACGCTGGCTTCGATCATCCGGCGCGCCGCCTCCTTCAGAGATGCATCAGGGCCAATAGTGATGACATCCCGGGTCATCAAATCCCGGAGTTTCATGAAACCTCCTTTGTCACCAAAGTAGGGCCGAATGGTGTCGGCGATCTAGAGCACAAGGGCCCCTTCGCTACGGAGCACGGTCCCGGCGACGGTGGTTGGGCCCAGTGGTCCCTCCACTACCCTGCCGTCACATGGTGGCTCTACCTCATGTTGCATCGGGCAAGGTCAGGGAGATGTATGAGGTCGACGAAAACCATCTCCTCATAGAGACCACTGACCGCATCTCTGCCTACGACGTCGTGCTCAACCAGGCGATTCCCGACAAGGGGAAGGTCCTCACCGGCCTCAGCCTCCATTTCTTCGATCTTCTCGACACCCCCAACCACCTGGTCACCACCGACCTGACCGGCATCGACGGTCTGACTCCAACCGATCGTGAGAGCTTGAGTGGTAGGGCCATGGTGGTGCGTCGGGCCGAGGTGATACAGGTCGAGTGTGTGGTTAGGGGGTATCTCTACGGATCTTCCTGGCGGGAGTACCGCGACGGGGGCGGGCCCACTACCGAGCATCTGCCCTCGGGGTTGCTTCTGGCTGACCTGTTGCCCGAGCCAATCTTCACGCCTGCCACCAAGGCCACGTCGGGTCACGACGAGAACATCACCGAATCCCAAACCCGGTCGCTGCTCGGCGACGAGCTCTATGAGGAGCTGCGGAAACGATCGGTCGACATCTACCTGCGCGCCTCGGAATACGCCGCGCAACGAGGGGTCATCCTGGCGGACACCAAATTCGAGTTCGGATTTGCCGATGGCGAACTGCTGTTGGTGGACGAAGTGCTGACCCCGGACTCATCGCGGTACTGGCCGGCGGACCGGTGGAACCCGGGTCAAGACGTGCCCTCCTTCGACAAACAGCCGCTGCGTGACTGGCTCGACGCCACCGCCTGGGACAAGACCCCCCCGGCCCCTGATCTCCCCGAGGACGTTGTCGCGGAGACCAGTGCCCGATATGTCGAGGCCTACGAGCGAGTCACTGGCGAGAGCTTCGGCGCCTACTTGGACCGGAGCCCGTGATGAGGGTCAGCGTCGAGATCACCCGCCGACCCGAGATCGCAGACCCTGAGGGCACCAACATCATGCGGGCACTCACCGATCTCGGGCACAAGAACATCGACGCGGTCCGCGTCGATCGCATCATCCACCTCGATGTCAACGACGAAGACCCCGACCACGTCAAGGCTCGAGTCGAGGAGATGTGCCGCCAGCTGCTGGCGAACCCGGTCCTCGAGGACTTCAAGGTCAAGGTGGGCGAATGAGGACAGCAGTTGTTGTGTTCCCGGGCACCAACTGTGAGCGCGACGTGGTCCACGCCCTCCGCTCCATGGGCGCGGAGGCCGATCTGGTCTGGCATCGCGAGACCGACCTCAGCGATTTCGATGGGGTGATCCTCCCTGGCGGGTTTGCCCACGGCGATTACCTGCGCACAGGCGCCATCGCCAGGTTCTCACCGGTGATGGCCGAAGTAGGGCGAATGGCTGATGAGGGCTCACCGGTCCTCGGCATCTGCAACGGATTCCAGGTCCTCTGTGAGGCCGGGATGCTTCCCGGTGCCCTGATTGCCAACCGAGACCTGGCGTTCATCTGCCGTTTCATCGAGGTCGAAGTCACCGACGTCTCCACGATCCTGACCCGCAACGCCGAGATCGGGCAGCGGATCCGGATCCCGCTCAACTCCTACGAGGGCAACTGGGTGGACCCGGAGCCGGGCGCGCGGGTGGTGCTCCGCTATGTCGACAATCCGAACGGGTCGCAGGGCTCGGCGGCGGCCGTTTCCAACGGTGAGGGAAACGTCGTCGGCATCATGCCCCACCCCGAGCGTGCATCGGACGTCTTGCTGGGGTCGGCAGACGGTCTGGTCCTCCTGGAGAGTTTCCTCAATTCGTTGGTGCCGGCGTGACCATCACCGGCCAGCCGGTGCACCGGCGGCTCGGCATGACCGACGACGAATACCAATCCGTGCTCCGGATCCTGGGCCGGGACCCTCTCCCCGCCGAATTGGCGATGTACTCCGTCATGTGGTCCGAACATTGCTCCTACAAGTCGTCGAGAGCTCACCTGCGCCGCTTTCCGACCCAGGCCCCGTGGGTGGTTGTCGGCCCCGGAGAGAATGCGGGAGTGGTCGACCTCGGGGATGGCTGGCTTGCCGCCCTCCGCATCGAGAGTCACAACCACCCCTCTTTCGTAGAGCCTTACCAAGGGGCCGCTACGGGAGTCGGTGGGATCCTGCGCGATGTCTTCACAATGGGCGCCCGGCCCATCGCCCTCTGGGATCAGATCAGGTTCGGCCCGCTGGACGATCCCAAGAATCGGTATCTGTTCGGAGGCGTAGTGGCAGGCATCGCAGGATATGGCAACGCGGTGGGGGTGCCCACGGTTGGCGGCGAGATCGAGTTCGACCCCACCTACTCCGGCAACCCGCTTGTCAACGTGATGTGCCTGGGGATTCTCCGGGAGGAGCAGCTGGTCCTTGGCACCGCCGGGGAGCCGGGCAACGTGGCGGTCCTTCTCGGCAAGGCGACTGGCAGAGATGGGATCGGCGGGGCCTCGGTGCTCGCCTCGGCTTCGTTCGACGACGCCTCCCAGGAGAAGCGTCCCAGCGTCCAGGTCGGCGATCCCTTCGAAGAGAAGAAGCTGATCGAGGCGTGTCTGGAGATTTTCGAAACAGGGCTGGTGGCTGGGATCCAGGACCTCGGAGCGGCCGGGCTCGCCTGCGCCATCTCCGAGCCCTCAGGCAGGGCCGGAGTCGGCATGGATGTCGATCTCGATGCGGTCCATGTCAGGGAGAAGGGAATGACCGCGCCGGAGCTTCTCATGTCCGAGTCCCAGGAGCGGATGATGGCTTTCGTCGCCCCGGCCAATGTGGAAGCGGTCCTAGCGATTGCTGACAAATGGGAGATCGACTCAGCGGTGGTCGGCAAGGTCAAGTCCGGCGGCACGCTCACCGTCCGTCATCGCGGCGAGATCGTCGCCGAGCTCCCGGCGGCCTCACTGGCCGATGACGCCCCCCTATATGACCGCCCGGTCGGTCGTCCCGAATGGCTCGACAGTCTCTGGGAGATCCCGGGCCCTACGCAGATCGACCCCGTCGAGGCCCTGCTCCGGCTCCTGGATGACCCATCGATCGGATCTTCGGCCTGGGTCCACGAGCAGTACGACCACATGCTGTTCCTCAACACCCTGGTGGGCCCGGGCGGTGACGGCTCGCTGCTGCGGATACGGGGGACAACCAAGGGGTTGGCGGTTTCCAGCGATGGCAATGGCCGTCTTTGCTTTCTCGATCCACGACGTGGGGCCGCCCGCTTGGTTTACGAGGCCGCGCTCAATGTGGCGATGACCGGGGCCCGCCCATTGGCGGTAGTGGACAACTTGAACTTTGGAAACCCCGAGAAGCCAGAGATCATGTGGCAATTCCGGGAGAGCGTCGAGGGCATATCCGAGGCTTGTGAGGCCTTGGGCATCCCGGTGGTCGGGGGCAACGTCTCGTTTTACAACGAGACCGAAGGCGCCGACATCCACCCGACTCCGGTGGTGGGTCTACTCGGTCTCGCCGACCCGATCCCTGCCCGGCTTCCGGGGCTCAATCGGGCAAGGGACGGCATGGAGATCTGGGAGGTCGGGCCCGAGACCACCGACAATCTGGCCGGGTCGGCCTTCCAGCGAGTTGTTGAAAGTGCCCTCCGTGGTCGACCCACCGCTCCGATGCCAGAGGTCGCCGTCCAGGTGACCGACTTGGCGGCAACTTTGGCCCATCAGGTGCCGGTCCTCCATGACCTCTCCACAGGTGGCCTGGTGGTGGCGGTGGCCGAGGTCTGCATTGCCTCCGGCGTGGGCGCCGACCTCGCGGTGGAGAACGACGCCGGTCTCTTCTCCGAGGATCCCCACCGTTTCATCGTCATGATGGAACCGGGAACCGTCGCCCTCCCCGACGGCCTGGCGAGACGGATTGGCAAAGTCGGTGGCGACTCCTTCAAGTTGGCGGGTCAGGAAGTCGAGTTGGACCTACTCACCAACACCTACCGGGAGGCGATTCCCCGCCGCATGCGAGGCTGACCTCTATTCCTGCCGCCCGACCCAGCGGCCCTCCTCGTTCTGCTCCCAAAAGAATCGGCCTAAGCCCGCTCACCTCCCGCGTAATTGCGGGCGTGAGGGGTCATATCCGGACCTTCTGAACGCAATTACGGGGGTGGGGGACCCGATACCATCGGCAGGTGACGCGAACAATCGGCATCCTGACCGCAGGTGGTGACAGCCCCGGGCTCAACGCTGCGATCCGTGCCATCGGCAAGGCGGCCCAGCGGGCCTATGGGATGGAGGTCATCGGGTTCAAAGACGGGTTCCAGGGCCTGATGCTGAACCGCTACGTGCGTCTCGACTCCGACGCCCTCTCCGGGATACTGACCCGGGGTGGCACGGTGCTCGGCACCAGCCGAGCCAAGGTCGACATGATGGAGCTGGCCGACGGCACCACCATGGACGGGCGCTCGGTGATGAGCGAGATCGTCGAACATCACCATCTCGACGCGCTGGTTTGTCTCGGCGGCGACGGGACAATGCGCAATGCGATGAAGCTCGAGGAAGTCGGGATCCGGGTGTTGGGGGTGCCGAAGACCATCGACAACGACGTCACCGGGACCGACGTCACCTTCGGGTTCGACACCGCGATGGGGATCGCAACCGACGCCATCGACCGGCTCCACTCCACCGCCCACTCCCACCACCGGATCATCGTGGTCGAGATCATGGGTCACGACGTGGGTTGGCTGGCGCTCGGCTCGGGACTGGCAGGGGGGGCGGATGTCATCCTGATCCCGGAAATCCCCCATGATGTCGAGGCGATTGCATCCTCGATCCAACTCCGGAAGGAGGCGGGCAGCGCTTTCTCGATCGTGGCTGTCGCCGAGGGCGCCTACTCGCTGGAGCAGGCAACGACCCAGGCAGCGATCATGGAGGAGCTCGAAGCCGCGATCGGGACCGATCGGCGCCGGCTGAAGAAGTCTCTCAATGATCTGCAGGAGAGTCGGTCGAAACGGACCGAGCAACTCGCGGCGAATCTCGAGAACCTGACTGGTCTGGAGTCGCGGGTCACCATCCTCGGGCATGTGCAACGCGGTGGCACCCCCTCCGCGGCCGACCGCCTGCTCGCAACAAGGCTGGGCACCGCCTGCGCCGACTTCATCGACGCAGGTCTGCGTGGGGTCATGGTCGCCGCTCGGGGAGAGGAAACGGTCGCCGTGCCGCTCGAGGAAACGGCGGGGATGACCAAATTCGTGCCCCTCGACCACCCCTGGCTCAATTCAGCCCGGAGTCTGGGTATCTCTCTCGGCGACTGACTCAGACAATGGACTGTCGGGCGCGGAGCGCGACATAGGTCCAGGCCGCTCCGACCGCGTCGGCCATCCCGAATATGACGAGTTGCCATGGCTCACCAGTCAGCGCGAAGGCAAAGAAGGCAGCTGCGCTGAAGAGTCGAGCGAGGACCGTGGCAATGAAGAAGTGGCGGGTCTCGTTGATCGAGGCGTCATAGAAGTACAGGGCGAGGATCACCACGAGCACACCAACGATCCGAATCCATATCTCCTCGGTGATAGCCATCCCGAGAATTGTGAGCAGGGTGTTCGGTGCCACCAAGAGCCAGGTTCCAAGAACGAGCAGGTAGAAGCTCCAGGCGAACACACTTCGAGCAGCCGGTGACATGGGCCTCCTTCCCCGTCTCAACCTAGCCTGCGTCCGATGAGCACACTCGGCGCGATTCTCGCCGGCGGCCGGAGCTCCCGCATGGGAGTGGACAAGGCCGACGTCGAGGTCAACGGCCAAACCATGTTGGAGCGGGTCGTGACCGCTCTGGGTGAGTCCGTTCCCCATATCGTCCTGCTCGGCGCCGAACGAGAGGGGATCGAGTGCTGGCCGGACATGGTCCCGGCCCGGGGCCCACTCGCCGGAATCGCAGGCGCTTTGGAGCGAATGGAAGATGACCGGGTCCTCGTCGTCGCCGTCGACCAACCGTTTGCTCGCACCGAGACTCTCGCCCGGCTCGTCGAGCTCGAATCCAAGATCCCTGTCGTCCCGGTCGATGCCGTGGGTGTCCGTCAGGTGACCTGCGCGGTCTATCCCAAGGCGATTGCCGAGATGGCAATGGAAGAAGCAGGTGGTGAGGGCTCGATGCAAAGCCTGCTCGATCGGGTCTCATTTCAGGCAGTGACCCCGGACATCTGGAGCCTGTGGGGCGAAGATGGGAGGAGTTGGTTCTCGGTCGACACTCCCGCAGCCCTGGACGAGGGGATTCGCCGGTTTCTCTGACCGAGACGCGAAGACGGGGCCCGAGATGGGCCCCGTCTTCCTCTGGCGGCAGCTGGGATTCAGGGGCTCGTTTGTTGTTATCCCGCCAGAGTGGTTTCAGTTCCGGCCGGCGTCGTGGTCGTGGACCCGCCGTCGTCCGGGTTGTTGGAGTCGCAGGCGACGAGCAGCAAGCTCAATGCCAGTGCCGAAGCCAGCAGACCTTTGGTCAACCGATTGTTCATTTGTTGCCTCCGAACCGCTCGGAGCGAGCGGCCCGATGGTGTCATTCCACGTTTTGTCGACTTTCAAACATCGATCGCCCTTGTCGGTGGACCGCCTTTGACTAGATTCGCCACAGGAAAGTTGAGAACCAGATGCCTTGCCTGCTCGTCGTATTCCTTGTCGTAAGCCCTCGTCTGACCATGGTTGCCCTCTGGCTCCTCACCGACTGGGTGGACCGGGTTTACAACGGTTGGCTGATACCCGTCTTGGGGATCGCCTTCCTTCCCTGGACCACCGTGCTGTACACAGTCGGGTTCGTCCTTGGAGGTGACACCGCGGTTCCCTGGGGGATCCTCGGCGCCATCGTCGGAGTCTTCTGCGACATCATGAGCTACGCCGGTTCGGCGAAGCCCGTCCGCAACAGTTTCCAGGGCGCAGGCTGATCGACGTCTGACCCGTTTCTCTGCTCGTTTGACGCCATATATGGCGCTGCATACCTCAGGTAAGCGGTGAATAGGTCGGCTCGCCGGCCGCCTACCATGACCGACGTGCCCAACGAGGCTGACAACGCCCCACTCGAACGGCCCGGTGAGGCCTGCGGAGTCATCGCTGCGTACACCCCGAACGAGCGTGCCGCCAATCTCATCTACTACGGCCTCTTTGCACTGCAGCACAGGGGCCAGGAGTCGGCCGGGATCGCCACTTCCGACGGGGAGACCGTCACCGTCTTCAAGGACCTCGGGTTGGTGGCACAGGTCTTCGACGAGTCGACCCTTGCCGGTCTCGACGGCCACGTCGGGATCGGGCACACCCGATATTCGACCATGGGCTCGAACAACTGGGCCAACGCCCAACCAGCCCATCGCCAGGTGGGCAACACCAGTTTGGCGTTGGGTCACAACGGCAATCTGACCAACACCCGTCAACTCGCCGAGACGTTGGGTATCTCCGGTGCCACCACCGACTCCGACTTGATGGCCGAAGGCATCGCCCGCGCGCTCGACGATGAGCGGTCCGACGCCCGTGGGCTGGAATTGGCAATCATGAAGGTCGCCCCCAGCTGGAAGGGCGCCTTTTCGCTCGTGATCATGGATCAGGGAAGGGTGGTCGGGCTGCGTGATCCCAACGGGTTCCGCCCGCTCTGTCTCGGCTCCCTTCCGAACGGCGGCTGGGTCCTCGCCTCCGAGACCGCGGCCCTGGATCTCATCGGCTCGCGGTTCGTCGCGCGAGGTAGCAGCCGGCGAAATGGTGGTGATCGACGCCGGCGGTGTTCACAGCTACTCACCCTTCGAGCAGGTCACACCCGGCCTTTGCCTCTTCGAGTTCGTCTACTTCGCACGCCCCGACAGCCAGATGTACGGACGGAGCATCCACGGGGCCCGTCATCAGATGGGTCAGGTCCTGGCCGCCGAGCACCCCGCTGACGCCGACATCGTGGTCCCGGTTCCCGAGTCGGGGATCCCGGCAGCCCAGGGTTTCGCAGCAGCCAGCGGCATCCCCTACACCGACGGTTTGGTCAAGAACCGCTACATCGGCCGCACCTTCATCGAGCCGACGCAGAGCATCCGGGACCGAGGGATCCGGCTCAAGCTCAACCCGATCGTTGAAAACCTCAACGGGAAGCGGGTGATCCTGGTGGACGACTCAATCGTGAGAGGGTCGACGACCCGCAAGCTGGTCCAGCTTGTCCGGGAGGCCGGCGCCGTCGAAGTCCATCTGCGGGTCTCTTCGCCCCCCTACCGCTGGCCCTGCTTCTACGGAATGGACACCTCGGACCGATCGACCTTGATCGCCTCCCACATGGATGTCGAGGCGATCCGCGGGCATCTCGGCGCCGACTCGCTGGGCTACCTGTCGCTGGAGGGCCTGCTCGGCGCCACTGGTGTTGCCGACGCCGGATTCTGCACCGCCTGTCTCTCCGGGGAGTACCCCACAGACATCCCCGAGGTGACGGACAAGTTCCAACTCGAGCGTTCCTGAGCATGACCTCGTATCGGGAGGCGGGGGTCGACCTCGAAAGCGCCGACCGACACGTCGCCAACATCTCTTCGGTGGTCACCGCCACCTGGGCGAAAAGCGTGATCGGGGGGTTCGGTGGCTTCGCCGCCGGAGTCGAGATCCCCGACGGATACCAGCGTCCGGTCCTGATGATGTCGGTGGACGGCGTCGGTACCAAGCTGGAACTGGCGAGACGGTCCGGGCGATGGGATGGCGTGGGCAACGACCTGGTCGCCATGTGTGTCGACGACCTGGGGGCGGTAGGCGCCCGGCCCATCGGATTCGTTGACTATCTGGCCGTGGGGGCTCTCGACGAGGAACGCGATCTGACGATCGTCTCCTCGATTGCTGCCGCCTGTCGCCAGGCCGGTTGCCCACTGCTTGGCGGGGAGACCGCCGAGCACCCCGGCGTGATGGAGCCCGACGCGGTGGACCTGGCCGGCGCGGTGATGGGGATCGTCGAGCGCGGGCAAGAACTGGGCCCGGGTCGTGTCGCCGAGGGTGACCTGGTGGTGGGTCTCAGATCCCCCAACCTCCGCTCCAACGGTTTCTCACTGATCCGCTCGCTGTTCGCCGACAGTCTCGACCAGCATCTGGAGACGTTCGTCGAACCTTCGGTCATCTATTGGCCGGCGGTGCAGAAGGCAATCGCCACTGGCGCCGTCCACTCCGCAGCCCACATCACAGGCGGAGGGCTCGTCGGGAACCTGCCACGTGCCCTGCCCGGCCATCTCGGGGCGCGGATCGACACCGCGACGTGGTCACCCCCAGCAGTCTTCGAGATGATCGAGCGCGTGGGGGTGACCCATCAGGAAATGTTGCGGACTTTCAATATGGGGATCGGTTTCTGTCTGATCGTGGGTCCCGATGGTTTCGATGCCGTAGTTGATGCCACAGCCGAGCATTACCCGGCGCTGATCGGCCAGGTCACATCGGGCGGGAGCCTGGACATCCAATGATCTTTGAGGCCGCGACTGCGGTGCAGCGGGTCGATGAGACCACCTGGGCCGGGGAGATCCAGCCCGGTTGGGACATCTTCGACAATGCCAACGGCGGCTACATGGTGGCGATCGGGGCTCATGCGATGTCGGAGGCTGCCGGAGGACGACTTCCGGTGAGCGTCACCGCCCACTTCACCCGCCCGGGCAAGCCCGGGCCGGTCTCGATCAGCACCGAGATCGTGAGGTCCGGCCGGACCTTCTCGACCGTGCGAGCCGACCTGGGAACGGAAGCGGGAGTGGGCCTGGCCTTGATCGGCACGTTCTCCGAGGCCGACCGCGATCGAGGCGACACCCTCCTCGTCAACGCCGAGGTTCCCGACGTCCCGCCCCCCGATGAATGCGTCCGTGCCCTGCCCGCGGTCGACGGCCCTTTGCCACCGCCCCTCATGGACAAGGTGGAGGAGAGAATCCATCCCGAAGACGCGGTGACCCTGCTCGGAAGGCCATCGGGCAGGCCGCTGATGCGTGGCTGGTTCCGGCTGCTGGATGATGAGCCCATCACCCCTTTCACCCTCTTGCTGGTCGTCGACGCCTTCCCACCCGCGATCTTCAACACGACGCTGCCCCTGGCATGGACCCCGACATTGGAGATGACTACCCAAATCCGATCCACCCACGTCGAGGGTTGGCTGCGCTGCCAGTTCACCACCAGGTTTGTCACCGGTGGCTTCCTCGAGGAAGACGGTGAGGTCTGGGACGAGTCCGGTCGGCTGGTGGCCCTGTCCCGTCAGCTGGCCCTCCTCCCACGCTGAGGGCTAACCCCCCTCGCCTTCGCTCCGCTCAGGCGGTCCCCCCTTCGGAAAGGGGGGACAACAACAGAAATGGGTTGTCCCCCTGCGCAGCGGGGGGACCGGTCGCCAACGAGCGCAGCGAGTGCGACCGAGGGGGGCTACTCCGACGCCACCGCTTCCAACTCGGCCAGCAACTCTGCCTTGCGCCCCGCGTCCAGGAATGAGGCCTCGATCGAGTTCCTCGCCAAAGCCACCAAATCCGCGGGCCCCAGGCCGAGCCCATCAGCCAGGGCCTGGTAGTTGTCACCGATGTACCCGCCGAAGTAGGCGGGGTCATCGGAATTCACCGTGACCTTGACCCCGGCCTCGATCAGGTGAGGCAGCGGATGGTCCTCGATCCGGTCCACCACCTTCAAAGCCACATTGGAGATCGGGCACATCGTGAGCGGGACCCCTTCGACGGCAAGCCGGCGCACCACCTCAGGGTCGTCAACGGAGTGCACCCCGTGATCGATTCGCTCCGCACCGAGCACGTCCAACGCCGCGACGATGTTCTCTGGAGGGCCCTCCTCGCCGGCGTGGGCCACCGTCCTCAACCCCAGTCCCCTCGCCCTGTCGAAGGCCTCCTCGAACAACTCCGCCGGTCTCCCAATCTCGGTGGAGTCGAGCCCAACCGCCACCACACCCTCGAGATGCGGCTCGGCCTCTCGAAGGGTGGCCACCGCTTCCTCGCCGCTGAGATGACGCAGGAAGCACAGAATCAGGTCGGCTGTGATCACGGATCGAGCGTCAGCAATCGCCGAGCGGAAGCCTTCCATGAACACCGGGAAGCCGACTCCCCGCTCGGTGTGGGTCTGAGGGTCGAAGAAGATCTCCGCATGTCGCACCCCGTCGCCAGCCGCCCGGCGCAAGTATGCCGACATCAGTTCGTAGAAGTCCCTCGGTGTCTGCAGGACCGCCGCCCCCTGGTACAAGATGTCGAGGAACGACTGGAGATCGCCGAACTGGTAGGCAGCATGAGCGGCGTCGACGTCTTCGAAGGGAAGCTCCACACCGTTGCGGACGGCCGTCGACAGCAGCAACTCCGGCTCCAAGGTCCCTTCGATATGGACATGGAGCTCGGTCTTGGGCAGCTCGTTGATCAATCGACGCAGGTCCATCAGTCTTCTCCTAGCGAGATGTCTTGGGGCCGAATCGGGACCCGGTTCAGCCTACGTCCGGTCGCCAGGCGGATCGCAGCCGCCACGGCCAGCGGTCGAAGAGATGGTGGGTGGCTCCCCTACTCCTTTCGCCCCGAACGGGCCCCACGGAGCCGTCCTCCTCGATGAGGACCGCCTCGACATCGGGCGCATCCAGGATCGTCGGCAGCAGGTAGTCGGTGAAGTTCGGATTGCGGATCACACCGCCCTCCATCACCAGTTCCTCCATGATCGCCAGGCCTACTCCCTGCATGATCCCACCTTCGATCTGACCCCGGATCGAGCCCGGGTTCAGGGCCTTGCCCACATCCTGGACTGTGTCCACACGGACCACTTTGATCATCCCCAACTCCGGATCGACGTCGACCACCGCTCGATGACCGGCCACGGCGAAGTCCGCATGGACATGGCCCTGACCGTCGGCGTCGGGAGCCTCGGTGGCCGGGTGGCGGAAGGTGACCGTCTCCTCCCAGACCTCCTCGGTCAATTGGGCCATCGGCATCATCAACTCACCAGACCGCCACACCCCATCGTCGTTGAGATCGTCGCCGTGAAGGGCTTCCAGGATCCGCTCCCGGAGCCGGCTCGCCGCCTCCAGCGTGGCCCCGCCGGAGACCTGGGTCTGGCGGGAGGCGGAGGTCGACCCCGCCGAGTCGATCCTCGAGGTGTCCACGTGACGAACCTCCGCTTTCGAAACCCCGAGGGCGGCACGGGCGATCTGCGCCAGCACGGTCACCAGCCCTTGCCCGACCTCGATGGCCGCGGTCTCCACAACGGCCCCCTCACGGGTGAGAAGGACCCGAGCCTGGGCGTAGTCGTCGAATCCCTCCGAGAAGCCAAGGTTCTTGATCCCGAGTGCATAACCCACGCCACGCACCACGTCCTTGGGCTCGGAAGTGAGCCCGCTACCCCCGGGCAGAGCCGCTCCTTCGACCTCGGGAAGGGGCATTGCTCGCAGGGTCTCGATCACCTCGGCGGTGGGGAGTGGAGTCGTGATCCGCTGACCGGTGGTGGACATCTGATCACCGGTAGCGAGAACGTTGCGCCGCCTCAGTTCGAGGGGGTCCATGTCCAGGGCCTCTGCGAGACGATCCATCTGTGCCTCATAGGCGAAACACGACTGGACCGCCCCGAAACCCCGCATCGCCCCGCACGGCGGGTTGTTGGTCCGGGCCCCAACACCATCGACCGACACCGAGTCGCAGCGGTAAGGCCCGACTGCGAAATAGCAGGCATTGGCGAGGACAGCAGAAGTAGTCGAGGCGTAGGCCCCCCCGTCGATCACGATCCGGGCCTCGACCCGGAGCAACCGGCCCTCTTCGTCAGCGGTGTGCCGGTACCACATGCGTGCCGGATGACGATGAACGTGGCCGGTGAACGACTCGGAGCGCCGATAGACCATCTTCACCGGGCGATTGCTGTGAAGGGCGAGCATGCAGAGATGGATGTGCAGGTTGACATCCTCTCTGGCTCCAAAAGCCCCGCCGATCCCCGTCGGATGTGATCGAACTGCCTCGGGACGCAGTCCGAGGCTGGCCACGATTTGCTCATGGTCGACATGGACGAACTGGCTGGTGGCGTAGAGATCAACCCCACCCTGGCCATCAGGGATAGCGAGACCTGCCTCCGGCCCTAGCGGCGCCTGATCTTGCATCCCGACCTCGTAGAAACCCTCGACAACAACCGGTCCGGTCACCTCCTGATCACCACGACGGACCCGCATCCGGCGGAACACTTCGTCACGTAGATCGGCCTCGTCGGGATCGACCAGGGGCACCTGCTCCCGATAGACGACATTGACCGCCGCGGCAGCCATCCGTGCGGTGTCGGGGTCTTCGGCGGCGACGATGGCGACCGGCTCACCCCAGAATCTGACCACGTCACTGGCGAGCACCGGTTGATCGGGATGTTCAAGGCCGAACGACGGCCGTCCCGCGACGTCGGCGGCGGTGAGAATCGCGTGAACCCCGCCGATGGCGAGTGCTGGAGCGATGTCGATCGACTCGATGAGGGCGCTGGCATGCGGGCTGCGGACCGTTGCTCCCCAGAGCATCCCCTCTGACTCGAGATCCTGGGCATACTCGAACTGCCCCTTGAGCTTGGCGATCCCATCGGGGCGGAGCGGGGATTCGCCGATGGTGCCCTCCACCTGGATCGCCCGCCGATCGGTTCGTGTCGTCATGAGACGGCCGCCCCTGACAGCCCCTCGAGGGCGCGGACGATGGCCCCGTAGCCGGTGCACCGACAGATGTTCCCGGCCAGCGCCTCCTTGATCTCCTCACCAGTGGGACGGGGGTTTCGCTCGAACAAGTCGACCGCCGCCACCACTATCCCCGGCGTGCAGAACCCGCACTGGACCGCTCCCGCCTCGTGCATCGCAGCCTGCACCGGATGAATCTCATCGCCGGCGACCCCCTCCACACTGACCACGACGGAGCCGTGGAGATCGCCCGCCATGAGCAGACAGGAGCAGACCACCGCCCCGTCTAGCAAAACCGAGCAGGATCCGCACTCGCCCTGCTCGCAGCCACTCTTCGGCCCGAGAATGCCCAATTGATCCCGCAAGACGTCGAGAGCGCTCCCCGGGCTCATCACCCGCGCAGTGACCGGGGTGTCGTTGAGGGTGAACTCGACGATCACCGCAGACACCGATCGAGAAGACGCCTAGCCGAGGACTCGCGGCGGCGTAGCGGCGATATTCCTCGGTGGAGCGGTGATCGGTGATGGGCCTCACCTCGTCGGAGACCAACCGGCCGAATTCGACGAGGTCGGCCTCCGTGGGCCGTGCGATGGAAGAAATCATCTCCTCAGCTTGACGGGCCCGCATCGGTGTCGGGGCCACCGAACCAAGGGCCACGGTGGTCTTGCCACCGGACGCCCTGGTCACCACACAACACACCGTTGCGATCACCATCGCGTTGCGAACCCCGATCTTGCCGAACGACTGCCGTTCCGGCATGGCCTCGGGGAGACGGATCGCGGTGATCAACTCACCGGCCAGACGTGCTGTCTTCTTGACTCCGACGAAGAAATCGTGCCACGGGACCGATCTGGGCCCTGCGGGCGACTTCAGCTCGATCGAGGCATCGACGGCGGCCAAGAAGGGGAGGCCATCCCCCGCCGGGCTGGCCGTTGCCACGTTGCCACCTAGGGTCCCGGCGTTCCTGATCTGCGGTGAACCGACGGTTCTGGCCGCCTGGGCCAGGGCCAGGGGGGCGCCCTGTTCTAGACGGCTCCAGGTGACCCCGGCCCCGATCTGATTCGGCTCCCACTCGGCCAATTCGCTGATCCGGCGCAGAGCCACCACGTTCTCGGGCCTGGCGTGCCCGAAGTTGATCTCGACCATGAGATCGGTCCCACCGGCCAGGGCCAGGGCGCCTTCCGACATGGCAGCGACGGCCTCGTCGACTGTCGTCGGGTGCTGAACCTCCATCAATCAGGAAATTACCCGAGCAAGGCTCGGGAAAGGCGGTTGTGCTCGGTGACAAGGGCGCTCATGTCGATCCCGGCCAATTGTCCGTCAACGACGACCCTTCGCCCCCCGACCCAGGAATGGTCGACACGGGCCGGGGCACACATCACCATCGCTGCCACCGGATCGTGCTCCGCGCCGGCGAACTCCAGTCGATCGAAGTCGATGGCGATGAAATCCGCAGCCATTCCCGGGGCCAGACGTCCGATGTCGTCCCTGCCGAGCACGGCAGCACCACCCACGGTCGCCAGCATCAGAGCATCACGTGCCGTCATCTGGGCACCGTGGCCAACACCAGGAGCGACGGCGAGACGGTTCAGCAACAAGGTCTGTCGCACCTCGGCCAGCATGTTCGAGGAGTCATTCGAAGCCGAACCGTCCACCCCAAGCCCCACCCTGATCCCCGCGTCGAGATACCCGGCGACCGGCGCCAGCCCTGACGCCAGCCTCATGTTCGACGTGGGACAGTGGGCCACCCCGGTGCCGTCTTTGCCCATGCGGACGATCTCGTCGGGCGCCACGTGGACGGCGTGGGCGTACCAGACGTCGGCTCCGGCCCACCCCAGATCTTCCATATGCCCGACCGGGCGACGGTCGAAGCGGGTGACGCAGAATTCCTCCTCGTCCGCAGTCTCGGCGAGATGGGTGTGCATGGTGACGTCGAGATCGCGTGCCAGATCCGCTGTTTCGCGCATCAAATCGGTGGTCACCGAGAAAGGCGAGCAGGGGGCGAGCACGACACTGGTCATCGCCCCTCGCTCGGGTTGGTGAAATGACCCAACCACCCGCGAGCAGTCGTCGAGGATCGCCTGTGGCTTCTCGACGACTGAATCCGGGGGAAGGCCCCCTTCGGACTCTCCGAGGCTCATCGAGCCCCGGGAGACATGGAACCGGAGTCCCACCGGAACCGTGCCTTCGATCTGGTCGTCGACCTTCGAACCGTTGGGCCAGAGATACTGATGGTCGAAGGCGGTGGTGCATCCGCTCAACGCGAGCTCGGCCAGGCCGACCGTCGTCGCGACCCGAACGTGATCCGGGGTCATCCGGGCCCAGACCGGATACAGCGTTCGCAGCCAATCGAAGAGACCGGCGTTCTGGGCGCCCGGCACCACACGGGTCAAGGTCTGATAGAGATGATGGTGGGTGTTGACCAGACCCGGGAGAACGACGTGCCCGGTGAGGTCCACGATCTCATCAGCGACGTCGGGCAGATCGGCTGTGCGGCCCACTGCTTCGATCCAGCCGTCACGAGCGAAAATTGCGCCGTCCTCGATCTCCGTCCCGTCCATGGTGGCCAGAACGCGGGCGTGGCGGACCAGGAGGGTTCCCATCAACGCCACGCTACCGGCGGCCATAGAGTCGCCTCACCATGACACTGCATCAAGACTCCCTGGCGGAATGGACCGATCGGCTCAATCAGGTGTCTGCCCAGGTCAAGGCCGACTTCCCCGGTGAGCGACCGGATCGTCAGCCGGTTCACACCGTGTACGGCGGAGCCCACCTCTTCGCTTCCACCACTGCGGGACGTCTTGGTGAGCTAGGCCAGACGGCGTTGGAGCGTTGGCTCCCCGATCCGGGCCATCTGGTGGAAGTCTTGGGCATCGATTCATCGCTGAGTGACAAGGTGCACACCCAGGTTCGGGAGAAGCTCTCCCGGGAAGCGGTGGAAGACTTCAGACTCGACTTCGAGGACGGGTACGGCCACCGCCCCGACGACGAGGAGGACGCCCACGCCCGCTCCTCGGCCCAGGAGGTCGCCACCGGAATGGCCGGCGGCTTGTTGCCCCCCTTCGTCGGGATCCGAATCAAGTCCCTATCCGGCGAACTGCAGCGACGCGCCCTTCGCACCCTCGACATCTTCGTGACCACACTCGCCGAGAGCTCGGGTCGGCTTCCCGAGGGCTTCGTAGTCACCCTTCCCAAGATTCAGGGCATGGAGCAGGTGACAGTCCTGGTTGAAGCGCTTGCCGAACTGGAGCAGGAGCTCGGCGTGGCTCCGATCCCGATGGAACTGATGGTGGAGACGCCACAGACCGTCATCGATCGGGATGGAACCACCGGGGTGCGCAAGATGGTGGACGCGGGTGGGGGCCGGGTGCGTGGCGCCCACTTCGGCACCTACGACTACACGGCGTCGATGAACATCACCGCCGCCTACCAGACCATGACCCATCCGGCGTGTGACTTCGCCAGACACGTGCTCCAGGTGAGTCTCGCCGGCTCCGGGGTCTGGCTCTCAGACGGCGCCACCAACGTCATGCCGGTGCCGATCCACCGCGGCGACGCCCTCACCGATCCCGAGAAGGCCGAGAACGAGCGAACCGTCCACGAGGCGATGAGGCTTCACTACGACCACATCCGGCACTCGCTGTCCCACGCCTACTACCAGGGGTGGGATCTCCATCCTGCGCAACTCCCGACCCGTTACGCGGCGGTGTACGCCTTCTTCCTAGAAGGCCTCGACCAGGCCGGGGAGCGGTTGTCGAATTTCGTCGAATCGGCAGCCAAGGCCACGCTCGTTGGCGAGGTGTTCGACGACGCCGCCACCGGGCAAGGCCTCCTCAATTTCTTCCTTCGTGCCATCAACTGTGGGGCAATAACCGAGGAGGAGGCGATCGCCAGGTCGGGCCTGACCGTGGATGAGCTCAGGACCAGGTCATTCCTCAGGATCTTGGAGGGCCGAAGCTGACGATCAAGGCTTCTTGATCCGACGCACCTCGATCCGGGTGATCCGGCGGCCGCGGACGCTCACCACCCGGAGCACGTGGTGGCCAAAGGTCACTTCGTCCCCGACGTGGGGAAGACGACCGAGCAGGCTCAAGACCAACCCAGCCGCCGTGTTCCAGTCAGTGTCGTCGAGGTCTTCGTCGAGGATCTCGGAGAGATCTTCCACGGGCAAGGAACCATCGATCAGCCATTCGTCCTCGGCCACGTGGACGACGCCCGCCTCGTCGGGCCCCTCGCTGATCGAGCCCATGACCTCCTCGGCGATGTCCTCGATGGTCACCAACCCTGCCGTGCTCCCGTACTCATCTACGACCACGGCGAGATGGGTTCCGGCATCTTGCATCTCGGTCAACAACCCCAGGACACGCTTCGACTCGGGGACCACCAGCACGTCCTCGCTCAACCTCGACACCGGGAGGTCGTCGCGCCGGTCCTCGGGCACCTGGATCAGATTGTGGAGTTTCACCACTCCAGTGATGTTGTCGATGCTGCCCACGAAGATCGGCACCCGGCGATGGCCGGCGGCCAGAGCGGCCTGAAGGGCGAAGGCCACCGACGAGTTGCCGTCGACCGCGACGATGTCGGGGCGGGGGACCATGATGTCGTCGACCTGGCGATCGCCGATCCGAAACGCCCGCTCGATCAACTCCAGGTCATCGGAGGTGATCTCGCCCTCGATGGCGGCCCTGGAGGCGAGCATTCGCAACTCGTTCTCGGTGATAGTCGGGGAGGTCACCACTCCCTTGCCAGGCATCTGGATGTCCGCGATCCAAACCAGGACCTTCACGAATGGCTTCAAGACCGTCACCACCGCGGCCAACGGGTAGGCGAGGGTGAGAGCCACCCGGTCCGGATGGTGGACCGCATAGGTCTTGGGGATTGCCTCCGCGTAGATGTAGAGGAGAAAGGTGAGGACTGCCGAGGCGATGGTGACGCCAAGGGCGTCCCACCATTGGGCAGCGAGGATCCCGGCCACGGTGGCCGCCCCGATCTGAGAGAGCAGCGCGGCCAGAAGGATCGCGTTGAGCACCTCAGGCAGGCGGTCGGTCAGTTGAGCCAGTTTCTTGGCTGATCGACTCCCCTCCTCCGCCAGGGTGTGGACCCGCACTGCCGGAATCCGGAGAAAGGCCGTCTCCACTGCAGAAATGAACACCGAGAACACGAACAGGCCGATGAGCAAGAAGATCAGGGCTAGATCCTGGGAGATATCCATGGTGTCTATCGCACGACGGTGAGGGCGATGTCGCCGTAGGGCTCCGAGACCGGCTGGAAGACGACACCTTCGTCGGTCATCCCAAATCGGGTGAGATCGAACGCGAGATGGTGCTGGTTGGGGAGGTGGAGGCTGATCTCGGAGATCTCGGAGACTGCCGCCAAGGCCGCTTCGGCCATGAGCCATCCCTGGTGTTGCACCGACGCCGACCAATCGGCAAAGAACCTCTCCATCAATGTCCGGCGCACGGTTTCCCAGGCCGACGTCGTGTCTGCGGGAACCGGGTCATAACGCCAGTCGGCGGTCACCGATGTGGCCAGGATCCGATCCTCGGCCTCGGGAAGAAGGGTGAAGTCATCGCGGGGGAAACCGGTGAAGGCTGAGCCTCTGGTCTTGAGAACCACCAGGCCCTCGATCCCGGCCCAGGTACCGGCGGCCTCGTCCCCAACGGACACCCGGGCAATCCGCCTCTCGGCGCCCCCGCCCACGAACCCGGTATCCGAAACCCGCTCCCAGAGTTTCTCGGCGACCGTGACGGTGGCGGAATCCACGCCGTCACGACCCAGGAACCACCTGCAGAGAACGTCAGCGAAACCCTCGAGATCGCGACCCAGGTGCTCTTCGGCCATCGCGTAGACCGTGTTCTTCATGGTGTCGGTGGGGAGCACCGCCTGGTTGTCGCCAGCCGTATGAGCGGCGTCGACATCACCTTCGAGCAGGACCTGGACGGTCACGTCAGAGAAGTCGTCGCGGGTCTCTCCGCGGTGGATCTTGGAGACACGGATCTCCGACTTGCCCCAGCGGTTATCGCCTAATCGGGCCACTCTCAGCTACCCCGATACGTGGTGTACCCGAAGGGGCTGAGGAGGAGGGGGATGTGGTAGTGATCCTCCTCTTCGTCCAAAGACACCACGACGTGGACCTGCGGATAGAAGGTGTTGCCTGCGTCCCCGGTTTCGAACACCAACCGGTAGACCCCGGTGAACACTGCCCCGGCGAGCATCACAATCCGCCCGTTGACATCGGTGACTCCATCGGACATGTGCTGCCAGTGGCCGTCGAGGGAGCGCTCGATGGTGACGGTGACCCCCTCCATTGGCTCGCCGCTGGAGGTGTCGAGGACATGGGTACTTACTGACGTCACTTCTGGTCTCCTTCGCACAACATTCTTCGAAGTCTGGTATCCGTGATCGCCCGCTGTTCCCGGGAGGCAGTTTCGAACTCCTGCTCCCTGCTGTTGTCCAGCCGTGCCCGTGCGATCGCCAGCATCTCCTCAGCCGTCTTGCCGGTGGCATAGACGATATAGGTGAACCCGAACCGCTCCTCATACTCACGGTTGACGGCCGCGATGTTGTCCAGGGTGTCAGTCGTCGCCCGGGCGGCGCCGGCCTGCTCCTGATTGGCGGTTTCATCCCCCCGCTCTCCGATCCGGGGATGCCCGGCGAACGCCTCCAGCCAGTCCGCCTCGGTCAGCCGGTCGAATGCGATCTCGCCCGCTGCGAGCACATCGTCGATTCCGGGAAGTGGGCGTGCGGCCAGCATCGATTCACCCCAGACGGCAGATGCGCAAGCATGTCTGAAGAAACGCCTCGCTGCCGATTCGGTCAATGAGTTCAGATAGGACATTCGCTTCTCAACCGCGGCGTCACCGTCGGGACGACCCAGCGCCTTCACCCGGGCCAGCCCTCCGTCGGGATGAATGTCGATCCGCAGGAAAGCGGCGTGGGCCGGCGCCGGGAATTCGAGACGAGCCACGTCATGGGGGGTTACTGCAATCCGATCCAGGACCAGGGCCCAATCGGATCCGTTCTCTGAGACCGAGATCGAAACCCATCCCGGGGCGTTGCCCTTGAAATGCCGGGTGTCGATCACCACTGCCTCAACGGTTCCCGGCATCCCGAGACGCAACTCCACCCAGTCGTTGCCAGGGCCGCGCCGCCGCTTGGTCTCCCAGCCGTCCCACATACCCGCCGGGTCGGTGTGCCGGAGCAGGTTGGAGGGTGGGGAGTAGTGGATATCGGAGGCGTTGACGGCCTCCCCCCCGACCAACACTGAGGCCAGGTCGACCGCTTCCCCGTCAGGGCACACCTCGGATCGGGAGGGGATCGGAGCGCCGTCGACCCGCAACCGCGCCACCCCTCCGTCCGGGAAGATGTTGAGCCGGAGATAGGTGAACCGGTGTGGATTGGCCACGCTGAACGACGCCTGGGAATCGCCCGAGAGCGCCGTCTGGGCCAGCACCTCCTCCCATACGGCGGTCTCGAGGTGCCCATCGTCATCTTCACCACATCCGTCGAGTGAGAAGGACTCGGCGTAGTTACCGGTGAAGAAAGAGGTGTCGACGGTCACCTGCTCGACACGGCCCGGCACCCCGAGGGCGATCACACACCAGTCGTGCCCCGGTTCGCGTCGGCGCCTCGTCTCCCAGCCGTCCATCCACTTCCCACGATCGGTGTACTCGGAATTGGCGATCGGATCGGTGAGGGAGATCAGATTGGATGCCGGCGCGAAGAACTCGTCGTTGCAGGCGACGATCCGCCCTCCAACTGAACTCGATATCAGATCGACCATGCTCGCTCCAACATCCTGCCTCCATCCCCGATGACTCCTGTCGCCGGGGCGAAAAGAGTTTGCCCGCCCAGGATCACCTTCTCCACTTTCCCCCTCAGCCGCATCCCCTCGTATGGGGTGAGGGGATGACGGTGCTCCAGCCCGGCGCCCACCACGTCGTTGATTCCGTCGGGGTCCCAGACCACGAAATCGGCATCCATCCCCACTTCGATGGCCCCTTTCCGCTCCAGTCCGGCAAGACGGGCCGGGGCGCTCGACAGCCACTCGGTGAGCCGGTCGAGCCCGAAGCCCCGATTGCTGGCCTCGGTCCAGGTTGCCTGGAGCCGGATCTGCAAAGAGCTGATGCCACCCCAGGCGGCGCCGAAATCTCCGGTCTCGGCCGCTTTGAGCTCGGGCGGTGAAGGTGAGTGATCGGAGACGACCATGGCCAGCGTCCCATCCCGCAACCCCTCCCAGAGCGCCTCCCGATGGGCGATGCCCCTGATTGGGGGTGCGCACTTGTATTCGGTGGCCCCAATTCCGATTTCCTCGGCGGTGAACGTGAGGTAATGGGGACAGGTCTCGGCGCTGACACCAGGCCCTGCTCCACGCAACACATCGACCGCGTCAGCCGAGGAGACATGGAGCACATGAATCTGCCCATCCGTGCGTCGGGCAAGGGCGATGGCTTCCTCGATCGCCTCCGCTTCGCACTCTGGGGGCCGCGATTCCAGGTATCTGCCGTAGCTCCGAGGATCGCCGGTTATTGGATGTAGCTGGGCCGGGTCCTCGGCGTGGAGCAACAGGGGAACCCCGATGCGGGCAAGCTCGGGCATCGCCCTCTCCAGGCCTTCGAGGCTCATTGGGGGAAACTCCGGGACCCCGGAGTCGACGAGAAACGACTTGAAGCCGCAGACACCAGCTTTGGCCAGTGGCTCCAGCCACTTTTCGGAACCAGGGATCAGACCGCCCCAGAAGGCGACGTCGACCATGATCGCCCCGCTGGCCGCGGATCTTTTGACGGCTAGCGCCTCGGGGTCGACGGTCGGCGGGATCGAGTTCAGTGGCATATCGACGATGGTCGTCGTGCCCCCGGCCGCCGCCGCCCTGGTCGCGGTCGGAAACCCTTCCCAACCAGCGCGACCTGGGTCATTGACGTGGACGTGTGAATCGACGAGGCCCGGCATTACAACCAGATCCCCAAAGTCCTCGTCGGCGGTCCCTTCCCCTATCTCGACGATGACACCGTCCTCGTGGCGAATGGTGGCCGCCCGCACCCCATCCGACAGAACGACACGCCGGCTGCGAATGGAAGGCACTGCCCGAAGCTAATCGATCCGCCGCGCCGAGCATCCCGCCAGGTATCTTTGGCTCGCTCGCAACGGGCCTATAAGGAGTTTGAAAATGGCTGTCACGGCATCCCCGGAACGAACGGTCAATTACGCGTTTCTCCTCGGCGGCATCACCGCCGCCATTTTCGGGATCATCCTCCTCATCCGCGGGGAAGAGGCCCTCACATTGGTTGTCGTGATCCTCGGCCTCTGGTGGCTCATCCACGGTGCGTTCATGGTGTTTTCGGTGTTCATCGACAGCAGTGATTGGGGGTGGAAGGTCGCCATCGGCCTCTTGGGGATGATCGCCGGGATCGTTGTCCTCATGAATCCCCAGGACAGCACCAACTTCCTCAAGGGCACCTTCGGTGTATTTCTCGGAGTGATGGGGATCCTGATCGGCATCGCCGGCTTCGTCGGGGCCTTCCGTGGAGGAGGGCTCGGCGCGGGAGTGTTCGGGGCGGTCAGCATCATCCTCGGGATGCTGGTCTTGTTCAACGCCCAGTTCACCGTCGACCTGCTGATCATTCTCTTCGCCGTCATGCTCTTGGTCGACGCCGTCGCCGGGATCTACCTCGGGCTCAAGTACCGGGACGCCTAGCCGCCTCCGATTTCACTGTAAGTACACTCTGACCGCGGAGAAGGGTGGCTAACGCGCGCAGCGGTCGGGTCTTCCAGTTGGCAATCTTGGTCTCGATGGGCTGTTTGCTGGCGTGCACCAGTGCCCCGGGGAGCAGCCCCGACCCCACCGTCTCATCCGCCGGAAGCCCGGCGACCGGGTCCACCACCATCGGGAGCCAGCCGGCCACCACCTCTGCCGAGGGCTGCCAGCCCCCCTCAGACGGTGTCGACTGGCGGGACGACGGCACCGTCACCCTGGAGCAGATCTCCTCCGACGACGGAGTCGAGGTCTACGCCGCTGAATATCCGCTTCCCGGGCCCACCGCGGGGCTGTGGACCCAGTGGGGCCAGGGGATCGCCCTCGGCGACGGCCGCCACCTATCCGCCGTCGGCGACCATCTCGGGGTCGATGCCAACTCCTACCTATTCGTCTACGACGAGGGTCAACGCACACTGACCCGGTTCGGGGATGTTCTCTCCGTGGTCCCTCACGAGACCGGGTCCTTTGGCTACGGGAAGATTCACGCCCAGATGGTCAGGGATCGATGTGGGTCGGTGTGGGCCGCCACCTACTGGGGCACGCGGGACAACCTGACCTACGCCAATGGATACGAGGGCGATCGTCTGCTCGAGATCCAGCCCGACGCCCGGACCATCTCGGACCGGGGTCCCTTCGCCGGAGAGCATGGCAACCCCACGATGACCATCGCCGGTGACGGGCGGACTCTGGTGGCCGGTTCCGTCGACGTCGAGTCGGAGGAGCCCGACCGTGGGATGTTGACGGTGTATGACACCTCGACCCGAGAAACCCTCAACCAGGTCGAGGATCCACGTCAGGAGGGCTTCCGGGCCCTGGGAATCGACCCGGTGAGCGGCAACATCTTTTACTCGATCGGCGACAACCGACTCGCTTCGCTGGACCCTGCTTCCGGGGAGTTCACCGATATGGAGGTCACCCTGCCCGGTTGGTGGCTCCGGTCGGTGACCCGGCCCGCACCCGATGGGACGGTCTACGGGGCAGCGGATGACGAACCCGGCCTCTTCTCCATCTCTCCTGATGGGACCTTGACCGATCTCGGCGATCCCGGCGGGAGCGTCACTTCGATTGCGATGACACCTGATGGCTCACGAATCTTCTGGATGCCTGATGCCCACGGCGGGGCCTGGGAGATCGGCGCCCCGGTGCGCTCGATGGACACCGCGACCGGGGAGATCACCGAAGTGACCTCCCTTCTCGAACCATTCGGGGACAAGCTCGAGCTCCTCCCTGGAGGCAGCTATTCCCTCGTCTACGACGACGGCCGGCTCATCCTCGGAGTCAATGCCTCCCCTCTCGATGACGACTCGGGGTTCGGCGTCCCGGTGCTGGTGGTCATCGAAGGGCTATGAGCCGGAGTCTGGCGAGCTGTCTCCTCGCCTTTGTCGTGGTGGCCTGCACTGCTTCGGGCGGCCCGGGGCCAGACTCCACCGAGAGTGGGCCCTCGACCACCCCAACGGCCACGCCCGGGACCACTGGTGCCTCGGGTGATCTGACCTGTTGGACCGCCCCCACGGCAGGAACACCGGGACCGATCACGTTCGAAGACGTCACCGAGGAAATGGGGTTGGTCCAGCCACTGATCGGAATGTACGGGCACACCGCCGCCTTCGGGGATCCCAACGCCGACGATCATCCGGACCTCGTGTTCGGTACTTTCGGTGACCGGGAGATCGAGGCCTATCAGGTCCGGGGGGCAGACGGGCCCCGTCCCGACCAGTTGCTACTGAGCCATCCCGAGCTGAGGCCTGAGGACGGGTGGAGCACCGAGCTGGGCCGCACCTCAGGAGCGGTATTCGCCGACTTCGATGGTGATGGCGACGACGACCTCCTCCTCATCCGGCACGCCGGGCGCTCCGCCGACAACGAGACTCCGAGCCGCATCTTCGAAAACGTCGACGGGGTGCTCCAACCGCATAGCGAAATCCTTCCCCCGGACTTCCGGGGTCGCACCCCGGCGGTCGCCGACTTCGACGGTGACGGACTCCTCGATGTGTATGTGTCCGAGGACAACTCCGGTGAGACCGGTGGCCTCCTTCTCCACAATGAGGGCGGTCTCGAATTCACCGATGTGACGGACGGCTCCGGGCTGGAAGGTGTCTTTGCCCTCAGTGCCGCCGCCGGAGACCTCAACGAGGATGGCCGGCCGGACCTGGTCACCTCCACCGCAGTGTTCCTCAACCACGGTGGTCTGGACTTCGAAGAGGTCACCCCATCTGACTACGCAGCCATCCCGATCGGCAACGAAGACGATCCCGCCGGAATCGCCTTGGGTGACCTAAACAAGGATGGGAGGCTCGACATCGTCGTCGGCCAGCACTATCGGGCGACGGTGGAGTTCGACTCCGAGGTCCCGGTCCGGGTCTTCTTGAACATGGAGAGTGGATTCGAAGAGTTCACGCTGGACCCGCTCCCCACCCTCGCCCCCCATGTCGAGATCGCTGACATCGACAACGACACCTGGCCCGACATCGTCACCTCGGCCTCGGCCGGGGACGGCGCCGCCCCCGCCGTCTACCGAAACCTCGGCGGTGAGGATCTGGGCTTCGAGATCTCACCGGGCCTGGGCTCGGATCAATACTGGGTGGGCGCCCCCGTGGTCGACATCGATCGGGACGGGCGACTCGACGTCTTTGCAGTCGAGTGGGAGCCCTCCCTAGCCTCGATCATGTTCCACAACACCGGGGATAGCGGCCACTGGCTCGAGGTCTCCATCGGCGGCCCGGGGCGCGGCATCGGCGCCACGATCACCGTTTCGGCACCGGATGGTGTGCTGATCGGACGTCAGGCGATCAGCTGCCGGGGGCGGGTACGCCTCTGGACATCTTCCGGTGGCCCACTTCGGGCTCGGCGATGCGACCGGGGTGGGAGTGAGTATCCAAATGCCTGATGGGACTGTCGCCGACCTGCCCGAAATCGCCGCTGACCAGCACCTTCGCTGGCCGCAAGGGTGTGGTGGGTCGTAGGGAGCCCACCGGTCGGGGTTCCCGGTATCGGGCCCGTTGGGTAGCATCACGACCCATGACCGACCTCGTTACCCGCCACAAGGACGTGATCGCTCCCGTTATCGCATTCGACACCGACATCCACGCCGTGAAGGCGGAGGGGATCTGGGTCACTGATATCGAAGGCAGACGTTGGGCCGATTTCGCATGCGGCACCGCGGTGGTCAATCTCGGCCACAACCACCCAGCGGTGGTCGAGGCCGCCCATCGCCAGATCGACAGCATGATGCACTCGGGCTGCATCGTCCGTTACGACGCCATCGTCGACGCCGCCGAGAAGCTTCGGGAGATCACCCCACCCGGGATTCAGAAGTTTGCCTTCGCCAACTCCGGCGCCGAGGCGGTGGAAGCCGGAGTGAAGCTGGCCAAGTATTCGACCGGGCGTCAGGGTGTCATCGCCTTCCGTGGGGCGTTCCACGGGCGGACCATGGGGTCGATCAGCTACACGACCTCAAACGCCAAGTACCGGGACGGATACCACCCCGTACTGGGGTCGGTGTTCGTGGCCCCCTTCCCCCACCCTTACCGCTGGGGGATGACCGAGGCCGAAGCAGTGGAGCACGCCCTCACCGAACTGCGGATGACCTTCAAGCACGTGGTCACCCCGAAGAACATCGCATGCTTCCTGGTCGAGCCGGTGCAAGGCGAAGGTGGCTACTACCCGGCGCCGCCGGCCTTTCTCAGCGCCCTCAGGGAACTAGCGAACGAGAACGGGATCATGCTGATCTACGACGAGGTTCAGACCGGGTTCGGTCGGACAGCGGAGTGGTTCGCCGCAGATCACTTCGACGCCAAACCGGACATCATGGCCATGGGCAAAGGGATCGCCAACGGGTTGCCCCTGTCCGCCTACGGATCCTCGGTCGAGGTGATGAACAACTGGCCGGCTGGCGCCCATGGCACCACATTCGGCGGCAACCCGGTGTCGACGGCGGCAGCGGTGGCAGTGATGGACACCATGGAGGGGCTCCTGCCTCACGCAAGGGAGCTCTCCAAGCGGATTTTCGAGCGTTTCCATGAAATGGCCGAGAGTCATCCCACGATCGGAGATGTGCGAGGGCTAGGGCTGATGACCGGCGTCGAATTCGTGACCGATCGGGAGAGCCGGACCCCGGACAAGCCCGCCTTCCAACACATCGAGAAGCACGCATTTGACCGTGACCTGATCATCATCAACTGCGGGCCGGACGGCAACGTCCTCAGATTCATCCCACCCCTGGTGGCCACCACCGAGGAAGTCGACTGGGCGATGGACCTGGTGGACGAAGGCCTCACCAGCTGGGAGAGCCGCTAGCGGCTATTGCCGGGCCATGGCGATCCGGTACCTCTCCTCGGGCGAAATGAGATGATCAGCGTCTTCGGCGTCTTCACCGAGATCGATCTGCACCCACTTCACCCGACCGGTGAAGTGGACATCCTTCGGTCCCAAATCATCGGTCACCGGAGTGGCGGAGTCGGTTCCGACGTCGGTGGTCTCATCAGCGGAGAACACCATGGGGACCGTGGCATCGACCCGACCCTCCCCGACCTGCGACCCGTCGAGGTAGAGAGCGACGTTCCCCCCTTTGCCAAGGCCGCCACCGTCGTAGGTGAATTCGACTCTCAGCTGATGCTCGCCGGCCGGCATCGGGTCCGACCCGTAGGCCTTGGACTGTTGGAGCCCGAAGAAGTTGTAACAGTGGGCCGGGATGCCGTCCTTGACGTAGAGGCTCCATCCACCGAAAGCGCCGCCCATGGCCACCACGGTCCCATGCCCCCCGCCCTCAGGCACCTCGATTTCGGCGGTGACCGCATATGACTTGTTCTTCGTCACCACCACCGAGTTCTCGCTGAGTCTCCCCATGCCTCCGAACAACAGCTGGGTGCTGCCCTTGATCAGCTGGGGACGACCCGCCAGGTCTGGGTTGAACCGCTCCACCCGTCGATCGTCGAGAGGAAGGACGTTGTATTTGCCGGCCTCGATCAGGAACAGCCGCTGGAGATGGGCCAGCATTTCCGGGTTCTCGGCCGCCAGGTTGTTCGCCTGGGTCCAGTCGTCGGGCCCGTAAAGCTCCCAGACGTCGTCGTCGATGGCAGGCAAGGCCTCCATTACCCATGGGGTCGAATGACGGGTCACCGCGGTCCATCCGTTGTGATAAATGCCCCGGTTGACGAACATCTCGAAGTACTGAGTGGTGTGAGTGTCGGCAGCCTTGGCGTCGTCGAAGGAGTAATTCATAGAGAACCCTTCGAGGGGCGCCTGCTGGATTCCGTTGACGAACAACGGTGACGGGATCCCGGCCGCCTCGAGGATGGTGGGCACCACATCGATCACGTGGTGAAACTGGTTCCGGACCTCACCCTTGGAGGCGATCCCGTTAGGCCAGTGGACGATGGTCCCGTTTCGAGTGCCACCCCAGTGTGATGCCACCTGCTTTGTCCATTGGTACGGGGTGTCCATGGCGTGGGCCCATCCCACTGCATAGTGGTTGTAGGCGGACGGGGTGCCGAAGTCGTCGATCCGAGAAGCCATGAACTCGGTCGTCTCCAGACCGCCGGCACCGTTGAGAACCACCAATTCGTTGAAGCAACCTTGGGGTGTGCCTTCAGCGGACGCGCCGTTGTCACCGATGATCACGTAGATCAGCGTGTCCTCAAGGATTTCGAGGTCCTCGAGGGCATCGAGCAGACGGCCGACGTGATGATCTGTGTGCTCCATGAAGCCGGCGTAGACCTCCATCTGACGTGCCAGCACCGGCTTCAGGTCCTCGTCAAAATCGTCCCACGCCGGAATCTCGGCCGGGCGAGCGGTGAGCTCGGCGTCAGCGGGAATCACGCCGAGTTCTTTCTGCTTGGCGAAGGTGCGCTCTCGTTCCGCGTCCCAGCCGTCGTCGAACTTGCCTTTGTACTTGTCGCTCCACTCGATCGGGACATGGTGGGGAGCATGGGTAGCCCCGGGGGCGTAATAGACGAAGAACGGCTTGTCGGCCATGAGTGCCTTCTGTTGACGGACCCAGTCGATGGCATGGTCGGTCATGTCCTCGGTGAAGTGATAGCCCTCTTCTGGGGTGCGATCTGGCTCCACCGCCACAGTGTCCTGATAGATGGCAGGGGCATATTGATTTGTCTCGCCACCGATAAAACCGTAGAAGTGCTCGAAGCCGTTGCCTGGGCTCGGCCAGCGGTCGAACGGCCCCATCGGGCTGGTTTCCCAGACCGGAACCTCATGGCACTTGCCGAAATGCGCTGTCGAATAGCCGTTGAGCTTGAGCATCTCGGCCGCCGGAGCCTTGTTCCTCGGCCGCATCGAGTTGTAACCGGGAGCGGAGGTGGCGATCTCGGTGATTCCTCCCATGCCAACCGAGTGATGATTACGACCGCCGAGAAGAGCGGCTCGGGTGGGCGAGCACAGCGCAGTCGTGTGAAAGCGGGTGTACTTGAGACCGTTACCGGCAAGACGCTCGAAGTTTGGTGTGTTGCACGGCCCGCCGAATGCCGAGCTGGCCCCAAAACCGACGTCGTCGAGGAGGACGATCAGGACGTTCGGGGCCCCGGCCGGTGGCCGCACCGGCTCGATGGGAGGGAACTTGGTGTCCGGGTCCTTTGCGTCATAGGTGGTAAGGCCAACCCACTGCGGGTCAGGGATGGGCAGGTTCTCGCGCCCGGCAATGTTCTGATCGCTCAAGTGACTCCTGTTTGGGTAGGCCGCCCGAACATACACGTGTCGCCCATTGGGAGAGCACGGGCCATGTGCGACACTTAGCGAGGTGGACCGCAGAATTGTGATTGCACTTGGGGCGGTCATCACCCTGCTGGCAACGGCAGGAACCCTTTGGGCGATCGACAGCGAGCCCGTGTCTCAGGCGATCGGTGCCGCGACGACCAGCGCAACGGGATCGACCCCGGCAACGACCGCCGCCTCGTCCACGACGACGACGACACCCACCACCACAACCACCACGGCTCAGCCCCCTACGACTACCAGCGCCTCGGCACAGCCGGGATTCGCTCACCGAGTTTCGCACGTGACCGAGGATGACCTGTTGGCATCGTGGCATCAGGGTTGCCCGGTCGACGTAGCCGACCTTCGCGCGGTCGACATCTCCCATTGGGGGTTTGACGGCGAGGTCCACACCGGACGCTTGATCGTGGCCACCAAGGTGGCGAACGACGTCGTTGAGATCATGCACGACCTCTTCGACGCGTCGTTTCCTATTGAGCGCATGGAGCCGGTCGACGTTTACGACGGCAACGACGACCGGAGCATGGCGGCCAACAACACCAGCGCATTCAACTGCCGGCTGGTGACCGGCGGGGCATCCTGGTCGGAGCACTCCTATGGAAGAGCCATCGACGTCAACCCATTGGTCAACCCCTACGTCGTCGGATCCAGGGTGCTCCCACCGGAAGGTGAGGTCTACGCCGACCGGAGCCAGGACGCGCCCGGGATGATCCATGGCGGTGATGCCGTCGTAGATGCCTTCGCCGCCCGGGGATGGAAATGGGGCGGATACTGGGATTCGCCCATTGATTACCAGCATTTTTCGACCACCGGGCGCTGATCAACGCACGAAACGGGAACCGCACAGGGAGACAGGGACATCTAAGACCCATGGGAAAGAGAATTATTGGACTGCTCGCCGCAGCCACCTTGACTCTTGCCGCCTGTGGGACTGAGGTCGTCACACTCGATCCACCCGATGAGCCGGCCACCGCAGTCCTCCGCATCCAGTATGAAGGTGGGTTCGTGCCGCTGGAGTGGAGCCTCGGCTCTGGTCCCTCGTATGAGCTCTTGAGTGACGGCCGGTTGATAATTCCCGGCGTCACCACCATGCAGTACCCCGGACCGCTGGTGGTTCCCTATCAGCAGGTTCAGTTGAGCGAGGCCGATGTCGATCGGGTCATGGCTTTGATCGAGGACATGGGGATCTCGGGGATGGTCGATGAAAGGGACGACTCACAGGCCTCTCATATCGCCGACGCACCTACGTACGTGATCACCTATTGGGACGAGCAGGGAGAGCACAAGTACTCGATCTACGCCCTGGGCATCGAGTCCGACGCCAACAATGCCGCCACCCAGGCGGCGGTCCAACTCGATGCGCTGATGTTGGAGCTCTCCTCGAACCCGACCGAGCCATACGTGGCCGACGAGATCAAGGTGCTGGCAGGGGTGAGCGCGGCTGAGCCCGAGCCTGGTTTCGAAGACGTTCGTGCCTGGCCGCTACCCGACGACCCCCAGGAGTGGGGCGGGTTCAGCGGAATCGACTGGAAGTGCAACGTGTACCCGGGCGACAAGCTCGACTTGTTCACCGACGCGACCCAGGTGACGACGTGGACGCCGCCGTCCGGTAGCGGAGATCCGTACACCTTGCTGGTCCGCCAGCTTCTGCCCGGCGAGGAAGGCTGCCGGGAGCTCGCCTCGCCCTGAGCTAGCCCCCCTCGCCCGACCAGAGGTCGGGCGAGGCCCCCCCGCTTCGCAGGGGGACAACTGTTGCCTACGCGATGACCGGGACCTTCTCCATCGCCGCCGCGATCCGCTCTGTCGGGTACTCATAGTCCTCCATAGAGCCGTCGAAATGGGATTGGTAGGCGCCCATGTCGAAATGACCATGCCCCGATAGGTTGAAGAGGATCACCTTCTCCTCACCGGCCTCCTTGGCCCGCTCGGCCTGGGTGATCGCCTCGGCGATGGCGTGGCTGGACTCCGGTGCGGGAAGGATGCCTTCAGTCCGAGCGAACTTGACCGCAGCGGTGAAGGTCTCGCCTTGCTGCTTCGACTCGGCCTCGATGACCCCTTGATCGTGGAGTAACGAAACCAGCGGCGCCATGCCGTGATAGCGAAGCCCACCGGCGTGGATCGGGTCGGGCACGAAGTCGTGGCCCAGGGTGTGCATCTTGACGATGGGAGCCATCCCCACTGCGTCCCCGAAGTCGAACTGATAGCTGCCCCTGGTCAGTGACGGGGCCGCAGCGGGCTCGACGGCGATCACTGTCGGGTTCGTCGACCCAGCCAGCTTGTCCCTGATGAAGGGGAAGGTCAATCCCGAGAAGTTGGAACCGCCACCAGCGCATCCGATGATGACGTCCGGCGTCTCGTTGACCAGCGCCATCTGCTTCAGCGCTTCTTCGCCGATCACGGTCTGATGCATGAGCACGTGGTTGAGGACCGAGCCCAACGAGTACTTGGTGTCGTCGTGGGTAGCTGCCACCTCGACCGCCTCGGAGATGGCGATGCCCAGGCTCCCTGTCGAGCTGGGATCGGCCTCGAGGATCGCGCGCCCGGCCCCGGTCCGGTCCGAAGGTGACGGGAAAACAGTGGCGCCCCAAGCTTCGATCATCGCTCGGCGATAGGGCTTCTGGTCGTAGGAGGCCCGGACCATGTAGACCTCCAACTCGATGCCGAACAAGGCGCAGGCAAACGAGAGTGCCGAGCCCCATTGGCCGGCTCCGGTCTCGGTGGACAGCTTCTTGACTCCGGCTTTGGCGTTGTAGTAGGCCTGGGCCACCGCGGTGTTGGGCTTGTGCGATCCGGCAGGGCTGACCCCTTCGTACTTGTAGTAGATCCGGGCCGGGCCGCCGATCGACTTCTCCAGGTTCTTGGCGCGGTAGAGCGGCGTCGGACGCCACATCCGATAGACCTCCCGCACTTCCTCAGGTATCTCGATGAATCGGTCCTGACTCACCTCCTGGAGGATCAAATCCATCGGGAACAGAGGTGCGAGGTCGTCGGGCCCCACCGGCTCGTGAGTGCCCGGATGAAGGACGGGGGGAGGCGGCACCGGGAGATCGGGAACGATGTTGTACCAATGCGTCGGCAGCTCCGACTCCGGCAGGGTGATCTTGGTGTCCATGCTTTCGAAGCTACACCCCCGGTTGGGGGTATGTTGGGCGCGGGAAGAGCTAGCCGAGAGCGACGAGATGACCGCTGACCGCTTGTTCAGCCGCCGCATGGCGATCGCCGAGATGGGTAAGGCCGGACTGGCGATCGCGGTCTTCGGCATTGCCGCATGTTCCAACGAAGGGACCCCTTCACAAAGGACAAATCCAGGGAATTCCAGCGGCCCTTCGGCCTCGGTGGCCCCGGGCTCCACCCCCAGCACCGTGCTGGTGGGCTCCTCTTACAGGAGAGTGAATCTCGGCTTCGTCTCGGCATACATCCTGTACCGAGCCGGGGAGGCCGTTCTGGTCGATACCGGCATCTCCGGGAGCGAGGGAGCGATTGAGGCCGCTCTCGAGGAGATCGGGCTGGGATGGGGCGCGGTTGGCCAGGTGATAGTCACCCACAAGCACCCCGACCACCAGGGGAGCCTTGGCGCAGTCGTGGCGCTGGCACCGCAGGCGCATCTCTATGCCGGAGCCGAAGACATACCTGCCATGGAGTCAGTCGCCACTCCGACCGCAGTCGGCGACGGGGAGCAGGTTTTTGGCCTCGAGATCATCAAGACACCGGGACACACGGCGGGGCACATCTCGGTACTCGACGCCGTGGCGGGGATCCTGGTCACTGGCGATGCCCTCAACGGTCTTTCCGGAGGCGTATCCGGGCCCGACCCCTCGTTCTCAGAGGACATGACGGCCGCCAATGCATCGGTCGCCAAATTGGCCGGGTTCAGCTACGAGGTGGCGCTTTTCGGCCATGGCGAGCCGGTTCTCTCCGGAGCCTCGGATCAGGTCAACGAGCTCGCATCCAGTCTGGGCTGAGCCCGACAACCGCCGGCTCTTTACGATCCTCGGATGAGCCCGCTTGGAGAGTTCGTGGTGGCAATGGCGATCCTCGCCGGCCTCTTTGGGATCGTCCTCCCATTCCTGCCCGGACTGATCTTGATCGTTGCCGCAGTCGTGGTTTGGGCCTTCGCTCTCGGCAGCCCTCTCGGTTGGGCCGTGGCTGTGGTCGCACTGGCCCTGGGCGTCTTGGGCACGATCTTCAAGTACCTGGTGCCGGGGAGACGGTTGAAAGAAGTCGGCCTCCCCACCTCGACTCTGGTCATCGCGATCGCCGTGGCCATCGTGGGGCTCTTCGTTATCCCGGTGGTTGGCGCCCCGATCGGCTTCGTGGCGACGATCTATCTGGCAGAGAGAATTCGGGTCGGCCGTGAGCATGCTTGGCCGACCACCAAGACCTCGGTGGGTGCAGTGGCGGCCTCGATCGGTATCGAACTGGCGACCGGCCTCATCATCGCCGCCCTCTGGTTCAGTGCGGTGCTCTTCGACTGAAGACCTCAGTCCTCGTTCGACACCGCCGCCTTGTCGGCGATCTCTTGGACCACCGCCTCGTTGGCCAGCGTGGTGACATCACCCAAATGCCGGTGCTCGGAGATGTCCTGGAGCAGGCGGCGCATGATCTTGCCCGATCGGGTCTTGGGGAGATCATCGGTGAACACGATTGATTTCGGCTTGGCAATCGCACCCAAGACCGTGGCGACGTGGTCCCGAAGCTCGGTGATCAGCGCCTCGTCACCAACGACATTGCCCCTAAGGGTCACGAAGGCGGCTATGGCCTGACCGGTCAGCTCGTCCTTGCGACCGACCACCGCGGCTTCGGCCACCGCGGGGTGGGAGACCAGGGCGGATTCGACCTCGGTGGTCGAGATGTTGTGCCCGGACACCAGCATGATGTCGTCCACCCGGCCCAGAAGCCAGAAATAGCCCTCCTCGTCCCGTTTCGCGCCATCGCCCGGGAAGTAACGACCGGGGAAGCGTGACCAGTAGGTGTCGACGAAGCGCTGGTCGTCGCCATAGATCGTGCGCGCCATCGAAGGCCACGGCTTGCTGATCGTGAGATAGCCCCCTCCACCGAGCGGGACCGACTCCCCGTTCTCGTCCACCACGTCGGCAAAGATCCCCGGGAAGGGGATGGTTGCCGAGCCGGGCTTGGTCGCGACTATCCCCGGCAGCGGGGTGATCATGATCGCCCCGGTCTCGGTTTGCCACCAAGTGTCGACGATCGGGCACTTGCCGCCTCCGATGTTGGCCTGATACCAAATCCAGGCTTCGGGGTTGATCGGCTCACCGACCGTCCCGATCAGCCGTAACGATGAGAGGTCATGCTTGCTGACGTGGTGATCGCCCCACTTCATGAAGGTGCGGATCGCTGTGGGGGCGGTGTAGAAGATGGTGACCTTGTAGTCCTCGATGATCTGCCATAGACGGTCGAAGTCGGGGAAGTTCGGTGCCCCTTCGTACATCATCGAGGTGGCCCGATTGGCCAGCGGGCCATAGACGATGTAGCTGTGGCCGGTCACCCATCCGATGTCGGCGCCGCACCAGTAGACGTCGGTGTCAGGCTTGAGGTCGAACACGTAGGAATGAGTGGTGACGATCCCGGTCAGGTAGCCGCCCTGGGTGTGGACGATCCCTTTGGGCTTTCCAGTGGTGCCCGAGGTGTACAGGATGTAGAGGGGGTGCTCGGCGTTGAGGATCACCGGATCGCATTGATCCGACTGGCCCTCGACCAACTCGTGCCACCAGATGTCCCGTCCCTCGGTCATGTCGACACCTTGATTGGTCCGCTGCACCACCACCACGTGCTCGACTCCGGGGGTCTGGCTGACCGCCAGATCGCTGTTCACTTTGAGTGGGACGATGTTGCCCGCACGCCAGGCGCCGTCCTGAGTGATCACCAGCCGGGCGTCGGCGTCGATGATCCGGCTGGAGAGGGCCTCGGCAGAGAAGCCGCCGAACACAACTGAGTGGACCAGACCGAGTCGGGCACAGGCCAGCATCGCTATTGGAAGCTCGGGGACCATCCCCATGTAGATGGCGACCCGGTCGCCGGTCGCCAAACCCAGGCTCTTCAGGCCGTTGGCGAACCGGCAGACCTCTGCATGAAGATCGGAATAGGTGAGGACCCGGGTGTCACCGGGCTCGCCCACCCAGTTGTAGGCCACCTGATCGCCATGCTCATCGAGATGACGATCGAGACAATTGACGGAGAGGTTGAGCTCGCCGTCGGAAAACCATTTGTAGAAGGGGTGATTCGAGTCGTCGAGGACCACCGTGGGCTCGGTGGCCCAGGTGATCCGGGAGAGGGCCTGGTCCTTCCAGAAGCCGAGGTAGTCGGCGGACGCCGCGTCGTGGATACCCGGTTGGGCATTGGCCGCGGCGATGAACTCGGGCGGTGGGGGGAACTTGCGGTCTTCGGAAAGCAGGTTCTCCAGGGCCTCGCTCATTGGCTCTCTTCCTCCTCGGGGTCGGCGGAAGCTACCAGAGGCTGGCGCGCCCGCCACCAAGTGATCAGACCGATAGCGGCGGCGGAGATCATCAGGACGTCGCCGGTCCGGGCGTAGATGGAGGGGGTGCGGCCAATCCCAACCGTGCCATAAATCACCTCCTGGGTGCCCAGCCCGGTCTCCTCACCCACGTCACCATTCGATCCGATGAAGGTCGACCTGCCGGTCACCGCAGCGTGGACCACATCCAGCCCTAACTCGGCGGCCCGCATTCGGGTCATCCCGATGAACTGGTCGGAACCCGGGGTGGTCCCGTAGGAAGCCTCATTTGTGGCGACCACGATGAAGTTCGCTCCCTCCTTCACGTGCTGTCTCGGATAACGGGAGAAGCCGCCCTCGAATGAGATCACCGAGCCCATCATCACCCCGTTGCCGAGGTCGAACACCACCGGCCCATCGCCGGGAATCATGTCCCGGGGAACTTGATCCAACGCCGGGATCCATTCGAATAGAGGGCGGATCGGGATGTATTCCCCGAATGGGACCGGGTGCTGCTTCTGGTATTCGCCCACGATCTCGCCCTGGGGGTTGAACACGATGTTCACGTTCACCCATTGGGTGTCGCTGATCGGCCGATCCGAGCCCACCAGGAACCAGGCCCCGATTCGTTTCGCTTCCGCGGCGATCGCCGCCCCGATCTCAGGATTCTGCACCGGGTCGGCGTTGAAACCGCCGGTCGAGCCCTCGGCCCACACCACCAGGGACACGTCACCCGGCTCGATGGTCTTGGTCAGTTCCAGATGCTGCTGGAAAGTGCGGAGCCGTTCGTCGGGTGGGCAGTGCTCGAAGGGGCACGGGGTGGAGCCCTGCACAACGGCGACACCCATGCCTGCAAGCATCTCCGTTTGGCTTGGGCTTATCTGAGACAACCACATTCCGAGGACGAGGACCGGCACCGGCGCCAGGACCCACCAGTTGCGGGGCTTCCTCCACAGGACTGCCACCGAAGCGGACGCCATGACGGCCATCACGGTGACCCCGGTTGTCCCGTACTAGGGGAGCCGGGGCCCGTGCCCACACCTGGTCGGAGAGCCCATAACCCACCGCCCCCCACTCGAAAGAGAGAACCGGCATGTGATACCGGATCAACTCGGTCACGGCCCAGCCTCCGACGGCAAGCAGGAACCAGGTCCCGGATCCCCGGTCGTTGTACTTCGAGAGCCACCACCCGTAGGCCGCCCAAAATGTGGCCTGGTAGACGACGAGAGGGATCACCGCTACCAGACCCAACTCGACGAACCACCAGAGCAGGACGGCGTTGAACACCAGCCCATAGGCAGTTCCCAACACCAGGCCCTGCTTGCGACTGGTCGCGGTGCGCAGGCCAGCCAGGAAGAGGGCAACGCCGGGCAGGATCAGCCATCCGGGGCCGATTCGGGGAAAGGCGAGGGCGGAGAGAACAGCCCCACCGACAACCAGCAACAGGCCAGTCACGGGCGAGAGGGTAGAGATTTCGCGTTCCGTAGAGTGCCGGGCATGTGGGAAGGTGATCTCTGGGTCGCGGTCAGAGCGGCGCGCGCTGGAGCCGAGGTGATTCGGCGCGGCATCGAGGAGCCGTTCGACACCGAAATGAAGGGCGTCGTCGACCCGGTGACCGACATCGATCGGGAGGCGGAAACCGCGGTGACCGACGTCATATCAGACCATTTCCCGGATGATTCCATCCTCGCCGAGGAGGGCGGTGGCAGCGCCAACTGGCGCGGGCCTCGGGTTTGGATCATCGATCCCCTCGACGGCACGGTGAACTTCGTCAACCGACTCCCGCATGTCGCCGTCTCGGTGGCGCTCTGGGACAACGGCGAGCCTTTGGTCGGGGTGGTGATCGATGTCAGCCGTCAGGAGGAATTCGTTGCGACTGTTGGCGAAGGGGCGCGGAGCAACGGACAGGCGATCCATGTGTCCAACACGGCGTCTCTCGAGGACTCACTGCTGGCAACCGGTTTCCCCTATGACCGTCACGAGCACGCCGGCGCCTATCTCGGCGCCATGGAACAGGTAATGACCCGGTCCCGGGACTCACGACGGATGGGAGCCGCCGCCCTCGACATGGCTTGGGTGGCCTGCGGTCGTTTTGATGGTTACTGGGAGCACTCCGGGCCGTACGGTGTAAAGCCCTGGGACGCGGCAGCGGCCATGCTCCTGGTAACGGAGGCCGGTGGGACCGCCACCAACAGCAAAGGAGCGGTCAACGACCTGGAACCGTCCGCCTTTGTCGTCACCAACGGCAAGATCCATGAGGATCTGAGGACGATCATCGACGAGCACATGCCGGCGCATCTCCGATGATGTTCCACGACCACCACTTCCATCCGATGGGCTATGCCCAGATGAAGACCGGGCTGGAGCTGATGGACTCTGCGGACCTCGACCAGGTCAAGGCCCGGGTCTCCGCAAGGGCAGAGCAGACCTCGGGGGCGATCATCGGTCAGCGTCTCAACGACGAAGGCCTAGCCGAGCTCAGACTCCCCACCAGAACCGACCTCGATGAGGCCGTGCCCGACCGGCCGGTGGTTCTCTACCGCTACTGCGGGCACATCGCAGTTGCCAACAGCGAAGCGCTCCGACTCGCCGGGATCGACGCCACCACTCCGGACCCGCCTGGCGGGACCTTCGACCGGGACCGCACCGGATTCCCCACCGGCGTCTTGCGGGAAACCGCCCTTCTCGTGATCGGAAACGCGATTGCCCCACTTGCCGAGGCCCCTTCCGATGCGGACGTTCTCGAGGCATTGCGGGGTTTGCTCGACTACGGCCTGGGATCGGTGACCGGGATGGTCTCATCGACCGACCCGATTTGGTGTGGGGTTGGTGATGAGCTGGAGACCCTATGTCGTCTTGCCCCCGACCTCCCCCTCGACATCGATGTATATGTGATCACCGAAAGCCCGGCCGATCTGGTGTCTGCGGCCAAACGCATCACGGAAGCCGACGGTCGACTCAGTTTTTCCGGTTGGAAGGGTTTCGCCGACGGAAGTTTTGGCGGGCATACCGCTTCGATGTACGAGCCGTTCGCCGATAAGCCGGATGCCACCGGGACTCTGCGCCTCTACCCGGGGCAGGCCCTCAGCATGGCAGATGCCTCACTCGAAATCGGTGGCGGCGTCGCCCTGCATGCCATCGGAGACAGGGCCAACGACGCCGTTTTGGATGTCTTCGACAGCCTGATCAGCAACGGCGCCGATCCCTCGATGCTTCGCGTGGAGCACGCCTCGCTCCTGACGGAGGCCGCCATCGAGCGAATGGCCGGACTCGGGGTCACGGCTTCGGTGCAGCCTGCCTTCCTCGGATCCGAGGCCTCCTGGCTCCACAAGCGGCTTGGTGACGAGAGGATGGAGCGGGTCTATCCGTTCCGCACCCTGGAGGAGGCTGGTGTGCGTCTGCTGGGCGGGAGTGACTCTCCGGTGGAGCTGCCCGACCCCAATTGCGGGATTCGGGCCGCAGTCAACCGGCAGGGGTTCAACTCCTCCGAAGCCCTCTCCACAGAGCAGGCGACCGCCCTCTTCACCCCTCCGGCCCGCTGATGGCTTGGAGCGCAAGCCGGCTCTTCCACTACCGTCTCGGGCCATGAGCGAATTGGATTTTGGCTTCGCGACAGTTGATGTCGCCGCCGTTGAAAGTGGTGTGGAGCGGACCCTTGACGAGGCGCGAGAAATCGTCGACGAGGCGGTGGCCCCCAAGGGCGTCCGCACCTTCGATAACACCCTGATGCCCCTGGATCGCATGGCTGATGTGATAGGAAAGACGTTCACCCGTTACGTCTTCATGGGGTACGTCCACCCCGACAAGGATGTCCGCACCGCGGCCAAGGCGGGCGAGGAGCGGCTCAACCAGTTCGCGGTCGAGGTCATTTTCAGAGACGATCTCAACGCCGCGGTCAAGGAGTATGCCGCCACCGAGGAAGCCCAAAGTCTCGAAGGGGAGAGGGCTCGTGACCTCGAATTCGTGCTGCGCGACCTGCGTCTTGCCGGTCACGACCTGCCGCCCGAGGTCAGGGCCTCGGTCAAGGAGAAGACACAGCGTCTCGTCGAGTTGGGAGTTCGCTTCCAGAGCAACATCGACGAGTGGGACGACTGGATTCTCGTCGACCGCTCGGATCTCGAAGGGCTACCCGACAGTTTCGCCGAGGGGTTGGAGACGGACGAGGAGAGCGGCAAGCTCAAAGTGACCCTCGCCTATCCCCACTTCATCCCGTTTGTGGAGAATGCCACGCGGCGTGATCTGCGCGAGCAGCTCGCGTTCAAGTTCAACACTCAGGCAGTGCAGGCCAATCGCCCGATCCTCGAAGAGGCACTGAAACTCCGCGACGAGATCGCCGGGGACTTCGGCGTCAAGAGCTGGGCGCATCACCGCCTCGAGGACCGGATGGCCAAGAACCCTGAGCGAGTGGCGGTCTTCTATGAGGAGCTGATCCCGCCCCTGACCGAGCAAGGACGCAAGGACATTGGCGTGATGAGCGGCCTTCTCGAGGCGGACACCGGTGACTCGACGGTGCGCACGTGGGACTGGCGCTATTACGACACCCAGCAGCGCCGCACCGATTATGGAGTGGACCCGTTCGAAGTGGCGAGCTACTTCCCCCTGGACGCAGTGCTCACCGGGATGTTCGATATGGTGCAGGCGGTCTTTGGGCTCGACTTCGAGGAGGTGACAGGTCCCGAGGTCTGGCATCCCGACGTTCGGCTCTACACGATCAATGACCATGAATCAGGCGAGGAACTGGCCCACTTCTACCTCGATCTATTCCCACGTGAGGGCAAGTTCTCACACGCTGCCGAGTTCCCCCTGATCACCAGCCGTCGGCTGGAGGACGGCGGTTATCAGAACCCGGTGTGCGCCATGGTGGCCAACTTCACCAAGCCCACGGCCGACACGCCTTCCCTGCTTCAACACAGCGAAGTGGAGACCCTGTTCCACGAATTTGGCCATGTCCTCCATCAGAACCTGGGGCGGACCGAACTGGCCCGTTTCTCGGGGACCAGCGTCGAGACCGACTTCGTGGAGGCACCGAGCCAGATCATGCAGAACTGGGTGTGGCGAGCCGATGTCCTCAAGAAGTTCGCACGGCATCACGAGACAGGGGAACCGATCCCGGATTCGCTGGTCGACCAATTGGTGGCGGCGCGTCGTCTCAACATCGCCGTCCACCAACTGCGACAGCTCAAGTACGGATGGCTGGACCAGGCCATCCACGCCCCGGGCCCGGTCAAAGACCTGGACCAGATCTCACGAGAGGCCTCCGACCTGAGCCTGCTCCCGATCCACGAGGGGACATTCGACCTCGCCTCCTTCGGCCATCTCATGGCGGGCTATGACGCCGCCTACTACAGCTACATGTGGGCCGAGGTGTTCGGCGACGACATGTTTGGCCGTTTCGAGGAGGAGGGGGTCACCAATCCGGCGGTGGGAATGGCCTATCGCCGTGAGGTGTTGGAGAAAGGCGGCTCGGTGGACGCCGATCAGATGTTGGTCGGGTTTCTTGGTAGGGAACCTGACAACGGTGCCTTCTTGCGTAAACTGGGGATCACGGGAACCGACTGACCGGTCCGCAACGTCTTATCACAGACAAAACGGGGGAATTGTTTACCTTCGTTTTAGGGCTGAGAACGCAAAGTTGGGGGCTGCAGGGTCTTCGACGACCGTTTCCAAGAACCACAGAAGACAATTCAACGTATTTATTGGAGAACCGGCCCACTTCCAGGAGGGCCATGAACATGACAGACATCGTAAAAGGGGCAGCCATCAAGGGAATGACCAGACCGTCACGGCGTTTCAGCACGGATCGGATCTGTTCAAAGCCCGGTTGCACCACCAAACTTTCCCAATACAACAAGGCCGAGTACTGCCACGCCCATGCCCCCGTCCGCTTTCCGCGGGTCCGGGGCAAGATCATGGACGAGCAGGACGCCTGAACCTCTGGCCCGGGACAGGTCCTCTCCCCCTCCCAGTCCCAAGCCAGACAACCAGAGAGCCCCGGTTTCGACCGGGGCTCTCTTTTTTGATCGTTGCCCGGCCAGTCAGGTGCCGTCGCCCAGACGGAGATCGATCTCGTCGATCGTGGCCTGCTGCTGGGCCATGAGCTTCTTGAGCTGGCTGACCTTTGACTGGACATCGCTGTCTGACGCCGATTCTGCTGGGGTCTTCTTGGACGGCGAGAGAAAGACATTCGCCAGATAGCCGGTGAAGGTGCCGAAGATGCCAACGCCGATGATGATGATGACCGCCCCAAAAAGACGGCCCCCGCCGGTGACTGGAAAGCGGTCCCCGTAGCCCACCGTGGAGATGGTCACGATTACGTACCACAGGGCGTCGGGCGCCGATGTGATGTTGGCATTGGGCGCGTATTGCTCGAGATACAGGATTTCGAGACTCCCGAACTCGAGAACCAGAATGCCCATGAGAAGCAAGGTGAGGAGAGCGCTGCCGGCGCGATCCTCGACCAGGCCGCGGGCGATGTTCTTCACTCCGTAGGCGCGCAACAACCTGACGACCCGCGCCAGGCGGAAGACACGCAGGATTTTCGCCCCGTCGAACGGCAGGCTGGCGAGCAGATCGGCCCAGCCGTACTCGCGGAAGAAATAGTGAGACTTCGACTGCGCGGTGAACAGGCGATAGGTGAAGTCGCCCAGGAAGATGATGCTGAAGAGCCCGTTCATGATGTCCAAAACCGTGTCCAGGTTGGGGTCATCGGCCAGGATCTGCAGAAGGATGTTCACTATCGAGAGGATCGAGAGGATGCCGACGAAGATCTCGTAGCCGGCGTTCTTGAGCTCCTTGCTCTGCGGCTCTACGTCCTCGATGACCGTCATCCTGTTTGGAGGATGGTGATTTTTCGTCCAGTTACCAAGGACCGGGCACCAAGTACCCTTAAGACGAGATGCAGCAGGTACTTCTACAAGCTCCCGAGATCCACTGCGATCACTGCAAGATGAGCATCGAGGGCGCCGTTGGAGCGTTGGAAGGGGTTTCTTCGGTCGACGTGGCGATCGCCGATGCGACGGTCGACGTCACCTATGACGACTCCGCAATCAACCTCGATGCGATCAAGCACACCATCGAGGAACAGGGCTACGCCGTCTTCGGCTGACACCCATAGCGGGCACGCCGAAACCGTCCTCTTCGACGTCGACGGCATGACCTGCGCCAGCTGTGCGGTGAGGATCGAGCGCGTCCTCGGCCGTCAGGAGGGTGTCGAAAACGCCTCGGTGAGCCTGGCCGGCGCCTCGGCCCTGGTTCGGGTCAACGCGGATGCTGATCTCGACGCTCTCGCCGCCGCGGTGGACAAAATCGGATACGAGATCTCACCACATGAGTCCGGCGAGCACGGTCGTGACCTGATGGATCACTATCACGACAGCGAGGACGTGCAATGGCGCCGGTTCTGGATCGCCGCCGCCTTGACCGCACCCGCAGTATTGCTCGCCATGTTCGGGCCGGAGGTCTTCTGGAACCGGGTCCTGCAGGGGATCCTGGTCACCCCGGTGGTCATCTGGGTCGGTTGGCAATTCCACAGAGTGGCGATCAAACAGGCGCGCAATTTCAGCGCCAACATGGACACCCTGATCTCGCTGGGTTCGATCACGGCCTATCTCTATTCGATCTGGGCCCTTTTCGCCGATCTCCCGGTCTTCTTCGAGATCTCCGGCGTGATCGTCACTTTGATCACCCTCGGTCGGGCCTTCGAGGCGCGAGCCAAGGGACGGGCCTCGACCGCAGTCCACCAACTGGTCGCTCTCGGCGCCCGGGAGGCACGAGTGATGGTGAACGGGGTCGAGCGATCGGTCCCGATCGAACAAGTTCTTCCGGGCGATGTGATGGTCGTCCTCCCCGGAGAGAAGGTCCCCACCGACGGTGTCATCGAGACCGGCTCCTCGTCGATCGACGAGTCGATGCTCACCGGTGAGTCGCTTCCCGTCGACAAGCAGGCCGGCGATCCGGTCTTCGGCGCAACCGTCAACCAGGTAGGGATGCTCCACGTGAGGGCCACCGCAATTGGCGCCGACACAGCGTTGGCCGGGATCGTGCGCATGGTGGAGCAGGCGCAGAACTCGAAGGCGCCGATCCAGCGTCTTGCCGACCGGGTCTCCTCGATCTTTGTCCCCATCGTGATCCTTATTGCCATCGGCACTACGGCGGTCTGGCTGGCCCTGGGCAACGGGGTGCCCGAATCGGTCCAGGCCGGCGTGGCGGTGCTCATCATCGCCTGCCCCTGCGCCCTGGGACTGGCTACCCCGACCGCGATCATGGTTGGAAGCGGGCGTGGAGCCGAGATCGGGATCCTGTTCAAGCAAGCCGAGGTATTCGAGCGGGCACGGAGTATCGACACCGTCCTCTTCGACAAGACCGGGACACTTACCACCGGCGTCATGGATCTCGCCGATGTGGTGAGTCAGGTCGACGAACGCAAGTTTCTCCACCTGGTGGCGTCGGTGGAAGCGGCGTCAGGCCATCCCATTGGAAAAGCGATTGCCCTCGGTGCGGACCAACGGGACATCTCCCTAGGAGCACCGGATCGTGTGGAGAGCCTGGCCGGTCTTGGGGTAGTGGGGTCGATCGACGGCCACGAGGTGGTCGTCGGCAAGGAGAAGCTCGTGGTCGACCGCGGCCTCCAGGTGTCGGACCGCTGGCAGGACGCGCTGGCCCGATTCGAGGAAGAGGGAAAGACCGCCTTTCTCGCCGGGTGGGACGGTGAGGTCAGGGGAGTCGTCGCCGTTGCCGACGTGGTCAGAAAAGAGTCCCGTGACGCCGTGAAACGGCTCAACACCTCAGGGATCACCATCCGCATGGTCACCGGCGACAACCAGCGCACCGCAGCCCGCATCGCCGAGCAGGTCGGGATCACAGAGATCGATGCCGAGGTGATGCCGGGTGACAAGACGGAATTGGTGAGACGGATCCAGGCCGAAGGCCGCCAGGTGGCCTTCGTCGGGGATGGGATCAATGACGCACCGGCGCTGACCCAGGCCGACCTGGGCATGGCGGTTGGCTCCGGGACCGAGGTGGCTTTGGAGGCGGGCGACGTGGTCCTCCTCAACGGCGACCCCCGCCTGGTGCCAACGGCCATCGACCTGGCCGATGCCACCTTCCGCACCATTCGGCAGAACTTGTTCTGGGCCTTCGGCTACAACGTGGCCGCGATCCCCCTGGCCGCAGCCGGGCTCCTCGACCCGATGATCGCTGCGGCGGCGATGGCGTTCTCGTCCCTGTCGGTCGTGTTGAACGCTCTCCGGCTGAAGAGGTTCACCCCCGACTGGTCGTGACGAAACTATTCGGAGTCAACGTGTAGGTTGACGGGATGGCCTCGTTGCAATGGCTAGACAGACCGATCCTCCAGGACCCGGTCGCGCTGATTGCCTTCGAGGGGTGGGGTGACGCCGGCGAGTCGGCGAGCCAGGCGGCGACCGAGTTCCTCACCAAGCTCGACGCTGAGATCTTCGCCATCATCGACCCTGACGACCACTTCGACTTCCAGGTCCGGCGCCCGATCGTCGAGCTCGACTCCACCGGAATCCGCTCCATCACCTGGCCCCGCAATGAGATCTACGCGGTGCGTGGCTCGGAGCGAGACCTGGTGATCGTGCTCGGCGAGGAGCCGCACTATCGCTGGAAGACGTTCACCAATGATCTGGTGGAGACACTGCGCACGGTCGGGGTGAAACGGGCGGTGACAATGGGGGCGTTCATCGGCCAGGTAGCGCACACGCTCCCGGTGCCCCTGGTCGGCTCGGCCAACCGTCCCGACGACCTCACCTTCCACGGGTTGCTTCCCTCGGGCTACGAGGGCCCGACCGGGATCGTGGGCGTCCTCAACCACGCACTGGGCAATGCCGGAATCGATGTGATCTCGGTATGGGCGGCGGTCCCCCACTATCTCTCCAATCAGGAGTACCCGCCGGCGGCGGAGGCGTTGGCGATCAAGGCGTCAGAGTTGGTCGGGGTCACCCTGGACATCGACGAATTGGCCACCGCCTCGCGCAATTTCTTGTCCACAGTGGACGCTGCCATCGAAGGCAACGCCGAGTTGGAGGAGTACGTCGAGCGGCTCGAGCAGGAGGCCGACGACGACGAGGGCGGCCATCTGGTCGACGAGATCGAGCGCTACCTGAAAGGCCAATAGGAAATAGGAAAGGACCGGGGGTGCCCGGTCCTTTCACGAAGTCACTTCCGCTTGTGGCGATTCGCCTTCAGGCGCTTGCGGTACTTGTGCTTCGACATCTTCTTACGACGCTTCTTGACCAACGATCCCATGCAGAAACCTCACGGAGAAAGGGGACGACGGGTCAATGGTCGCGTGATCCGGCAACTAGGTCAAACCAGGGTCGGGATAGAGAAAGTTCTCAACTACCAGCTGGAGTGCCCCATGGCGACGGCAACAACGTCCCGGATGCGAAAATCTCGAGCCCTGCGCTTCTCTGCCGCCTCCAGGTTGCCTTCGGGCACATACATCCTCAACCCACCGGGGTGGGTCACAAACGTCAGAGGCGTCGAAGACTGAAATGCCTCACCGTCGACGCCTACGAACGCGGCACCGACATGGGAGCGCACCTCGAACACTTCCGTTGTGAACTCATGCCAGTGGGGACTGGCCTTCCGCAGGCCAATGGCGGACATGGTCAGCAGGTGGGCCGCCTGTGCCGCAGTTCTCGTGGATACTGCAAACACCCCGAGCACACCCCCATCCATCTGCCGGCGTTGCGCCACGTCGCGCTTGACACCAAGCACATACGGGTTGTTCGACACCATGATCAGAAAGGCATCCTCGATGTCCTCTCCATCGGGCGTCGTGTACTGGAGGTCGAAGCCTTCCCCTTGCTGGCCGAGGAGCTCGGCCGCCATGGCCATGCTCACCTCGGACTTGTTCTCCCGGTAGTCCTCGGATTGGACAATTGTTGCGTAGATACCAAGTGAGACGTTGTTGACGAATAGGCGATCGTTGACCGTGGCGTAGTCCACCCTCCTATCGACCATGTCGCGAAAGGCCCGCACGCTCGCTCGCGGGTCGTCGTGGTCCAGACCGAGGTCGAGTGCGAAATGGTTGCGGGTCCCCGCCGACACGCAAACGAAGGGCAAGTCGTGCTTTATGGCGATCGACGCAACTACGGCCTGGGAGCCGTCCCCACCTGCCATTCCCAGGCAATCGGCACCGCGGGCGACGGCATCCAACGCAAGCTCCTCGAGGTCGAGACCCGGCTCAAGCATCACTGTCTCAATGCCGAGCTCCTTGGCCAATCCGACCAATCCGAAGCTTTCGACCTTCCCACCCCCCGACCACGGATTGCATAGAAGGACCGGGTGGTTCAGCCCTCGGGAGAGATGAGGCGCCTTCCTCTTGGCGGCCTCCGGGACCGCCCGGGTCACCGAATAGCGGGCCATCATCATGGTCAGCGTCAGGACTCCGATGACGATCACGAGCCGCAGGATGAACTGCTCAGGCCGCTGGTAGGTGACCATGAGTGCGACAACGATCAACACAGCGCCTATTGCGCTGCCCACTCCACCAAGAATGCGCCGCAACCCGGTCTCAGTGATGATCCACCATGATGCGCCGACCATGATTGCCAGACCGGGCAAGCCGAAAGCCATGCTCGGCAGATTCCGGACCAACGCCAGGACCAACACTGCCGTGACAGCCAGTAACAGCGGGAGAAAGGCGATGGCTGCGATTCGCTGCTTGGCACCTGGCCGCTCCACAAAGGGAGAATACGCAGCTGTCCGGATGTGAGGTGGGGGCGACCCGACGGTGACGCTGCCATCATGCTTCGAGATGAAGGAGCAGCCCACAGTCGTTGACTTTCTTCTCGACCTGGACGAAACGATCTTCAGACAGGTTGCCGATTGGAAGTCCCCCATCCTCGATGCGACCCTCCCGGGTCTATCCGAGACCGCCAGCTACTCCCGGATCTGGATCGGCGTGTCTCTGGGGCTCGCTGCCTTCGGTGGTTCGAGGGGCAGACGAAGTGCGGCGTTGGGAATGGCTGCGATCGGCGTCACATCCGCGCTGACCAATATTGCTCTCAAGGGAGTGTCGAAGCGGCCACGCCCGCAGCGTGAGGTTCCTGAGGCGCGACGTCTGGTCCATCCGGTCTCTACGTCTTTTCCCTCCGGTCATACCGCCTCGGCCGCAGCTTTCTCGGGAGTGGTCGGGCAGGAGATACCGGGTCTCTGGCTGCCACTGAACGCATTGGCTGGCCTCGTCGGGTTCTCACGGATCTACACCGGGGTCCACTATCCGGGCGACGTCCTGGCCGGATGGCTCGTGGGCAAATCAGTTGCGGGGATGGTCCGCTGGGTGTCCCGCCGGTTTACGCGCCGCCTGACCGCAGCAGGCCAACCGTGATCCCCTCGCGCAACGCTTGCCAGGAAGCTTCGATGATGTTCTGGTGGACCCCCACCGTTCCCCAGGTGGAGTCGCCGTCGGTGGTCTCGATCAGGACCCGGACCCGGGCGGCGGTCCCATCGGATGAGTCGAGGTCGCGGACCTTGTAGTCCGTGAGCCGGAGACGTTTCACATCCGGATAGGAAGCCTCCAACGCCTTGCGCAGCGCCTCGTCCATCGCGTTGACCGGGCCGTCACCCTCGGTCGACACTTCGATCTCGTCCTCGTCGACCGCCACGACCAGATGGGCTCGGGCGGTGACTTTTCCGGCCTCATTGGTTTGGATGCTGACCGACAGCGACTTCACCTCGTACAACTCCTCGAAGTCAGACGTGGCGCGGCGCATCAGCATCTCGAAAGAGCCGTCCGCCGCCTCGAACTGGTAGCCGGCATGCTCCAACTCCTTGACCTGATCCACCAGGTCCTGGGCCTTCTCGGCGTCGAGATCCCAACCCTTCTCCTCGGCCACCGCCAGGACCGTCGAGCGTCCCATCAACTCGCTGAACAACATCCGGGCCGAGTTGCCAACCGCACCCGGGTCGATGTGCTCGTAAGCCCCCTCGAGACGGGCCAATCCCGACGTGTGGAGCCCGGCCTTGTGGGCGAATGCCGAGGCCCCTACGTAGGGGCGCCGGGAATCGATGGGGGCGCCCAGGATCTCGGCGATCTGCTGGGCGATCGGGTAGAGGCGGGCCATCGACTCCCAGGGAATCGTCTCCACCCCCGACTTGAGGCTGAGGTTGGGGATGACCGAGCAGAGGTCGGCGTTGCCGGTTCGCTCCCCGTAGCCGTTGACGCACCCCTGGACCTGATGGACACCGTGGGCCAGCGCGGTCATGGAGTTGGCGACCGCACAGTCCGAGTCGTTGTGGAAGTGGACTCCCAACGTGGTGTCGATCCGGGCTGACACCGCATCCAGGGCCGGGATGATGTGAGACGGCAGGGCTCCACCATTTGTGTCGCAGAGCACCACCCGCTCTGCCCCGGCCGAGGCGGCAGTCTCCAGCACCGATAGGGCGTAGTCGGGGTTGGAGCGGAACCCGTCGAAGAAGTGCTCGGCGTCGAAGAAGACCTGCTTTCCCCGCTCACGGAGAAACTCCACGGACTCGCCGACCATGGCCAGTCCCTCCTCGAGTGAGGCATTCAGCGCCCCGGTTACGTGACGGTCCCACGCCTTGCCCACGATGCACACGTAGTCGGTGTCGGCCGCGAGCAACGCCTGAAGTTGAGGGTCCCTCGCCACCTGTTCCCGGGGCCGTCTGGTGGAACCGAACGCGACCAGGATCGACCGCTCCAGTGACAGCTCACTTTTCGCCCTCTGGAAGAACTCGTCGTCCTTCGGATTCGCCCCGGGCCATCCTCCCTCGATGAAATGCACACCGAGCTCGTCGAGGAGATGGACCACTCGCAACTTCTCGCCCACCGTCGGAGACAGGCCCTCCGCCTGGGTGCCATCCCTCAGGGTGGTGTCGTAGATCTCGGCTGTCGGATTCATGGTTTGCACCTTGCCAAAGAAAAGACCCCCGCAGTCTGCGGAGGTCCGTGGTGGGGCGGCGCCTCAGGTGAGGCGCGAACCCCTAGGGAATGATGATGTGCGCTGTTACCTGGATTCTTCCTCGCATCGAGTGGCCAGTATGGGTGGGGCAGGCCAGATCGTCAAGACGCATTAGGGTCTCGGCCTCCCCGTCCCGTTTCATGGACCGTTACGCACCGATCCCGACCCCGGAACAGCTAGAGCGACTTGGTGACGACCTCGGCGCTCCGATGAGCTACGAGTATCGGATATTTGGCGGGCTCGGAGGGACCATCGATGTTCTCAGAAGTGGGGCAGACAGGGTCGTGCTCAAGCGGTACTGGCTTCCTGAGCCCGACGAGGAGGTGAATCCGGCGGAATCCGAGCATCGAGCCCTGAACCTCGCCGCGGAGCACGGGATCCCCGCACCTGCGTCGCTCTGGATCGACAGGATCGGATTGTTTCCAGAACGAGCCGTCGTCATCTCGTTCCTCGAGGGCAAGGTCCACCTTCAGCCCATAGACCCTCTCGATTGGGCCACGCAGCTTGCCAAGACGTTGACAACGATTCATGAGATCGTTCCCTCTCCGTCCGACGCCTCCATATTCCCCGTCTTGGGCCACGATGACGACCACACCTCCGAGGAGGCGGTGATGCAGCACCCACTGGGGCCAGACATGTGGGCCAAGCGGATCGAGGCCATCGCCTCCCTTGTTCCAGCCGATCGCGTCTATGTCCATCACGACTTCTGGCCGGGCAACACCCTTTGGATTGACGAGCGGCTAGTGGCAGTCATCGACTGGGAAGGGGGCTGGATCGGCGATCCGGCTCTCGATGTCGCATATTGCGCTCTCGACATCAGGTTGCTCGGCATGGACTCGACGGCGGATCATTTCATCAAGGAGTACCGACGGATCTCGGGCCGAACCCTGCCCAACCTCCGATATTGGGAGCTGGTGGCGCTCTGTCGCCCGACGCCGGATGTCGCAGAATGGGTGCCCGGGTGGCATGCCGTGGGAATCGAAATCTCCCCTGAGGAAGTCCGGCGGCGTCATACAGAACTCATCGAGGTCGCGCTCTGCGACAACTGAGACCGGACGCGAAAGAGGAGGGGCTCTCACCAGCCCCTCCTCTTTGTCGTCGAATCAGGCGTTCAGGCGGGGAAGGCCTCCTCGAAGGCGGCTTTCAATTCTGGGGTGCTCTCGCCGCTGAAACCGCAATAGTTCACATTGTCTTCATAGGCGGTGATCAAGTACTGGGTGCCCTCCGAGAACGCCATCCCACCGATCAGGGCTTCCATGCCAGCTGGCGCATGGAGGATGACCTGAGAGGCGTCTCCGCCCTTGTACCAGTGGTCAACATCGAGGGTGATGGTCTCACCTTCGACTGAGGTAACGGTTCCCTCGAAGGCCATAGGCGCCAAAGCCAATTGCTCGACGCTGAACTGGATGCACATCGCCATCGGGTCCTCCCCGCCGGCGTTCAATTCGAGGGGCGGGCCGGAGGCAACCGGGTCGCTGCCGCCGTTACCAGCGAGCAGGCCTACCGCGCCGATGGCCACGATGACGACAGCCGCTGCCGCCACGGCGACCAGCCATGGTCTCTTGTTCTGCTTGCCCGGAGATCCGGGCTGCTCCGCATTTGGGGTGGTCATGATGTCCTCCAGAAGTTGTTGGGACGATTCGGTCGTCACTGGCTCCGTCGGCACATCGGAAGCCATCGGGTCGAGCCGGCTGAGGCGATTGCGCAATTCGTCGGTCACGGTCGATGCTCCTCGGTGTGTCGGTCCCGTTTCTGTCCGGAGATGGAGGAATCCTGTCGGGTCAATTTCTTTTCTAGTTTGGACTTGGCCCTGGTGAGGCGGAGGCTGACCGCATTGGGGGTCGTTGCCAGCACCACTGCGATCTCCCGCGGCTCCAACTGCTCCCATGCCCATAGCCGAAGCAGCTCCTGATCCTCATCCGAAAGCTCGGAGAGCGCCGCCTCGAGGGCAGGGTCATCGGTCTCGTGCGACGGCGATATCGAGGCTTCGCTGTTCATCCGATCCACCAATCGCAAATGACGTTGGGCGCCACGTCGCTGATTGGCCAGGCACCTTCTCGCCACGCCATAACACCAGGGCAGGGGAAGCTCGGTGGGGACATCATCGAGACGTCTCCAGACCGTGAGCAGGACATCACTCAAGGCATCGGCCGCGTCCTCAGGGGTGGCACGTCGTCGCAGATATCGCTGCAAAGGCTCGTACACCTGGGCGGCGATGAGCTCGAAGCGTTGCCGCCGCTCGATGTCGGAGTTCACTGGAGGATTCTGTCCGGCACAGGGCTGATTCTGTCATCCCCCAGAAGGGAAGGGCCGCACCCGCGGTAGCCTCAACAGTTCGAGGTCATAGGTCTGGAGAGATCGAGATGGAAACCGAACGCGAGAGGGCCGATCGCCAGGAGCGCGAGCGCAAGGAAGAGGGGGAGCAATACGAGCGCGAGCGCAAGGAAGAAGGCGAGCGCAACGAGCGCGAGCGCAAAGAGGAGAGCGAGCGTTACGAGCGGGAGCGCAAAGGCACCTAACTCCGGACCTTCAGCCACAGACCAGGCCACTCGTGGCGATTGTCGCCTCCAGCACCTCGAGACCTGACTCCCGCAACGCACCTGCCACCCGGCCCGCCTGATCGACGGCACACAACGCCAGCACCGAAGGGCCCGCACCCGACCTGGCGGCGTGAAGGGCACCGGCCCGTTTGGCGATTTCGATCAGACCGTTCACTTCGGGAGACAGTTCGGCCCTGGGGGCTTCGTGGATCTCATCCCCGTGCGCTGCTGCAAGAGTCTGCGGGTCTCCTGTGATCAGACCGGCGGTTAGAGCTGCCACCCGGGCCAGGCTCCTGCGCACCATGTCGTGATCATGGACCGAGTCGATAACCCGGCGGGCGTCGTCGGTAGGGAGATTCCCCTCGGGTATCACAACCACCACCCTCAGCGTGGGGTGAATCGGGAGGCGGATCGGCATCCCTTCGGCAGGGACCAGGACCAGACCGCCGTAGACCGCAGCCGCAACGTTGTCCGGATGGCCCTCCAACTCGGCTGCGATCCGGAACACCTTGTCGGGGTTGGCCTCGTCGCCAAGGGCGCGCATGGCAGCCGCACTTCCGGCCACAAACGCTGCCGCCGACGAGCCCAGCCCTTTTCCCATCGGGATGTTGGCGTCCACCTCCAGCGCAAGCGGCCGATCATCGCCGACGACTCTCCGGGCAGCGCTGAGTACCCCGTCACCCTCGCCAGCTGATGGTCGGAAGCGGCCTACGTGCTCGACGCTCCAGGTCTCGGCGGGACGTGCGCTCACCTTGCATCTCATGTCGAGAGCCAGTCCGAGGCAGTCGAATGCCGGCCCCAGATTGGCCGAGGTCGCCGGCGCCGACGCAAAACTGGCCGCTTGCTCCTGAGTCACGGGCGGAGATTAAGCAGGGTTACCGTGGGCTGAAGTGGGCGACCTCTTCGATATCCAAAACCTGCTCCCCGAATTGATCGTTGGACTGGGGCTTGCCCTCCTTGTCGGCAATGGGCTCGCCTGGTGGAAACACCGTCGCGGAAAGGCGCCGGTGGGGGTCGAAGCGGCCCAATATCGGCCGGGCCGGGTGCGATTCCTCATGGTTGTTGGCGTGGTGATGACCGTCTGGGGAGCAGTGACCCTGCTCACCTAGCATCGAGTCATGTCGGCAGGTGGCGGAACCAGGGCGATCATCGCCGCTTTGTTGGCCAACGCCGGGATCGCCCTGGCGAAATTCGTTGCCTACGTGGTCACTGGCTCGGCATCGATGCTTGCGGAGTCCATTCACTCCGTGGCAGACACCGCCAACCAGGGGCTGCTCCTGCTGGGAGGCAGGCAATCACGCAAACTCGCTGATCAGGACCACCAATTCGGCTACGGAAGGGAACGCTATTTCTGGTCTTTCGTGGTGGCGTTGGTCTTGTTCTCCCTCGGTGGGTTGTATTCGATCTTCGAAGGGATCTCCAAGATCCTCCATCCCCACGAGCTGACTTCGATCGGATGGGCGATCGCAGTGCTGATCATCGCCATGGTGTTAGAGGGCTTCAGTTTCCGAACCGCCATCGGCGAATCTCGCAAGATCAAAGGGGAGCGGAAGTGGGTGGAGTTCGTGCGTACCGCCCGCGCCCCGGAGCTGCCTGTGGTTCTTCTAGAGGATGCCGGGGCCCTCTGCGGCCTCTCTCTGGCGATGGTCGGACTCGGGTTGTATGTCGTGACTGGAGACGTGATTTGGGACGCGCTCGGGACCTTGAGCATCGGGGTGCTCCTCGTGGCCATCGCCATCTTCCTCACCATCGAGATGAAGTCACTCCTGATCGGGGAGGCCGCCCTCGAAGTCCACATCAGGGCGATCAACGAGGCGTTGGTCACCAGCCCTCATGTGACCCGGGTCATCGACCTACGTACCCAGCACATCGGGCCCGAAGAGCTGCTGGTCGCCGCCAAGATCGAGTTCACGGAAACCCTGACCAGCCCTGAGGTGGCGGCCGCCATCGACCACGCCGAGGCGTCGATCCGAAGTGCTCTCCCCATGGCGAGCCGCATCTATCTGGAGCCCGACGTGTGGAGGGAAGGTCATGTCCCCCTCCCCAAGCTCTCCCCGGAGACAGAGGGGGAGACCCACGGGTGAGGTTTCGGACCTGCGCGACACCCGGTATCGTCCGGGTTTCGAGCGTGGTTATCACGTATTGCGGGTGTAGTTCAATGGCAGAACACGAGCTTCCCAAGCTCGGGGCGAGGGTTCGATTCCCTTCACCCGCTCCAAGAACGGCCCCCCTCGGACGCACTCGCTGCGCTCGCTGGCGACCGGTCCCCCCGCTTCGCAGGGGGACAACCACCCGCTCTCTAAACGCCCCCCTCGGTCGCACTCGCTGCGCTGCGACCGGTCCCCCGCTCCGCAGGGGGACAACCCGACTCTCAAGGGTTGGGGTTACCGAGCGGTCCGGTGCCGGCCGTCGCCGGCGCCTGATCCATGGCGATCAGCTCTTCCCGACCGCCTCCACCCGAGACCGCGAGGACCAGAACCGGGCCGATACCAGGGGCATACAACTTGTACTCGAGGACGTCGGGCTCGATCGGGGTCGTGTCCTTGGCGAGGAGCGCTTCGCGGAACTGCCCGTAGGGGACTTCGGCCATCTCTTCGATGCTGAGCACTTCGCCGTTGTCTTCCGCCTCACCCTTGAGGTACTCCTCGCGATATTTCATGCCTGGCTGTGGGTCCGCAGGCATGATGATCCCGGGTTGCGCCCCGTCGACACCGGCCTCGAAGGAGCCGGCCGTGGATGCAATCTCCCCATTCTCGAATTCGGCGGTGTCCTCACCGAGGTACCAGATGTTTCCCTGGGAGTCCTGGGCGTACCAGTCGAAGGTGTCCTCGATGATCTCTCCGTCCTGGCTCACCGTGTCCCGCACCACACGGGCCACGACCCCGTTGGCGATTTGCTTGGTCTCGGTCGTCACCACCACGACGACATCCGAGACGTTGCCCTCGTCGTCGGTTTCTTGATAGGTCCACCGGGTTCCGGGCGTCATCGGCCAGTAGGGGTTGTCGATCTCGGTCGTGAAGTCGGCCGGATCGAGCTCAACAGATTGGTCGCCCTGGGGCAGGCTCGTGGTGTCGGAAGATCCACAGGCGGTCAGCACCATCGCCGCGACAAGAGCTCCGATCCAAATGGCAACCCGCTTGGCTTCAGTCATCTCTGGCTCCTTTGTGAACGTCTGGAGCACAGAGTGCCCGATGCTTCCTGAACGCCGGCTGAACGACCCTCGCAACCCCACCATTCATGGTTCCCCCTACGATCATCGGGCACACGCCCAGGAGCACCCCAGTTGATCTTTTCCGACAGATCCATACGTGAGGCTATCGAGAGCGGGGTCATCCAGATCGACCCCTTCGAGCCTTCATTCGTCCAACCCTCGTCCATCGACCTGAGAGTCGGGAATGGGTTCCGGGTCTTCGTCAACCATCGCTACAGCGAGATCGATCCCCGGTCGCCGCAAGCGGACCTGACCCAGCTGGTCGAAGTCGGCCCCGACGAGCCGTTCATGCTCCACCCCGGCGAGTTCGTGCTCGGGTCGACATTGGAGCGGATCAAACTCGGTGACGACGTGGTGGCCCGGCTCGAGGGCAAGTCGTCCCTGGGAAGGCTCGGGCTGCTGATCCATTCCACTGCAGGGTTCATCGATCCCGGGTTCGAGGGTCACATCACCCTCGAGCTCTCCAACGTCGCCACCCTGCCCATCGCCATTTATCCGGAGATGAAGATCGGCCAGGTCAGCTTCTATCGGATGACGACCGCCGCCGACCATCCCTATGGGTCGCCAGAGCTGGGATCGAAATACCAGGGCCAAAGCGGGCCCACTGCCAGTCGATCACATCAGGATTTCGATCCAAAGGACACGAACTAGCGCATTTGCGTATAGTTCGATTTGGGCCCCCTCTGCTCGACCCAGGGGATTCGGGAGGCACAGACTGGGCTCAGGCGCCACGCCCTATTGAGTCCCCCTCAGGAAGCTTCCCCGGCTTCACAGGGCAAGTGGCAACCCCTCCAAAATGCGGCGACCCTTTGGGTCGCCGCGCCCGAGGGATCAACCGCGCTCGTTCCCCCGTTTGTAATCGCCGCTCGCCCGCGCCATCACCTGCTGTGGATCCCAGATGTAGACCCGCTTTAGGAACTTGTCGGCGGCCTTGCCGCGGAGGAGGGTGACCACTTCTCCGTGACGGCTGATCGCCACCTCCCCCGACTTCCAGATCTGATAGGAGAAGCCGAGGTCGGGACCGGGCTCCCGTCTCAGCTCACATCACGCCCCAGATTGGCGAAGCGGGTGAACTCGGGCTGGAAGGTCATCTCGACGGTCCCCGTTGCACCGGAACGGTGCTTTTCGATGATCAGCTCGGCGATCCCCTTCTTCTCCTGATCCTCGGGGTGGTAGTACTCATGGCGGTAGACGAACATCACAACGTCAGAGTCCTGCTCGATGGCGCCCGACTCACGTAGGTCGGAGAGACGGGGGCGCCGGTTCTCCCGGGACTCGACTGACCGGTTGAGCTGGGAAACGGCGATGATCGGGACCGCCAGCTCCTTCGCCAGGTTCTTCAGGTTCCTGGTGATCTCCGAGATCTCCTGCTGCCGGTTCTCCCGAGTCGAGGCCTGGAGCAACTGGAGATAGTCGACGATGACCAGGGATAGCCCCCGCTTCCGCTTCAGACGGCGGCACTTGGCCCTGATATCGGTCACGGTGACCAATGAGGAGTCGTCGATGAAGATCGGCGCCTTGTACATCTTGCCCGCCGCATCCACCACCCGTTGCCACAACGGGCCCAGTTGGCCGTTGCGCAGCTTCTTGGAGTCGACCTGGCCCACCGATGAGAGGATCCTCTGCACGATCTCCTCCTTGGACATCTCAAGGGAGAAGATGGCCACCGGCTCGCCTTTGGCGGCGACGTTGGTGGCGATGTTCAGGGCGATTGCCGACTTGCCCATGCCCGGGCGTCCGGCGATCACCACCAGGTTGGCCGGCTGGATCCCGGCGAGCTTCGAGTCGAGGTCGACAAACCCGGTAGCGAGCCCGTTGATCTCAGATCCCTGCTGCTCGAGAGCCTCGATGTGCTCGAGGACGTCACTGAACAACGGGCCGACCTCGAGCAGGGTCTGTGAGCTTCGTCGCTCGGCAACCCCGAGGACCGTCTGCTCCGCCCGGTCGAGGACGATGGCGATCTCCTCGTCGATGTTGAACGCGACCTCGGTGACCGACGCCCCGGCCCGGATCAACTCCCGCCGCTTGCCGTGCTCCTCGACGATCCCGGCGTAATAGACGATGTTGGAGGTGGAGGGGACGATGTCGACGAGACGGGTGAGGTAGTTGACCCCGCCAACCTTCTCCAGTTCGCCACGGCGACGAAGCTCCTCGGAGACGGTCACTGCGTCGATGGCCTGGTTGCCGTCGAACAGTTGGCGCATCGACTCGAAGATGGCCTGATGGGCCGGGACATAGAAGTCCTCGGGGTGGAGCCGGTCCATCACCTCGTTGACCGCATCCTCAGACAGGAGCACCGCCCCGATCACCGATTCCTCCGCCTCACGAGAATGGGGAGGGCTCCGGTAACCGGGCCGCATCTCGATCTGTTCGGTCAAGCTGCTCATCTACTCTCTTCTACCAACGTCGTGTGACAGTTTTCGCGAACCGACGCGTCAAACCCTGACGGGTAGGGGGAAGATCGGCAAGCTTCTGGGGAAGCGATCGGAACATAGACCACCGACGGCCGGCATTCCAAAACTCCGCGAAAGACTGCCAAAAGACGCGAAATCGGGATCTAAGACCCGGGAAAACCGTCGCTAATCGGGCTAAGTGGCGGGTATGACGTCGAGGATGAGGGGGAACTCGACCTCGGGGTGGAGCTTGATCTGGATCTCGTGAAGCCCGATCGCCTTGATCGGGGAGGCCAGGACCACAGAGTCGCGTTCCAATTCGAGACCGGTGAAGCGCTTGATCCCCTCGACCACATCGTGGACCGAGATCGAGCCGTAGAGCCTTCCCTCGTCACCGGCCTGTGCCGCCAGGACGACCCTGGTGCCAACAAGCTGGGTCGCCACGTTCTCCGCCTGCTCCCGCGCCCGCTGCTCGCTCTCGATGCGCGCCTCTCGGGTGGCCTCGGCCTGGGCCATGGAGCCCTCGCTCGCCTTCACTGCCTTCTTCTTGGGCAGCAGGAAGTTGCGGGCATAGCCCTCAGCCACGTCGACCACGTCTCCCCGCTTCCCGAGCTCGTTGACGTCGGAGATGAGGATCAGCTTCATCGGGTGCTCAGGTAGGGGAGCAGGGCCATCTCGCGGGCGCTCTTGATGGCGACTGCAACCTCACGCTGATGACGGGGGCAGTTGCCATTGACCCGACGACCCCGGATCTTGCCGCGGTCGGAGATGTACTTGCGAAGGACGGCAACGTCCTTCCAGTCGATGTACTCGACCCTTGCCTTACAGAACGCACAGGGCTTGGGACGACCCCGGCGCATTTCCATCCCACGACGTCTCTTCGGTCGCGGGTTGTTGGTGGATTTGCGTGCCATCTATTTTGAAACTCCTGAAATCAGAACGGGGCCTCATCGGGCCCATAACTATCACGGGCGACCGGAGCCGGGGGCACATCGCCCTCCTTGGCGTTGGCAAAGTCTCCGCCGCCGGTGCGCGCGGTCTTGTTGACGGTGGCGGTCGCCCAGCGCAGAGAAGGACCGATCTCGTCGATTTGGATCTCGACGACCGATCGCTTGTCCCCCTGGTCGGTCTCCCAGGTCCGCTGCTCGAGCCTTCCGGTGACGATCACCCGGGCCCCTTTCTGCAGCGACTCCGCGGCGGATTCCGCCTGCTCCCTCCACACCGTTCCGGTGAAGAAGCTGGTGTCTTCCTGCCACTCACCGTCGTTCCCCCGCCAACGGCGGTTGACCGCCATGCGGATCTTGGCCATGGCCACCCCGGACGGGGTGAAACGCAGCTCCGGGTCGTCGACAAGGTTGCCGATGAGTGTGACGTTGTTCGACATTGAGATCTCCTCTTCTCACGCCCACCGACGATCATGCCTCGCCGGTGTGACGTATTCCAGTCAGCCGCCGAGCCGAACGATCTTGTGTCGAACCACCTCGTCGGCGAGGGACAGCATCCGATCCAGTGAGTCGACGGCCCCCGCCTCAGCCTCGAAGTTCACCACCGAGTAGTAGCCCTCGGAGAGATGCTCGATCTCATAGGCGAAGCGGCGCTTCCCCCAAAGATCCTTGCCCTTGACACTTGCCCCATGCTCGGAGAGATACGACTCGAGTTCGCCGATCTTGGCGTCGATGTCGTCCTCTGCGAGATCAGGACGATGAATCGTCATCAGTTCATAGTCGCGCATTCGACCTCCTGTGGACATCCGTATGGAAGGCCCCATCCATTTGATGGAGCAGGGGTTGCACGCATCCGAACGGCGCGAGACGTCGGAGCGGTCGCTCGAAGTGTATCCGGACTCAGCCGGTTTCCCCATTCGGGGCGCCTCTGAGCACCGCCCCTTCGTCGAACTGATAGACGCCGGCCACCGTCTCTAGTACCCAAGAGACAGCGTCTGGTGACGGGTAGATGGGACACGGCTCGGCTGGGCAGGGTGCCATCTCGCTGCCTCCGATCAGGATCCCGTCTGGATCAAAGAACCAGATGTCGAGTGCGAAGGAGACATCCAACATGAAGTATCGGACCTCAGCCGGGGTGTCGTACACGAACAACATCCCGTCGGCCCCGCTCGGGATCTCCTCGACACCCTGCAGACCGGTCTGGCGCTCCGCGGGGGTGTCGGCGATGAGAACTTCGAGGTGGGCGTCGGAGACTTCGACCGACGCGGTCTGGGCCCTCGAAGCATCGGCGCAGCCGACCACCAGGACCAGCACAAAGAGGAGAGCTAGGCGGACGATTTGCCTTTGAGTAACTCGGCGGCGACCTCATCCGACACGTGATAACTCTCGGCCTCCCCGGGGAAGGCGCCGGACTGAATGTCGGCCGCAAACCGCTTCAGAGCCTCGATCGACTCTTCGCCTATGTTGGCGTAGCTGCGGACGAACTTGGCGTGGTGGCCAAGACCGATTCCGAGGACGTCGTGATACACGAGGACCTGACCATCGGTACTAGGCCCCGCGCCGATCCCGATGGTGGGCACGTCGACCTCCTTGGTGATCAGCTCGCCGAGGACATCAGGCACCCCCTCGAGCACAATCGAGAAGCAGCCGGCCTCCGCGAGGGCTCGGGCGTCGTCGATCATCTCGCGGGCAGCGTCGACCACCTTCCCTTGCACTTTGAAGCCTCCCATTGCGTTCACCGATTGTGGGGTGAGACCGAGATGTCCCATGACCGGGATTTCCGCGTCGAGGATCCGCTCGATGACCGGAATCCGCTTGCGGCCCCCTTCCAATTTGACTGCCTCCGCCCCCCCTTCCTGGACAATCCGGCCCGCGTTGCGCACCGTGTCTTCAGGAGAGATGTGGAAGCTCAACCACGGCATGTCGACCACGAACAAGGCCGAGGTCTGGGCGCGTTTCACTGCTCGGGCGTGGACGATCATCTCATCGAGGCCGATCTCGAGGGTGGTACCCATGCCGTGGACCACGTTGGCCACTGAGTCGCCGACAAGGATGATGTCCATCCCCGCACGGTCGGCGATCACGGCCGAGGGGTAGTCGTAGGCGGTCACCATCGTGATCTTGGGCCCACCCTTGCGGGCCCGAATATCAGGAACCGTCACTTTCTTGGTCATAGGGAAAGGCTACCTGGTGCTTGGTATTCAGTCCTTGGGTTAGACCTGTCGAGCACCGATGGCGGCTCTGACCCATTCGATGTCGGCAATGTGCTCCGCCACCCCGCCCGGGGTCTCCACCACCACTGGGGCGTCGGCCTGGGCGATGACCAGGGCCAGGTCGTCCGACGGGATCCGGCCCAATCCCAGATTCTCATGGCGATCACGGCGGGAGTCGAAGGGGTCCTTGGAGTCGTTGGCATGTACCAGATCGATCCGTCCCGTCGCCTCCAACACCCTGGGGACCAGCTCGTCGAAGGGCTCCCCTCCGGCCCAGACATGACAGGTGTCGAGAACGAAGCCCACACCGAACTCGGAGATCTCGTCGAAGAGACGGGCAATCCATTCCATCCGCCTGGCCACGGCCTTGTCGCCTCCTGCCGTGTTCTCGATGAGCACCGGAACCTGGCTGTCCAACGGCTCCAGTGCCTTGCGCCAGCGGATGATCCCTTCATCTTGTGGGCCATCTCCGGTGACATGGCCACCATGAACCACGACACCGGCGGCTCCGATCTCGGCCGCAGCGTCACAGGTTTCCTGGAGGATGCGGCGCGAGGGCACCCTGATCTTGTTGTTGTCGGCGCAGACGTTGATCAGATAGGGAGAGTGGACATATATCGGGACCAGTGACGCTTTCAGCTCGGCGGCATCCGGCCTGGAAAGCGGCTTTTTCCAGCCTTGCGGGTCGGATAGGAAGATCTGGACCAGGTCGGCTCCCCGTGCCCGGGCCTCCTCGATAGGCCGCACCGGGTCCACATGGGCTCCGACAGCCCTCAAGACGGCTCCCACAGCCCCGCCACCCTGGCCCGCTCGGCCCGGCGTGCGGCGTCCACCGCATAGTCACCTATGAGCTTGGCCGCCTCCTTGGGAGTCACCGCCCAATCCTGGGAGAGGATCCCGAGCACCCTGGTCTCCAACCAGCGAGCCCCCCAGGGGTGAGCGGGCAGCGATCCCCTATCCAGGATCTTGACCCGCAGCAACAGGAGAACCTCGCCCTCGTCCTCAATCTCGCCCGCATCGACGTCAACCAGGTTTCCCCAAGGAATGACGTCGTGGTTCCGGAACGGGCCTCGCAATTTGAGGGCCAGCCCCTCGTCCCGGCACTCGACCACCCGGGTGGGCACGAACAGCTCCTTCAAACCCCAGATCACTAAGAAACCGGCGAACAGCAACAGCGCCCAGGCATAGATCACATCACGGGGCTCGTAGATCTGGGTGTCCGCCGGGGTGAACAAGATCTCCCGAAGCCAGTTGGTGATCCGCCGATTGGTCAGCACATCGATCGCGATGACGAGCAACGGGATGGCACCGATAGCCATCAACCACATCCGGACGGCGGAGCGCTGGACCACCACCTTCATTCTTCGACCCCGAGATCCAAGGGCGTGACCAGGGCGACGTAGGGAATGTCTATGGCTTCAAAAGCCTTCGCAGCGAGGCCACCGGAACGGTCGACCAGAGCCACAGCTTGGATCACTTCGAGACCTTCGGCTTCCGCGACGACGGTGGCCTCGAGTGCGGCGCTCCCGGTGGTGGTGGTGTCCTCCAGGATCACCACCCTGGTGCCGGAGCGAACCGGGCCCACCAGCCGGCCCCCGGTGCCGTGATCCTTGGCCTCTTTGCGAATCGAGAAGGCGGTGAGGTGGCGCCCATCGCGTGCGGCCGCCATCGCCGTCGCTACCGCAATCGGGTCGGCACCCATCGTCATCCCCCCGATCGCCTGGGCGGATGGATCAACCGCTTCGAGCACGGCGGTCCCCACCAGCCAGGCGCCCTCGCCGCTCAACGTTGTCTGACGGGCATCGAGATACCACGAGGTGACCGCCCCGGAGCGCAGTGTGAAAGGGCCATCGGTGCGGAGGGCGTGGGTGCGTAGATGCTCTATCAAGGAATCGCCGGGCACCCTTTCATGGTATTGGGCCGAAACCGGTACCGGTCGTTCGCCGCTGGCCGGCGCCGGGTCTAGGTTTCGGAGCATGGATCTCTTCCTCGTCCGCCACGGGCAGCCGGACTGGGCCCCCGACCGGGTGGCTCGCAACGACCCGAACCTGACCGAACTGGGTCACGAACAGGCGAGGAGGGTTGCCCACCGCCTCGCCAGCCTCGACCACTTCGACGAGGTCTGGGTGTCATCGATGAACCGGGCAGTCCAGACCTCCGACCCGATCTGCCAGCGAGCTCGGCGCCAGACCCGAGATCTACGACTGGCTCCAGGAGATCAACAATCCGCCGGAGTGGGACGGTTCGCCCGTTGACGAGATCGAAAAGGCACTCCGCGACTCCAACCTGCGCTCGATGGACGAGATGTGGGACGGGCTGCCCGGAGGTGAAACCTTTCGCACCTTCCATCAGCGGGTGGTGACCGGTCTGCAACACACCCTCGACCACCATGGCATCCACCCCATGCAAGAGGAGCACCGGCACCTGTGGGCGGTCGACGATCCCGACCGCCGGGTTCTGATCGTGGCCCACGCCGGAACCAATGCCGTGGTCCTCGGCCATCTCCTGGGCCTGGAGCCGGTTCCATGGGAGTGGGAGCGATTCCGCCAGCCCCACACCGGAGTCTCCCGACTCACCATGACCCGGATCAGCACCGGATGGGCTTTTTCCCTCCGCCAACTCGGCGACGTCACCCACCTTCACCCGGGGATGGTCACTGCCTAAACACATGCCAGGTCGACCCGACGACGGTCACGGGTTGGGCGTGTATGTTCCACGACCCGCTTGGAAAGGCACCACCCGTGGCAGACAAACCGAACATCCTCGTCATCTGGGGTGATGACATCGGAATCACCAACCTCAGCTGTTACAGCGATGGGCTGATGGGATATCGCACGCCGAACATCGATCGGATCGCCAATGAGGGTGCGAGGTTCACCGACTACTACGGCGAACAGTCCTGCACCGCGGGGCGGGCCGCCTTCATCACCGGTCAGAACCCGATCCGCACCGGGCTCACCAAAGTGGGCCTCCCAGGAGCCGAACTCGGCTTGCAGGCGCCGGACCCGACCATCGCCACCGCGTTGAAACACGAGGGGTACCGGACGGGTCAGTTCGGGAAGAACCACCTCGGCGATCGGGACGATTTCCTCCCAACTGCCCATGGGTTCGACGAGTTCTTCGGCAACCTCTATCACCTCAATGCCGAGGAGGAGCCCGAGCACCCCGACTACCCATCCCCAGATGACTTCCCTGAGTTCCGCAAACGTTTCGGGCCTCGAGGAGTGATCCACTCCTGGGCCAGCGAAGACGGCACCCAACGGATCGAGGACACGGGGCCACTTACTGCCCAGCGAATGGAAACGGTCGACGATGAGTTCCTGGCCGAAGGCCAGCGCTTCATCAGGGATGCCGCGGCCGCCGACCAGCCCTTCTTCGTCTGGTTCAACACGACACACATGCATCTATACACCCACACCAAGCCCGAGAGCTTGGGACAGGCGGGTCGCTGGCAGTCGCCCTATCACGACACCATGATCGACCATGACAAGCACGTGGGAGCCATGGTCGATCTGCTTGATGAGCTTGGGATTGCCGACGACACCATCGTCATCTACTCGACCGACAACGGGCCGCACATGAACAGCTGGCCCGATGGCGGGATGACCCCATTCCGCAATGAGAAGAACTCCAACTGGGAAGGCGCCTATCGGGTGCCGGCCGTCGTGCGATGGCCGGGCAAGATTCCGGCGGGGGTCGTGCTCAACGGGATCGTCAGTCACGCCGACTGGTTCGTCACTCTCTTGGCGGCGGCGGGCAACCCCGACATCGCCGAACAACTCAGACAAGGCGTCGAACTCGCCGGGAACACCTACAAGGTGCACTTGGATGGGTTCAACCAGCTCGACTACCTCACGGGTCAGACGGAACAGAGCCCCAGGGATTACTTCTTCTACGTCAATGATGACGGTCAACTGACCGCAGTCCGTTATGACAACTGGAAATTGGTCTTTCTGGAGCAAAGGGTGCAAGGAACCCTTCGGATCTGGGCCGAGCCATTTATTGAGCTGCGAGTGCCGAAATTCTTCAACCTGAGGACGGATCCGTACGAACGCGCGGACACCACTTCGAATACCTACTACGAATGGATGATGAGAAGGGTTTTCCTGGCGGTGCCCATGCAGGCGTTTGTGGCCCAGATGGCACAGACCCTCATCGAGTTTCCACCGAGGCAGAAACCGGCATCGTTCAACCTGGACCGGGTCATGGAGAAGATCAACGAGGCGATGGGAAGCGCTTAGGGAGCGTTGCTACTTCCCGAAGCGGCGGTCGCGGCTGGTGAAGTCGCGCAGTGCGCGGAGGAAGTCGACACGCCGAAATGCGGGCCAGTTGACGTCGACGAAGACAAACTCTGCGTAGGCAGACTGCCAGAGAAGGAACCCGGAGAGACGGGACTCACCGGAGGTCCGGATCAACAGGTCCGGGTCGGGCAGGTCCGCCGAATACATGTGGGCGGCGAGGGCGTCGGAGTCGATGTAGGAGGCGACGTCTTCGGGTGGGACCCCATCTGAGAGCAACTCGGACACCAGGTCTTTGGCGGCGTCCACGATCTCTTGACGACCCCCGTAACCCATGGCCACGTTGAGGCGCCGCGAGCCCCGGGGGTGGGCTTCTTCGGCGGACTTCGCGGCCGACACCAGCTGATCGGGGAGCAGATCGAGGCTTCCGATGAACTTGATCGCCATGTCGTACTTCTCACACAGCGCCGGCAGCCGCTCGAAAAGCTCGATCAACACCTGGAAATAGGGCTCCAACTCGCCTTCGGGACGGCTCAGGTTCTCCTTGGAGAGCACCCAGGCCGTGACCGCCGGAATGTCCAACTCATGTGCCCAGCCAAGGAACTCCTCGAAGCGACGCATCCCGACCCGATACGACTCGGTGTAGGAAGGAAGTTTCTCCTCACGGGCATGGCGGCGATGACCATCGAGGACGATGCCGATATGGCGGGGTAGACGGTCCTTGTCGAGACCGTTGAGCAGGTTTCGCTCGTAGATGCGGTAGAGAAGACCCAGGGCCATGGCGAATCCTCAGATGCTACCGGTGGCGTGGGCCGTCACCAGCGTCGAACCTCGATGGCTTAACACTTGTCGCCGATCCCCAATAGCCTTATGGGCACATGGAGCGTCTGACACTCGGCCGCATGCAGAACCCAATCCGCGGGTTCCTCCACGGAACGGCGGCGATCCTCGCCATCGTGGGTCTTTTCGTGTTGCTCAGCCGGTCCTGGGGCAATGTGGCCGCCGCCGCGGGCTCTCTCGTATTTGGCCTGGCGATGCTCTCCATGTACACGGTGTCATCGCTCTATCACTCGGTCCCATGGAGCGCGGAGTGGAAAGTGCGTTTGCAGCGGGTCGACCACTCGATGATTTTCCTTCTGGTGGCGGGGACTTTCACCCCGATCGCAATCGCGACAATTGATGGGGTTGTCCTTGCGGTCGTCCTCTTCCTGCTGTGGGGAACGGCCTTGACCGGGATCATCCTCAAGGTGTTCCTCCCCAATGTGAAGACTTCGCTCTCGGTGACCTTGCAACTGATGATGGGGTGGTCGGCTCTGATCTTGATGCCGTGGGTGTTGAGCCGGCTTGGTGTGGGAGCGGTGGTGCTGATCGCCCTCGGCGGGCTCTGCTACACGGCCGGGGCGGTGATCTTCATGAAGAAGCGCCCGAAGCTGTTCCCGAAGACCTTCTCCTATCACGAGCTGTTTCACGTCCTCGTGATCGCAGGAACCGCGTTCCACTTCCTCGCGGTTCTCTGGTACGCCATCCCGGCAACCGTCTAGCCGGCGGGGAGCATCGACTCCTCGGCGCACAAGGCCTCGACTTCTTCCCATCCAGTGGGCACGGCCGAGGTCAGGTTGTCGTGGCCCTCGTCAGTGATGACCACGTCGTCCTCGATCCTGACCCCGATCCCGAGGAAGGCCTCCGGCACTTTGTGCTTGATCTTCTCTACCTCATCCCGTGCCTTTTGCTCGGCCGCCGTAGCGGCGGCTCTGCCCTCGAGGATCCTTCGCTGGGCCCACTCATCGAGGTCGTACTCGAGGAGGCTGAGCTCGATCTCCGCCTTGTGAGGCGTCACATAGAGCCCGGGCTCAACGGTGAATGCCATCCCCGGCTCCAGCTTGCGAGAGACCCCGTCGATGCGATAGGCGCCGGCATCGTGCACATCGAGGCCCAGCCAGTGACCAGTCCCGTGGGAAGCCATGGGCCCATTACACGGCTTTGGTATCGCCCGACGTATCGAGCAGATCAGCGGCACCGCAATGCAGCATTCAATCAGGGAACTATCTACCCCGCCCTGCTTAATCTCGAGCAGATGCGATGGATCCGCTCGAAATGGGGCGTCTCCGAGAATGGCCGTCGAGCGAAGTACTACAACATCACGCCCGCTGGCCGGAAGCGGCTCGCAGCCGAAGAGGAGAACTGGCGGCGCACCACGGAGATGATCACGCGCTTCCTCGAACCATCGGAAGGCACGCTTATGAATTCCCCGCTCATCCTTCTCCAACGCTTTCGTGCGCTCTTCCACAAGACAAGCCTCGAACGAGAGCTGGATGATGAGATCCGGTCTCACATCGAGCTGCAGATCGAGGAGGAAATCGCGCACGGAATGAATCCAATCGACGCGCGCGCCGCTGCGTTGAAGAAGTTCGGCGGCGTTGAACAGGTTAAGGAACAGTATCGCGACAGGCGAGGGCTTCCAGCGATCGAGACGCTCGTTCAGGATCTTCGACACGCCAGTCGACTCTTTCGGAGAAACCCGCTGATTGCCTCCGTGGCCATCCTCACGCTCGCGCTCGGCATCGGCGCCAATACTGCCATCTTCAGCGTCATCAATGCCGTCATTCTCCAGCCGCTCCCATACCACGAAGCTGACCGTCTGCTTGTGCTCTGGGGCAAACTCAAACGCGCTGATCAGGTAGAACAGTCGCCAACTGACTTCGCCGCTCTTATCGAACGATCGCACTCCTTTGAGCAACTGGCTGCCACTGAGCGTGCGAACTACAACCTCACAGGATCGGGAGATCCGGTGCGCGTCGAAGGACAGCGCGCCACGGCGAACCTGGCAGGCATCCTCGGTGTCGAGCCGCTCCTCGGTCGCTTTTTCACAGATGATGAGGACCGGTCGGAAGCTCAGGTAGCCGTGCTTAGCCATTCATTCTGGAAGAGCAAGTTCGCGAGTGACTCGTCGGTCATCGGCCGTAGCATCTCGCTCAACGGTTCCGCGTTTGTCGTGATTGGAGTTATGCCTCCGACCTTCGAGTATCCCGCGCCGGTTGGCAGCAAGGCGGACATCTGGACTCCGCGCTCTCTCGCCGCCGAAAGACAGCGAGATGCTCACAACCTTCTCGTGATCGCGCGTCTCAGCAAGGAAACGACTGTAGAGCAGGCTCGCTCGGAGCTTGCGAATATCAATGAACAGCGCGCAAAGGAGGCAGGACGACCCGCGGAGACTACTCTGTCTACCCGGTTGCACTCACTTCGCAGGTGGGACGAAAGCAGAGAACGGCGCTCTACGTGCTGGCCGCGGCCGTCGGATTTGTGCTGCTCATCGCGTGCGCAAATGTTGCGAATCTGCTTCTCGCGCTCGCTGCCGGACGACGACGTGAGATGTCCGTAAGACTCGCGCTCGGTGCTCAGCGAATGAGGATCGTTCGCCAGTTACTCACCGAAAGCATCTTCCTATCCGTTACTCGGAGCAGCCCTCGGATTATTGATGGCAGTATGGCTGGCTGGCGTTATTCGCGTGTTGGCCGCGGGACAGTTGCCTCGCGTGGAGACGATCGCCCTGGATGGTCGCGTACTGTTCTTCACGTTGGTCGTAGCGATGCTCACTGGAATCATCTTCGGACTCGCACCCGCTCTTCAGGCTGTGCGCTCGGACCTGAACAGTGCGCTCAAGGATGGCACTCGCTCGGCAACGGGTGCAATTGGACAGCGGCTCAGAAGTGCGCTTGTCGTGGTAGAGATCGCGATGGCTCTCGTGCTCCTCACCGGGGCCGGACTTATGCTGAAGAGCTTCTGGAAAATGCAGCAGGTTGAGCCGGGCTTCGATACGCACAACCTTCTCAGTGTCGAGATGACGCTGCCAGCATCGAGATATCCTGATGAGAAAGCGCGACGATCGTTCTTTGAGCGCGCTCTCGCGCAAGTCTCCACAATACCGGGTGTCGAGGGTGCTGCATTGATCAATAATCCACCGCTCGGTGGACGACGTGGTATCAGCCTCTTTCCGATCGAGGGTCATCCGCGCGCTACATCGATGGATGGCGCTCCACTCGCGGATTTCCGCTTCGTCAGTCCTGGCTATTTTGAGTTGATGAAGATCAGACTCATCGATGGAAGAGTTCTTACTGAAGCCGACACTGATAGCTCTGCGAAAGTGCTGATGGTCAATGCCGCTTATCGCGACCGTTACGCTGCAGGGGAGCAACTGCTCGGAAAGCGTGTGCAGATCGACGACGAGTGGCACACGGTCGTGGGAGTTGTAGCAGACATCCGGCAATCGGGACTCGAGGAGGAAGCAGCTCCGCACGTCTACGCTTCATACAAACAGGTCAACGGCGCACGTACTGGCCTGCTGCTGAGAACGACTGTACAGCCAGAGTCCATCACAGGCTCGGTGAGAGCGCAGGTCCGCGGAGTTGATGCGGAGATGCCCATCTACAATGTGAATACGATGTCAGATTTGTTGGAGGCATCGAGCGCGCCGCGTCGATTGAACCTGACGCTTATGGCTGGGTTCGCGGGGCTGGCGCTGTTGCTTGCGAGCGTGGGGATCTATGGCGTGATTGCGAACCTTGTGACTCAGCGAACGGGTGAGATTGGCGTCAGGATCGCGTTGGGAGCGCGTCCGCGTGATGTACTTGCGATCGTCATTGGCCAGGCGATGAAGCTGGCTGTGGTGGGGGTGTTGGTCGGCATTGCTGGCTCTCTGACATTGACGCGTGCGCTCACGAGTCTATTGTTTGAGGTGAGTACAACTGACCCGGCGATCTTCGTGGGTGTGGCGTTGCTGCTCGCGATTGTGGCACTAGTCGCATGTTGGATTCCGGCGAGGAGGGCAATGCGGGTAGATCCGATGATTGCGCTTAGGTACGAATAGGCCGCAGCGTGTGTCTGAAACTCGCCGCGTGGAGAGAGGCCGCAGCGCTGGGTACGCTGGCCTCTGGCCGGCTCTTCTTTCCGAAGACGCCTCATTTCGAAGTCCTGCCGGCCGGAGGCCAGCGTACCCAGCGCTGCGGCTTCCACTCGCGCGACCGGTTTCAAGGAAGCGCTGCGGCTTCCACGCAACGCGGCCGGTTTCTATCCAGGGGCTCTTGGGGTCGCTGACGCGACTCGCTAGCTCTGAGGACCTTGAGGCCAAAACTGGCGGCGTGGAGTGGAAGCTTCCTGGAAACTGGCCGCGTGGAGTGGAAGCTTCCTGGAAACTGGCCGCGTGGAGTGGAAGCTTCCTGGAAACTGGCCGCGTGGAGCGGAAGCCGCAGCGCTGGGTACGCTGGCCTCCGGCCGGCATGACTTCAAAGATAACGTCATCCAGGAACAGAAGAGCCGGCCAGAGGCCAGCCTATCCAGCGCTGCCGCCTCCACTCCACGCCGCGCCCTGTTTCAGGGAAATTTGCGCACCGCCACATCTCATCCCCAGGCAGCCACCGGAAACAAAGTTCACAACTTGCACTTCCCCCATTTGCCTCCAGCCCGAAACTACTGCATAAGAGAAGCCGTACTCCGATAGCACTCCGATCGTCGATCAGGCGCGTCAGATCCTCGCATCGCGCACCCGATTTTGGTTCGAATTACCTTGGATTGTAGAGGTTTCCTCATGCAGGATGTTGGGCTTTCCTTGAAGCTGGTGCTGCTCCTCTTGATGGGTCTGCTCAGCATAGTCTTTATTCTCTTCTGGCTCCGAGTCGATCGAACACAACGCCAGCAGCTCGAAACCCGTCCCGATCGCCCAACCTTCGTTCACGTTGCGATCGGCTTCGTCACGAACTTCTTCGACACGCTAGGCATCGGTTCCTTCGCCACCACGACAGCCGCCTTCAAGCTCCTCCGCCTGGTGCGCGATGAACTCATCCCGGGGACAATGATCATTGGGCACACGCTCCCAGTCGTTGCCCAGGCCTTCATCTTCATTCAAGCCGTCACAGTTGATCCAGTGATGCTTGTACTCCTGATCATCGCTGCTCTCGCAGGTGCTTGGCTCGGTGCAGGCATCGTCTCCAGCCTGCCTCGCCGCCTCATTCAGTTGTCAATGGGTATCGGATTGCTAATGGCCGCAGCCTCGCTCCTCATGAGCCAGTTCGGTCTCTTCCCAGCTGGTGGAGAGAGCCTGAACCTTTCTCTTCCACGACTGCTCATAGCACTTGTCATGAACTTCGTGTTCGGGGCTTTGGCGACTGCCGGCATTGGCAACTACGCGCCTTGCCTTGTGCTATTCAGCCTGTTGGGACTGCATCCACGCGCCATCTTTCCCGTGATGATGGGATCGGGCGGCTTCATGGGGGTAGTTGCTGGCATGAGGTTTCTGAAAAAAGGACGTTACAGCAGACAGGCCGCGCTTGGATTACTGATCGGTGGAATACCCGGGGTTTTGCTTGCGGCCTTTGCGGTGAAATCACTGTCGCTCGGAGCGCTTCGTTGGATGGTGGTCGTCGTCATCCTGTACACGTCGCTGACAATGCTCCGTTCCGCCAGGGAAGAAAAACGGCAAGCGAGAACTCGATTGGCGGTGGAGGGGGAAGTGCCATGACGCTCAGAAGAGAAGAAAACCACGGAACATACGGAAAGAAGACGGAAAGATACGGAAAAGAAATGACTCGAATCAGACGCTCGATCTAGTTCTTTTTCCGTATCTTTCCGTCTTCTTTCCGTATGTTCCGTGGTTTTCTTCTCTTCTCCTTTACAGGACACTAACGGATCGCCGCTTCCTCGGTCTGGACAGCACCCGCCGCGTCCAACGGATGGCGGCTTCCCCGATGAACGATGAGATGCACGAGGAACATGGCTACGAGAACTGCACCGAACGTCACCACAATCGTCGCCCCGGTCGGCGTATCCATCTGCACACTCAAGTAACAACCAAGCGCCGAAACCAGCGTACCCATCGTCCAGCCGATCGCCAGCCGCGGTCCAATGCGATCTGCAAATAGCATCGCGCCTACAGACGGTACAATCAGGTAACAGAACACCAGCAGCACTCCGGCTATTCCAACAGATGACGTGACCACAAAGCCAAAGGATGCGTAGAACAGGAAATCCCAGAAGCGCACGTTGAGACCCAGCCCCGTAGCTTTGTCATGGTTCATCGAGATGAGAAGGAATTTCTTGCGGAAGATGAAGTGGAAGATGCCAATCGCACCATATAGAAATGCTGTCTGACGCACCTCGGGCCACGACACCGCCAGAATATTCCCAACCAGCATGTCCTTCAGATGCTCCGTTTCATGAGTCGCCTTGCTCATCAATAGAATCGCAGCGGCTGAGGCTACCGCGTATGCGATGCCGATAAAGGCTTCCTGAGGAATGCGACCATGACGAGCGCGGGCAAGAGCGAAGATCGCCGCACCCAGAAATGTGAAAGCCAGGCTGATCCAGTAAGACCCGGAGCCATGCGGGTCCATTCCGACAACAATGGCGACAGTCGCGCCAAGTGCGGCGATCTGTGCCAGCGCCAGGTCTACAAAAATTACGCCGCGCTCGACGACGTGAACGCCAAGATAAGCATGAATCCCGGTCAGGATCAGACTTGCGACGAATGGGGCGAGTAAGAAAAGAAAAATGTCCATCGGGTTGTCCTCAACTTCTAGTGCGTCGAATCAAACGCCTGTTTCAATTTGGCGATATCGTAGTCAAACAGCTTGAAGTAATCAGTGATTTCCTTCTCGCCGCCGACGGAAGGGATCAATACAACTACCTGGCCCGAGCTCCCGCGAGCGATGGCATTCGGTGTCTTGAGGTCAAAGTAAGGCTCGACGGCGATGATCTTCACATTGTCTTTCTTCATCTGCCCAATCAGCTCAACGGTGTGCTGAGGGCTTGGCGGAATTCCGGGTCGCGGTTCGACATAGCCAATGACATCGATATTGAAGTGCTTCACGAAATTGGGCCACGAGCGATGGTAGGTGACGATCTTGCGGCCCGCATAAGGCTTCATCTGCTCGAGCCACTTCTGATCGGCCTGCTTGAGACGTTGCTCGAACGACGAGTAGCGCTGTGCAAAGTAAGCCGCATCAGCCGGTCGCATCTCAGTCAGTTTTCCCTGAATGCCTTTCGCAATGCGCAGACCATTCTGCGGGTCGAGCCAATAGTGAGGGTTGCCGAGCGGATGAACATCACCTTCCGCCCGGGTCACCTGTCCGGCGGGCATCTCCAGAATCTGGGCGAAGCGCGAGGCATCGAAATAGCCGGGTCCACCGACCTGGATCTTCGGGTTGGTCGATTGAGTGATGAGCGGTGGCAGCCAGCCGATCTCGAGTTCGAGCCCAACTACAATCAATAAATCCGCCTTCCGCAGGTTGAGAAGAAAGCTCGGTTTCGCTTCAACGAAGTGCGGATCCTGGTAGCCGCGCGCAATCGACTCGACAGCAATCCTGTCGCCGCCGATCTCCTGGGCAAGCGACGCGAGGTCTGTGGTTGCTGCCATGACCTGCAGCGGGCTGGCCGCACGCGTAGGCGCTGGCGTTATCATCGCCGCACCCAGTGCGAATGCTATTGCAGCCGCGACGATTCGAATTGGTAGCTTGTGTCTGTACATTTTATCTCCTTGAGACATCTTAGAAGGGATGCGCACCGTGCGCTCCCATCACGAACAGGAATTGGAAGAGGAATTCATTCGCCTTGTCGCCCTGACCGTAATTGGCAAAGCGGTACTGGCCCCTGATCTGACTGAACTCACTCGGCCAGTAGGTCAGGATTGTCGAAAAGCCGGTGTCGGTCAGGCGCGAATCATTGGCGTGACCACTGCGGTCAAAGCGACCACCTACAGTCCAACGGCGATTGACACGATAGTCGAGTGACGAATACAGGCCGAATGCACGCTGTGTCTGAAAGACATCGTTTGGTGCGAGCTGATCACGCGCACTCCAGACGAACTCGTTTCGGAAGAGAATTGAATTGTAGATCGCTCGGCGCAGCGGCTTCCACCGCAGCGTCGCGTCCGCTCCATAGAGACTGGTAATGAAATTGGAGCCGAGCTCATTGTGACCGCGCGCATACGACCCGCCGACGTCGAGGTTTGTGGATTCGGTCAGGTCCTTGTAAGCGCGCACGTGACCGACAAAGCTCACGTCCTGGCGCCGGTTTGCAGTGAAGAGATTCGAAGAGTCCCCGCGGAAGAGTTGTGCGGTGCCCTGGAGGAACCAGTCCTTCGGCCCCTTCACGAAACGAGACAGGGAGAGGCCGGCATCGTCGATGCCATCTTCACCGCCCACGAGATTATTGGTAACAAGTGGCCGGTCGATCGTCGCAAGCGCATGGTTGTGAGTCATGTTCACCTTCCCGAACTCTGCGCGCATCTTGCCCACCTTGAGAAGAAGTCCAGCAGGAAGTGCAGTGAATGTAATGTAGCCTTCCTCTACCTCGACTCCTTCCTCACCGAAGGAAAGGAACACATCGGCGCGGGCATAGGGATCGATGATCGCCTGGATGCCGAGCTCCGCCTCGTGAAGTTCAAGTGAACGCGACGGAGCGACGTCGTTGTGCCCCGCAGTGCCGACGAAGTCGCCGATCAAACTGATGTCCGGGTTGAGCAGCTTCGCATTGGAAGAGGCTCCACCGAACGTCTGACCCTGCGTGGTCTGCACTGGTGGCGGAGCAGCGGCAGGGATTGTTGTGGTTGCGGCCAACGAAGAGGCTTCCAGCGAAGGCGTCGCAGATGGGAGGCCGGTCGAGGCCGGCACAGACGTTTTCCGCAGTTCACGCACTTCGCCGTGCAGAGCGGCTAGTTCATCGGCGAGTGAACGCACGAGCAACTCGAGAGCCTGGATCCGAGATGCGCTGCTATCTGGTGTGGGACCTGGCGTTGCAGCCGAGTCCTTTTTGTCCAGCGCGGGCGGCGGATTCTGCGGGTAGACAGTTACCGGAAATAGAACCAGTGCGAGTAGAAAAGCGATTTTCTTCATGAGACAACTCCTCGCGTTCATGAAACGAGTGCTCGCGAGCAGGAACGTCTCGCGAGTTCAGTAATGCAAGAGGGAATGTCGACTCAATCAGAAGGTGGGGGGAGCGCGTGGAGAAATCGCACTTCGAAGGTCTGGTGAGACCGGTGCGATTACGGGGAGAAGCTCGATCCGATTCGGGATGGACGTGATCGTTATGCCTGGCGAGTCGGGAACGACTACAGAGCTCGCAGTGGAGCAGAGCTGGCAGGCAGGCGGATCAAAAATGCCAAGAGAAAGGTCCGTGCAAATGTGAAATTGCGCCGCGAGGAAGATAACCCCGAGCAAGAAAGTGATAGTGCGTATGCGCTGTTTCCTACGAGACACTTGCATATCCGAACCTGTCAACGCTGACCAAACTCGTTATAGCCTACGCTTCTCCACCCTTTGACGCAATCATGACTTCAAGTTTGCCCCTGAAGACGGGCGGGGGGTCAGCCACGGAACATACGGAACAAAGAACGGAATACACGGAAAGTAGGAGGGCTTGACCACTGCCCGTCCTCAGTCCATGGCGTGTGCGCGGTAGTATGGACGCGGGTTGGGACAAGCCCTGCCCCTAATCGTTAGCGTCGTCGATCACCTACCCTTCCTCCGCCTTGAACACCCGCTCGATTCGCGAGTCAGGGACCAGCCAAAAGAGCGCCACCACGATGTAGATCGCCTGGGCTACCCAATGGATCCAGAAGGAAACGGCTATCGCAGCAACGTAGAGTATCGGTGAAACCTTGCCCTTCCAGTCACCGCCAATTGCCCGGCCCAGCAACGAATTCGGACCATCGACGGCGATGATCCTCCGCTGCAGGATCAAGTAAGCGATGGCAGCCGCGAGAAGGACCACGCCGTAGATCGCGGTTGGCACCGCGGCGAAGTGATTCTCTCCCATCCAGCCCGTGACGAACGGGAAAAGCGACAGCCAGAAGAGCAGGTTCAGGTTCGCCCAAAGCACCCCACCGGAAACGCGTCGAGCCGCGTGTAGCAGGTGATGATGATTGTTCCAGTAGATGCCGATGTAGACGAAACTCAGCGCATAGCTCAGGAAATTCGGCATCAATGGGCGTAACGATTCCAGAGTTGCAGCGTGAGGAACCTTCAACTCCAGAACCATGATCGTGATGATGATCGCCAGGACACGCATCACTAAACGCCTCGAGTCGGTCTTTCCCATAATCGCTCCAGCGATACCTGAGCACTTCTCAATGCGATCCGGAAGAGTCAATCACAACGGTTGACTCCTGCTCGCCGCCACTCGCCACGCTATTTCTTGCCCGAGCTGTTTCAACAACTCCGCCACTGCCGCATCAAGCTGCGAATCCTTACCGGAATAGCTTTCACCGATCGGGCCGAGTCACGGGCACATCCACCTGCCGTGGATGCAACTCCATAGTCTGACCCGTGTTGTCAGTGATGCGGATTTGTGGTGTCCGAATCGATGAGCCATCGAGCAGCGTCTGTCCTCCGGTGTAAATGATCCACCCCGCCGTCGGCTCGCCGATCACTTTGCCCAACTTCAATGCGCGATAGCCTTCCGTGAAGTCCTCCGCATCGCTTAATGAGTGCTGATTGACTACGAGCGCTGTGGGAAGTTCCAGCGCACGTTGCCCGAGTGTACTGCGCGCCGGCGCTGCCGCGTTTCGACCACGAAAGGTCATGTTCAAGTACGGCCGTCGTGACAGCACATCAATCGCATACACATTCACGAAGCCGCCGTTGTTGTTTCGCACGTCAATGACTACACCTTCGCGACCGTGATTCTCGACGTCCAGGTCGACATAGAGCTGCGCCAGCGACCCCGCGCCCATATCGATCATGTGCGCATAGCCCAGCCGCCCGCCGCTTACCTTTTCAACGTAGGCGCGCCGCTCCTCCACCCACTGCCGGTAGAGCAAGCTGTTTTTCAGCATTGATACTGACGGGCATCAGCGTCACGCTGCGCTTGCCGGCGCCATCTGCGGAAGCCGCCACCGTCGCCTCCACGCGCCTTCCTGATGTGTAAGCCATCAGCTCTTCAAGCGACGTGTGCGCGCCAATCGCTTTTCCATCAATGGCAGCAGGTACTCGCCACTCTTGATTCCACTGACCGCTGCCGGGCTCAGTGCGATCACCTCCGTCACGCGCAGGCGACCATTGTTCTCATACTCGATGCGGTCGAAGCGCAGACCCAGCCTTCCGCTTCCCGGGTCCTTGTGCACCACCGCCTCCACCTCCACCAGGCGCGCCCACACCACTGTGCGACGCGTTCAACTCCCCGACCATCAGGTTCAGCAACCGTCGCATCTCGTCCGGGGTCGCGGCACCGGCAATTCGCGAGGCGTACGTTTCGTGCACGGCGTTCCAATCCACGCCGTGAAATTTCGCGTCGTAGAAAGTGTCGCGTTTGATCGACCACGCCTGCTGGAACACCGCCATCTTCTCTTTATGGAAATCCACATCCATCTCGGCGGTCACGTTGATCGGCCGAGCCTGTCGCGTGTCCACGTTGATCACCTGCACACGCCCGCCGCCGAGGAAGTACACCTCTTTGCCGTCCGGTGAGAATTGCGGAGAAGACTTGCCTTCCGGCGTCGAGGTCAACTGCCGCGCAACCGCAGGCTCCCGTGACAACTCGTCGTACGGATAAGTGTAGAGGTTCAGCTGATTGGCTACCGCCGCGATCAGAAGCAGCGTCTTCCCATCAGGACTGATGATGGCGCTACCTGCGTCGAGCCCGGAATTGATGATCTGCAGACGCCGTCGAATATCCGTGAAGTCCACCTCTACAGGCTTCGCACTCGGCTTTTCGGCGAGCCGCTTGCCCGCCACTCGCTCCGGCACCTCCAGTCGCATTCGGCGGACGAGTCGGTCGATCCTGAAATAACTCCTTGAACTGGTCTTCGCGGAATTTCGGGGTGCGCGGCACGAGGTTGACGCGCGCCAGCATCGACTCTTCCGTTCGTTGGCCGGACACGAACAGGAGATAACTTCCGTCCGGGCTCCACGCCAGCGAGCCACCAAACGTGTTGGAGAGGAACGTCACCGGCTTTGCTTCTGAAGTCGCGCCGGAAACGGGCGCCACAAACACATTGCGGAAATCCTTGTTCGAAAGTGAATAGAACGCCAGCCATTTGCTGTCCGGCGACCAGACCAGTGGGGCGGGCGACCGCCTCACGTCACTCGTACTCAAGAGGCGGTCCTGCTTCTGCGCCACATCGTAGATGCGCACTTCCCGGCCATCTCTTTCGAACGCGATGTATTTTCCGTCTGGAGAGAAAATGGCATCAGAATCATTGCCTGTGCCCTGCTGCGTCAGCTGCGTTTCCTTGTCGCTCGTAAAGTCATACAGAAAGAGCCGTGCATCGCCGCTCACGTGCAGAGGAATACACAATCTGCTTGCTGTCGGGCGACCACGCTGGATTCGACTCTGGCGGCACCGTATAAGTCACTCGCTTGGCGTTCCCGCCATCCCTTGCAGACGCCGCAAACACTTCACCGTGCGCGATGAACGCGATCTTCCTGCCATCCGGTGAAAGAACCAGTTCCTGGAATTGGCTGTTGAGCGTGAGGTGTTGCGATTCCGGAGACTGCGGTGCGCTGCGCCGCGTCAGTGGAATTGCCGTCGCCTGCCCACTCGACGTATCCAGTTTCCAGATTCCGAAATCGCGCTCGAAGACGATCGTCTTCCCGTCGTAGGAAATGACTGGCCACAGCACTCGGCCATCCTGAAACTTTGTGATCTGCCGCGCTTCGGCCTCCCGGTGTCGCGCTTTGAGCCCAGATGTTCTGCGCCCCCGAGCGGTCCGAAACGAAATAGACCGTGCGCGCGTCCGGGCTCCACATCGGCCACACCTGCTTTGCGCCGCCGGCTGCGGACAGCCGCTGATAGGTCGGCGTCGAGTCCTTCCTTCACGAGCCAGATTTCGCTCTCATCAATATGGCTGTGCCCTTTGCGCCACCATTGGCCGAACGCCTGACCGCCCCGAGCGCTGATGGCCACCGTGCCGTCCGGGCCTGGTGCTGCAAAAAACTCCGGTGCGTACGCGGTCGCCAGCCACGATCATCGACGTTCCGCCTTCACTCGACACCCGGAACACGTCGTTCATACCCGCGATGTCGTAGCTGTTCGACGTGAAGTAGAGCCACTTGCCATCGCGCGACCACGCATCCAGCACTCCGGCGCTGTCCTCAAATGTCAGCCGCCGCACTTCACCCGTCGCGAATGTGTAGACGTAGATGTCACCATTGCCGGTTCGGGTAGAGACAAACGCGAGTCGCTTGCCATCAGGCGAATAGCGTGGACGCGAATCGGA
>CAVZVJ010000009.1:0-92844 GCA_963778755.1 uncultured Acidobacteriota bacterium | reverse complement strand
CGTTTTGCGTCTTACGTGTTACGTGGGACGTATTACGTCTCAGTAACCCTCTTGGCCGACCCTCACCGAGATGGCGAACTGGTTGCCGTCCTCTTCAATCGTGTCGAAGACCAGACGCTGGCCCTGACGGAGCATTCGGAAGATGGATCCCTGGAGGGCGCCGGGGCGGAGATAGACCTCGGAGCGGTCGTCATCACGGACGATGATCCCGGCGCCGGTGACAGGGTCATAGGTCTTGACCACACCCTGCAACATGCTCAGGCCTTTTCCACCTTGCCGGCGCGGATGCAGGACGTGCAGACCCGGGCGCGGCGGGTGTTTGAGCCGTGACGCACTCTCACCCGCTGGATGTTGGGCAGCCAGCGACGGTTGTTGCGTTTGTGGGAGAAGCTGACGGTCTTGCCGTAGCTCGGCTCCTTGCCACAGATCTCGCAGCGATAAGACATGACTAAAAGCTCCTGGGAGGGTCGGAATGCTGACGAATCGGTTGAATCGCCGCTAACCGGAGCGCAGATTAGCGGCGAACCCGATCAAGTCCCACTCCGGTTGTACCGTTGCCCGGGTCGCATGGCCACTCTGAGCCGGCTCACAGAAGTCGGCGTCTCTGAAGTGAAGACGCTCGGCGGTAGTCGCACCCCGGTCCTGGCCAAAGCCGGGATCGTGACCGTCGCCGACCTGCTTCACCATGTCCCGCGGCGCTACGTGGACCGATCGTTGAACGAGTCGATCGCCCAGTCCCCTCGCGGCGTCGAAGTCACGGTGGTCGGTGAAGTCCGCTCGGTGACCACGAGACGGATTCCCAAGCGGAAATTGATGATCGTGGAGGCAATCGTCTTCGATGACAGCGCCTCGATGAAGGCTGTTTGGTTCAACCAGCCATTCCGGGCGAAACAGCTGGTCGAGGGTGCCCAGGTTGCTCTCTCCGGAGTGGTCGAGTCTTTCAATGGCGGTCTCCAGATGAAGAGCCCCCAGGCCGACTTCCTGGACTCGTCCCTGGAGTCGCTGCGCACCGGGCGCGTGGTGCCAATCCACCAGCGGATTGGCCAGATCAAGCCAGGGGTGCTCCGGCGCGCCATCCACAACGCCCTGCAGCGGTCGCAGCCGATCCTGGACACGATCCCCGTGGAGTCATTGACCCGTCTTTCCTTGATTGATCGGGAGCGGGCATACGAGCAGATCCATTTTCCAGAAACCATGGATCAGGTGGCTCCGGCCCGGGAGCGTCTGGCGTTCGACGAGCTGTTTCGCCTCGAGTTGGCGCTCGCCCTACGCAAGAGACGACAGGTCCTGGATTCGACCGGGATCGCCCATCGGCCGACCGGGGAGCTGGTCGATCGTTTTCTTGGCGGCCTGCCCTTCACCCTGACCGCCGCCCAGCAGCAGGTTCTCGGAGAGATCTCGAAGGACCTTCTCTTTGGTCACCCGATGCACCGGCTGTTGCAGGGCGAGGTGGGGTCGGGGAAGACAGTGGTGGCGGTGGCCAGCCTGCTTCAAGGTGTGGAGGGCGGTTGGCAAGGGGCGATCATGGCCCCCACCGAGGTCCTCGCCGGCCAGCACTATCAATCCGTCACCGCGCTCTTGGCCGAGGCCGGGCTCTCTCCAGACCCGCTCGGGCCGATCTCGGACCTGGGTATGGCCAGCTTGTTCGCCACAGATGGGCCGGCGGTCCACATGGCGCTGCTCACCGGTTCGACGGCGCGGGCGAACTATCGGGACGACATCACCCGTGAGCAGCTGCTCGCGGATGTGGCCAATGGCCAGGTGGACATCCTGGTTGGCACCCATGCATTGATCCAGGAAGGAGTCCACTTCGCCCGGCTCGGGGTTGCGGTTGTCGACGAGCAACATCGGTTCGGAGTGGCACAACGGGTGCTGCTCAAGGAGAAGGCCGATGCGGTGGACCCTGACCTCTTGATCATGACCGCAACCCCGATTCCCCGCACTCTCTCGATGACGATCTACGGCGATCTCGATGTGTCGAGCATCGGTGAGATGCCGCCTGGGCGGACCCCGGTCAAGACGACCTTGCTCTCGCCAGTGGAGGAGGCCCTGGCATGGAAAACCGTCCGAACTGCAGTAGCCGAGGGTCGGCAGGCCTTCGTGGTGTGCCCTCTCGTCGAAGACAGCCCCAAGGTGGAGGCCGCCTCGGCGGTGGCCGAGTTCGAGCGATTGTCGGCTCTGATGCCCGATCTCCGGGTCGGGTTGATCCACGGGCAGTTGCGCTCGGCGGAGAAAGACCAGGTGATGGCTGAGTTTCGGGCCGGCGAAATCGACGTCTTGGTTGCCACAACGGTCATTGAAGTGGGAATCGACGTGCCCAATGCCACGGTGATGGTGATTGAAGATGCTGACCGCTTCGGCTTGAGCCAGCTTCACCAACTCCGGGGACGGGTGGGCCGGGGCTTGCACCCGGGGGTGTGTCTGCTCCTCGCCGACCCGACCACCGATGAAGGGGAGCAACGGCTTGCAGCGATGGCCTCGACGACCGATGGGTTTGTCCTCGCCGAAGAGGATCTCAGGATCCGTGGATATGGCACGGTGTTTGGCGCCCGTCAGTCGGGCATGGCCGACCTCCGATTCGCCGACGTTCTCAAGGACTTCGACCTATTGGTTGCGGCCCGTCACGATGCGTTCGAGCTCGTCGATCGGGATCCCGGATTAGCCGATCATGCCGAACTGGCACAAGAAGTTCGATCGATGCTCGGTGAAGAGGTGGAGTGGCTGTTCCGTAGCTGAGGGTTAGCGTCAATCCGATGCGGATCATTGCCGGCGTGGCCAAAGGGCGGAGGCTGATCGCACCGGATTCCAAGGGAACACGACCGGTCACCGACCGGGTCCGGGAGGCCGTGTTCTCGATCATCGGGCCCTGGGTGGAGGAGGCCAGGGTCCTCGACCTCTATGCGGGCTCCGGTTCGTTCGGTTTGGAGGCGCTGTCCCGGGGCGCCCGGGCGGCCACCTTCGTCGAGAACGGGCACAAGGCTCTTACTGCCCTGCGGCGCAACATCGAGACAGTCGGTCTTGGCGGCACGGTGATCAGTTCGACGGTTTCGGACTACCTGGGCCATGCGTCCGGGAGCTACGACCTGGTGTTCATGGATCCTCCTTGGACCCAACCGACGACTGTGATGAATGGCGATCTCGAGCGACTCGATCCCTTGTTGGCTTCTCCGGCCGAGGTGGTGGTGTCACGACGACACTCCGACGATCAGCCGACGATCCCCGTAACGTGGGGCGTTGCCACCGATAGACGCTACGGAGATACCAGAATCTTCAGGTACGCGAAGGAATCAGAAACCCGATGACGAAAGCTCTTTGCCCAGGAAGCTTTGATCCTCCGACCAACGGCCACGTCGATGTGATCGAAAGGGCGATTGCCAGTTTCGACGAGGTCGTGATCGCGATCATCGACAACCCGGCCAAGGCCGCACTGTTCACGGCCGCCGAACGCGCGGCGATGCTCCAAGAGCTCTTCGGCGATCGGGCTCGCATCGACACTTTCAGCGGGCTGCTGGTCGACTTCGCCCGTGACTCCGGCGCCGATGTCGTCGTCAAGGGCCTGCGCACTGTTGGCGACTACGAGTATGAGCTTCAGATGGCACAGATGAACCGCAACCTCACGGGGATGGAGACCATTTTCATGGCGGCCAAGGAGGACTGGAGCTTCGTATCATCCTCGCTGGTCAAGGAAGTGGCGCGTCTGGGAGGATCAGTGAGCGGGCTGGTGCCCGACGTGGTCGAGAAAGCACTCAAGGAGCGCCTGTCATGACTCAGGAACCAACCATCACCGAGACTCCGCCGGCCGATCCGGTGGAGATGCCGAGTCGGACCGAGCTCGGGGACCTACAGGACATGGTCGATGACCTGATCGTCTTTCTCCATGAGGCGAAGTCGGTACCCCTGTCCGGGAACGCCATGGTTGACCGCGAACAGTTCCTCAGCCTGCTGGAGAAGATCCGGGCAGGGTTGCCCGACGAGTTGAGGGCAGCGCGCTGGATGGTCAGGGAGCGCGAGGCGTTTATCGCCCGCACCAACGAGAAGGCGAGAGAGATTGTGGACCGCGCCCGAAACGAGGCGGACGAATTGGTCTCCGACTCCAGCATCGTGGCCGAGGCGGTCGAGGAGGCCAATCTCCTGGTTCGCCGTGCCGAGGGCGACGCCCGCAGACTGAGGCTGGAAACCGAGGACGAGATCGAGAAGAAACTGCAACGGGTGGAGGGTCTCCTCGCCGAGATCACGACTCAGGTGCAGACCGCCCGGGATGAGCTCCATACCGCTCGCCCGGCGCCGCCCGACGTCCCGATCTGAGATGACCTCCGACCTCACGGTCCCGATCCACGATCTGATCGGCACGCCGGGCAAGCACCGCCCGTTTGATGGCGAGCAAGCAGTGCTTCTGCGCGTGGTTGACACGGTCATCGACGGCCCGATGAGCGTGACTGGCCAGGTGTCGGGACTGGTCGATGCAGTCCAGGCCCACTTCACCGTCTCGGGTCAGGCCCATCTCACGTGCACCAGGTGCCTCACGGAGTGGGATGAGGTGATCACCGCCACCGGCGAGCAGGTGTATCGCCGGGTGCCGGACGAAGACGGCTATGGGATCGTCGAGGGCGAGATCGACATCGCCGGCCCGGCTCAGGATGAGCTGGCTCTCAGTCTTCCCATCGTTCCGTTGTGCAAACCCGACTGCAAGGGACTTTGCCCAACGTGTGGAACCGACTTGAATACGGAACCCTGCGACGGTCATGGGGAGGATCCCGATTCGCCTTTCGCCGTCCTGAAAGATCTGTTCGATTCCTGACCTATCAAGGAGTGGCCGCAAATGGCGGTGCCCAAGAAGAAGATGTCGCGCTCGCGGACCCGGCAACGCAAAGCTGCATGGAAGGTGTCCCGGCCGACGGCCGTCGCCTGTGACCGATGCGGCAAGCCAAAGCTGCCTCATCGCGCCTGTCGTGAGTGCGGCACTTACAAGGGCCGCGAGGTTGTAAAGGCAGACTGAGGTTTGTCACGCATCGCCCTCGACGCAATGGGGGGCGACAACGCCCCAACCGAGACCGTCGCTGGCGCCGTTGAGGCCTCCCGACGGGGCGTCGACGTCGTTCTCGTGGGTGAGCACCTCACGCTGGAGGCGGAGCTCGCCAAACACGAAACCCGTCTTCCGATAGTCGACGCACCTGAAGTGATCGCCATGTCCGACGATCCGGCTCGCTCTCTTCGCGAGAAACCCGGTGCGTCGATCACCGTTGCCGCCAAGCTGGTCGCCGAAGGGACGGCGGATGGGTTGGTTTCGGCGGGATCCACAGGCGCAGCGATGGCGGCCGCGGCGATCATCATTGGCCGGATCAAGGGCGTGTCACGGCCTTCGATCGCCTCACTCTTCCCGACTCCGGGCTCGCCGACCCTCGTGCTGGACTCGGGCGCCAACCCCGATGTGAAGCCCGATCAACTTGCCCAATTCGGGATCATGGGCTCGGTTGCGGCGCAGGTGATGCTCGGCCTTGACCGCCCGAGGGTCGCTCTCCTCTCCAATGGCGAGGAAAAAGGCAAGGGCCGTGACCTTGAGCGTGCCGCTTACGACCTTCTCGAAAGCGCTCCGATCAATTTCATCGGGAATGTGGAGGGCCGTGATCTCGCCACCGACCGCGCCGACGTGATCGTGACCGACGGGTTCACCGGCAACATCGTTGTCAAGACCAGCGAAGGGGCGATTCAGATCGTTGCCCTCTACCTTCTCGAGGAGCTGTCAGCACTCGACCCGGCGGTGCAGGAGGCGGCTATGCCCGCACTGTTCCGGGTGCGGGAGCGTCTCAATTGGGAAACCTATGGCGGCGCCCAGCTGCTTGGGGTCAAGGGCGTGGTCGTGATTGCCCACGGGGCTTCGAGCCGGGTCGCGATAGCCAACGCCCTCGTCCTCGCCGGAGATAGCGCCGATCAGGGCCTGCCTGCGCGTCTTGCCGTCGAGCTGGGCTCGTGACATCTCTCGAAGAAGAGCTCGGTTACGTCTTCGCCAGCCCCGACCTTCTCCATCTGTCTCTGACTCACCGTTCGGTCAGTGCCGACGACCCCACCCGAGGCGACAACGAGCGTCTCGAATTCCTCGGTGACGCTGTCCTTCAGCTGGTGGTCACCGATCGTCTCTACCGGGAATACCCTGACCTTGCCGAAGGACAAATGGCCAAGATCCGTTCTGCTTTGGTCAGCGGCCCGACACTCGCGGATGTGGCCCGAGCCATCAATCTGGGAAGTCACATCGAGTTGGCCCCGGCCGAGGAGCGATCGGGGGGCCGGGAAAAGGGCTCGATCCTGGCCGATGCAATGGAGGCCGTCATCGGGGCGGTCTATCTCGACGGCGGAATCGAGAAGGCGACGCCGCTCGTCGACCGATTGTGGGGAGACCGCGTGAGTGAGCGGGCGATGAGCCCGGGGATCAAGGATTACAAGACCAGGCTGCAAGAGGTCCTGGCGAAGGACGGTCGAAGGCCCGAATACGGTAACGAGGGATCGGGGCCGGACCACGAGAAGACCTTCAGTGCCTGGGTGGCCGTCTCAGGCACCGAGATCGGTAGGGGGACCGGTCGCTCCAAGAAGGAGGCCGAGCAGGAAGCTGCCCGCGAGGCAATCGAGGCCCTCAGCTCGGGGTCGGTCTGACCGCTGCCTCCTGACGGGCGCTGCAGCTCGAAGTACCACATAGTGTTCATCACCGCGATCGCGGCAACCACCAGGCCCTGGAACATGAGGCCAGCAACAAACACCAGGGCGAGACCGGTCGAGATGTCGCCAACTGCGACCAGGGGGACGGCCACAGACTGGAGCAGCCAACCGGCGAGGGATCCGACGAGACCCACGAGCAACAAGTAGCCGAAGGTCGGCCACCAACGACCCCGCACCAGCGTGATGCTCCGCTTCAATGATGCGAAGACCCCTCGATCCTCGAGGGCCACGACGTGGGGAACCATCGCCACCGACACCGCGAGCCAGACCCCGGGGATCACCAACAGCAACAGTCCCAACGCGACCCCCGCTCCGGCGATGAGACCGATCGCGACGATGGTGACCATCCGACTCAGCGCAAAGCGACTTGCGGCGCCTCCCGTGATTCGCTCGCCATCGATCTCAGATGCGACCACCCGGGTGGTTGCCAGGCTGATGAAGGCAGAGGCGAGGGCCTGGAAAAGGATCCCGATCAGGATCGCTTTGACAAATGGGGTCGACACCTCCAGGAACTCCTCGGAGGCCATGTTCTCCAGCGCCTGTGGATCGTTGAAGCTGAGACTGAGGAACTCATTGGCCCCGGTCATCTGAAACGCCACGAGGGTGAATGCTCCGAGAAGGATGTAGGCGCCCAACGACGGCGCAACCAGGCTTCTCCAGACCTTGGCCAGCATGCTGATGCCGGAGGTGAGGACATCGCCCGCGCTGCGTGGTGATATCGGCATTGGGCGGGGTACGGTAACCCGCCCTCGTTGTGGAGTTGATGAGTGCCCGAGCTCCCTGAAGTCGAGATCACACGGCGTCATCTGAATGAGGCCATGGGCGGGCACGCCGTCACCGCCGTCACTGTCTCCCACGTCCGGACGGCTCGGCACAACGGAGCACCGTTAGAGGTCGAGCAGCGCCTTGTTGGGCGTCGGGTCGAATCGGTCGGCCGCAAGGGCAAATTCCTCGTGGCCCCCCTCGACGACGGTCAGACCATGGTGGCCCACCTCGGCATGTCGGGCCGATTCGCAGTGGAGACCGAGGACGCGCCTTTGGTGGCTCACACCCATTTTCGGGCTTTGCTCGATGACGGGACCGAGATCCGCTTTGTCGACCCACGCACCTTCGGGTTTGTTGCCGTGTTCACGGACGAGGAGTTGGAGATGTCTGGGGTGGCCCGTCTCGGGCCCGATGCATGGCTGGAGTTGCCCACCAGCGACGAGTTGGCTGCGGCCCTCGCCCGTCGCACCGCGCCGATCAAGGCCCTGCTGCTCGATCAGGGCCCGATCTCGGGTCTTGGCAACATCTATGCCGACGAGGTCCTTCACATCGCCGGGATTCACCCGCTTCGCCCTGGGAACTCCCTTTCGACGGATGAGCTGGAGCACCTGCGCGCTGCGGTCGATCAGGTGCTGGCGATGGCGATCGAGAACGGGGGGACGAGTCTCGACGATCTCGCCTATTTGCTGCCGGACGGGACCGCAGGTGAGAACCTCGACCGACTCTTGGTCTACGGGCGAACCGACCTCCCATGTGGTAACTGCGGGACCCCGATTGAGCGGATCGTCATCCGTGCCCGGTCGAGCCATTTCTGCCCAAGATGCCAGCCGGTCGCTCCATGACTCAGAAGACGGTTCGTGCCGTAGTCAGCGGACGGGTGCAGCAAGTCGGGTTTCGTCAGAGTTGCCGGCAGATGGCGAGATCCCTCGGCCTCGTGGGCTGGGTTCAGAACCTCGATGACGGGCGGGTCGAGGTCCTCGCCCAGGGAGATCCCGAGCAATTGGACCGACTGGTCAGCTGGCTATGGACCGGCCCCGCCGGGGCCTGGGTGAGTGGTGTCGAGTCGGAGCCGGTGTCCGGGGATCAGACACTGCGGGACTTCTTCATCCACGCCGATCCCAGTAAGAGCCGCTGAACTGAGCTTCGCTGTTAGCCTGACTTGATAATCACAGTCGTGTCATTTGCCAGGGAATCACTGTGTATTTGAAGTCACTCAAGCTCGTCGGTTTCAAGTCCTTCGCCGACCGGACCCGTCTCGAGTTCCGGCCCGGGGTCACCGTGATCGTCGGGCCGAACGGTTCCGGCAAGTCGAATCTCGTCGACGCGCTCTCCTGGGTGCTGGGTACCCAGTCGCCCAAGACCCTTCGCACCGGGAAGATGGAAGACGTGGTGTTTGCGGGCACCGCCACCCGCCCGGCGCTGAGCAGGGCCGAGGCGGTGTTGGTGATCGACAACGCGGAGCGGCGTCTTCCCCTTGATCTCGATGAGGTCGCAATCGCCCGGCGTCTGTATCGCGATGGCTCAAGTGACTATGAGATCAACGGCGTCAACTGCCGTCTTCTCGACATTCAGGAGCTTCTGAGCGATTCGGGAGTCGGCCGTCATCAGCATGTCATCATCGGCCAGGGCCAGATCGATTCGGTCCTCAATGCATCACCCGAGGATCACCGTGCGGTGATCGAAGAGGCTGCCGGGATTCTCAAGCATCGCCGCCGCAAGGAGAAGGCGGAGCGCAGGTTGGAGCGGACCGACGAGGATGTCCTCCGCCTTCAGGACCTTCTCGGCGAGATCGAGCGTCAACTTCGCCCACTTCGCCGCCAGGCCCGCGTGCTGCCGCCAGCTATGACGGACTACGTAACGAGGTCCGCTCCCTCCGGCTCTATCTGTCAGGTGTCGCCCTGCGCGAGCTCGACGAGCACCTGGCTCGAGCGACCGAGGAACGTGAATCACTAGGCGGCGCGGTCGCCGTCGATGACCGAGACGTCATCTTGGTCGGGGAGCAGGTTGCCGATCTGAGTGCCCGTGCTTCGAAACTCGGAGGTGAGGTCGAGCGCGACACCGGCGCCGCGGCCTTGCTCGAGACCACAGCCGAGCGGCTTCGCCGAACAGCCTCGGTAGCTCACGAAAGGAGCCGGGCTGCATCCGGGAGATTCCAGGCTACGGTCGAGCGAAAGGCCGACCTCGAAGACGAGTTGACCTCGATTGGCATCCAACTGACCGGTTTGGAGACCGCTGCAGCCGATGCAACGAGGGAGGCGGATTCCCGCGAGACCCGGTTCCGGCGGTTGGAGGACGAAGAAAGGGTCATCGCCACCCAGAACGCCCTGTCTGCAGAAGGCGCGGTTGCCGCGGTTCGGGGCGAGTTGAGTGTTCTCGAGGCCGCCGGACTGCGCGACGACCGCGAATTGGAGGCCATCTCTCATCGGCTCGATGTTGTTGACGGGCAGCTTGGAGATGAGTCCAGCGAGATATCCAGCCTCAATGAAGAGGTGCGCTCCATCGACGAGAAGGTGGTGAAGCTCCAGGCGGTCTACGACCAGGCCTCGCGTCGTCGTTCCAGTGATCAGGAATCGTGGGTCGAAGCCGAGGAGGGCCTCATCGATGCCCGGCTGGCAGTCGCCGCCGCCAGTTCTCGGGTTGAGGCGGTAAGCGCCGCCCTGGCTGGGCGTTTTGACCGGGAGGCTCGGCGCTCGGTCGAAGGCGCCGACGGTTCACGCGGGAGCTTGATTTCGCTGCTCGATGTCCCCGCCGGGTTGGAACCCGCCGTGGACGCTGCCCTCGGACGATGGGCCGACGCGATTGCCTTCGATGGGCTCGCCTCGTTGCAGGGTGCGGTCGAAACCGTCAAGGCATCCGGTGGTGGCGGGGTGCCGGTGGTTGCCGCGGCCAACTCACAATTGGCTTCGGCAAAGTCGGTTGCCATGAGCTCCGGGGTTGAAGCTCTCGTCGATCGGCTTGGACCGACCGCCGATCAGGGCCTGGCCAACCATCTTCTGGGCGACGTTCTGTTGGTGGAAGGCTGGACTGCGGCCTGGACCATGATTTCACGTCACCCGGACTTGCGAGCGGTCACCCCTGAGGGTGACCTCGTGTCTTCCAAGGGGGTCCAGATCGCTTCGCCGGACGGTGCCGGCCCGGCCATGCTCGAGGCGGCCGAGGTCGAGCTCGAGACCGCTGAGACCAATCTGTCGAGGGCGGTTTCCATCCACACGGCTGCCAAACGTGACTTCGAGAAGAGCCGGGACCACGAGCGCCTTGCCCTGGAGGAGTTGGAGTCTGCAGAGACCGGCCTATCGGGGCGAACCGAGGCCATGGCCCGTCTCCAGAAGTCTGTCGATGTCCTCGATGGCGAGCGCTCACGTCTTGCCCATCGTCGAAGCTCGGTGGTCGAAGGTGTCAGCGATCGCGGGCGGCAGATTGTCGAACTGCAACGTCGTCTTGAAGCTCTCGAGGGCGAGGAAGCCGAGCGGATGCAGGTGTGGGAAGAGCTCGAGGCTCGTCGGGCCCAGATCGCCGTCGACAAGGAGAGGGCCCGATCGGAGTGGCAGGAATCGACCTCCAGTCTGCAATCGATCGTCGAACGGCGTCGGCTTCTCCAGGAGCGAATGGCCCGTATCGAATTGGATATGGAACGTGTGGAAACGCCGTCGACCACACAGAACGCGGCCATCCTTGATTTGATCGAGAAGTTCGCCAGGCGAGGCGTCGAAGTCCTGCAGATACGTCTCGAGGAGGTGCGCGGGCGCCAGGCCGACCTCCGGGCGTCGCATCTGGCCACCGTCACCGATCTGGAGCGTGCCCGCGCCCACCATGAGACAGTGCGGGACCGCATCAGCAAGTCGCGGGAGCGTCTCGGCGACCTTCAAGTGCGGCTCACCGAGCTGCGTCTTCGTCGGGAAAACGTCGTTGAGGGCATCAGCCGGGACGCCGATGCGGAAGTGGAACTGGCGCTCGAAGCGGAGCGCCCGGATCTCCCGGAAGACACGGATCTCGAGGGCCTCCTCGAGGAGAGAATTGCCCAGCTTCGTCGCCTCGGCCCGATCAACCCGCTGGCCGCAGTTGAATTCGCTGAGCTCGATGAGCGTCACACCTTCCTCACCGACCAGCTCGCCGACGTCGAATCCTCCCGAGCCGAGCTGAGGAAGGTGATCCGCGCTCTCGACGAGGAGATCGAGCACCGCTTCCAAGAGGCCTTCTCCGAGGTGGCCGAGGCCTATCAGCGCTACTTCACCGTCCTCTTCCCGGGAGGCAGGGGGCGGATACGGCTGACCGATGCGGGTGACCCGGAATCAGGGATAATGATCGAGGCTCAGCCGCTCGGGAAGAAAGTCAGTCAGCTCACCCTGCTCTCCGGTGGGGAGCGGAGCCTGGCTGCCCTCGCCTTCCTGTTCTCCGTGTTCGAAGCCCGGCCCAGCCCGTTCTATGTCCTCGACGAGGTCGAGGCGGCCCTCGACGACGCAAATCTCAGGCGTTTCTTGCGAATAGTCGACGAGTTTCGACAGCGCGCCCAGCTCCTGATCGTCACCCATCAACAGCAGACGATGGAAGCTGCCGACGTTCTCTACGGGGTGACCATGGAGCCGGGGGGATCATCTCAGGCGGTGCGCAAAGACATGACAATGGTCGGCGCCGACCTCTTCGCTTAGCGGTAACTTCGCCCTTCCATGGACCCCGCATTCATCATCCTCGTCGTGCTCGCGGTCACAGTGGTGATCGCGGTCGTGGTGGTGGTGTTGGTTCTCCGAAATCGCACCGTCCCCGTCGGGTCGTCCGGGGGTCCCGATTCGCAAGGCGGGATGGCCCAAAGCACATTGGGTGCATCGCTGCGAAGAGTCTTCAGAACCGGGGGTGTCGGTGACCAAACATGGATCGAGCTCGAAGAGGCAATGTTGGCCGCCGATGTCGGCGTCGACGCCACGGCGGCCGTGGTCAGGGGAGTCCGCTCGGCGCATCCGGAGACCGCCGACCAAGCAAAGGAGCAGGTCGCTCGTCAACTCCGGCTGGAGCTGGGAGACAAGTCACGAGAGTTGGTACTTGCCGGGAAGCCTTCGGTGATCCTTGTTGTCGGTGTCAACGGGACCGGGAAGACCACCACCATCGCCAAGATCGCTGCCTGGCTCGTCGGTCAGGGGAAGCAGGTGATCCTGGCTGCTGCCGACACCTTCCGGGCGGCGGCCGGTGCCCAACTCCAGACCTGGGGCGATCGATTGGGGGTTGACGTGGTCGGTGGCCAGGAGGGGGGCGACCCGGCATCGGTGGCGTTTGACGCGATCAGTTCGGCTCGCGCCAAAGGCGCCGACGTCGTGATAATCGATACCGCCGGCCGTCTCCATGCCAAGAAGAACCTGATGGCTGAGATGAGCAAGATCTATCGGGTGGCCGGCGGGGAAAGCGGCAAGGTCGACGAGGTGCTCCTGGTGCTCGACGCCACCGCCGGCCAGAACGGGATCGCCCAGGTCAGAGAGTTCTCCGAGGCGGTTCCGGTCAGCGGCATCGTCCTGACCAAGTTGGATGGGACTGCCCGGGGCGGGATCGTCATCGCCATTGAGCGACAGCTGGGTGTGCCGGTCAAATTGGTGGGTGTTGGTGAAGGGCTCGGGGACCTGGTCCCCTTCGACCCGGATAGCTTCGTCCAAGATCTCCTGGAGGATTGATGAACACAGATGATCTCGCAGCCGCCGCCCGGGCGGCAGCCGAAGGCTCCTACTCGCCGTATTCGGGCTTTCGGGTTGGAGCCGTGGTTGTAGGTGACCGGGGAGAGGTGTTCATCGGTGCCAATGTCGAGAACAGCGCTTATCCCGCTTCTTCATGTGCCGAGGCGACCGCGATCAACACGGCGGTGAGCCATGGGGTGCGCAGGATCGACACGGTGGCCGTTGCCTGTATCGATGCCTTGGATGTGGAAGGGGCCTACCCATGTGGGCGGTGCCGGCAAATCATGTCCGAGTTCGATGTGAAGACTGTGATCATTGCCGGGGCCCCCGGTTCGGAGATTCGGGAGCACACCCTCGACGAGTTGCTGCCGCATCGCTTCCGACTCTGAAGCTCACCCGGGCCAGGTCGCCCGGTTCTCTTTCCGGACCACGAAGCGGAGGCCCGACCAGGTTTCGTCGATGGCGCAGACCTTGTTGTCCACCATCCCTGAGGGGAGGAACAGATCGCGCAAGGTGTCCTCGGTGACGTCGGTCTCGACGCCGGAGCTTCGCTTGGGCCAGGCCACCCAGATCGCACCATGGGGTGGAAGCAGGGCCGCCGCGGCGTGGAATGCCTCATCGAGCTCGTCGGCCCATTGGCCGAAGACGATGAAGATGTTCGATGACGCCAGCCCGTGATGGACCGTCACGTCGGGAGGGAGCCGCCCCAGGGTTGGCATGAAACTGTCGGGGGCGTCGAGGATCCCCAGTGTCATCCCCTCTTTGATCCCCAGCTTCTGGGGGAGTGGAGTCCCGCTGTACCCGGCCACAGTCACCCTTCGGCGGTGAGGTCGGTCCACCACGTCTCAGGGGGATGGGTCTCGATGTCGCCGCCGAGGCCAACGATGGTGTCGAGGACCAGGTCGTCATTCCAGGAGATCCACCGCTCCGGGGTGACTTCGATTGTGCTGTCCTCATACGCAGCGAGAAGCAGGCCCATGGTGGCCATGCCGGCCGCGGTCAGGACCCGGTCCCGATTTAGCTGATTGAGCCGGGCGGCTTCGTCCCCGGTGATCAGGCGAGCGCTCCCGGTGCCGGAGGCCCAACCGGACTCCACCGAGATGAAGACGGTGACGGTGGGCCTGGCGACAATGTTCCTCACCTTCTTCGTGGTGTGCGGCGTAGGGAGGAAGAGCCGGTCCTCGTCGTCGAGATAGAAGAGAAGCTCGGTGAGATGCGGCGAGCCGTCCTCATTGATGGTGGCGAGGACCGCGTTGCTCCTGGTGAGAATCTGTTTGCGCAAGCCAGGGTCGAGCCCATGCGGGGTGCGATAGGTGGGTGGGATCTCGCTCATGGGCGGTGAACCCTAGGTGTTGGGATGGTTCGACAAATCAGCTGGGCCGGGGTGGGGGAAGCCCCACCCCTAGTCAGGTCGATCCGGCGGCCGGAAGCGGATCCTTCCATGATCCGGATGCCGGAAAGGTTGGAATCCTCGTTCGTGGACCACGACATGATGGTGGAACCAGCAGAGCGAGATCAGGTTGTCAGGATCGGTGCGCCCGCCTTCGGACCAGGGGACGATGTGATGCGCCTCGACTCGGTACCGGGACTCGCAGGCGTCGGCAACACAGACATTGCCATCCCGGAACAGAATCGCCAGTCGCATTGAAGGGGGAGCAATTCGCAGCTTGCGCCCATACTCCATCAGCCGGCCCTCCTCGGTGCGAGCGATGACCTCTGTCGTTGCGTCGCAAAGGATCGCGGCTCAGAGCATCGGCGCCGACCCGGGACCCGGCTTCGAGCACTACTCCGGCTTGGCCGTTGCTAGTGACCGCCTCGGCGGCGTCGACGAAGACAGTGACGTGAGCCGGTGGTGGATTGTCGGAAGTACAGAGCTCAACCAAGGCGGTCGCCTTTCGCCACGACTGGTTGCCCCGGGTGCCATCCGGGAACTCGGGAAGCTGATCGGCCGCTTCGGTGAGCACCTTGTCCACCAAGGCACCTGAGGCCCCGTCGAGACCACCCCAGAGTTTCCACCAGGATTCGTCCAAGGTGGGTTGGATGACCAGAAACCGCTGGTCGGCGGTCCGAAACTCGTCCTCGGACGTGATCCTGACCCGGCGAGCGGCCTCACGATGCACCCCGGCCACATCCAGATGCTGGAGAAGGCCTACATCCTCTTGGATCCGGGAAAGGGCCTCGACGCGGTCGAAGGTGGCTTCTCCGGCGGCCAGGGCCTCCCTCAGTTCGGGTTTGTGCTCGGTGCGTCGCATGGTCCGGACGAGAGCCTTTGCCGCTTCATGGCTGACATCGAGTCGGGCAGTCACCCAGTCCGAGAGCGACCTAGCCCCGTCCGCCGTCGCCACTTGTGCCTCGTCGAGATGCCCCAGGTGTCTCATCTGAAGGGCGGCGATCTGTGATTTCAAGCCTTCCAGTCGGACCAACTCCGACTCGTGGTAGTCGACTGCGGATCTTCCAACCATGACCCGAACATACGTTCTGTCTGTGACAGAAACAAGGGGTCCGTTCCGGAAGGCAAAGAAAATCTTGTAGCGGTCACACCTGGATCGGGACGGTCAACAGGAAGATGACACCACCGACGAGGAGAACAATCGAAAAGCCGAGCATGAGCATCTGGCCAGGGGCGCTGCGCATCTTGGTGCTCAGACCGGCGAACAGGAAGATGCCGGCAAAGATGATGGTGCTGATCACGTACTTGTCGTCGTTGTCGTCGGCCGCATGCGCCTTCGCCGACTTCGCCTGGGCTTCGTCAAGAAGCCGCTCGGCCTCCACTTCCTGGGCTACCTGGTACTCGTCCATAGCGAATGGAGTTGGCGGTGCGTCCGGATTGAGCAGGGGGCGGGTGGCCAACCACGCGTCCATCGCAGTCTTGAACTCGGGTCGGAAACGGGCGTAGAGGAAACCGGAGAGAGTCGTCGGGTCCGGGTGGTAGCCGTCGCTCACATCGATCTCGCCCGAGTCGAGCTCCTGTTTTGCGGCGTCTAGCCAGGCAAGGAAGGTCGAAACGTCGATCGACGACAGCTGACCCGCCCTGGTGAAGCTCCGCGTCGATTCGGTGCGGGCGGCGCCGGCCTCGTTTAGCGAGAAGGACATAGTGTCGCCCCATTGGTCGCTCTGAAAGGCCGACCAAGCTGTGGCGAGGGCGGCGAAGGCCATGACGATGGTCGCCACGATGTCGATCCAATCGATCGGCGGGCGCTTTGGCTCGGTTCCTGCAACCTGCGATTCGGCGGTCACTCAGTCACCCTTCTCTACTTTCCAAAGTCTCGATCAGCTTGGGGAGCACCTTATGAACGTCACCGACCACACCGAGGTCGGCTATCGAGAAGATCGGGGCGTCAGGGTCCTTGTTGATGGCAATGATTGTCTTGGAGTCTTTCATTCCAACCAGATGCTGCATGGCGCCGGAGATGCCGCAGGCGATGTAGACGTCCGGCTTGACCGTCTTCCCGGTCTGGCCCACCTGTTTGGCATACGGCACCCAGCCGGCGTCGACGATCGCCCTCGTCGCCCCGGTGGCCGCCCCGAGCTGTTTCCCCAGCCTCTCCACCAACTCATAGGCCTCTGGCGAACCGAGACCACGGCCCCCCGAGACCACGACGGCCGCTTCGCCGAGTTGGGGCCCCTCGCGTTCCTCGACGTGGGACTCGGTGACAGCCGCCTCCGAGCGTCCCACCTCGGGGAGCGCCATCTTCTCCACCGAAGGCACTGGTCCTCCGACTTCCTCTGAGACAAACGACTTGGGACGGATCAGGACCAGGAATGGCTGCTGGCTCATTGTTGCCGTCGCCACCTGGACGCCACCAAGGATCTCATGGTCGGTCTCGACACCGCCGTCAGCGAGTCGGACTGCAACGGCATTGGAGAGAACTCCGACTCCAAGTCGAGCCGCCAGCCTCCCGGCCACGTCCCGATCGGTGTAGGCCTGTCCGAAGAGGATCAGGTCTGGCGCCTCGGCTGCCATCCGCTCTGCGAGCGCCGCGGCCACCGGTCCTGAGGGCAGGCGACTTCCAGCATCGAGATGGATCACCGAGCCGGCACCGTGCTCCCCAAGCGTCGCAAAGGCCGAGTCGGAGCCGGCACCCAGGTAGATCGCAGTGACTTCGCCCAGTTGGCGGCCGGCGGCGAGCAATTCCAGGCCAATGGTTGTCGGGCTCCCCGCTTCTTCCTGGACGAAAACCCAGATGACAGCCATCTCAGATCGCCTTCCGCTGCTCGAGCAGAGAGACGATGGCCAGATGCGACTCTCCGTCGTCCTCGATCTTCTGACCGGCAATGCGCTCCGGGGCGTCGCTGATCGAGGCAACGGTTTGAGTGGGCCCCCGTACGACTCCGAGGTCGGCGACGGTCAAATTCTCGACGGTCTTCTTCTTGGCCTCCATGATCCCTTTGAAGGTCGGGTAGCGGGGCTCGACCACTCCGGCGGTGACCGCCACCACGGCAGGAAGGCTGGCTTCGACCACGTCGTAACCAGAAGCGGTCTGGCGGTGGATCGTGATCTTTCCGTCGGCCGCCTCGACCTTGGTGGCATAAGTCAAGGCAGGAACGTCCAACAGTTCAGACATCATTTGCGGCAAGACGCCCGAGTAGCCGTCGGTGGACTCGGTGCCGGTGATCACCAGGTCGAAATCATCTCGCTGGATCGCGGCCGCCAGCACCCGAGCTGTGGTCAGGACATCGGAGCCGCGAAGTGAATCGTCTTCGATGAGAATCGCCTGGTCGGCCCCCATCGCCAGCGCTTGACGGATTCCTTGGCCGTTTCCGGCTGGCCCCATGCTCACCAGAGTCACCGTTCCCCCATTGGCCTGGGCCAGTTGGAGCCCCATCTCGACTCCGTACCGATCGGTGTCGTCGAGAACCTGATCGTCGGGGCGAAGCAGCCAGTTGGTGCCAGCCTCGAGGCGATATGGGGTGGCGGGGTCAGGTATCTGCTTTACGCAGACAACAACTTTCATCCGGTTCAACTCCTGAGTGTCTGGGTCGGGGATGGTAACGACGGGCGACTAGCCGTCCACCCGCTCGACGATCAGCGACGGGATCTCGGGCGCTTCGTCCCCGATCACCCAGGCCTTGCCAAGGGCTGCGCGCTCGAGCATCCCATCGAGCCGGCTCCCTGAAGCGAACCCGGGCCAACGGTTGGCCCTTCGACACCGGCACGCCAACTTTGGCGAGCACGGTGATCCCGACTCCGGGGTCGACGATGTCCTCCTTGCGTTCCCGGCCGGCTCCGAGATGCGTGGCGACCGTCCCCACGACGAAAGCGTCGCATTGGACGACAAACCCGTCGCGGTCCGCCTCTATGACCCCTTCGTTGGGCGCGCGCGGCAACAGCGAGGGGTCGTGGATCACCGAGGGGTCACCACCCTGTGCAGCAACGACGTCGATCAGCTTTTGAAGTGCAGCTCCGCTGGCTATTGCCTCGTTGAGCCGGTCCCGGCCTCCATCCAGGCCAGCCAGTTCGAGCATGACCTCCCCAAAGGCCATCGTCAGATCGACGACGTCCTCGGGCCCGCCTCCCTTGAGCACATCGATCGATTCACTCACCTCATTGGCGTTTCCGACCTCGCGGCCCAGAGGCTGGTCCATTCGGGTGATCAGGGCCACGGTATGGACACCGTTCCTGGTCCCAGCCTCCACCATGGTGCGCGCCAACTCTCTTGCCGTCTCGAGATCCCTCTTGAAGGCTCCGGAGCCGGTCTTCACATCGAGGAGCAGGCCGTCGAGCCCCTCGGCCAGCTTCTTGGACATGATCGAGGAGGAGATGAGCGGGATCGAGGGCACGGTGGCGGTGGCGTCGCGCAAGGCATAGAGCTTGCGATCCGCCGGGACCAGGGTCTCGGATTGCCCGGCCAGAACCAGGCCGTTCTCCATTACGACCTCGCGGAAGCGTTGCGGATCGAGACTGGCGCTGAAGCCAGGGATCGACTCCAGTTTGTCGAGTGTGCCCCCGGTGTGGCCCAGGCCCCGGCCCGACATCATGGGCACGGCCACTCCGCAGGAAGCCACCAGGGGAGCCAAGGGGATCGAGATCTTGTCGCCCACCCCTCCGGTGGAGTGCTTGTCGACCTTGGGCATCGGAAGGTCGGAGAAGTCGAGGGTCTCACCCGAGTGGAGCATTGCGGAGGTCAAAGCCACCAGTTCGCCGGCGTCGAGCCCATTCAAGAAGATGGCCATAGCCATCGCCGACATTTGATAGTCGGTGACCGAGCCCTCGGTATAGGCCCGAATCAGCCAGTCGATCGCCTCGGGGCTGAGTATGCCCCGATCGCGCTTGATCTCGATCAACTCGACTGCGGTGAATGCCATCAGAGTGCGGAAGCTATTCGGTTCAGATGTACTCGTTGCGTTCCAACCAGTGCATGGCGAAGAGCCCTTCGAATGCGGGTAGGTAGAAGGTGATGAATCGATAGGTGATGGTCCCGGCGAATGCCGCGGATTGATCAACCCCGAGCGCGGTGAGGAACCCGGTCATGACCGCCTCGGCGACACCAACGCCGCCGGGAATCGGCACGAATCCGCCAAGGAGATCGGTGGCCACGGCGACGACCAGCGCCGCGCCGAAGGTGACATTGACGTCGATCGCCAGGAGGACGAGCCAGAGCGTCGTCCCCAGTATCAGCCAGTAGACGAGATTGCTGCCCAGGAGCCCAAACGCCCGGCTCGGCTGGCGAAGCACGGAGACCAGGGTTCCCCAACCCTGTTGAACGACGGGGACTATACGGTCCCTCAACTTCCTGATCCGCAGCACAGCGACTACCACGCCCACCGCGATGAGGACAACCACCAAGAGGATGACTGCCCAGTTGACGTCGACGGTATCAATGTCCAGGTCTACGTCACTGGAGACAAAGCCAATGATCAGGATCACACACTGGACCAGGAATCCGGAAAAGGTGTCAACCGCACCCTGGGTCACCGCCACCGTGATCGAGACTCCGAATTTGCGGAGAAACGCCGTGTTCATCGCCACCCGCCCCGCGGCGCCCGGAATGGCAAGGCTGACGAATTTGGCGGCCAGGTTGAGGACGACGAGCGGCCAAAACGGAAGGGGCCGTGGCACTGCGAACATCGTGGCGGTCGCTTGGGGGTAGAACATCGACTGACCGACGATCAGGGCGATGACGATCAAGGCCCAGTTGGCGGTCTCCAGCACTGCCCATACCGCGGCATAATCGACGCTGGTCAAAAGGGGAATCAGTGCCCAGGCCACGAGCAGGAGCAACGAGGTCATGAGGATGTTGCGCCCGCTGACCCGGCGCAGTTTCGCCAGCTCGGGCAGGTCCTGGCCCGTGACCGCGACCATGGCTGCTTGGAGTTGCCTCATCACGTCTTTGGGCTTCTCGGCTTGGTCCCTGGTGCTGGGGCTGATCGCCGGCAACTGGAGGTAGGGGAGGACGGAGGCGAGCGTTTCCTCACCGAGCCCGTTAGATGCAGTCTCGACCGCTCGCTCAGCGCCAATCACGAGGCTGAGGGAAAACAGCAACTCGACGACATCGTGGGACCGCTCCACCTCTCCAGCCGAAAGAGAGCCCAGCGCGAAGTCAGCGATCATGTGCCCATCTGCCCCGATCTGAATCGCGCTCGCGTTGAGCGAGCCGTGTGCAATTGATGACCCATGGAGCCTGGCCAGGTCTTCCCAGACTCCGACAAGGGTCTCGTCGCTGACATCGGCCGGATCGAGTTCGGGAAGTGGTGTTCCCCCTTCAGTAACGGCGAGCAACGCGATCTCGGATGATCCCTCCCCGACCGCAAGCATTTCCGGCACCCGCGCTCCGGCTCGCTGGGCCAACAGGGTGACCAGCGCCTCGTGCTCTGCAGCCTGGAGGCGGGAGTAGCCGATCATTTTCCCGTTTTCCCGATACCACAGGGTCCGCCAGACCTTGGCTGCGAACTGTGATTCGGTGGCGTCCCTTCCATAGGCCTTGATCGTGATCGGTGTGCCGCTCTCAGTGCTGGCCTTGAGCCTGCGGACACCCCAGGATTGCTCAGGGTCGATCTCGATATTCACCACCGGCAGGCCAAGTGCATCCATGGCGATGGCGACCGAGGCCGGGTCGGGATAACCACGCGGCGAGCCGAAGATCAAGAGGACGGTCCCAGCGACGGCGAGCCCGATCCCGAGAGAGCCGATTGCGTCCGAAAACATGCCGAATTGGAGCGCCATTGACGACGCACCGATCGTCAAGATGGTGATCCAGCCGAGACGGCGCATCGGTCGGCTTAGGTGAGGTGAAGCTGCAACCAGAATCGCGGTGACTAAAACCACCCGAAGAACCGGGAACCGGGGATCGGGGGACTCAAGCCCGAGCTCGGGCACCACGTACGGCCAGAGCCCGGTGAGGGCGTAACCCAGACCCGCGCCGAGTGCCGGGGCGACAACCGCGGCGATCGATACGTCGCGCAGAGCGCCCCGGCGCTCACGACCACCAGTGAGGACAGCGACCAGAATCCCGAGCCCGTAGAGAAGCCCAAAGGCGTAACCCAGGGAGAACATCGACTCGACCCAGGACGGGAGCGAGTTCAGAAAGTTGGTGAGTGCCGCTTCCCAAGGCGACTGGTGGTCGATCCCCACGATGCCCCAACCGAGGAGCAGCAGCCCGAACACGACGGTCACGGCATCGGCCGGGCGTCTCGCCCTCGGCTGGGACTCAGTCGAGACGAAATAGGTCAGACGGGAACGGGCACCATTCGACCTTGGCTTCTCAGTTCCAGATTCCGACGGTGGCGCCACCCAACTCCTTGTCTGCGAAGGGGATTGCTACACGATCCCGTCAAGCTCGGGTAGCCGAAGGGCCAGATTCATGTTCTGCAGCGCCTGGACTGCAGCCCCTTTCAAGAGGTTGTCGAGTGCGGCGACCACGACGGCATTGAGCCCGTCCTCACTGGTGTCGAAGCCGCCAATGAGGGCCCCCAATCGATCGGTGCCGTCCTTCAACTCAGGAATCCCGTCCTGGAGATCGATCAAAGGCTCTGCGCCATACCACTTGTTGAATCGGGCTCGGATCTCTTCGACTGATGTCTCCTGTGACAGCGGCACATGGGCCGTGACGATCAGACCCCGAAAGGCCTGGTGGACATGGGGCATGAACCGGATCGGCATTCCGAGGTGGTGGGCCGCTTCCTTCTCGTGGTTGTGCCCGATCAGCTTGTAGGGCATGAGATTGTCCTCGAGGCGCTCGATGTCGTTGCGCGGGCTCGGGGTGGAACCGGCCCCGGAGTAGCCCGACACTCCGAACACGGCGGGCACACCTGAAACAATCTCGACGAGGGGAGCGAGCACCAACTCGATCGCGGTCGCGTAACAGCCCGGGTTGGCGATGCGGGTCGCCCCATGCAGCCGGTCGCGGCCGAGTTCAGGAAGCCCGTATGCCCAGTCATCATCGAGTCGATGGTCAAAGGAAATGTCCACCACTATGTCCTCGGCCGCAATCGCCTCGAGGTATGGGGCACCGGCTCCGTCGGGGAGGGCGAGGATGACCACGTCCGTCTCCATGTTGGCTACGTCGATCGGCTCGATCGACTCGTAGACCATCCCGTCGAGCCCGGGGACCGATTGCCCGGCCAGTTCACGAGAGCCGGCGTAAACCAGATCGAGGGAGGGGTGGTCGCGCATGAGCCTGATGATCTCGGCACCGGTGTGGCCCCGAGCGCCAACCAGCCCGACCGTGAATCGATCACTCATCGTGGTCGCCGATGAAAGATGGGGGAAGCGAGGCAATCGCCTCCACACGATGCTCCACGTTGGTGAAGTCGGCTTCGCCCTTCCAGAAGACCGTCCACGGGCCGCGCTTCACCGATCCGTCGGCTTCCTCGGCATAGAACGCGTTGAACCCGTTCTCGGTGCGGGAACGCCAGTAGAGGGTCGGGTAGTCGGCGATGACTTGGGCCCACACCGTCCGGGCCAGGCCCTCGCCCCGTGCGTCTTCGAGAATGGCGAACTTGTCCAGATAGGCGAAGTCTGTAACCCGTGCGATCAATGCGCCGGCACGGAGACTCTCCGACAGATACGCGGTCTCGAGATCGAGACCATCCCACCAAGTCGGATCCAAGGTTCTTCCGAATGCCTCTTCGACCAATTTCTCCACCTGGCCCCGATCGAGGGCCAGCTTGTCGGTTTCTTTCTCGATCAGCTCGCCACGTCTGATCATGGTCCCGGACCCACCGTGGGTAAACAGTTCCTTCACCAGTCCCGACGGGGTCGTGATCGAAACCGAGGTGGAGAGCGGAGTGTCATCGAGGAGAAGCTTGATCTCGGCCAGTTTCAGACGCATCCCCGAGTGCACCCATTCCTGATTCATCAGACCCTCGTAGTCGGAGGCGAGGTTGATCGATTCGATGAGCCGGTCCTCCTCGTCGAGGAGCCCGCCGACGGCGGCAAGGAAGATGATCTTCATCGGCTGGACTGCATGGACCAGGGCCCTGGTCGCCGAGTCGGCATTCATGTTCACCAACTGCCCGCCCGGAGCCACTCCAAGGCAGGTCAGGATCGGGATTGCACCCGAGGCGACGATGGAGCGGATCAGGGGCAGATGAACCTCGGTGGGCTCTCCGACCAGCCCATATCGCTCGCGGTCGACATAGTCGGCATCGAAAGCACCCTCGGTGAGCCCATGAGCTGAAACTCCCTGGTCCCTGATCGCCTCGACCAGGCGGATGTTCTGTTCGATGAACGTGTCCCGGGCCGCATCGAGGACCTCAGGCCCGGTCACCCGGAGACCATCGAGCTTTTCATTGGTGATACCGCGATCGGCCAGGGTCTCGTCGAGCTGGGGGCCCCCGCCATGGAGGACGATCGGGGTGAGGCCCACAGTGTGAAGGAAGGCAAGGGCTGCCGCGGTCGCGTCCAGAGAATCGCGGAGGATTGCCCCGCCGATCTTGATGACCGCAAATCGGGACCGGTCGAGCTCGGAGAACCGCTGCAGGTAGGAGCGGATCTCCTTGCCATCGCTCATGTTGCTCAGCAGGTGGACGATGGTCTGTCGGATGTCGCGGTTGTTCGCCATTTCCGGTGCCGTCACGTCAATTCTGGTCGTCCAACAAGGCCCTCATGATCGCCTTTTGCACATGGAGCCGGTTCTCGGCCTCTTCGTAGGCGAAACAGTTTGGCCCGTCGAAGACTGCGTCGGTCATGATCACATTGCGCCGCATCGGTAGGCAGTGACTGATCAGGGCGTCATTCGTCTTGGCCATCTTTTGCTCGTCGACGATGAAATGCCGGTAGCGGTCGCGGATCGGCTTCTCGCTTTCCCAGTTCCCGAAGTAGGGCAGCGCCCCCCAGCTCTTGGCGTACACCACGTCGGCGCCACGGAATGCCTCGTCGATGTCATGGCTGATCGTCACCTTGTGCCCCTGGGCAGACGCGTCGGCCTCGGCTTGCTCCAAATACCGCTCGTCGAGGATGTAGTCCTCGGTGGGGCAGAGCAGAGTCACCTCCATGCCGAACTTGGCTGCAATCGTCAGGGCCGAGTTGGCGACTGCGGTGTTGAGCGGCTTGGGGTGATAGCTCCAGGTGAGGAGGTACTTCTTGCCGTCGAGCGGACCGAGTTGCGCTTCGAGGGCCATGATGTGGGCCAATTCCTGGCAGGGGTGAACGATCGTCTCCATATTGATGACCGGCACATCGGAGTAGGTGGCGAACGAGTTGAGGATCAGGTCCTTTCGATCCTCTTCCCAGTCCTGGAACTTGGGAAAGGCCCTGATCCCGATCAGGTCGCAATAACGAGAGAGAACCTTGGCCGCCTCTTTGACATGTTCTTCTGCATCCCCGTCCATGACCGCACCGTCGACGAACTCGAGGGGCCACATCCCTCCCGACGGTGAGAGAACGACGGCGTGACCACCGAGTTGGTTTATCCCGACGTCGAACGAGGTTCGGGTGCGCAGGGAGTTGTTGAGGAAGAGCAAGGCGATGGTCTTGCCCGCGAGCGACTCGCCGAACGGGCTCTGTTTGAGGCTGCGGGCGTCGTCGATGAGGCTCTGAAGCTCGGGGCGTGACCAATCAGCGGTGGTCAGGAAATGCCTCATTGCTGTTGTTTACAAGTCGGTGTCGCGAAATCCAAACAGCGGTCAGTTGGCGGGGGTCTTCCTTGATCGGGTCTTGGCCCCGTTGGCCTCTCGAGCCTCGTTGATGAAGAACTCGAGGGCGGCTGCGGTTTTGGTTTGCTGGTCAGCCGAGAGATCGATCCCGATCCCGCTGAGGAACGCCCTGGCCTCCATGCCCACCTGGAATGCCTCGCTAGGCATGCATTTGGTCGACAACTCGACGATGCGGGAGCCGTCCGGGTAGTTCCACTGCTCGATCACCAGCGTGCGATTGAATTCCTTCGGTGTCACCTTCAACTTGAACACGGTGATTGGCCCCAGGATCAGCAAGTCGTCGAGTTCGACCCCTTCGGGAGCGTGAGCGGTGTAGAAGGCCCGCTGTTCCTTGGTAAACAGCTTGCGGATCGGCCGCACACCCGCCGCCGTCTCCCGAACCGCGATAGACGTCGCAACGCCTTTCATCGAGCCGGAGCAGACATAACCTCCGGGGAGGGCATCGACTTCGACCCCAAATGCCGGGGATTTCCGGATCTCGGGCGAGAGATCGTCGGGCTCGACGGGGCGAAGCTTCACGGTGGAATCCCCGTCGCGACCCTGGATCCGCCGGGCTCGGAGCACGACACCGGCGTTGTTGAGAGTCAGGTCGATCGTGTCGAAGAAGAAGACCTGGCGGATTTGGGCGTTCAGAGGGTCCACGTCGAGGGCGGCGGCAGCGGAGCGCCGGTTCGAGTCGGGCACAGTCAACTTCAGTTCGACGGTGTCGACCTTCTTCACGAGCTGGAGAAGCTCCTGCAGTTGCTGGTCTGAAAGCCGCCTCGAATCGGTCGTGGTGGTCACTAATCACTCCTCGCGTTTGATGGTTAGATGATACGCACCCATTTGGACTGGCCCGTCGAGTCTTGACCCCCCATTCGGCCAGGGCCATACTCGTGAGCGACCCTCTCGTGACGGAGGTTGACCGGGGTGAGCATGACCTATCAGGAGCTGGTGGCTGCGGCCAAGAGTCAAATCGACGAGGTCCAGCCTTCAGAATTGGAGTCACGCCTCAATCAGGTCACCGTCATCGACGTGCGGGAGGCCGACGAATGGGACCAGGGCTCTATCGACGGCGCCGTTCATGTGCCGCGGGGTGTGCTCGAGAGCTCGATTCGAGGTCATGTCCCCGACCTGGAGCAAGAGGTGGTCCTCTATTGCGCCGTGGGAGGACGATCCGCCCTGGCCGCCTTGTCCCTCCAACAACTGGGCTACACGCGGGTCTCCTCGCTGGCGGGCGGTTTCGGGCAGTGGAAGTCCGAGGGCTATCCGTGGGGAACGCCAAAGGGCCTGACGACCGACCAACGGGGGAGATACAGCCGACACACCCTGCTCCCCGAGGTCGGGGAGGCGGGTCAGATGAAACTGCTCGATGCGAAGGTGATGGTCATTGGGGCCGGCGGGCTCGGCTCGCCTGCGGCGCTCTACCTGGCCGCTGCCGGAGTGGGCACCCTCGGAATCATCGATTTCGACGTGGTCGACCTGTCGAACTTGCAGCGTCAGATCCTGCACAACATGGACAGGCTGGGTCAGTCGAAGGTGGAATCGGCCCGTGAGACATTGAGCGCCCTCAACCCCGACGTCAAGATCGTCACCTACAACGAGCGGTTGTCAGCCGACAACGTGCTCCGGATCCTCTCCGGGTACGACGTGATCGTCGATGGTGGGGACAACTTCCCGACCCGATATCTGGTCAACGACGCATCGCTGCATCTCAAGGTGCCGGTGGTCCATGGCTCGATCTTCCGTTTCGAAGGCCAGATCACGGTGTATGACCCTTACAACGGTCCGTGTTATCGATGTCAGTTCGCGGAGCCCCCGCCTCCGGAGCTGGCTCCTTCCTGCGCTGAAGCCGGTGTCCTCGGAGTCCTTCCCGGGATCATCGGGTCTTTGCAGGCCATGGAGGCAATCAAGATCGTGCTCGAAGTGGGGGACAGTCTCGTCGGACGACTCCTCACCTATGACGGGCTAAGTCAGGAGTTCCTGACCCTGAACATCAGGCGCAACCCGGAGTGCCCTGCCTGCGCCGACGAAGAACATCCGCCGAGACTGGTCGAATACGACCAGTTCTGCCTGCCGGCGGGGGTGGTTGCCCGCTCTTAGACGCCGAGGGTGAAGTTCACCGAAAGGGTGATGGTCACAGCCGAGGTGCCGGGCTCGATCGGAGTCTCGCCGCCCGCGGCGTCGAGAGCGGCCCGCTCGTAGTACACCGGAGGTGGAGTGCTGCTCACGGTCTCGTTGATCGAGATCGCCGCTCCCAAGTCCTGCCCTGACAGCTCTGCGAGCTGGGTGGCCTTGGCCATGGCGTCGTCCCACGCCGCAGCGCGCGCTGTCTTCACCATCTCGGCATCGTCATCGATGCTGAATTGGAGCCCATTCACCACGACGTCATTCCCGCCGGCAGCGGTCGCGGCGTCGATGAGGGCCCCTGTGTCCTCGATATTGCGAATCTTGACCCGGACGGTGTTGCTCACCCGGTAACCGGTGAGACGCTGGCTGTTGTTCGAGTAGTCGTACTCCGGATAGATGGAGTAGTCCGCGGTGGTGATGTCCTTGGGATCGACGCCGCCGTCGGTGAGGGCCGTAATGAGTGCGTCGGCCTTCTGTGCAGCCAGGGTGGTCGCTTGCTGGACGTCTTCGGCCAGGAGCGATACTCCGAGGGTGACCTCGACGGTGTCCGGGGTGCCGTTCACTTCACCGGTTCCGGTCACGGTTATCCCGTTTGGGCCTGTAGAAGTTCCGTTCACGTTGACCACCGGCGGCTCACTTGCTGACGCCGTGCAGGCGGCGAGAACCAGGACTGAGACCGCAACCACTGCCAATGTCGAGCGACGCATTTGTTCTCCATTCGGATGTCTGCCACTTGGACGGACAACCGGGAGTCAACGGTTCCGGGCAATGAGGACCTTTCCATTTCTCAGGGCCACTCCTTCCTTCTCCAGGAGGCGTCTCTGTCGGGTCGGATGCGGTGATCGCAGCTGGCCACCGGCGCCAACCACACGCCACCAGGGGATCTCGGCGTCGGACGTTCTGAGGATCGAGCCCACCGCCCGCGCCGCTCCCGGGAAACCTGCTTCCGCGGCCACCTCACCGTAGGTCACCACATCCCCCGGTTGGAGCGAGCCGATGACTTCGAGCACCGCTGCTTCGAAGTCGCTCACAGAGTCCCGAAGAGACGGTCCCCCATGTCGCCGAGACCGGGCTGAATATAGAAGGCGTCACTCAGGTCCCGATCCAGCGAGGCAGCGACGATGCGGACATCTGGATGGTCGGCTTCGATGCGCTTCACTCCCTCCGGGGCGGTCACCACACAAACCGCGGTGATGCTCTTGGCGCCGTTCTCCTTGACCTTGTCGATCGCCCAGCTCAGGGAGCCGCCCGTGGCCAGCATCGGCTCCAGGATCAGCACCCGCGCTCGATCCAACGGCGGGAACTTGTTGTAGTACTCCATGGGCTCGGCAGTGGCTTCGTTGCGCTGGACTCCGGCGAACCCCACGGCAGCGTCCGGAACCAGAGTGAGCACGGATTGGAGGAGCCCAAGACCGGCGCGAAGCACCGCCACCGCCACCACCGGCCGATGAAGCTGGGTCCCGATCATCGTCTCCAGCGGAGTCGTGATCTCGACCTCGTCGGTCGACATGTCGGAGAGGGCCTCGGCGACGAGGAGATAGCCGAGCCGCTCGGCTGTCTGACGGAACTCTGGGGGCTCGGTGTCGGCGCGGCGCAGCACGGTGAGCAGGTCGGCGGCGAGCGGGTGGTCGAGGATGGAGAGCATGTGGCCAAGCCTAAGGGCTTTGCCCCAAGCTCGTACTTGGTACCAAGTACTAGGTACCGAATACCACCGGATGAGCTTCGCTCATCCGGTGTTTCGCATCCCGGTGGCGATCCCGTTCACGGTGAGCAGGAGGGCGCGGCCCAAATCAGGGTCGGTCTCGCCTGCCCTGCTTCGGGCGAGCAACGAGACCTGGAGGTAGTTGATCGGGTCGAGATAGAGATCGCGGACGGCGAGGGTTCGCCGCAGCAGGGGAAGGTCTTGGATCAACGCTTCCTCTTTGCGGACGCTGAGAATCTCCCCAGCAGTCAACTCGGCCTCCGACCGGAGGCGATCGAGAAGCCCCTGGTGCTCGGACGGGACCAAGGCGTCGACGTATCGCTCGGCGATGTCGAGATCCGTCTTGGCGAGAGTCATCTCGACGTTGGAGAGGAACGTTTGGAAGTAGCTCCATTCCTCGGCCATCTCCTCGATCACCTCGCCGTAACCCGCCTTGACGTGCCGCCTGGAGCCCGCTGCCGACCCCGTACCAACCGGGGACGATCTGCCTGGTCTGCGTCCATCCGAAGACCCAGGGAATGGCTCGGAGATCCTCGACCCCGCCTACACCGCCCGGACGGCGTGAGGGTCGGCTTCCCAGGTTGAGCCGTCCCAACTCCTCGACTGGAGTCGAGGTCAGGAAGTACGGGACCAGGCTCGGGTGCTCGACCAGCTCCCGATAGGCGGTGTGCGCTTCACTCGAGAAGCAGTCCATGGCCTCGGTCCAACGGTCGAGAGCCTCCTTGGGACGTCTGGAGCGCCGATGCAAGAGAGACGACTCGAGGACCGACGCCAGCAGCAACTCCAGGTTGCGGGCGGCGATGTCGGGGTGGCCGTACTTCTCCGAGATCACCTCACCTTGCTCTGTCACCTTCAGGTCGCCGTCCACCGTCCCATAGGGCTGGGCGAGGATCGCGGCGTGAGTGGGGCCGCCTCCTCTTCCCACCGTGCCGCCGCGACCATGAAACAGCCGGAGGTGCACTCCATGCTCGGCGGCGATGTTGCGCATCACCCGCTGTGCCTTGTAGATCTCCCACTGGCTGGTGGTGATCCCCCCCACCTTGTTGGAGTCGGAGTAGCCGAGCATCACCTCCTGGCTGTCGCCACGAAGCGCGACGACGCGTCGGTAATGAGGGTCGGCGAAGAGCCCTTCGAGTAGTGGCCCCGCATTGGCGAGGTCGTCGATGGTCTCAACCAGTGGGACGATGCCAATCGATGCCACCCCTCGCCGCAGGTCGATCAGACCTGCCTCGCGGGCTAGGACGGCGGCCTCGAGGACGTCTGCGGGCGTTTCCGTCATCGACACGACATAGCTCTCGATTGCCTGGTCGCCATATCGGGCTTTGGCCTCAGCAATGGCGTGGAAGGTGCCGAGGGTGTTTCGGGCCTCTTCCCCGAGGACCGTGTTCGGTCCGGTGAGAGGCCGTGATCCAGCCAGTTCCGATCCGAGAAGGCCTTGCCTGCCGTCCGTGTCCAAGCCGTCGTAGGCGATGTCAACCAGGCCGTACAACTCGGAGAGAGCAGAGCGGTGTTTGGCGGCGTGCTCTCTCACATCGAGCGTTGCCATCTGGAACCCGAACGTCATCGCCGCCCGGCGAACTCTGGCCAGGGCGCCGTCCGCGATCAGCTGTCCGCGGGCGGCCCGCAGTGAATCATCCATGATGTCGAGATCGGCGATCAGCCCATCAGGAGCGGCGTAATCGTGACCGGCTCGGTAAGGGAGACCCTGTTGGATCCTGAGATTGGTGTTGATGAGTCGGGCGTGGATATACGAGCACTTCAGGCGGTAAGGCTCCGCAGCAGTCCGGCGGCTCTCCCTCTGCCAGATCTCAGGAAGGAGCTCGCGATCGTCGAGCAATGAGCTCTCCAAGCTCTCGCTGATCGGAGACAATCGCTGCGACATCGACAGCTCGTCTGCAAGCGCCTCCACCAGGGAGATCAGGTGCCTGAGCCCACGATCGTGCTGCAGTACGAGGGTTTCCAGCGTGGTCGCCGGGGTCACCTCCGGATTGCCATCACGATCGCCCCCCACCCAGGAGCCGAATCTGATCGGTGCTGTGGTCGACGGGCCTAACCGCTCCAATTGGAAGGCAACGTGATCGGCGAGTTTCGGCATCACCTCTTCGGCCACCTGGACCAGGTAATAGAGGGCGGAGCGTGCCTCTTCGACCGGACTCGGGCGCTCCAGCCTCAGCTCGTCGGTCTGCCATATCTGGTCGATCAGCTCTGCAGAGCGTCGATCGATCATCGACCTGGTGTCGTCCTCCTGCACTCCCAATCTCTGCTCGATGAGGTCGGCAAGTTGCCGGGTCTTGTTGAGGATCGAGCGCCTGGCGGCCTCGGTGGGATGGGCCGTGAACACCGGCCTCACCTCGAGCCGGGAGAGGACCTCGGCCAATTCCTGCTCATCCACGTCGGCTTCGAGGATCCGATCGATGGTGGACTTCAGGTAGCGATCATCCGTGGCCAGCTGGTCCACTCGATGCACCTGTTCGGTGACATTGGCCAGATAGAAATAGGTGGTGAAGGCCCGAACCAATGCGATCACGTCGCCGACGCCGAGTTCTGAGAGCAGACGGTCGAGCTCATCTGCGGCTTCGGTGCTGCCACCACGACGCACCGACTTGCCGAGCGCACGGACCTTCTCGACCAGGTCAAGCAATTCCGAGCCGTGTTGGCGGACCAGGGCATCACCGAGTTGATTTCCCAGCCGACGGATATCGGCGCGGAGTTGCTCGTCGGAAATAGCCTTCATGCCGGCAGGGTATCGGTGCTCGAACCGGGTCGGCTATTCAGTCGTCTTCCGGGCGTTGCTTGTGCACTCTGCCTTCGGAGCCGTGAAGGGACATCCCGGTCCCGTGCCCGTATCGGACCAGCGTCATCTCGGCGAGGATCGACACCGCCACCTCTTGTGGGCTCTCCGCGCCGATATCGAGGCCGACCGGGCCCCGCACCCGGGCGATGTCCTCGTCCGAGAAGCCCATGTCCCGCAGCCTGCCCACCCGCAGGTCCTGTGTGCGCCGGCTTCCCATGGTCCCGATGTATCGGACCTGGCTCTTCAAAGCCGCTGCGAGGACCGGGTCCTCATGGGGCGGGGCGTGGGAGAGGATCACAACCCAGGTCCGGCGATCGAGCGGCACCTGGTCGATCACGCTCTCCGGCCAGCCGACAATGATTCGTGAGCTTGGGAATCGCTCGGGAGTGGCGAAGGCGCCGCGGGAATCGATGACCGTCACCCGGTAACCCATTTGGGTTGCGAAGCTGGCCAAGGCCTGGCCGATGTGGACGGCGCCCACGATGATCAACTCTTGAGGGGGCGCCAATGACTCGACGAAAATCGTGTGCGGCGGGTACTCCAGGGTCCGGTGCTGCTCGTGGTCCATGAGCGTCCTGGCGTCGGCCAGGGCGTCTGGGGAGAGGTCCGACGGAAGGGCGCCGGCGACGAGTTGGCCTGTGGAGTCGAGCACGACCTTGGCGCCGGTCTCCGGCCCGTCGACGAAGGTCAACACCGACCCGTATTCCTCGCGCTCCAGGATCTGCTCGATTGCCTCGAGCGTGCTCACCATGGTTCGATGAAGATGTCGATCGTGCCGCCGCAGGCCATTCCGACCGCGAAGGCATCGTCATCGGCGATCCCGTAGGTGACCGTCTTCGGCTTGCCGGTCTCGATCACTTCCTGGGCATGGAGGAAGACGTCGTTCTCGACACAACCTCCACTCACCGAGCCCTCCATGTCTCCGCTGTCGGAGACCAGGAATTTGGAGCCCTCGGGGCGGGGAGCACTGCCGTGGACGCGGATCACAGTGGCCACCGCCACCTTCTTGCCCTCGTCCACCCATCGGTTTCTGACTTCGATCTGGTGTCTCACGGTCTCGGCATCCCCGTCATCGACTCCAGGACGCGAATCACGCCCCGGAAGTCGTTGACACTAGCTGCGGGCAGCAGTTCGTCGACGTGGGGCATCACGGCCTGCATGCCCCGGGTGAGTGGCTCGTAGCTCTTCCGGGCGGCCAGCGGGTTGAGCCACACCACCTGGTGCACAGACCTCGACAATCGAGCCATTTCCGACGACAACAACCCGGGATCGCCGCAATCCCACCCGTCGGAGAGGATGAGGACAACAGGGCCGCCGCGGGCCAACCTGCGGCTCCAAACCCGATTCCAAGTGGCAAGCGCCTCGCCGATTTTGGTCCCACCCGACCAGTCATGGACCCGGTCCGACACCCGGGTCAGTGCTGCCTTGGCATCACGTTTCTCCAGGTCTTCGGTGATCCGGGTCAACTCGGTGGAGAAGGTGAAAACCTCGACCTCTCGAAGACGTCTCTGTGCGGCGTGGGCGAAGACCAGAAACAGCTCGACGTACTTGTCCATCGACCCGGAGACGTCGGCAATGATGATCAACGGGCGCTCCCGTTTGCGACGGCGCTTCCACTGCATCTCCATCAAATCGCCGGTGGGGCCCACTGCTCCATGCAAGGTCCGCCGGAGGTCGGGCCGTCTCCCGTCTCCCGGTACCCAGCGCCGGGTTTGGTAGGGGGAGGGATGCCACAACATCGACATCACGAGGCGACGTGCTTCGCTGAGCTCCTCATCGTCCAGGTCGGCGAAGTCACGGCTGGACAGGCGCTCAACAGCCGATGTCCCACCTTGATCGGTGATATCGATCTCTGCACTCACCCCCGACGCCTCCAGGCGATAGGAGGCGGTGCTTTGCGAGGGTGGTGTGTCCGGATTTCGTTTCACGAGACTCGAAGGAAGGACGCGGTTGAAGAAGATCTCGAACTCCTCGTCAAAGATCCGGATCTGGCTCGGACTGGTGACCGTTAGCGAGCGGAGGGCCGCCTGGGCGTGGGAGCGTCGGGAAAGATCGACCAATGTCAACGCCCTCGCCATGTCGGCGGTCTGATCAGAAGTGACAGTCAGCCCTCGGTTGCGGAGGGCGCCAGAGAACTCGGAAAGTTGGTCGATCAGTCCGGGTCGTCTCATCCGACGAGGGTGTCGACTCCGGCTGCAGTGACCATGTCGATGTCATCCTTGTACTTGAGGACGACGCCGAGGGTGCGCTCGATGGTCGGGATCGTCAACTCCCCGGCGCCGAGCAAACGGAGCGACTCGGCCCAGTCGAGGGTCTCGGCCACTCCTGGTGGCTTGAACAGCTCCATCCGACGCAACTCCTGCATTGCCCTGGTGATGGCGACGGCGAGGCCTTCCTCCAGTTCGGGAACTTTCCGCTTGATGATGTCGGCCTCCCTGGAGGGGGTGGGGTAGTCGATCCAGTGATAGATGCAGCGTCGTTTGAGTGCATCGTGGATTTCGCGCGTGCGGTTTGAGGTGAGGACGACGATTGGCCGCTCCTCGGCGGCAATGGTCCCGATTTCCGGGATGGTGACCTGGAAGTCGGAGAGCAACTCGAGGAGAAAGGCTTCGAACTCCTCGTCGGCGCGGTCCAGCTCGTCGATGAGCAGGACGGGCCGATGTCCGCTCACACTCGACTCGATCGCCTGGAGAAGAGGCCTCGCGATCAGGTACTCACGGCTCATGATGTCGTGCGGAGTGGCGGTGGCGCCTTCTCCGCGTGCCTCGAGGAGACGGATCGCCATCATCTGACGGGCGTAGTCCCACTCGTAGAGGGCCTGGCCGACATCGAGCCCTTCGTAGCACTGGAGGCGGATCAGGTTCTCCCCGGTGAGCGCGGCAAGGACCTTGGCCACCTCGGTCTTGCCCACCCCGGCCTCGCCCTCGAGGAACAGCGGTCGCCCCAACTGGATGGCGAGATAGACGGCGACGACAAGGCTCTCGTCGGCGAAATAGTTCTGATCGTCAAGCGATCGCCCCAGACCTTCGATGGTGGTCGGAATCACCAGGACAGCCTATGTCGCCTCCACCGGGTAGGCCCATAGAATCGGCTCGTGTACGGGATCACCCTGACTGTGACGGCATGCCTTCGCTCGGGTACCCGCGCCGACATCGTCTGGCTGGTGGAGGCCGATCGGCTCCCGGTGGCCGACTGGTCCGACGCGATGGTGCTCACCCCGGGCGGGGGACGGATCGGTTCGATTGCCGGCGGCGCACTCGATGGCAAGCTGACCGATCTAGCAGGCCGGTGGAACGTTGGCCGCCTGGTCGACTTCGAGGTCAACGAGATCGATGCCCTGATCGCCGGCCTCCCCTCGGCGGGGTCTGCCCGCTGCTTGGTGGTTCCGGCCGATGCGTTCCCGCGAGACCTATGGGAGCTGGCAGCGACCCGCGAACCAATCTGCCTGGTGTGCCGGATGAAAGGCGACGAGGTGTCCGAGATCACTCTTTACACCACCGACACGATCGCCGATGCCGGTGCAGAGGTGGAGGAGCTATTCCAGGCCGGGGCCAGTGGCTCGACCGTGATGGAGAATCAGGTCATCACGGTGTTCCGACCGGTACCCCAACTGGTAGTGGTCGGAGATAGCCCTGTCGCTGAAGCCCTCACCGAGTTGGCAGCACTTGTCGGCTGGCGCACCCAGACCCTCACCTCGGCCGCGTCCGCAACCGGTGTCATCGCCACCCTGTCCAGGCTCGACAAGGTGGTAGTGACGGCACATGACCTTGACCTTGCTGGCGCTGCCCTCATGGCTGCTCTGGATAGCGAGGTCGGTTACATCGGTGCGCTGGGCGCCCATCGGATGCAGGAGAACCGCGCTGATTGGCTGGCGTATCGGGGAGTGACGGATCTCAGCCGCATCCACGGCCCTGCCGGCATCGATATCGGCGCCGAGACCCCCTCTGAGATCGCGGTCTCCATCCTGGCCGAAGCCATCGGCGCTGGTGTCTCTGACCGGGTTGGCGATTAGACTTGCCCCTATGACCGGCCAAGAAGAAACCACGGCTGATGCCCTCAAGTCGGTGTGGATGAGCAGTCACGACCACAACGAGCTCGACGAGGACTGCAGTCCGAACAAGGTGTGTCGAAACATGAAGGATGTCACCTTCGACGGCTATGCCGAGCCGGGAAGCGACATCGGCGCTGCCTGGAGAGCCAAGTTGGCACGTGAAGGCAAGCTGTCCACCTCCGGAGGGTCGATTCGCGAGCTGGTCCTCGGCCAGGGCGAGTAGCCCTGACCACGTCGGCCACTTCCCATCGCCTCTTGAGGCCATGAGCAACGACCACGCGCCCATCGCCGGCGTTGGCGAGCTCACCGACCTGCTCCGCCAGGGCGGATACCTCGCCGATCGGGGACTGTCCACGGCGGTCTATGTAGCGCTAACCCTGGGCCGTCCGTTGTTGCTCGAAGGCGAAGTCGGCGTGGGCAAGACCGAGCTGGCCAAGGTGCTGGCGACCGTGTTCGACCGCCACCTGATCCGACTCCAGTGCTACGAGGGCATCGACACCAATCAGGCCCTCTACGAATGGGACTACGCCCGCCAGATGCTGCAGATTCGGGCGCTCTCCGAGCACAACCTTGCCGACGAAGAGCAAGTCGACAAGCTGTTCGGCCCCAAGTTCCTCCTCGAGCGACCCCTGCTCACTGCGGTGCGGGAAGGTGACCGCGCCGTGTTGCTCATCGACGAGATCGACCGCGCCGACGACGAGTTCGAAGCCTTCCTTCTGGAACTCCTCTCCGACTATCAGATCACCATTCCTGAGATCGGCACTATCGCCGCCACGGCCCCGCCATTGGTCATCCTCACTTCCAACCGCACCCGGGAACTTCACGACGCTCTCAAACGTCGCTGTCTCTACCACTGGGTGGGCTATCCAAGTGCCGAACGCGAGGTCGAGATCATCATGGTTCGAGCCCCCGAGGCCACCGAGACTCTGGCCCGCAAGGTGGTGGCTGCGGTAAACCGGCTCCGCGAGCTCGATCTCGCCAAGCCACCGGGTGTGGCCGAGACCCTCGACTGGGTGGCAACCCTGACCCTCCTGGAGCGCCCGGATCTCGATGCGGGCACCGTGGAGGACACACTGGGCGCCGTCATCAAGGAACGCGACGACCTCGAGACGGTGCTGGCCCACCTCGAGGAGATCGCCGTCGATGGTTGAGGGACCGACTGCCCTAGATCCCATCGACCTCGCTGAGGGGGCGGCATACGTCGAGATGCTCGTGGAGTTCGGAGAGCAACTCCGCCTGGCGGGCATGGCGGTGGGCTCCGGCGACCTGCTGGCTTACTCCGGCTCAATGGCGTTCCTCGACCCGAGCGACCTGCTCGACCTCTATTGGGCGGGCCGTACCACCCTCGTCACTCGCCGCGAGCACATCGCGGTCTACGACCGGGTCTTCCGGAGTTTCTTCCTCGACGAAAACCAGGCGCCGGAGCCACTGAAGCTGGCACTCAAACAGTCCAACATCGAGAGCCAGGCCGTGATCGAGGTTCCGGCAACCGAGCCGGGCCGTCGGGGCAAAGACGAGGAGGAGGCCAAGCTCGGGCTGATGGCTTCCGACATCGAGATATGGCGGAACAAGGCCTTTGCTGAGTGCACTCCTGATGAGTTGGCTGCGTTGCGCCGGATCATGGCCCGGACCCGGGTCGTTCCTCCTCGTCGGCGGAGCCGCCGCACCCAGCCGACGTCCTCGGGGGCACGGCCTGACCTGCGACGCACGGTCCGCACCACATTGCGAACCCACGGCGAGCCGTCGGAGCTGTTCTGGCGCCAACGGCGCCTCAAGATGCGGCCTCTGGTCCTCATCCTCGACGTGTCGGGGTCGATGGCCGACTACTCCCGCAACCTCCTCCAATTTGCCTACTCGACCAGGCGTGCCACCTCGAGAGTCGAGGTCTTCTGCTTCGGCACGCGCCTCACAAGGATCACGAGGTCACTCGAGAAGCGGAGGCCCGATGACGCCCTCGACGATGCCGCCCGGTCGGTGTTCGACTGGGAGGGCGGCACACGGATCGGCCACGCCATCGACACCTTTGTCCGCGATTGGGGGCGCCGGGGGATGAGCCGGGGGGCGATCGTGGTCATCTGCTCAGATGGGCTCGATCGTGGCGACCCGGCCCTTCTTGCCGGGGCGATGGAGCGTTTGTCCCGATTGAGCCACAAAGTGGTGTGGATGAACCCGCACAAGGGGGACAACCCCGATTTTCAGCCCACCACCCTCGGCATGATGGTGGCCGCGCCGTTCGTGGACCTGATCCTCTCCGGGCACGACCTGGCCAGTCTCGAGGAGTTGGCCGAGCGGCTCCCCGAATTGCGATAGGCGCGAGGATGCTGCCGTGAAATGGAGTGTTTCTTTGATGGCCGAAGGTGATCGGACCATCGAACTGGAGGAAGTCGTGGAGCTGGCCGACGCCGTAGCCGGGATCGATGGGATCGCCACCGGGATGGGCACCCCCGGTTATGGCGCCCAAATCGTGGTTGAGGCCGACAGCAGCGACCAGGCGGTCGATCTGGCGATGGAGTTGTTCACGGCAGCAGCCGCAAGAGCAGGCCTGCCCCCGTGGCCTATCACCCGGGCAGAGACCATCGCTGACGACGAGGATCTCGACTACGGGCTCGATGACGAGGGCCTCCCCGCGTGATTCGACTCGGCTCGTTGGCGGGCTATCCGTTCGAGGGCCCGCGGGTTCTTGCCGGATGGACGGCTCCGCAGGTCGCCGCTGTGTTCGCCATCGCCTACAAGCCGGATCCTGTCGCCAAGCCGGAGGAGTATGGGGTGGTCTACGTGGGCCACTCCGACGATCTCTCCGCGGAGGGTCTCCCTTTCAGCCACGCCATTTCTCCCTGCTGGTTGGCCCGGGTCAATGGCAAGCGGTTCGACCTCTACATCGCCACCTATGAGGCCCCGGGCGCCCAAGCGCCGCACCGGGAGCAGATAGCCCGGGAGCTGATCGCCATCTACCGGCCGGGGTGCAATCCCGAGCAGTACGACCAGGCGTGGGAGGACCACTGGATTGGGGAATACCAGACCCCCGGAACGACCGGACCGCTGACGACCAACCGGGACCCGTCAGCCGGAAATCAGAGTTAGGTTTAGGCAGATTCGGCTTCGGCGAGAGGGGCGTGGGCGCTCTTCACCGGGCCGTCAGGAAGGTACCCAACGCCCTCATGCATCCGGGAGCGGCGGGTTCCGGACGCAGGCTTCGCCGGCCCCCGCTCGGCGACCTTCGTCGCGTCGTAGGTCGCGCCCACCACGATGCCCTCGGCCATCCCGTAGAGGAGAGGGAGGGCTCCGGCGATCACACCACCGGTGCGGTTGATGTGCTCGAGGTTGCCTTCGATGGATGCGGCGTTGTCCTTGATCTTCTGAACGAGGTCGTTGCAGTCTTCCAACCCGGTGGCCACCCGGGTCAGCTGGCCTCCAACAATCCACAGGTAGATGGCCAGTCCGGCTATCAGCAGGACTATGTCGACCACTGTGAACACGATCAGGCCGTTCATGAGCGCACCTTTCCGAGCACGCGGCCCAAGAAGAGATGGTGCTCCAGGCCCTCGGCCAGCACGAGATCGACTCCCGCAGCCGTCGTGTTGAGCAATGCGGCGTCGGACGTGTTGGCCTCCGCCTGGATCAGGGTGGCCTTGATGCCGGCCACTCGGCGCTCGATGGTGCGGACCAGCAGGACGAGGATGGTGAGGAGGGCTGCTACCGCGACCACCACCACCAGCCCGGCCCAGTTGGCAATCTGCCACAGCGTTTCCTGGTTGTCGGTAAGGGCAAAGATCATGGTCAACCTCCCAACCTCTGCCGGCCCCGCTTCAAACCCTCGATCACATTGACTGCCATGGTGTTGGTGGTGGCCAGGTCGGCGAGGGCCGCGGTGTTGACCACCGACTTCTTCAAGCTGTCGTCGATCAATTGGGCTTCGTTGCCGATCCTCCTGGCCAGAACCAGGATCGGCACAACGAGGGCCACCACCACCAGGACGATGACGATCCCGATGATGTAACCGACCAACCAGTCGGTGTTTCCTTCGAAAAGCTCGTTCATGTTCTTTGCCTCAGATCGATTCGCAGAAGTCGCTGACAGGCTTGAGGTTGGCGTTGATCGAGGCCACGACGGCGGGCACTCCGCTGGTCTGTTGGGCGACGACGTCAACCCCTCCGGTGAGGGCGCGTAGCGTCTTCAACGTCGCACTCAGATGGCCGATCACCCGCATCAGCCCCAGAGCGGCGGCGGCGATGATCAGGGTGGCGATCACGAGGGTCACGATTGCGGTTGCGGGCATTGATCCTTCCTCTCGTCAACCAAGCAACTTGCCGACCGAGCCGGCGTAGCGGACAGCGCCCAGTGACACGTCTTCGATGGCCTGGTCGGTTACGCCGAGTAGTCCGGGCACCCTGTCCAACTCACCGATGAGACCGACCCCCCCGCCGAGGATCTGATCGGAGGCGCCCCTGATCCGTTCGCAGGCCGCCAGCACCCTGTTGAGCAGGGCCACCAGCACCGGCACAACCACCAGGAGCAGTACCGCGTTTCCTATCCACCAAAGCATGGTCGTCTCCTCAGATCTCAGTGGGCTGGTAGGGGAGGAAGAACCGCCGACCGACCCGCTTCAGCGCCATCCAGGCCGCCTGAATGGCAAGGCTGAACCCGCCGGCGCTCTTCGCCTGCTTGATTTGATCGGGCGACAGACCTCGGTCAAATGCGTCGATTCGGACCTGCATGTTCGTGGCGAAGTCACGCAGCATCACCGCGCTGAAGTCGGAGACCATGCCCCGCCCGTATTGCGCCGCGGCGCCCGAGAGTTGAAGGTCTTGCTCCACCGAGACCTTGGTGCCGGTTGCCGTTGGGGTCAGCCGGGCGGTGAGCCCGAGTGCGGCCTGACCACGGCCCTTGGCGTCGGCGCCTGAGGCGTCGATGACGATGGTCTTGCTGGCTTCATCCCGCTTCGTCACATCGGCGCGCCCGGCGAACTGCATCTGCACGGGGCCCAGGTGAATCGCCACGTTGCCGTGGTACTGGTCCTGGCCCACCTGGTCCGTCAGAGATGCGCCGGGCAGGCAGGAGGCAACCTGGGGGATGTCCTGGCAGAACTCCCAGACCCTGTCGACGGGGAGGGGAACCTCAAAGTCGTGCTTGATCAGCATGCAGCTCCTCCTGGTTGATGAATTTGGCGGGGTCCTTCTCGAAGGCGACCCGGCACCCGGGACAGCAGAAGTAGTAGGTCACGCCTTCGAACTCGAAGGGGCGGCTGGTGTTGTCGGCGGGCACTGTCATCCCGCACACCAGGTCGATCGCAGTGCCCGGGGTCATTGGCTCTGCCACCGGAATCGGCAGATCTTGCGTCTCCGCCGATTCGTCTGTTGAGGGCGCCCTTGGCCCTGAGCTCGACCAATTCGGCAAGGACCGCAACCGCGATCTCGGGGTGGGAGGTGTGGCCGAGGTCGAAGCCGACCGGGACCCGGACCTCGTCGAGCATTTCCTTGGAGACGCCGCGATCGGCGAGATAACCCAAGACGGCCTCGCCCCGCTTGCGAGAGGCAACCAGCCCGACGAATGCCGGCCTCGCGGTCACCGCTTGCTGGACAGCTTCCTCGTCACCGTGACCTTGTGTGGCAATCACCACGATGGAGGCCGGGGTGACATCGGCAGTTGTGAAGGCGGCTGCTTCGAACAGGTCGGCGCGCCAGCCCAGAACGGTGGCGAGATCAACCAGCGTGGTCGCCATCGGTGAGCGCCCGACCACCACGAGATGGGGGCTGGCTAGGACCGGCTCGATGTATAGCTCCAGTGCGCCTTCGGACTGGCACGACATCTGGACGAACATCATCCCTTCGGGTAGCTCACCGAACTGGTCCGGCGTGCCGAGCAGGATCAAGCGAGGCTCGCGTTCTTCGATCACACGCTGCGCCTCTCGGATCACCACCGGTTCCGCACATGCGCCACCGATCCATCCATGAAGTTGGCCGTCGGCGGTGATGATGGCCCGCGCCCCCTGATGGCCCGAAGAGGGCGCCTGACGCCAGACGACGGTGGCAAGAGCGAACTCCACACCCTGACGGGCGAGTTCGGCGGCCTTCTCGACCATCCTCCATCCGTCGACCGGTTGCGAGTTCATTTCACTCCATCCTCACCGGTGGTGCGCCACTGACATCCTTGCCGGTCTGCAGCGCCTCGTACACCCGATCGGGGAAGATCGGCATGTCGATGTTGCGGACGCCGGTGCCCTTGAGGGCGTCGATCACTGCGTTCACGAATGCGGCCGGCCCACCCACCGTGGCGCACTCGCCAATGCCCTTGGCGCCAATCGGGTGATGGGGACACGGAGTCACGACCTCATGGAGCTCAAAGCCGGGGGTCTCCCAGGCCGTGGGCAGAAGGTAGTCGGTGAAGTTCGACCCGATGCAGTTGCCTTCGACGTCGAAAGTGATGAACTGCATGCTGGCCATGGCATAGGCCTCGGTCAGGCCGCCCATGATCTGGCCCTCGACGATCATCGGGTTGATCCGCACCCCGCAGTCATCGACCGCGACCACACGAAGCACGTCCCACACTCCGGTCTCGGGGTCGACCTCGACAGTCGCGATGTAGCAGGCGAAGGGCCAGGTGAGGTTGGGTGGGTCGTAATAGGCAACGTTCTCGAGACCAGGCTCCATCCCGTCGGGCATGTTGGAGTATGCGGCCATGGCGCACTCCTGAATAGTGACGCCCCGATCCGGCTGGCTGCGCACGTAGAAGCGACCCAGCTCCCACTCCACGTCTTCTTCGGAGATCTCGAGCAGGTGGGCCGCGAGTTTGCGGGCCTTGGCCCGGATCTTGCGTGAGACCATGGCAACGGCGGCCCCGGCCACCGGGGTGCTCCGGGAGGCGTAGGTGCCCATCCCAAAGGGGGCGGTGTCGGTGTCGCCCTCCTCGACGGTGATGTCGTCGGCGGGGATTCCGAGCTCATGGGCCACGATCTGGGCCCAGGTCGTCTCGTGCCCCTGGCCCTGGTGTCGAGCGCCAGTTCGCAAGATCGCCTTGCCGGTGATGTGGATCCGGAGCTCGGCCGAGTCGAACATCTTGACGCCCAGGATGTCGTATTCCCGGCTGTTGCCGGCGCCCAAGTGGCTCGGTCATGGTCGAGATGCCGATCCCGAGCAGCCGGCCTCGCTTGGCCGCTTCCTCCTTCTGCTTGAGGAAATCCTGATAGCCGATCGCCTCCAGACCGACGTCGAGGCACTTGCCGTACTGGCCCGAGTCGGTGAGGAACCCGTAGGGGGTGCGGTGGGGGAAGTCGTCGTCTTTCACGAAATTGATCCGCCGGAACTCCGCCTGGTCCATCCCCAGGTCATCTGCTGCCGCCTGGACCATTCGCTCCTGGAAGAACATCGCCTCGGTAACCCGGAACGAGCATCGGTAGGCCACGCCGCCCGGCGCCTTGTTGGTGTAGACGCCACGGGCCAGGAGGTGGGCATTGGGGATGTCGTAGCAGGCGAATGCCGAGTGCATCAGGCCGATCTTGAACTTGGAAGGCTGGGCGTCCGAGAAGAAGGCTCCGTGATCCGCCGTGGCCAGCATCCGCACCCCGAGGATCCGCCCGTCCTTGCGCAGCGCCAACTCGCCGTGGAGGTAGATATCGCGGGCAAAGCCGGTGGAGATCAGGTTGCCGGTGCGGTCCTCGATCCACTTCACCGGGCGCTCGAGGAGGATGGAGGCCAGGATCGAGACGACATAGCCCGGGTAGACCGGGACCTTGTTCCCGAACCCGCCTCCGATGTCGGGGGAGATGATCCGGATCATGTGCTCTGGCAGTTCTGAAACCATCGCCACTGCAGCCCGATGGAGATGAGGCGCCTGGCTGGTGAGGTACACAGTGAGCTTCGATGTGGCACGGTTGAAATCGGCGATCGACCCACAGCACTCGATCGGGGAGGGGTGGGAACGGGGGTAATGCATCTCGATCTTGGAGACGAGGTCGGCCTGGTCGAAAGCACGGTCAGTGCCGTGCTTGTCGCCCACCTCCCAGTCGTAGATGACGTTGTTGGACTGGTTCTCCTTGTCGTCTCGAATCAGCGGCGCCCCCTCGGCCAGGGACTGCATCGGGTTGACGATCGGCGGCAGCGGCTCGTAATCGACGACGATCGCCTCACAGGCGTCCTTGGCGATATAAGGGTCGTCGGCGATGACGCACGCGACCTCCTGGCCCTGGAAGCGGACTTTGTCGGTCGCCAGCACCGCCTGGGTGTCGTAGGAGAGGGTGGGCATCCAGGCAAGGTTGCGGGCGGCCATCGTCTCACCGGTCAAGACGAGGCGGACTCCAGGCATGGCCCAGGCTTTCGAGGCGTCGATCGACCTGATCCTGGCGTGGGCAAGCGGGCTGCGCAGGATTTCCATGTGCAGCATCCCGGGCAAGACGATGTCGTCGATGTAGTTGCCCTTCCCACGGATGAGACGGTTGTCCTCGACCCGGCGCCGACTGGCGCCCATCCCGCCGATCTTGATCTCGTCGACCGCCGTCACCTGTTCACCTCCGCTGAATGCATGTCATTGATCCTGGAGCTTGGTCGCGGCCCACATGACCGCCTTTACGATGTTCTGATAGCCGGTGCACCGGCACAGGTTCCCGCTGAGGGCCCAGCGAATCTCGTCCTCGCTCGGGTTCGGGTTCTCATCCAGCAGCGCCTTGGTGGTCATCATCATCCCCGGTGTGCAGAAGCCGCACTGGAGACCGTGGTTCTCCTTGAACCCCTCCTGGATGGCGTGGAGCTCGCTGGCACCGGCCAGGCCTTCGACGGTCATCACATCGTGGCCGTCCGCCTGGACGGCGAACATGGTGCAGCTCTTCACCGGTTTGCCGTCGAAGAGGACGGTGCACGCTCCGCAGTTCGTGGTGTCACAGCCGGTGTGGGTCCCGGTCAGCTTGAAGCCTTGGCGGAGTAGATGAGCCAGCAGGAGCCGATCCTCGACAACCGCCGACCGGCTCTCACCATTGACCCGGATGGTGACTTTGCGAACCGGGACGTCTTCGTCGGATTCGGTGGGAAGGACCTCGTACATGTTGCTCATTTCAGGCCGCTTCCTCTTCCGACATCAGGAGTCTGGTCAGGAGCCGGCTGGTGAAGACCCGCACCACCTGCCGCTTGAAATCGGCACTGCCCCGATGATCGGTGCGGGGTTGGGCGGCCTGAGCGGCGGCTTCGGCCGCCTCTGCGATCAGTTCTGCGCTGAGTGACCCACCAACGAGCAATCTGGGCGGCTTCATCGGCAGAGATGGTCGACCCGCCCACCCCGGTGAGGGCGATCCCGGCTCGCGTGACCTTGCTCCCTTCGCGGTCGATGGCGACCGCCACGCCAGCAGTGGCGAAGTCACCAACTCTGCGTTCGAGCTTGAGATACCCGCCACTCGCAACGCCCTTGGGCGCCGGCACCACAGCCTCGACAACGATCTCATCGACGGCCAGGACAGTCTGGAATGGGCCCCGGACGAAGTCCCTGACCGGGATCGTCCGCCGTCCCTTCGGGCCCTCGGCTACGACCGACCCGTCGAGGGAGGTCATCACGGATGCCCAGTCACCCTGGGGATCGGCGTGGCATAGCGATCCGACGAGCGTGCCTCGAACCCTGACGATGGGGTCGGCCACCAGCGGGGCGGCGGCCGCCATGGTCGGCTGATGAGACGCCAATAGCGAGGAGCGCTCGAGGTCGGCATGTCTGCACAGCGCCCCGATGTGGATGCTCCCGTCGGCTCCGAGGTTGTGGTAGCCGAGCCCGGGAATCTCGTTGATGTCGACGAGCATCTCCGGGGCGGCAAATCGCAGCTTGATCATGGGGACCAGGCTCTGGCCACCGGCGAGGATCTTGGCGCTTCCCCCTCCATCGGAGAGGAGGGACGAAGCCTCCTCTATCGATCGTGGGGCCTCGTAGCGAAATCGAGAGGGATAGATGGCTTGCCTCCTTTGGTCCTGTTCAGGTCCGCGGCCCGGAATCCGGATCGTGGTCGCGGTCAGAGGGAAAAGAATGCGGGTCGGGCACCGCCACGGGGAGTGATTCGGCTGCGGGGTCCGGCCGAGGCTCCTGATGTGGCGGCCATGGCCCCTGTACGGGTTGGCCGGCCGTCTTCAGGTAGTCGACGATCTCCGGCCAGGCCCAGATGGTGGGGCTCTTGCCGGTTTTCGGGGCGTTCTCGATCAATTCGTACAACCGTGGGTTACCGCGACTGTGACCAGACGTCTCGACTGCCAAAGCTAAACCTCCAGTCCTATGGGCCGATCGGTGTGACCGGAGGCCCAGTTGCTCGGTGGAATTTCAACCTCTTTCAAACAGGCAATCGACTCGAAAACGTGGTGCCCGTCGCCAAATCAGCATACGCATTCTCGGTGGCCTGTGGTGTCAAAAGTGTTCACTATCACTGGACAGTGCTCGGCCCTCTCCAGACTGGCTTTGGGCAAGGTGTGCCCTCTTTCGCGCCTCCCTAGCTTCAACGGCACTGGTCACGAGGGCCTCGGAGTCGATGCCGGCGACCGCGTCCTCGAAGCGCCACTCCACCGGCCCGGGACCAGGGGCGTAGCTGGTGCCGGAGTCGTCACGGGTCAGGTAGTTGCGATCGACCAACTCGCGGCGAAGGGTCACCGGGTCCAAGCCGAGGGAAGGACAGACCTTCGTGAGCCACCCCTCCAGGCCCTCGTTGATCTCGGCCTCGGTGTAGAGCGAGCCCGATTCCATCCACAGCGTCGCGCTGGCCATGATCACCGCGACATCACGTTGTCGCCGGGGAAGCCCCGGGCCGCCACCTCCGGTGCAGATCGCCAGGAGGCGGGTCTCGAACTCCTCGGCTGTGATCGGGAGCTCAGCCACGCCGTTCCAGGAGTTGAACCTCGTTGCCGTCGGGATCGCGGTAGGTGATGAATCTGGCGGCGCCGGAGTCGGTCACCTCGGCGTCTGTCGGGTCGATGCCCAAGGCGGCCAGCCGTTTCATTTCGGCGTCCAGGTCGGAAACGCCGAAGGCGATCGCAGCAGTGGGCTCACGTCGCTCGCGTTCCCCCTGGTGGAGGCCGAAACGGGTTCCGCCCTCGGTCATCATCGCCTGCCATGTCCCGTGCCGGTGGCCGGCCTCGACCCCAAGGCTCCGATACCAGGGCACGGAACGGTCTATGTCACTGACCCAAACGAAGACGGTGTCGATGGTGAAGGTCATCAAGTGAGCCTATCTGCGACCAGCCCGACTGTTCACAGCCACCCCGATACCGGTACCGTGAGCACCCGTGTTCGACACACTCACCAGACGCTTTGACGGGGTTTTCGCCTCTTTGCGGAGCAAGGGGCGACTCTCGGAGAAGGACATCGACGACGCCCTCCGCGAGGTGCGGCTGGCCTTGCTCGAAGCCGACGTCAATGTGGGAGTGGTCAAAGCCTTCCTGGCTCGGGTCAAAGAGCGTGCCCTCGGTGAGGATGTCGCCAGATCGCTGACCCCCGGACAGCAGGTGATCAAGATCGTCCACGAGGAACTAGTGATCACCCTTGGCGCCGAGTCGGCCGGCCTGGTCCGAGCGGCCCCACCCCTCACCATTCTCATGGTCGGGCTCCAGGGCTCTGGCAAGACCACGACCGCCGCCAAACTGGCCGGGCACCTTCGCTCGCAGGGCAAAAAGCCGCTCTTGGTAGCGGCAGACTTACAGCGTCCTGCGGCCATCGACCAGTTGGAAACCCTTGGGGGCAGGCTTCAAGTTCCGGTCTTCTCCGATCGAAAGGGAAAGCCGGAGAAGCTGGTCAAGGCCGCTCTCAAAGAGGCCGTCCGCACCGGGCGGGATGTTGTCATCGTCGATACAGCAGGCCGGCTTCAGATCGACTCCCAACTCATGAAGGAGTTGGCCGATGTGCGCAAGGCGGCCGATCCCGACGAGGTGCTCCTCGTTGTCGACGCGATGACCGGGCAGGACGCCGTCAATGTCGCCAACGGGTTCCAGCAGCAGATAGGGCTGACCGGTGTCATCCTCTCCAAGCTCGATGGCGACGCCCGTGGCGGAGCGGCGATCTCGGTGCGCGAAGTGACCGGAGCGCCGGTGAAATTCGCCGGTGTCGGGGAAGGCCTCGAGGATCTCGAGCCCTTCTATCCGGACCGCATGGCCTCCCGGATTCTCGGGATGGGGGATGTCCTCACCTTGATCGAGAAGGCGGAATCGACTTTTGACCAGGCCGAGGCTGAGAAGACGGCGAAGAAGCTGGAGAAAGGCCAGTTCACACTGGAGGACTTTCTGGCGCAGTTCCAGCAGATGAAGCGGATGGGGCCTCTAAAAGACATCCTTGCTATGCTTCCCGGCTCCGGATCGCTCCTCCGCGACATCGATGTCGATGACCGCGATCTGCGAAGGGTCGAGGCAATCATCCAGTCAATGACCCCTGAGGAGCGCCGGAACCCGAAAGTCATCGGCGGGAGCCGAAAGCGGCGAATCGCGTCCGGTTCGGGCAGCAGGCCCCAGGATGTGAATCGCCTCCTGAAGCAATTTGCCGATGCACAAAAGATGATGAAGACGCTGGCCGGAGGAAAGGGAGCCCCTTCCCTTCAGGGACTCTTGTCGGCGCAGCGAACCAAGAGGTGAGTCGATGGCGGTAAAGATGAGGCTGATCCGGATGGGCAAGAAGAAATCGCCCGTCTACCGGGTCGTGGTCGTGGACGGTCGTTCCCCCCGGGACGGCCGGTATATCGAGCAAATCGGGCGCTATGACCCACGTCAGGAGCCGTCGTTGGTCGAGATCGACAACGACAAGGCAACCGAATGGCTGGCCAAGGGCGCTCAGCCCACAGAGGCCGTCGAGAAACTGCTCAATATCTCCGGCGCTCTGACCACCAAAAAGGTGAAGCAGGGCCAGATTCACGTGGTGCCGGCCGCTGCGCAGAGCCAGGAGGAAGAACCCGAGTTGGCTCCCGTGGCGCCAACCCATGAGGAGGCTGCCGCGGCCCAGGCGGCCATAGCCGCCGAGGAGACCCCGGCTCCGATCGAGGCCGATGTCGAGGCCATTCCCGCAGACATCTCCTCCGAGGAGGAATGACCGTGGCCAAGGGTGAAATAGTCGAAAGAGTCGTTACCTACGTGGTGAAGAGCATTGTCGAAGAGCCGGACGAGGTCTCGGTCACGATGGTTGAGCAGGGCCCCGACGAGGTGATCGCCGAGGTGAGAACCGCCAAGGCGGATATGGGCCGGGTCATCGGGAGACGGGGCCGGGTGGCGAAGGCGATCCGGGCCGCAGCTGGCGCCGCCGCCGACGAAGAGGGAATCACAGCTGACGTCGAGTTCGTCGACTGAGGGCGCAGGGCATCGGGTCGGCAGACTCGGCCGTCCCCACGGCCTGGCCGGCTTTCTCGGCCTCTACATAGAGCCCGAGGACGTCGTCCACTTCGAGCCCGGAGCAACGGTTTGGATCCAGGACCGCCCCCACACCGTGAGGGCGGTTCGTCGCGTTGACAAGGGTTTTCAGGTCGCTTTCAACGGGATCGACGATCGGGAGGCGGCTGACGAGATCAGGGGCGCCGAGGTCATGGTGGAGGGTCGACGTGACCTAGGCGAAGGCGAGTTCTGGCCCGAGGACCTGGTCGGCCTCGAGGCGCGTTCTGCCGAAGGAGACCGACTGGGGGTGGTTGTGGGAGTTGTCGCCGGGCTCGCCCAGGATCGTCTGGTGGTGGACGGCGGCGGCGGGCCAACGTTCGAGGTGCCTTTTGTCGACGACCTGGTTCCCGTGGTCGACCTGGAGAAGGGCTATGTCGAGATCGTGGTGCTGCCCGGTCTCACCGAGCCGTGAACCCGACGGTGGCTCCAGAGAGAGCACCATCGTTCGGGCTTTCCTCTCCGACAAACAGCAAGTACGTCCCGGGCGCTACATCGATGGTGGTCTGGAACTCACCCCAGGTCTCGGCCCAATCGGCTGCCTGAGTGCTGTTGCTGCCGCCGGCAACGCCTCCGGTGGAGTTTGCGATGACGACGACCGCGCCCTCGAAGGTCCGGGCATACCCACTGACCTCGAGGGTGGTGTCGGTCTCTGCACCTGGTGAAGGCTCGAGGACCACGACCTGATCGGCAATCGTTGCCGCGCCTGTGAACGGCTGGATCCCCATCTGCAGCTCGACGGTGAGACCGGCCGGCGAATTTCTCACCTCGGCCTGGGCCTGGCTCGGCGCCACCAAATGGAGGTCCACAAAGAGCCCGCCCTCCAGCGCCCTCACCACGTAGAGCCGGTCCACGAGCGGGGTCTCCACCAGCTGGTCCGTCAGCACGGTTCGCTCCAGGTCGAGATGGATGCGAAGGATCTGCCCTGAATCGAGAAACTCAACTGCCACCGAAGGCGGTGTGGTTGCCGGAGCACCCTCGTTGGTCTCGAAGTCGAGGTGAAATCGCTCACAGCCCTCGGTGACGTCCCACGAGATGAGCCCAAGGATGTTGGCGTCGGTGGATGGCTGATCGATCCGGGCGACCTGCCCGCTCCCGACGAATTCCGAAGCGTCGGCGCAGCCTACGGGTGGCTGGGTCACCGCGACCGTCGTCGGAGACTCAACAGTCGTTGTCGTTGTTGCGCGAGGCGTTGTCGTACTCGTGGTGACGGCAGTCGTCGGGGCACAGGCCGCCAACAACAACAGACCTGCCAGCACCGGAAACCGCATGTTGCTCAGGCTACGGCCGGAGGTACATTGAAACGAGTGATGAGCGAAGCAGTCATAGTCGCTACCGCCCGCAGCCCCATCGGCCGCGCCTACAAGGGCTCTCTAATCGAGGTGAGGGCGGATGATCTGGCCGGCTTCGCCATCAACGCCCTGATGGAGAAGGTCCCTCAGGTCGATCGGGCTTCGGTCGTCGACGTGATGCTCGGCTGCGGCCTGACCCACCACGAGCAGGGATACAACCTGGCTCGACCCGCGTCGCTACTGGGCGGAATGCCCGAGACCGTACCCGCGACCACGGTTAACCGCTTCTGCGCCTCATCTTTGGAGACGATCCGGATGGCTTTCCACGCCATCCGGTCCGGGGAAGGGGACACCTATGTGGCCGCCGGCTCAGAGTCGACGAGCCGCGCCTATGGGAGAGGGTTTGACAGCGAGGACCTGAATCCCCGGTTTACCGATCCCGGTCGAGACGATTTCATCGACTACGTCTACATCCCGATGGGAAACACAGCCGAGAACGTCGCCGAGCGACACGGCATCACCCGGGAGAGCATGGATGAGTTCGCCAAGCGCTCGCAAGACCTCGCGGTGGAGTCGCAGAAGAACGGCTTTTTCGATTGGGAGATCACCCCGATCGATGTCCCGGACGGCAGGACCGTCTCGGCGGATGATGGCCCCCGTCCAAACACCAGCATTGAGAAGTTGGCCGAGTTGCCACCTGTGTTCAAACAAGGTGGAACCGTGACCGCGGGCAACTCTTGTCCGCTCAACGATGGGTCGGCGGCGGTCCTGGTGATGTCGGCAGAGCGCGCCGACCATCTCGGGCTGGCGCCGCTGGCACGGATCGTGGCTTCCTCGGTGGTCGGGCTCGAGCCCGAATACATGGGGATGGGGCCGGTGGGCGCGGTTCGGGCTGTCCTCAACCAGGCCGGGATGACCTTGGGCGATGTCGATGTGATCGAGATCAATGAGGCGTTCGCCGCCCAGGTGCTGGCTTGTGCCGATGAGCTCGGCATCGACATGGAGAAGCTCAATCCACACGGCGGCTCGATTGCGCTCGGGCACCCTTTCGGGATGACCGGGGCCAGGATCATGGGCACCCTGATCAACGGGTTGCGATCCACAGACAAGACGATCGGCCTGGAGACGATGTGTGTCGGCGGGGGCCAGGGGATGGCGATGATCGTGGAGCGGGTCAGCTAGGAGCGGCCCTACCCTTCCCGCATCGTGCGGATCAATGTGGTCACCCTTTTTCCCGAGTATTTCGAGAGCCCGTTAGGGGTCAGCCTCGTCGCCAGGGCTCTCGAATCAGGCGCTCTCGAGGTGAATCTCATCGACCTCAGGGAACACGGCCTTGGCAAGCATCGCCAGGTGGACGACACCCCGTTTGGGGGCGGCGCCGGCATGGTGATGATGATCGAGCCTTTGGCTGCGGTGCTCCAGCCTCTCTCCGCATCCCACCGCGTCCTGTTCACACCGGTTGGAGACCCGATGACCCAGGCCACTCTCGACGGTTGGGCGACCCGGGATGAGGTCACCTTTGTTTGTGGTCGCTACGAAGGAGTCGATCAGCGGGTGGCCGACAACCTGATCGACGAAGAAGTGTCGTTGGGCGATTTCGTGCTCGCCGGGGGTGAGGTCGCAGCCGCAGCCGCTATCGAGGGCATCGCCCGTCTCCTCCCCGGGGTGGTCGGGAACCCGGACTCGACACAGACCGAGTCGTTTCGAGATGGTCTGCTGGAGGAGCCGGTCTACACCCGGCCTGCGGAGTTCAACGGATGGCCGGTTCCTGAGGTTCTGTTGTCAGGGGACCACGGCAAGGTGGAGGAGTGGCGCGCCGGACAGCGTCTGGAGCGTACGAAGGCCCGCCGGCCGGACCTTCTGGCGGATGGCGACAAATCGGAGACCTGATACAATTTCTGGCGGGTCGGGATTATCAGACCCTTCCGACCGCTCCTAGGAGTCTCCCAATGAACGATCTTCACCTTGTCGAGAGCGCGCACGTCCGCGACGACATCCCCGAATTCAGGCCCGGCGACACGGTCAAAGTCCACGTGCGAGTCATGGAGGCGGGTCGGGAGAGAATCCAGGTCTTCGAAGGCGTGGTCATAGCCCGCAACCGCACCGGGGCCAGGGCTTCGTTCACGGTTCGCAAGATCAGCTTTGGCATCGGGGTGGAGCGAGTGTTCCCGGTCCACGCCCCGATCATCTCCAGGATCGAAGTGATTCGCCGCGGTGACGTCCGACGGTCGAAGCTCTACTACCTCCGTGACCGGGTCGGGAAGTCCGCCCGGATCAAGGAGCTGCGCGACTGAGTCTGCCCACGCCGAATCAGATAGAGGACCCCTCCGAGGAGAGCCAGGCTCCAGAGAAGAAGCGATCCTTCCTTGCCGAGCTTCCCGGCCTTCTTCTAACCGCCCTCGCTATCGCCGTCATCATCAAGACGTTCCTGATCCAGCCTTTCTGGATCCCGTCGGAGTCGATGTTGCCCACCATCGAGGTCAACGACCGGGTGATGGTCAACAAGCTCGCCTACAAATGGGGCGAGCCGCAGCGAGGCGACGTCGTCGTTTTTCACGACCCGCGGGAAGCTGAGATCGAGGAGTCAGTGCCCGAGGCGGTGATTCGCTCGGTCCTCGAGGCCGTCGGGGTGAGGACCCGGGGCCGGGACGATCTGATCAAGCGGGTCATCGGCCTTCCTGGCGACACCATCGAGATCCGGGCCAACCACATCGTCGTCAACGGCACACCGCTCGACGAGCCCTATCTAGCTGATGATCTCCAAATGCCTGATGAAGGGCCGTTCCAGGTCGGTGAAGGCGAAGTTTTCGTGATGGGCGACAACCGAAATGCGTCTTTCGACAGCCGTCGCTTCGGCCCGGTGCCACTCGACGACCTCGTTGGACAGGCCTTCGTCACGATCTGGCCTCTTTCCCATTTTGGCGGCTTCTGAAAAAACCACTTCCGTGGTGGATGTTTAGGCTTCCATGGCGTCATATGATCGCCAGCAGCGTGTGAAGAGGAGTGCATGGAAGAGGACCTGGAGCGCTACGAGTCCGAAGTAGAGCTCAAGATCTACAAGGAGTACCACGACGTCCTTCCGATGTTTCGGTATGTCGTGGAGACAGAGCGCCGCTTCTACCTCGCCAACGAGGTCGACCTTCAAGTGCGCGATGCCAACGGTTCGATTTTCTTCGAGGTCGAAATGCGTGACGCGTGGGTCTGGGACATGTTCCGCCCTGCCCGCTTCCTCCAACACGTCAAGGTCCTCACGTTTCGCGATGTGAACGTCGAGGAGCTGGAACAGCAAGAGCTGTCCATCTGAGCGACACCCGGGCGGTCGGGCGGCTAGGGGAGAGCCTCGCCCGCCGCTTCCTGATCGATCACGGGCTGTCCGTCGTCGCCTGCAATGTTCGTGTTGATGGCGGGGAGATCGACATCGTGGCCGTCGACCGTGGGCAGAGAGTGGCCGTCGAGGTTCGAGCGATCACCGGTGACGGGGAGCCCATCGACGCGATCGGTTCGGTCAAGAGACGGAAGGTAGGGCGGCTTGCTCGCCACACTGGTGCTACCCGTGTCGACTTCGTAGGGATCAGGATCGAGCCCGATGCCGTTGTCTTCCACTGGGTGCCCGGCGGGGTTTGACACTGGTTTCCGCTTCTCCTTAGCTTGGGCGCAATGGTCAGCCCTTCGAACGCGATAACAGTCGAAGGACTGGTCAAGCACTACAAGAAGACCAAAGCACTCGATGGTCTCGACTTCGCCATTCCCTCCGGTGCGATCACGGGGTTTCTCGGGCCCAACGGTGCCGGGAAGACGACAACCTTTCGAGCCTTGCTCGGTCTGACGCGGCCGAACAGCGGGCGCATCGAGGTTCTTGGCTATCAGGTGCCGGGTGAGTTGAAGGCAGTCACCAAGAAGGTCGGTGCCATCATCGAGGAGCCCGGTCTGATTCGGGCTCTCGGGGGGCGGGTCAACCTTCTGGTTGCCGCCGACACCCTTGGTTTCGGGCACGAGCGGATCGACGAGATGCTGGAATTCGTCGAGCTCACATTCGACGCCAACCGTCGGGTCGAGGAGTACTCCAAGGGGATGCGCCAGCGTCTGGCCTTGGCTGCGGCTCTCCTCGGCGAGCCGGATCTGTTGCTCCTCGACGAGCCACTCGATGGTCTTGACCCCGCCGGGCAGCGCGACTTCAGAACTCGTCTTCGCCAGCTTGCCGATGCTGGACGCACGGTGGTCGTGTCCAGTCACGATCTTGCCGACATCGAGGCGCTTGCCGACTACGTGGTGGTTATCAACCACGGAAGACTCGTTGCGCAGGGCACTCTGAACGAACTTCTTGGAGATGGTGGCGGGACCAAGGTGGTGGTCTCCGATCAGAGCGGGGCGATCGCGGCGCTGGCCGCGGCCGGGATCGATTCCGTCGGCCAGCCGCTGACTCGTTGACGGTTCACGAAGGGGACGGCAGCCGGATCATCGAGGTTCTGGCCCGATCGGGGATCTACCCCAGCGAGGTGACCTCAGCCCGAAGCTCGCTGGAAACGGTCTTCTTGGGGATGACGGCCGTGGAGCCGACATGAGCCTGGTCCACGCCGAATACCTGAAGATCAGCCGGCGCAAGCTGTATCCGGTGATGGTCCTGATTCTCGGTTTCCTGGTTGGGCTCCTCGCATTCATCCTCCTGATCTTCAGAAAGATCGCGCCCGATTTGGCCCAGGAGATCCCGGTGCTCACCAAACCTGACGCCTTCTTGATCGGGGCGCAGCAAGTGGTGGGACAGACCTGGTTCCCGATGATCCTGGCTGTCGTCTTGATCGGGGCCGATCTGGCTTCGACGGTTTGGGCCACCTCTTTGACCCGTGACCCGAGTAAGCCTGGACATATCGGCGCCCGACTGTTGGTGATCACCGTGGCCTCGTGGGTCGCGATGTTGCTCGGGATCGCAGGTTGGGCAGTCGTCACCGCACTCGTCGCCGATGGTTCGGGTGGCCCCTCAGCTTTTGATTGGCTCGACGTCGTCTGGAAGGTGGGGTTGATCCAGCTGGCCTGGGTTGCCCTTGCAATGGGGGCGATTGCCATGCTGAGATCGGTGGGGCCCGCCATCGGCGCCGTCATCGCCTTCTCGTTCGCCGAGAGCATCCTTGCGCTCTGGGCTCCCTATCAGAACGTGTCGTTGTCTGCCGCCACCAACGCTTTATTCGATGTGGAAATTGGGGGTTCCTTCGGTGCCTTCAACCCCGGTGGCGATCTGACCCAACCCCACGCCATGGCCATCATCGCCGGATGGACCCTGTTGGGCCTGGCCTTGACTTGGTGGGGTCTTCAGCGCCGCGACGCCTGAGCGACGCCAAACCGCCGACGCAATTCCTTGTGCCAACAGCCGTGATGCCAATGTCGGCGGAGGTCCGGCTCGTCATCGGGGACCACGACGAGATGGAAGGTGCCCGGCGGGATGATGTTCTGACATCCGGGGCAGATGTAGTCCTTGCGAGCCGCGTAGGGCTGGACCGGGCTCACGGTCACCCCGAGAAGATCGCCCATGCCACCACCGCCAGGATCGCGACGAGCGCAACAACCATCGCCGCGATATCGGCTGCGCTCTTGTTCTGCTCTCGAAACGGATTGAAGCCCACTGTCGAACGGTAACGGCCTCGCGTCGGTCTACCGTCCACTCCATGACCTGGCTCTCCGTCGAGGACCGCGGCCTGGTGCGATGGCTGACCATCGATCGCCCTGAGCGCAAGAACGCGATTCCCTTCGACGGCTGGATCGAGCTTCGCTCGGCATTCGAGGATTTCGAAGGCTCCGGGCTTCGGGTCCTGGTGATCACCGGCGCCGGAGGAGAGTTTTGCGCGGGGGCGGATCTCGATCCTAGCCGTCTCGGGGAGTTGCATTCGATCACCGACCGTCATCAGAGAATGAAGGAGATCGGGTCGGCCGCCCTCACCTTGCACCGGCTGACCAAACCCACAATCGCTGCAGTCGACGGAGTGGCCGTCGGTGCCGGGATGAACCTCGCACTGGGATGTGATCTGGTGGTTGCCACCGACAGGGCCCGCTTCTCGGAGATCTTCGTGAAGCGCGGTCTCACGGTGGATTTTGGCGGATCGTGGCTGCTGCCTCGAGTGGTGGGTCTGCAGCGAGCCAAGGAACTGGCTCTGTCCGGGCGGATAATCGGCGCTGACGAGGCGCTCGCCATCGGCCTGGTGCTCGAGGTCGTCCCGGCCGAGGAGTTGGAGAAGCGGGTCACCGATGTGGCGGAGAGCCTGTTGGCCGGGGCCCCAATGGGCCAGATGTTCGCCAAGCAGACACTCAATGCGTCTTTCGAGTCGAGCATGGAGGATGCTCTGGGGTGGGAGGGACAGGCGCAATCCGTTGCCCTGGGAACCGAGGACATGGGCGAAGGGGTGGCTGCCTTCCTCGAGAAGCGCCCACCGGTGTGGAGAGGCAAGTAGAGGCCGATCCCGAAACGCCTGCCGACACCTCGGCCCGCTCCGTGGTCCGGAATAACAGGCGATCGACACATCCTCATGGCGGAGCAGGGCCGGGATGTAGTTCCTCTCGGCGACCTTTCCGGTTCCGACGATGGCGACTTCCACGGTCACGGAGACTATGAGAAGTCTCCGTGACCTATCCCGTCCTCAGTGGTCAGCCCCCTTGAGCCGCCACGAACTCGTCGGTGTACTTCTCCCAGAGGGCGATCGATTTGGAATCGTAAAGGGGCATAAAGGCGGGGGTGAACATCTGATCGATGGCCTCGGGATGAGTGTCTTCCACCCAACCGACCAACACGGCCCACATCTCACCGTACCTCGAGTTCGGTGTCGCTCTGCGCGGGGTACAACGTGGTGATCGCACCATTCTTGACCAACATTTCGATGCCGCCCCCAGTCTCCGGCGCAAAGCCGAGGGAGTGGCTCAAATCGTTTTGCCCCGTGCTGGTGCATCGGACCAGGGTGCCCATGCCTCCGCTTCCCGTGGTGACCGTGGCGCAGTCGCTCCTCGGTCACTCTGTCGTTCGTGCTACGAAGCCAGTCGTAAAAGGCCGGGTATTGATCGGCTTGATCGATATCCCCGCCGTCACTGATGACGGCGTCAGGAGCGAAGAGGGCCTGCGCCCGCTTGCCGTCCCAATTTCCCCGGGCCTCCATGAAGGCATTGGCCACCGACACGGGCGAGGCAACCCCGGTTGCCCGGTTGACCAGGAACCCGAGGGCCACGACAGCGATCACGGCCATGGCCACCCCGAACGCAACCCGGGGCCACCTCTGGCGTTCCTCTTTCTTGGGCTCGATATGTCTCCACCTCGGTCATGACGCTGCTCCTCTCGGATAGATGGGTGAGATGCTCCATGTCCAAAGCCTCGACCGGGTCGAGTAGATCCAGGGACGGAACCGGGTTCGCTCGGGCGAACAAGGCGACGATCTGATCTTCGTTGGTCACGATTCACCTCCTTCGAGGGCGGCGGGGGGTTGACGATCTTTGGTCATTTTCTGGTACTCGGTGGCGAGGTTGCGACGGGCCCGGTAGGCGCGTTGTTTGACGACGCTGGCCTCGATCCCGAGGACCATGGCTGCCTCCGCATGTGACAACTCCTCCCACAGCGTCAGACGCAAGACTTCTTGATCGATCGTCTTCAGCCTGGACGACGCCTTGATGACCAACCGGTACTCCTCGTTTCGAACCAGGACAACATCGGGGGGTGGGGCTTGGACATCGGCGAGACCTCCAAGCCGTTCGATCAGTCTTCGGCTGCGTGCCTTGTGCCGCCACTGGTGGGAGAGAACCCGATAAGCCACCCCATAGAGCCAGGGGAGCGCAGCTTCACCTTCGGGAATCTGTTCGATCTTCCTCCAGGCAACCAGAAAGGTCTCGGCCACTGCATCGGCTGCCTGGGATCTTTGTGTGCGTCGGAGGCAGTAGGCGTTGAGCTGCTTGCCGTAGCGGCGGTAGAGCTCGGCGAATCTGACTTCCTGATCCGACATGATCTGCCCGTTTCGGGTGACAGTCCTCATCACACATCCAGTGCCCGGTTGGCTCCCAAGGTCACCGGGCTTTTCCGGGTGACCATTCTCCACGCCCGGGCACTTATCGGTCGAGAGCAACCGGGGGGTTGCCCGGTTGGGCCCACGGCCCGCGGACGTGGGGCCAGCCAATCCTGTGGCTGCTGTCAGTCCGAGGCTTGCGACGCCGTGAATTCCTCGGTGTACTGCTTCCAGAGCCCGACCGAGTTGGCATCGAGGATTGGCCTTCTCAGGTCAGGGGTGAGCACCTGATCGACCGTTTCCGGATGATTTAGATCGACCCACTCGGTCACGGTCTCCCACACCTCTCCGAACTGCGCGAGCTCACCGGTGTGCACCAGGCCCGTGATTTGGCCGTCAGTCACCAGTATCTCGATGAACCCCGAGATGGGGGCATGAGACAGGGCCCGGGTCCAGTCGTTCTCGCTGACGTAGTCACAGCGAACCAGGGTGCCGCCGGGCCCGGTGGAGGACTCCGCGCATTTGCCGACGGTCCACCGCCAATTCGACGCCCGCAGCCAATCGAAGTAGGCCGGGTACTGGTCGATTTTCTCGACGAAGCCATCGCTTATCGGGATACCGGCCGCGAACAAGGCCTGGGTACCGGCGGCATCGAGATTGTCCCGGGCCTCCATGAAGGCATTAGCCACCGATACCGGGGTTGCGGCGTCTTCGCTGATTCTCAGGGCAATCCCGAATGCCAGCGCGGCCACTGCGGCGAGAGCAGCTGCGAGCCAGACCCGGGGTCTTCTGTTGGTGCCGGCCTTTGGCTCCTCGATCCCAACGTCAATCATCACTCGAAACCATAGGTGTGCTTTGTTGGGTCTTTCACACCCCTTCAAACCAGCGCAACCTCTCCGTACGGTCACAAGATGTACGCGGCCACCACTTCGGTGGCGCTCGTTGGGGGAGAGGCACGACCGGTCGAGGTCCAGGCTCACGTCGGGCGTCAGGCAGAGGCTTTCAAATTGTCCGGCCTGCCCGACACCGCGGTGCGAGAGGCCAAGGATCGGGTCCGGGCCGCAGTGCTCTCAGCCGGGATTCGGTTCCCCAATCGGACCGTGACGGTCAATCTGGCACCGGCCGACCTTCCCAAGGGTGGCACCGACTACGACCTCCCGATCGCTCTCGGCATCCTCGCCGCAAGCCGGGAGATCCCAAATCTGCGACGTGCCGTGGTGGTGGGGGAGTTGGCTCTCGACGGCGCGGTCCGTGCCGGCTCCAACGCTCTCGGCGCGGCGGTGCTCAGCGCACGCCAACAGGTCCCCTGTCTTGTCGCCTCGGCGGCCGCAGCCGAGGCAGCCTCCATACCCGGTGCCACCGCCTACGGGGTGAGCAGCTTGGCCGAGGCGGTGGATCTCCTCCGTGACGGCCTCGACCACAGGGCGCCGGCCACTCCCGGAGAGCCATTGCCGGGGGAACAGGCACCGGACATGGCCGACATCAAGGGCCAGATCATGGCGAGACGGGCACTCGAGGTGGCAGCAGCAGGTGGCCATCATCTCCTTCTCCACGGACCGCCCGGATCGGGCAAGACGATGCTCGCCCGGCGCATGATCGGGATCCTTCCCCGACTCGAAATCGCTGAAGCCATCGAAACCGCCATGCTCTGGGCGGCCGCAGGGCGCCGCCGAGGGCTCGACACCGTGCCACCTTTTCGCTCCCCGCACCACACCGCGTCAAAGGCGGCCCTGGTCGGCGGGGGCAGCGGGAATCCGGTGCCCGGCGAGGCCTCGCTGGCTCATCGCGGCGTGCTCTTCCTGGATGAGTTGGCCGAGTTCCCGCGGGGCCATCTCGACACACTCCGTCAACCCTTGGAAGAGGGCGTGGTGTCGGTCGCCCGGCGCGGCATGTCCGTCGACTTCCCCGCATCATTCCAACTCTTGGCCGCGACCAACCCCTGCCCGTGCGGCTTTCACGGCGATCGGCGCAAACCCTGTGAATGTCGACCGGCGATCCGCTGGAGGTATCGGTCCCGTATCTCCGGGCCACTTTTGGACAGGTTCGACCTCATCGTGCGCGTCGGCCGGGTTGAGGCGAATGAGTACTCGGGTGAGGCTGGCGAGCCGACCTCGGCGGTGGCGGAACGGGTGCAGGCGTCGCGGGCAATCCAGGTTGCGCGTGGACAGGTCAACCGTCACCTGCCACCTGCTGCCTCTCTGCTGGAGTCCGCTGCGGCAAGGGCGCTGGTTGCTTCGGCCGTTGGTAACGGCATGCTCACCGCCCGGGGAGCGGATCGAGTGCGCCGGGTGGCGCGGACCATCGCCGATCTGGCAGGTGTCGATCAGGTCGAGGAAGAGCACATGGCTGAGGCAATCGGGCTGCGCGGCGAATGGCGGGATGACTGATCACCGCAGAGTCGAGCCTGGTGATCCTGGTTATCCGGTTGGGCTTTTCGATCTCGAGGAGCCACCTGCCCTGTACGTGTTGGGGGACACCAGTACCGCTCCGGCGGTCGCGGTGGTCGGCACCAGGAGGTGCACCCGTTACGGGTTGACTCTGGCCGAGGCCTTCGGCCGTGCCCTTGCCGACGCGGGATGGACCACGGTCAGCGGCCTTGCCCGCGGGATCGATGGCGCCGCACATCGCGGCACTCTTGGAGCCGGTGGCGAGGCGGTAGCTGTCCTCGGGTCGGGAATCGACGTGATCTACCCATCGGAGAACCGGGACATCTATCACCTCATCATCGACGGCCATGGGGCAGTGATGTCGGAGTATCCGCCGGGCACCCCGCCTGACCGATGGCGCTTTCCGGCGAGAAACCGTCTCATCGCGGCTATCGCCTCTGCCGTGGTGGTTGTCGAGGCCGGTCCGAAAGGGGGAGCGTTGATCACCGCACGTCTGGCTGCCGAGCTCGGGCGCCCGGTGTTTGCGATACCCGGGGATGTCGACCGGGCCGCATCCGTTGGATGCAACCTCCTGATTCGTGACGGGGCGATCCCCGCCCTCGGCGTGGATGACCTCATCTCCGAATTGGAGTTGGTGTTGGGGAAGCCACCACGTGAAGCGGCAAAGCCCAAGAGTGAGATCCCGGCGACCGGGGTGGCCGTCGATGACCTGCCGCGGATCTGGGGATGTGCCCCGGGTGAAGCCCTGGCCCGGTTGGCGCGGATGGAAATCGCCGGCGAAGTTCGCCGCTCCGGCGATGTGGTGCTTCCGATCTGAACTGGCTCTCGCGAAATCTCGCTTTAGGATCAGAGCAGTGCAGCTCCCTGATATGCCGGCATGGGCCGCGGCCCCAGTCGACGATTACCTGACACGCCTTCGTGAGCAGCGAGACCTCTCGTCCAACACTGTCGAGGCCTACCGCCGCGACTTGACCCAGTTTTTCGATTATTGCGATCGAAACGGAGTGCATCGGATAGATGGCGTTCAGAGGCTCAACGCCCGCCGTTATCTGGCTTTTCTCGACACCCGGGGCTATTCCCGGCGCTCGGCCACACGTAAGGCTTCCTCCGTGCGCTCCTTCTACAACGATGCTGGAAGACGAGGAGCATCGAGCGTCAATCCATTCGAAGGGGTCGCCCGACCCCGGCTCGATCGACCCCTGCCCCATGCTCTCCCCACCAGGGCGGTGATCCACGCGATCGAGGCCATCGACACCTCCTCGCCCCAGGGGCTTCGTGACCGCGCCATCCTGGACACTTTGTACTCGTCGGGTCTACGCATCTCGGAGTTGGCCTCGCTGACGGTTTCCGACGTCAGCGGGGAAATGATCACCGTTGTCGGCAAGGGGAGAAAGACACGGCGGGTCCCGTTGGGGCGTCCGGCCCAGGAATCGCTTCGTCGCTACGTGGAGGAGGGAAGGCCCCGACTGGCTTCTACAGAGGCGGGGCGCTGGCTCTGGGTAGGGCTCAGGGGCGGGCGGCTCGACACGAGAGGCCTGCGCCGAGTCGTAAACGACCGAATGGCCACATTCCCCCATGCTCTTCGCCATAGTTTCGCCACTCATCTCCTCGAAGGCGGCGCGGACTTGAGGGTGGTCCAGGATCTCTTGGGACACACTGACCTGGCGACAACCCAGATCTACACTGCCGTGACCCGTCAGCACCTACGAGGGACTTATGACAGAAGCCACCCAAGGGCCTGAGACAAATCAGCTCGAAGCCCTATGGGGGCGCTTCAAGGCCTCGGCCGATGCCGACGCGCGCGAGCGTTTGATCCTCCACTACTCGCCTTTGGTGAAATACGTCGCCGGCCGGGTAGGCGCGGGTCTGCCGAGGTCGGTCGATCAGAACGACCTGGCCAGCTACGGGCTCTTCGGGCTCATCGACGCCATCGACAAGTTCGAGCTGGAGCGCGGGTTCAAATTCGAGACCTATGCCATCAATCGAATCAAGGGCGCCATCCTCGACGAGTTGAGGGCCCTGGACTGGGTGCCCCGGTCGGTTCGCTCCCGTGCCCGTCAGATCGAGGCCGGGATTGCCGAAATGGAGCACAGCCTGCAAAGGGCTCCCACCGATCAAGAGCTTGCCGACTTTCTCGAGATGGCGGTCGAAGACCTCCAAAGCGCCCTGGCTGAGATCGGTCGCTCTGGTATCGCGGCCCTGGATGAGTTCGTGGGCAACGAATCTTCCACCTCGGTCGGCGAGATGCTTGCCGACCCAACCGGGATCTCGCCCGAGATCGCCTTCCAGTCCGAGGAGACCCGCCGCGGCCTGGTGGATGCCATCAATCGCCTCCCCAACCGGGAGCGGCTGGTCATCACCCTCTACTACTACGAGGGAATGACATTGGCCGAGATCGGCGACGTGCTCGGGGTGACCGAATCACGCGTTTGCCAGATTCACGCCAAGACCATGATGTCGCTGCGGAACCGGCTCGGCGAGCCTTCTTGGGGTTGAGTAAACCGGTGACCGACAGGATCCGACATCAGTATCGATTCGATCTCGTGGGGTGGGGCCTGTCAACAATCTTGGCCGGAGTGGTGACCCGTGCCCCGGAGCCAGCCGACGCCGAGCCCCTTGCGCACCTGATGCTCGATGCATATCTGGGAACCATCGATTACGAGGGGGAGAACATCGAGGACGCCCGAGCCGAGATCGAGGAGTATTTCTCCTCCGAGCCGTTGCTGGCGTGCTCCCGCGTCATCGAAATCGAAGGCGTCCTTGCCGCCGCATCCCTTCTCTCAGTGTGGGAAGGGTCAGCTCTGGTCGCATACGTGATGACAGGATCCTCGAGTAAGCGTCATGGGTTGGCCCGAGCCGCACTGCTCGGCAGTCTCGATTGTCTTCGCGAGACCCATCGCGAGGCGTTCGCCTTCATCACCGAGGGCAACACGGCCTCGGAGCGACTGTTCATGGGACTCGGCGCCGTCCTCCTCGACTGACAGCACCGTCGATTACCGAACGGCGCCTCCGAGTCTTACAATCGCCTCATCACGCACGCTCGCTGACCCTCACTGGTCGGGCGCGTCCCGAAAGAGAGTGACTCGAAAGAGTCGGGTGGCTATCCACCGGCGGGCGGAGGTACAACCAGAAAGGAAATCACGGTGCCATGGTCACCATGAAGCAACTCTTGGAGGCCGGCGTCCATTTCGGGCATCAGACCCGACGCTGGAATCCAAAAATGCGCCCCTATATCTACGGGGAGCGCAACGGGATACACATCATCGACCTCCGTCAGACGCTGGAGCAGATCAACGACGCTTCGGCCTACGTCAAGGATCTGGTGGCAGGGGGCGGAACCGTGCTCTTCGTGGGCACCAAGAAGCAGGCTCAGACCGCTGTTGCCGAGCACGCCACCCGGTCCGGCATGCCCTATGTCAACTTCAGATGGCTGGGCGGCATGCTCACCAACTTCGCCACGATCCAGAAGCGGATCTTCTACATGCGCGAGCTACGCCGTCTCGAAGAGAGCGGTGAGATCAACTCGCTGCCCAAGAAAGAACGACTGAAGCTGCGGCGTGAGCTGGGCAAGCTCGAGCAGAACCTCGGCGGCGTGGCCGACCTGCAGCGGGTCCCCGACGCCGTGTTCGTCATCGACGTCAACGCCGAGACCACCGCGGTAACCGAGGCTTCGAGGCTGGGGTTGCCGGTGATCGCCCTCGTCGACAGCAACTGCGACCCCGATCTCATCGAATACGTGATCCCGGGCAACGACGACGCGATCCGCGCCGCCGACCTCATCGCCGGGGCCTTGGCCGACGCCGCACTCGAAGGGCGCGAGCTGGCCACCGCCAAGACCGCCAAAGCGGACGACGCACCGGAGTCCTGAGACTGATCATGGCCGAGTTCACCGCGAAGGACATTCAGAAACTCAGGGTCGACGCTGGTGTCGGGATGATGGATGCCAAGCAGGCTCTCGCCGATGCCAATGGCGACTTCGACAAGGCATTCGAGCTCCTCAGAGAGCGGGGCCAAGCGAGCGTGGCGAAGCGAGCCGGCCGCGAGGCCAACGAGGGGACCATCGGGACCTACATTCACATTCAGAACGGGCGGCCGGTGATGGGCGTCCTGGTCGAGCTTGCTTGTGAGACGGACTTTGTCGCCAAAAGCGACGAGTTCCGGGAAACCGCCGATGACATCGCCATGCATGTCAGCTGGAGCAACCCGTCGTGGGTCACCCGCGAACAGGCCGATCCGGACGAGGTGGCCAAGGAGCGCGACTTGCTGGGCCGCCAGGCGGCAGCCGAGGGCAAGCCGGAGGCAGTGGCGGAGCGAATCGTGGAGGGAAGGCTCAATTCCTGGTACACGGACAAGGTGCTCTACGACCAGAAATTTGTGAACACAGAGAAATTCGATGGGACCGTGGGCGACCTCGTCTCCCAACTCGGAGCGAAGATGGGCGAGAACATCTCCGTGCGCAGGTTCGCACGGGTGGCCGTCGGCGAGTAGGAGGCGAAGTGACAGATAGGCCGCGACGCGTAGTCCTCAAACTCTCCGGCGAGGCGTTCGCCGACCCCGACGTGGGTTATGGCATAGACCCCGCGACAGTGGTCCGGGTCGCCAGTGAGGTGGCCGCCGCTCATGCGACCGGAGTTCAGATCGCGGTGGTCGTCGGAGGAGGCAACATCTTCCGCGGCGTCTCCCAGGCAGCCAAAGGGATGGATCCCGCCTCCGCTGACTACATGGGGATGCTGGCAACCGTGATCAACTCACTGGCCCTCAGGGATGCCCTCGAAAAGCAAGGGGTTCCCACCCGGGTCCAGAGCGCGATAACCATGCAGGAACTGGCCGAGCCATACATTCGATTGCGGGCCATTCGTCATCTGGAAAAAGGGCGCTCGGTCATCTTCGCCGCCGGAACTGGCAACCCGTTCTTCACCACAGACACCACTGCAGCTTTGCGAGCCGTGGAGATCGGCGCCGACGTGCTGCTCAAGGCGAGCAAGGTTGATGGGATCTATGACGCCGACCCGGCCACCAACGCTGACGCCAACCGGATCTCGGATCTGTCCTACATGGATTTCATCTCGCGTGAACTCAGGGTCATGGACACCACCGCCGTTACGATGTGCAAGGAGCACGGAGTGCCAATCGTCGTCTTCGACATGTTCGCCCCAGGCAACATTCTTAAAGCGGTCAACGGCGAGCGAATCGGCACGGTGATCCACTGAGGAGGTGAGGGCGATGATCAGCGATCTCTTGACCGAGGCCGAGCACAAGATGGAGATGGCAATTGATCACGTCGCAACCGAGTTCTCCACCGTGAGGACCGGAAGGGCCAACCCCCAACTCCTGCAGCGGATCCATGTCGACTACTACGGAACTCCGACTCCACTTCAACAGCTGGCATCGATCGCGGTACCCGAGCCCCGCCTCCTAGTCGTCAATCCCTTTGACCGATCGACCGTCTCTGACATCGAGAGGGCCATCCAGCAATCAGATCTCGGGCTCAATCCGTCCAACGACGGTTCGGTGATCCGGATCGCTTTTCCCCCTCTAACCGAAGAACGGCGCAAGGACCTCATCAAAGTCGTGAAGCACATGGCCGAGGAAGGAAGGGTCGCAGTCCGTAACATCCGGCGTCACTCGAAGACCGACATGGAGGCGATGCATGGAGAGATCTCGGACGATGACATTCGCCGGGGTGAGGACGGACTCCAAAAACTCACCGATCGTTTCGTCGTGAAGATCGACCACCTTCTCGCCAACAAGGAAGAGGAGTTGCTCGAAGTATGAGCGACCGCACGGACAGCGAGCAGGAGAAGGGATTCAGGCGGCCCTGGGAGGCCAAGAATCCCGACGTCGAAGCCGCAGCCGATGCCGATGTCGATGCCGATGCCGACGTCTTCACCCTCCCCGAGTCCGAGCCGGTCGCTCCTAGCGGCGTCGACCTCACCGATTGGGAGGCGATGACGGGCGAGAGTGGCGCCCTCGAGGATTACACGGCTGAGGACTACGCAGCCGCCACCACCGAGGAATATCGGGGCCTCGCCGAGGACGTCAGCCGGGCCGCCGAGGAAGAGTGGGAACAGCAGGCCGTGGCGGCGACTATGCCGGGGGTCGACAGCGGGCTGGTGGGTTTTGAGGACGTGACCGGTGCCACGGCCGACAGCGAAGAGGATTACGAGGCTCGGGAGCAAGCAGCGAGCTCAGACCTCGCCATGCGGGCCGGCTCCGCGGTAGTGATCTTCGGGATGTTCCTGGGAAGTCTCTTTCTGGGAGGGTGGTGGTTCACCGCTTTCGTGATCCTGGTCATGGTGGTGGCAACCGGCGAGTTCTACGCCACGGTGCGCCATTCCGGATATCGGCCCCTGTCGCTATTCGGGCTCCTCGGCGTCTTTCTCATGGGCGTTGGAGCCCACGCTTCCGGTGTCCTGGCGATTGGCGGCTGGGCGGGGTTGATTGCTGCCGGATCCGTCCTCTTTTTCTCGCTGTCACCGCGGCGCCAGCCGCTCGAGGACACCGCCGTGACCGTTGGCGCCATGGCCTGGGTTGGCCTTCTTTCCTTTGCCATCCTGATCGCGGCCGGGCCCCGGCCCCTGGAGTACATCCTGTTCACAGTCCTGCTGGTCGCCGCCAACGACACCGGCGCCTATTTCGTGGGACGGTCTTTCGGGCATCGCAAGTTGGCGCCGGTGATCTCGCCCCAGAAGACGGTCGAAGGCTTTTTTGGCGGCCTCATCGCCGGTCTCGTGATCGCCTCGATCCTGGTCACCTTCCCCGGGTGGGCGGGCATCGGCCTGGCCAAAGGTCTGGTGGCGGCTGCCCTCGTCGGGGTAGTTGGGCCGATCGGGGACGCCGCAGAATCGATGATCAAGCGGGCCCTCGATGTCAAGGACATGGGCTCGGTGTTGCCCGGCCATGGCGGGATCCTCGACCGCATCGACTCGTTCTTGTTTGCGGTTCCTGCGATCTATTTCCTGTTCCGGGGTTTCGGGCTTCTGTGACCCGGCCGGTGGTCGTCCTCGGGGCGACCGGCTCCATCGGCTCCCAGACATTGGAGGTCGCCGACAATCTCGGGCTCGAGGTCGCCGGTCTGGCGGCGCGTGAGCCATCCGCCGATCTTCTGAAGCTCGCAGTTCGCTATCCAGGTGCCGCGATTGCCGTTGCCGGCGGGTCCGGCGAGGGCAGAAAGACTTTCGAACACGACCTGGGGCGCCCGGTGATGTTTGACACCGATGCCGTGACCGAGCTCGCCCGGATGCCCGGTTCGATCGTGGTCAACGGGATCGTTGGCGCGGCCGGGCTTCGAGCCACGGTGGCCGCCCTCGAGGCCGGCAATAGGGTCGGCCTTGCCAACAAGGAGAGCATGGTGGCCGGGGGAGGGGTGGTGAGGGCCGCGTTGGCGGGCCACGGCGGCGAGCTGATCCCGGTCGACAGCGAGCACTCGGCCCTGATGCAATGCCTTGTCGGAGAGAGCCCTGATTCTGTGGCCCGTCTCATGATCACTGCCTCGGGGGGCCCATTCCGCGGCCGTGACCGGGAGTCGCTGGCCGATGTCACCCCCGAGGAGGCCCTGCGACACCCGACCTGGGACATGGGGCGGCGGATCTCGATCGACTCCGCAACCCTCTTCAACAAGGGCCTCGAGGTGATCGAAGCCCATCATCTGTTTGACATCCCATTCGGGGCGATTGATGTTGTGGTCCACCCCCAATCCATCCTCCACTCCGCGGTGGAATTCGTCGATGGCTCCTGGAAGGGCCATTTCGGCCGGCCAGACATGAGAATCCCGATCCAGTACGCATTGACCGCCCCGGAGCGGGCGCCGACGCCGGTTCAGCCCTTTTCCCTGGCCGATCTCACGTTGACATTCGAGGAACCGGATCGTCTCACCTTCCCCGCGATCGACCTCGCCTTTGCAGCCGGGGCCCAGGGCGGGTCCAGCCCGGCCGTTTTGAATGCGGCTGACGAGGTGGCCGTCGAAGCCTTTCTCCAGCGCCGTCTTGGCTTTCTCGGGATTGCCGAGGTCGTCGCGCGCACCATGGAGACGGTCCCTTGGCGAGAGGTCAACGATGTGGAATCGGTCCTTGCGGCCGATGCCGAGGCCCGTGCCACGGCGGCTGGATTCATTTCAGGTGCTTGCTGACTAGACCGCCGGCGAAGGTAGCGTGTCACCGTGCTCGGAGGGTTCGCAGCAGCCGTCGCCATCGTCGTCTTCGTCACCGCCCACGAGGCGGGGCACTTCTTCGCGGCCAAGGCCGTGGGGATGAAGACCACCCAGTTCTTCTTCGGATTCGGGCCCAAGATTTGGTCGACCCAGCGAGGCGAGACCGAGTACGGGTTCAAATGGATCCCACTGGGCGGATACGTGCGGATCATCGGCATGAACCCGCTGGAAGAGGTCGAACCAGCAGACGTCGGCAGGACCTATCGGGAGAAGAAGTTCTGGGAGAAGAGCGTTGTCGTGCTCGCCGGTGTTGGGATGAACTTTCTCATCGCATTCTTCATTTTCTACGGGATCGCGCTCACCAATGGCGTGAATGTGGTCCAACCCGTGGTCGATCAGGTCATCGCAACCGTGAAAGTCGGTGACGACGTGGTCCCGACCCCGGCATCGGAGGCGGGTTTGAAAAGCGGCGACGTCCTGGTCGCAATCGGGCCTCATCAAATCGACGAATGGGAGGACATTCCGTTTGCACTCGACTCGGTCGGCGGCGGGCCGACCACAGTCACCGTCGTACGCAACGGTGAGACGGTGACGATGGATGTCGACATGATCGAGATGGAAAGTGCGGGCGGCTCAGGCACCACCGGGTTTCTCGGCGTCAGACCGCTGTCCGAGAACCACCAACCAGGTCCGATCGAAGCAATAGGCGTCGCCGGCCAACAGGTATGGGAGGGAATCGGCTTCACCTTCAAGGCGCTGGGCGACATGCTCAAGCCCTCGAGTCTTGCCCAGTACGTCGGGGTTTTCGCGGGCAACACCGACGTCGATGAGAACATCCGGCCGGTGTCTGTGATCGGACTGGCAAACATCGGCTCCCAGGCCCCTTCCACCGGTGCCTTTCTCGGGGTACTCGCCTTCGTCAATGTGATCCTGGCCACGATCAACCTGCTGCCGCTCTTCCCCCTCGATGGCGGTCACTTCGCTGTGGCCCTATACGAGAAACTCACAGGTCGGGAGGCAAATGTGCGCCGACTGGCTCCAGTCGCGGCGGCGGTGATCGCCATCTTCGCTTTCCTGGGATTCGTGGCGATCATTCTGGACATCGTCAATCCGATCTCCTTGTCTTGAGCGATCGATGACTCCCCGCCGGCTCACCCGCCAACTCCATGTGGGCAAGGTCGCGGTGGGTGGGGATGCACCGGTCTCGGTTCAATCGATGACCACCACCAAGACCGCCGACGTGGACGGCACTCTCTCCCAGGTCTATGCGCTGGCGGGCGCCGGGGCTGACATCGTCCGCATCACCTGCAACGAGGTCGAGGCGGCCCAGGGGCTGGCAGAAATCGTGCCCAGGTCACCGGTGCCGATCATCGCCGACATTCACTACCAATACCGCCTGGCCTTGGCCGCCCTCGAGGCGGGAGTTCACGGGCTTCGCCTCAATCCCGGCAATATCCGCAAGGAAGATCAGATCAAGGCGGTCGCACGCGAGGCCAAGGACCGTGGGGTGCCGATTCGCGTCGGGGTCAACGCCGGCTCGCTCGACAAAGACATCCTCGAGCAATACGGAAGCGCCGTCCCCCAGGCCTTGGTCGACTCGGCTCTCAAGGAGATCCGCTATCTCGAAGAGGTCGACTTCACCGACATCAAGATCTCGGTCAAGCACTCCAATGTGCCTTCGATGATCGAGTCCTACCGTCTCCTTTCCCAGACCGTCGACTACCCCTTGCATCTCGGGGTCACCGAGGCCGGCCCACCCCCGGCCGGGCTGATCAAGGGAGTTGCCGGGATCTCGACATTGCTCGATGAGGGCATCGGTGACACCATCAGGTTCTCGCTGACTGCGGATCCGGTTGAGGAGGCCAAGGCCGGCCGTCAATTGCTGGAGATCCTGGGGCTCAGAGAGCGCAAAGGCCTCGATCTGATCGCCTGTCCCTCATGCGGGCGCGCCGAGGTCGACGTCATCGACGTTGCGACCAGAGCTCAGGCGGCTCTCGAGGCCGAGAATCTTCCGATCCAGGTCGCGGTGATGGGTTGTGTCGTCAACGGCCCCGGGGAAGCCAGGGAGGCCGACATCGGCATCGCCGCCGGGCGGGGCAAGGGGCATTTGTTCATCAAGGGCCAGGTGGTTCGGGTGGTTCCGGAGGCCCAAATGGTCGAGGCCCTCCTCGACGAGGCCAGGAAACTGGTCGAAGAGGGCGTGGAGAGCCGATTGGCGCACGCCCAGGCCAACGCAGCCGAGATCGCGGCCGCCGCCCGTGAGGAGCTGATCCAAATCCAGGGAGATGCCAACCACGCCCGGGACGCCCGGGCACGCGTGGCCGAGGTGGCTTCCTCCGACTGACTACCGTCGGCTGTTCCCCGGAAACACCATGCGCTGGACCCAAGCTTTCATCCCAACTCTTCGAGACGCCCCCACCGACGCCGAGGCGATCAGTCACAAGTTGCTGGTCCGCGGGGGTTTTATCCGCCAGCTGGCTGCCGGGTCCTACACCATCCTTCCCCTTGGCATGCGGGTTCGGGCAAAGGTCGCCGGGATCATTCGGGAGGAGATGAACGCGATCGGGGGCCAGGAGATCCTCCCTCCCACCCTGCATCCGGCCGAAATCTGGCGCACTTCGGGGCGCTATGAGTTGATGGGCGACAACCTGTTCAAACTGGTCGATCGCAAGGAAGCCGATCTGGTCCTGGGCATGACCGAGGAGGAGATCTTCGCAATCACCGCCTCGGAACTCTCCTCATACCGTGACCTGCCCCAGATCTGGTACCAGATGCACACCAAGTTTCGTGATGAGCCTCGGCCTAAGTCGGGACTGCTCCGGGTTCGTGAGTTCACGATGAAGGACTCCTACACCCTGGACATCGATCAGGCCGGCCTGGACATTGGTTTCGAGAAGCATCGGGAGGCGTACTTCCGGATCTTCCGACGCTGGGGCTTGGATCCTGTCGACGTGGAAGCATCCTCCGGCGCCATGGGCGGGAAAGAGTCGGTGGAGTTCATGGTGCGCAGCGATGCCGGCGAGGATTGGATCGTCACCTGTTCCAACTGCGGCTATCGGGCCAATGTGGAACGGGCCGTGTCCGCCGTGGCCCCGATCGACGATGGCGATGGGGCCGAGCTCGAGCGATTCCCAACACCCGGCCTGAGGACCATCAAGTCCCTTGCAGAGGCGCACCCCGATACCGCTCCGCCCGACCGTCAGATCAAGACCCTCGTCTATTTCCTGGATGGCGAGCCAGTTCTGGTCTTGCTCCGAGGTGACCACGACCTCCAGGAGCAAAAGCTGAAGGATGTTACGGGAGCGGTCGATCTCCGGCCCGCAGAGCCCGAGGAGATTCGGCCTTTGCTCGGGGCCGACCCCGGGAGCCTGGGAGCAGTCGGGGTCAAGGGCCCGACCGTGATCGCTGACAATTCCCTGGCCGGTCGTAAGAGACTGGTGACAGGGGCGAACGAAGACGATTGGCACTACTCGGGCGTCGACGTGGGTCGTGACATCGGGGTCGGGGTCTGGGCCGAGTTGCGGGCGGTTGGAGCAGGAGAGCCTTGTTCGGTGTGTGGCAACCCGTTGCAGCGCTGGAAGGGGATCGAGGTCGGGCACATCTTCAAGCTGGGGATCAAGTTCTCCGAGGCCTTCGGGGCCTATGTGCAGGACGAGAACGGCGTCAGTCACCCGATCATCATGGGTTCCTACGGGATCGGGGTTGAACGGGGGATGGCGGCCGTCGTCGAATCCTCATATGACGACGGGGGAATCATCTGGCCGGTCTCGGTCGCCCCGTACGAGGTGGTCATCACCGTTGTGCGCCCCGATGACGGGCCCACGATGGAGGCCGCCAACAGGTTTTACCACGAGCTGGTCGATTCCGGGCTCGAGGTGCTTATCGACGACCGGGACGAGCGGCCCGGGGTGAAATTCGCCGACTCCGAGCTGATCGGGATCCCGTATCGGGTCACAGTCGGCCCCAGGGGCGTCTCCGATGGCTCCGTCGAGCTGACGGCGCGGCGGGGAATGGTGAAAACCGACGTTGCCCTCGCTGATCTGGTGAGCACTGTCAAGGAGACTGTCGAGTCCGAGCGCTTTGGCGCCCAGGTCTGACAACTCACTTATAATCACCTCTGGACAACAGGACGCTTTTTGGATCAGGTGGGCGCCTTTGGTACCCACCTGAATTGTTGTGGAGTGACACAGTTGACAACAGCGGCTGACATCTGGCCGGTGGTCGAGGACTACCTGACCGCCGAACATCTGGAGCTCGACGATGTCGAGTTGTCCGGACGCGGGCCGGCCACAGTGCTGCGCATTGTCGTCGACGGCAAAGATGTCGATATCGAGCGGCTCGCCGAGGTTTCTCGGGGAGTTTCCCGGCTTCTGGACAATTCGACGAAGCTCGACGATCCCTACCAACTCGAAGTCACCTCTCCGGGTCTGGAGCGAAAGTTGCGCCGACCTAGCCATTACGCCAAGTCCGTTGGCCGCGAGGTCGTCGCCAAGGTCGCCGTGGAAGGGGGCAAGACCACCGTGAGGGGTGTAATTGCCGACGCCGGCGAAAGGTCGTTCACCGTCGAGGCCGAAGGCGAGAGCCAGGTTGTCAATTACGAAGACGTGCTCACCGCGAACACCGTGTTCAGGTGGGAGAAGGCCCCCAAGCCGGGCCATTGAAGGAGAATCATGAAGCTTGACACGATGATGGAGGCGATCGAAGTCCTCGCCCGGGAGAGGGGCGTGGCGGTCGACACCATCCTCGACGCCTTCGCCAACGCACTGGTAGCCGCTTACAAGCGGAGCCCAGGCGCGGCCGAAGAGGCGCGGGTCACCATCGACCCCGACTCCGGCGAAGTGACGGTTTACGCGCAGGAATTGGACGAAGAGGGCAACGTCACGGCCGAATGGGAGGACACGCCCGAGGGGGAGGCCTTTGGCCGTATCGCGGCGCAGTCCTTCAAGCAGGTGATGCAGCACAAACTGCGTGAGGCCAAGCGCGAGCACGTTTACGAGATGTACGAGGGCCGGGAAGGCGACCTGGTCACCGGGCTGGTCCAGCAGGTGGACTACCGATCGGTCATCCTCGATTTAGGGGACGCCGAGGCGATCCTTCCCGGTTCGGAGCGCATCCCTTTTGAGCGTCTGGAACGAGGGAACCGGGTCAAAGCGCTGATCCTGGAGGTTCGAAACGAAGCCAAGGGCGCTCAAATCGTGGTCTCCCGGAGCCATCCCGACCTGGTTCGCCGGCTCCTCGAGCTCGAGGTCCCTGAGCTGACCGATGGCACCGTCGAAATCGTGAATATCGCCAGGGAGCCGGGTCATCGCACCAAGATCGCAGTGGTTTCCCACGATTCCAACGTCGATCCGAAAGGTGCTTGTGTTGGCGCCCGTGGATCGAGGGTCCGTCAGGTGGTCAACGAGTTGAGAGGCGAGAAGGTGGACGTCGTGCAATGGCGCGACGACATCGGTCAGTTCATCGCCGAGGCGCTCGGCCCGGCCAAAGTCAAAGAGGTCCACATCAACGAGGCCGACAAGACTGCGGACGTGGTCGTCTCCGAGCACCAACTTTCCCTGGCCATCGGGAAGGAGGGCCAGAACGCACGTCTCGCGGCTCGTCTTTCCGGGTTCAAGGTCGACATCCGCTCCGACAACGAAGGCGTGGAGGAAGGCGAGGAGCCGCAGGCAGTCACTGCAGAGGCAGTGGCTGAGGAGGGCGTCGCTGAGGAAGCTGTCGTGGAGGAAGCCGCCGATGCGCCCCAAGTTGAGGACGTCGTGGAGGTCATCGACGACGAGGACGCCGTCATGGAGACGGAAGACGACGAGAGCGAATGAAGAGGTCTGAATCGTGAGGGTTTATGAACTAGCCCGGGATCTGGGCCTCGACTCGAAAGTTGTTCTCGAGCAGGCCCAAGCGCTCGGGCTCGAGGTGAAAACTGCGTCGTCCGGCTTGGACGACGAGTCTGCCGAACTGCTGCGGCTTGCCATCGCCGGAGATGAGCCGCCAGCGGCTGCCGGCGTCGAAGTGGCCGTGCCGGAGGAAGAGCCGGAAGAAGAGCCGGAGCCGGAAGCTGAGACCCAGGTCGGCCTGGCCTCTCTGAAGGAGGGAGCCACGGTCGCCGAGTTCGCCGAGTCACTCGGTGTCCCATCCAGCGAGATCGTCAAGATCCTCCTGCTTCGGGGCATGCCGGTCGGGGTCGGACAGACGATGCCGTCCAATCTCATGGAGGAGATCGCCGAGTCTTATGGCTTCATAGTCGATGTCGAGGAAGTTGCTCCCGCCCCGGCAGTCGCCGAGCGGCCCGAGCACGCAGACAAAGCCGACGAGCTGAAGCCGCGGCCGCCGGTGGTGACCGTCATGGGCCACGTCGATCACGGCAAGACGACCCTGCTCGACAAGATCCGCAAGACCAGCGTTGTCGACGGGGAGTTGGGTGGGATCACCCAGCACATTGGCGCCTATCAGGTCGAGGTCAATGGGCATCCGGTGACATTCATTGACACCCCCGGCCACGAGGCGTTCACTGCGTTGAGGGCTCGCGGGGCCAACATCACCGACATCGTGGTCTTGGTGGTCGCCGCTAACGACGGGGTCATGCCGCAGACCGTCGAGGCCATCTCCCATGCCAAGGCGGCTGGGGTCAAGCTTGTCGTGGCGGTCAACAAGATCGATGTTCCGGGTGCCGACCCCACCAGGGTGAGGACGGAGCTGACCGAGCAAAACATCATCACTGAGGAGCTCGGCGGCGACGTGCCAAGTGTCGAGGTATCCGCTCTCACGGGTGACGGCGTTGAAGACCTCCTCGAAGTGGTCGACCTGATCGCCCAACTCGAGGAGTACAAGGCCAATCCCGATGCCCCGGCTTCAGGGGTGGTGGTCGAAGCCCGCTTCGAGACCGGGAAGGGCGCCGTTGCAACCGTGATCATCCAGCGGGGGACCCTCAAGAAGGGCGACTCTTTCGTTGCTGGCGCCGTTGCCGGCCGGGCCCGCGGCCTCATGGATGAGAACGGCAAGCCGGTGACTTCGGCTGGGCCCTCTAGCCCGGTTCAGATCATGGGCTGGGACGATGTGCCCGTCGCCGGTGACTACTTCGAGGTCGTCGAGTCTGATCGCGAGGCCCGCCGCCTCGCCACCGAGCGCGAGCAGGCGTTGAAGATGGCGAACCAGGCCGTTCCCTCGGCCCGGGACCGGCTGCAGAGCCTCCTCGACCAGCTGCGGACGGATGAGGCCCATCTCAATCTGATCGTCAAGGCCGACGCTCAAGGCTCGTTGGAGGCCCTCCGGGAGTCCATCGTCAAGATCGAGCGCGAGGGCGGGAAGATCCAGATCGTGCACGGGGCGGTCGGTGGCATCAATGAGAACGATGTCACTCTCGCTGAGGTGACGGAGTCGGTCATCGTCGGCTTCAACGTTCGCCCGGAGCCAAAGGCCCGCAAGGCGGCTGAGCAGGCTGGGATCGAAATTCGGACCTACGGGATCATCTACGAGATGTTGGACGACGTCGAGTTGTTGCTGGTTGGCCAACTGGCGCCGGTGGAGCACGAGCAGGTCCTTGGCACCGCCGAGGTTCGGGCGATCTTCAAGGTTCCACGTGCCGGCACGGTGGCCGGGTGCTATGTCGTCGAGGGAGTGATCCAACGCGGGGCGAGGGCGAGGCTGCTCCGGGACGGGATCATCATTCACGACGGTCAGATCTCATCCCTGAAGCGCTTCAAGGACGACGTGCGCGAGGTGGCTGCCGGTTTCGAATGCGGCATGAGCTTCGAGAACTACAACGACGTCAAGGAGGGCGACAGCATCGAGGCCTATCTGATCCGCGAGGTAGCTCGGACCTGATGCGAGCTGCGGCCCTCAGGGTCGAATTGCATCTCCCCAGCCCACAATCGCTCAAGGCGAAGCGGGCGATTCTGCGTCCCGTCGTCGAAGGCATCAAACGGCTGGGGTCGTTCAGCGTGGCCGAAGTCGATCATCAGGACACCTGGCAGCGCGCCGCAATAGGTGTCGCCATCGCAGCCCGTGACGGCGAGAGTCTCGCAATGCAGATCGCGAAGCTTCGTCGCTACCTTGACACACGATTGGATGTCGAGGTGCTCGACATCCAGATCAGGGAGTTGGAGGATCCGTTATGAGGGAGACCAGCCCGCGAATGCTCAAGGTCAATTCGACGCTCCGTGAAGTCCTCGCCGAGGAAGTGGAGAGGATGAATGACGATCGCCTGGAGATGGTCTCGATCACAGCCGTTGACACGAGCCCGAACCTGAGGTCGGCAACGGTTTACGTGGATGTTCTCGGTCAGGATGCTCAGGATGCAGCCCTCGTCGCGTTGCGCAAGGCCACACCCCGCCTGCAGAAGGCGATAGGTCGCCAGGTACGTATGAAGTTCACCCCCCACCTCGAGTTCTTGATTGACCCCGGCGTGATGGGCGGGGAGCGCATCGAGACCATCCTGCGCAACTTGCGACCGGACGGAGATGAAATCGAATGATTGACCGGGCCATCCTGGAGACCGCGGCCGGCGCAATCGCGTCTGCCGAGTCCTTGGCTCTCGCCTGTCACATCGGGCCCGATGGTGACGCCCTGGGCTCGATGCTCGGCTTCGGGATCGCAGCGGAGAACGCTGGGAAGAAGGTCGTCGCCAGCTTCGGAACGCCTTTCGCGGTTTCGGCGAGTCTCGCCTTCCTCCCAACACGACTGCTGGTCCCGCCACAGGAGTTCCCGGCTGACCCGCCGATGATGGTCGTCTTCGACGCCGGCTCGCTGGACCGTCTTGGTGAGCTTGCCGAGAACGCGTCGCGGGCCGCGACCACGGTCGTCATCGACCACCACATCACCAACGACGGCTTCGGTGATATCTCGGTGGTTGACGGAGAGGCAGCGGCGAGCGGAGAGCTGGTCGCATACCTGCTGGAGATCCTTGGCTGGCCGCTGACACCCGAGATCGCCACCTGTCTTCACACCGCCCTGGTCACCGATACCGGTCGATTCCAATATGGCAACACCAAGCCTTCGACGTTGGTGCTGGCGGCCGGGCTGGTTGCGGCAGGCGCCGATCCGCCCGAGATCAGCCGTCACATCTACGAGGAGGCCCCGTTCGGCTATTTGAAGGTGGCCGGAGCAGCCCTGAGCCGGGCCGAGCTCGACGCAGAGAAGGGCGTGGTCACGGCGGTGATCACCCAGGCCGATCTGACCGAAGCCGGGATCGACTGGGGAGACATCGACAATCTCATCAACACGGTGCGGCTTGCGGTCGAGGCGGATGTGGCGGTCCTGGCCAAGGTCCATGCCGACGGCAAGGTCAAACTCAGCCTGCGCTCGAGAGGAGCGACTGACGTCGGATCGCTTGCGCTCGCAATGGGCGGGGGAGGGCATCGATTGGCGGCGGGGATCACCTATGTCGGGGATGTGAACGACGTCCTCGACGAAGTGCGGAAAAGGGTCGAGGACTTCAGGTGACAAGGGGCTTCCTCGTAGTCGACAAGCCGGGAGGCATCACCTCGAATGCCGTGGTCGGACGGGTGAAGCGGGTCACCGGGATCAAGAAGGTTGGCCATGCCGGCACCCTCGACCCACTCGCCACCGGAGCAATGGTGGTGGCAATCGGACCGGTGACGAGGTTGATCCGCTTCATCCAGGAGCAGCCCAAGGAGTATCTGGCGACCGCCCAGTTCGGGGTGGCCACCGACACCCTCGACGCAGATGGGGCGGTGCTCGAGCGGGAGCCGATGGAATTCACCGAAGCAGAGCTCCAGGAAGCGTCGGAGAGGTTTGTGGGGACGATCCATCAGATTCCGCCGATGGTCTCCGCCCTCAAACACCAGGGGCGTCGTCTCTATGAGCTTGCCCGCCAGGGTGAAGTTGTGGAGCGGGAGGCCCGACCGGTCGAGGTCTTCGAGTTGGAGATCACTTCCGTCGGTCCCGGCCCCTACCCCGAGGTGGAGTTCAGGGTGGTTTGCGGCAAGGGAACCTATGTGCGCTCGTTGGCAGCCGACATGGCCGCGGTGTTGGGTGGCTCCGCCCACCTCACGGCACTGCGCCGAACCCGGATCGGATCCCTTGCTGTGGAAATCTTCGGGGTGGCTCTTGACGACCTGGGTCGATGGGAGGAGCGGCTGTTGACTCCATCGCAAGCTCTCTCCGACCTGCCCGCGGTGACCGTCGGCCACGACACCGCGGAAGGAGTCAGCAACGGAGTGCGGTTTCTCGGGGGCGAGTTGGTCGACGCCCCGGATGGCTCGGTTCGGGTTCTCGACGACGCGGGCGAGCTGTTGGCGATCTACCGCAGCAGCGGCGCCCAGGCAATCCCCGAGGTGGTGCTCGCCTCGTGAGGGTGTTGACCGGATCATGGGCGACCTGGGAGACACAGACCGAGCCCACCGCGGTGACGGTCGGGGTCTTCGACGGCGTCCATATCGGTCATCGGACGCTGATCGATCGATTACGGGCCACGGGCTATGTGCCGACCGTTCTGACCTTCGACCCCCACCCTGCCGAAGTTCTTTCCCCTGGCAGCCACCCCAATCTGATAACCAACATCGACGAGCGACTCGAGCTCCTCGAAGGAGCAGGGGTCGAGTTGGCAGGGGTGCTCGACCTGGCCGAGATCCGGCATCTGCAGCCCGGGGAGTTCGTGACCCAGGTGCTCGAACAACGGCTGGCGATGGCGGCGATGGTGATGGGGACCGATTTTCATTTCGGAAAGGACCGGTCGGGTGACGTCGGGTTCCTCCAACGTGCCGGTGAGCAAGACGGGTTCAAGGTCGACGTAGTCGAGCTGCAGAGTGTGGGCGGGATCGTCTCCTCCTCGGGGATTCGCGCATTGCTCGAGATGGGGGACGTGAGCACCGCGGCTGTCCTTCTCGGTTCCCGATACCGGCTGTCAAACTTTGTGGTCCACGGAGACAAGAGAGGCCGCGATTGGCTTTCCCACCGCCAATCTCCAGCCACCGGACCGGAAAGTGATTCCCGGGCAGGGGGTTTATGCGGCCATGGCGTCGCTGCGGAGCCGGCTTCACCAGGCCGCAGTGAATGTGGGGGTCAGGCCGACCTTCGGCGGCGGCGAGCTGGTGGTGGAGGCGTATCTGCTCGATTTCAAGGAGGACTGTTACGGCGAGGTCTTGACCCTCGAATTCGTGGAGAGTCTCCGCCCAGAATTGAAGTTTGATGCAGTGGCAGACTTGGTCGTGCAGATGACAGCCGATGTTGTGATGGTTCGGACCATCCTTGGTGCGGAGCAGCATGATGTCTGACGGTGGCCGTCACCGGGTCCCGGTCGGTATGCCGGTGGTGATGAAGGCCGGCTCCTCGAGCCTGGTGCAGCGATCGGGAGAGCTCGACACCGAGGCCCTGGCCCGGACCGCCGACCTCGTCGCAGGGATGTGGGCGCTTGGCTATCCGACTCTTCTCGTCTCCTCTGGAGCGGTCGCTGCAGGGCTGCCGGCTCTCGGGTTGGACAGGAGGCCAAAGGATGTCCCCGGTCTGCAGGTCGCCGCAGCAGTTGGCCAGGGCAGGCTCATGGAGCGCTATTCGGCCTTGTTCGCCGAAAGGGGTCGGGTGGTGGGCCAGGTGCTTTTGACCAAGGACCTCCTCGCCAACCGCAGCCAGTATCTGCATGCCCGGGAGGCCCTGGAGAGGATGTTGTCGCTCGGCGTAGTCCCGATCGTCAACGAGAACGACACCGTGGTGGTGGATGGGCTGAGACTTGGCGACAACGACCGCCTGGCCGCCATCGTCTCCCATCTGGTGTCAGCCGGGATCCTCGTGATCCTCACCGACACGGGAGGGATCTACTCCGCAGACCCCAGGACGGTGGCCGATGCCGAGTTGATCAGCGCGGTGAGGCCAACGGACTCTGCCCTCGATGTCGTGGTGTCGGGCGATCCTGGCCCATTCGGCTCGGGCGGCGCCGCCACCAAAGTGGCTGCGGCGCGGATGGCGGCATGGTCGGGCATTCCCACGGTCATTGCCGATGCCCGCGAAGAAGATGTCCTGGCTAGGGCGGCGGCAGGCGAGGAGGTGGGAACCTGGGTGACTCCCCACGAAACCGAAGCTTCCGGCGTGCAAGCTTTGGATCGCCTTTGGCCAGCCGACGGAGGGCAAAGTCGTCATAGATCCCGGAGCGACCAAAGCATTGCTGGAAGGCGGTAAGTCCCTGCTGGCCGTTGGGGTCTCGTCTGTGGATGGCGACTTCGACCTCGAGGCGGCGGTGGAGGTTCTGGATCATCAAGGCCGACTGATCGGCAAGGGGCTGATGACCATGAGTGCCGACCAGGCCCGGACCTCGATCGGTCGGCATAGCTCCGAGGTGGGTGGCGTGGTCATCCACCGGGATGACTTCGTGCTCCTCGCGGTTGAGCAACCGGAGCCTATCGATAGGCTGGTCCCATGATCGAGGTGATCGGGGAGCGGGCCCGGAACGCCGCTCGTGTGCTCGCCCTTTCCACTGGAGAGGTGCGCCAGCGGGCCCTGATTCAGATGGCAGATGCGATCGAAGCCGCTCTGGCGGACCTGCTCATTGCCAACGAAGCCGATCTCCAGCAGGCCGCGGTTGAAGGAATCGGTGGCGCCATGCTTGATCGTCTCCGTCTCACCGAGGTTCGGGTCCTGGCGATGGCGACAGGTCTCCGCACTGTGGCCGCTCTCCCCGACCCGGTGGGTCGGGAGACCGGGGGCTGGAAGCTGCACAACGGCATCCGTCTCCATCGGGTTCGTGTCCCGCTTGGGGTGGTGGCCGTGATCTACGAGGCCCGACCCAATGTCACCGCCGATGCAGCCGGGCTCTGCATCAAGTCAGGGAATGCGGTGATCCTTCGCGGCTCCTCATATGCGCTTAGGTCCAACCTGGCGATCAGCAGCGTCTTGAGACAAGCCCTCACGGACGCCGGCCTCCCTGCCGACGGGGTTCAGCTTCTCGAGGACACGTCCCGGGATGGCGCCAAGGCACTGATGCAGGCCACAGAGTGGGTCGACCTCCTGGTCCCACGCGGCGGCCCCGGGTTGATCGACGCGGTCCGTGCCGATGCCACGGTGCCCACCGTGATCGACGGGGCAGGGAATTGTCACGTTTACGTGGACTCGGCCGCCGACCTCGACATGGCAAGGTCCATCGTGGTCAACGCCAAGGTGCAGAGGCCCGGAGTGTGCAACGCGGCGGAGACCCTGCTGGTGCATGAGGCCGTTGCCGACCAGTTCCTGGCCGATGTGGCCAAGGCGCTGATCGCCGAGGGTGTTGAACTGAGGGGAGACCAACGCTCTCGCGATTTGGTGCCCGAGATGCTCGAAGCGACAGAGGCCGACTGGGCCACGGAGTTCCTCGACCTGATCATGGCCGTTCGGGTCGTCTCCGACGTCGAAGCGGCGATCGACCACATCCGGAGGTACGGGACCGGCCACACCGAGGCGATCGTGACCGAGGATCGGGGTGCAGCAGACCGTTTCGTGGCCGGCATCGACACCGCAGTGGTGGCGGTAAATGTCTCGACCCGATTCACCGACGGCGAGGAGTTCGGGTTCGGGGCCGAGATCGGGAATTCCACCCAAAAGCTCCATGTTCGGGGCCCGATGGGGCTGGAATCACTGACCAGCGAGCGGTACGTCCTCTACGGCTCGGGGCAGGTACGTTGACCCCGGTTGCGGGTTGGGTGGCCCCACCTGCTAAAGTTCTGATCGCTCCCCCGGGAATATTCAGGTTTTTCGCGTTATGAAGACAACCACCGAGATCGTCGCCGAATACGGCACCCACAAGAGTGACACCGGCTCGCCGGAGGTCCAGGTGGCCCTGCTCAGCGAGCGAATCAACGAGCTCACTGAGCATCTTCGGGAGCACAAGCACGATCATCACAGCCGGCGTGGCCTGCTGATGATGGTCGGCAAGCGTCGTCGGCTGCTCGACTACCTCCGCAGGGAGGACGTCGAGCGGTATCGAAGCCTCATCGCAAAGCTGGGGCTGCGTCGCTAACACAGGTTTCCCGGGTGCGTATCGCGCAGCCCGCGGAAAGCGGACCCAAGGTCCGCAACAACACACGCTGAGCCTTGTCGGTTGTCAGTGGCGATGTCTCGGAAAACTGAGACATGACTACTGCCAACGGGCGTGGCTCCATTACACAAGGAGCACTTAGTGCCCGAAATCTCCGTTACGGGGACCATTGGCGGCAAAGAGTTCGCCCTGAGCACCGGCAAGTTGGCCGGACAGGCCGACGGAGCCGTGGTCGCCCGACTCGGCGGTACCGAAATGTTGGTTACCGCCACAGCAACGAAGTCGTTACGCGAAGGCGTCGACTTCTTCCCACTCACCGTGGACTTCGAGGAGCGGATGTACGCCGTGGGCAAGATCCCCGGCTCGTTCTTCCGTCGTGAGGGCCGTCCCAGCGAGCAGGCCATCCTGACCTGTCGTCTCATCGACCGCCCGCTTCGCCCCTCGTTCGCCGACGGTTATCGGTGTGAGACCCATGTGGTCGTCACCAGCCTCGCCGTCGATGGCGAGAATCCCTACGACGTAGTCGCCCTCAATGGCGCCTCCGCCGCCCTCGCCATCAGCCCGATCCCATTCCAGGGGCCAATCGGTGGTGTGCGTCTGGCGCTCAAGAAGGGCGAATGGGTCCCGTTCCCGACCGAGGCCGATCTGGCTGAGTCAGTCTTCGAGCTGGTCGTCGCCGGAGGTCGCAATGACACCGGTGGGATCGACATCATCATGGTCGAGGCCGGCTCGACTCCCAATGGCCTGCGTTTGATCGCTGCCGGTGATGCGCCTTCTGACGAGGCCACCGTGGCCCGTGGCCTGGAAGAGGCGAAGACCTACATCGGTGAGTCGATCGACCTCCAGAACCAACTGGTGGCTCAGGTCACCAAGAAGGAAATCGAGTGGCCGATCGCCATCGACTACACGCCTGAGGTGTTCGACCGGGTGAAGGCGATCGCCGAGCCCAAGCTGCAATCAGTTGTACTCATCGCCGAGAAGCAGGAGCGCAACGCGGCCCAGGACGCCGCCCTCGAGGCCACGATGGCCGAGTTGGCCCTCGACGAGGACGACTCCGATGGGAAAGAGCAGGCGAAGCGTGCCTTCAAGTCGGTGGTCAAGGACCTCATGAGGAAGCGGGTCGTCGAAGACGGGATCCGTCTCGACGGGCGCGGCCCCACGGACATCCGCCCGCTGAGCGCCGAAGTCAGTGTGATCAGGCGGACCCATGGCTCCGGCCTCTTCCAGAGAGGCGAGACCCAGGTCCTGAACCTGACCACTCTGGGCATGCTCAAAATGGAGCAGATGCTGGACACCCTCGCCAACGAGGACTCCAAGCGCTACATGCACCATTACAACTTCCCACCGTTCTCAACGGGTGAAGCCGGGTTCATGCGTGGTCCCAAGCGCCGTGAGATCGGCCACGGGGCCTTGGCCGAGAAGGCGGTCCTTCCGGTCATCCCGACCGAGGAAGAGTTCCCCTACGCATTGAGGCTTGTCTCCGAGGTTTTGTCCTCGAACGGGTCCACCTCCATGGCGTCGGTGTGCGCATCCTCGTTGTCACTGATGGACGCCGGGGTGCCGATCGCGGCGCCGGTCGGCGGCATCGCCATGGGCCTCATCCACCGCGACGGCAAGTACGTCACCCTCACCGACATCCTCGGTGCTGAGGACGCACTTGGCGACATGGACTTCAAGGTCGCCGGCACCAGGGACGTGATCACCGCGCTCCAGCTCGACACCAAGCTCGAGGGCTTGCCCTCCGAGGTGTTGGCCGACGCCCTGAATCAGGCCAAGGTGGCCCGTCTCATCATCCTCGACAAGATGGCCGAGGCGATCGCCGAGCCTCGTTCCGAGATGAACGAGTTCGCGCCACGGATCGAGTCGATTGAGATCCCCAAGGACAAGATCGGTGAGGTCATCGGTCCCAAGGGCGCAGTCATTCGTGAGCTCGAAGAGGTCACTGGAGCTGCCATCGAGATCGAAGAGGCCGACGGCAAGGGCATCGTAAGGATCGCCTCCTCGGACAGCAGCGCACTGGCGGCTGCCAAGGAGAGGGTCATGCAGATCGCCTTCCCGCCCGAGGTCGAGTTGGGGACCGAGTACACCGGCAAGGTGGTCAACATCACCAAGTTCGGTGCCTTCGTCAACATCCTTCCCGGACGTGACGGCCTGCTTCACATCTCGCGTCTCGACGGCTCAAAGCGCGTCGAGCGGGTCGAGGACTACTTGACCGATGGGCAGGAGCTCAAGGTTCGGGTTCGTGAGATCGATCGGGGCAAGGTGAGTCTCGAGTTGGTGGATGCGCTCGAGGGCGCCACGCTGCCCGATTCCGAGCCGCCCAGCTCAGGCGGTGGTGACCGGGGCCGCGGCTCCGGTGACCGTGATCGGGGACGGGGCGGCCGTGATGGCCGTGACTCCCGTGATCGGAACCGTGACGACCGTCCGGCTCCCGAGAAGGCTCCTGCTGCGGCTGCCGTAGCGGAACCAGCAGCTGCTGGCAACGAGCGGCGTCGTGTGGCCCAGCCGTTCGACGAGGTCTTCGAGGAGCTCCAGAGCAACTAATTGCGAAGCGGGCCCCTATCAGGGCCGCTTCCAGAAACGCAGCTCGGCGGTCTGGGTGAAACCGACCGCCGAGTAAAACGCAACTGCGTCTTTCCGGTGGTCGTCGGTGATGACCCGTACCTGGTTCATGCCCGCTTCCCGCATCCGTGAGAAGGCGTACTTCATCAGCGCTCGTCCCACCCCCTGTCGATGAAACGCGGGATCAGTCCCCATCGGCTCGATCTGGGCGATGCCTGACGGATCGGGCCACCAGATCATGAATGCCGCAACGGTCCCGTCGTCGGTGACGGCCACCAGGTCCCGATCCGCCTCATAGACCGGAGAGCGCATCAATCTGAGATAGCGCTCCAGGTGCTCGGCGGGATCCATGGTCGATTTGAAGGCGGCGTGCGAGGCACGCCGTCGTGCGTCGGCCTCCTCCTCGCCGCGCAATGGCCTGAGGGTGAAGCCTGGTGGTGAGATCGGGGCGAGATCCTTTTCGGTCAGCTCGTGGACGAAGATCGGGCCGTCGACCCCTGCCGCCTCGTATCCCCTTTCTTCGAGCTCGGATTCGAGGACGTGGTCGGCGCTCGAGACAACGACGACTTTCGCACTGGGTCCGAGCTGCGTGCTGGCCCCATTCGATCAGAGGCAGTGGCGACTGTCCGGGGGCGCAAAATGCCGAGATCTCATTGTGGTTGCGAAACAAGACGACGAATCCTTGGTCCCCGTCGAGCCAGTAGCTGATCTGTTCATCGGTGCGGGGGTCGCTGTGGTAGGCCCACCACGCCAGATCGCCCGGATGAATCACGTAACGCGAGCTGCCGTTGGCGATTGCCTTGCTCAGGATCGCTTGCATCCGATGCAGGTCGGTTGGGTTTCGAGGCGAGACCTGGATCGGGGACATGGCGGGAACGGTAGGGGGAACGGCCGTCGTTACTATGAAACTGTCCGTCGGGTCGTAGAATTTGAGAGCGCTGTCCGGATCAGGGAGGGCGCACCGGTTATGGCAATGGAGACTCAGGGAGTCGTTCACATGAGGGGCGATTCCACGCACACGATCAAGGTGCAGGTTTTCACCGATGGTGAAACCCTGCGGCTTCTCTCCGGCGCGGACGTCATCGGCGAGTGGCCGGTGGCGGGAATGGGGATCCAGGCTCTGCAAGAGGGGTTTGCCATCCACGCCGAGGGTGAGGAATTCATCCTGAAGACGGAAGACGACGCCGCCCTCGCCGAGGAGCTGGGCCTCATGACCTCGTCTCCCCGTCTCGCTCGGAAGATGGCGGCCTCACACAACGTCGAGGGACCGCCTCCGGTACCGCTCGAGGAACCAAAGAGTGACGCACCGAAGTCCAACCTGGCGGCGATCGCCTTTGCCCTCGGCGGCGTCCTGGTGCTCGCCGGGGGGCGTTCCTGCGCGCCGCTCCTGCCATCGTGGGGTCGGACACCGGCGCCTTGGGCTCGTACTGGCTGGCCTTCATGATCGGTGGGCTGGTGATGGTGGCGGTGGCCTATCTGTTGAGCCGCGGCGCAAAGTGGGCCCAGGTGGCGGCAATTCTCGCAATCGCCGCCTTAATCGTGGTGTTTGCTCTTGCCGTGCAGAATGTCACCCTCGACCCGAACGACTTATTGGCGTACGGATTTCTCGCCGGTGGGATCGTGGTTGGGGTGAGTGTCCTCTTCAGTGGGACGCTGAACCGGGAGCGATGACCGGCCGGTAGCGTCGACCCGGTGCCGGAGCTTCCCGACATCGTCGTCTACATCGAGGCCCTCGAGCGCCGGGTGCTCGGTGAGCAGGTCACCGGTGTCCGGATCGCCTCACCATCCGTCCTTCGCACCTTCGACCCTCCCTACGACACCGCTGTCGGCTCGACAGTCAAGACACTGCAGCGCGTCGGGAAGCGGATCGTGTTCGGGTTCGAGTCCGATCTGTTTCTGGTGATTCATCTCATGGTGGCGGGCCGTCTTCGTTGGGAGGCAGCGCGGAAGCCGATCCCGAAGAAGGTCGGTCTGGCTGCACTCGACTTCGAATCGGGGACGCTGATGCTGACCGAACAGGGCACCCACAAGCGCGCCGGGATCTGGGTGATTCGGGGGATGGATGGAGTCGATGCTCTCGATCGTGGGGGAGTCGAGCCGCTGGAAGTCGATGCCGCTGCCTTTGACAAGGCCCTTCGAGCGGAGAATCGGACCTTGAAACGGGCCTTGACCGATCCGAGGATCTTCTCCGGGATTGGGAATGCCTATTCGGACGAGATCCTTTGGGAGGCCCGTCTGTCCCCGGTGAAGCGGACGTCGCAGCTGACCGAGGAGGAGGTAGCCCGGCTTCGGGACGCGGTGGTCGGCTCTCTGCTGTTGTGGACCGGGCGGCTGCGCGCCGAGGTGGGGGAGGGCTGGCCGACCAAGGTCACCGCCTTCCGGGATGACATGGCGGTGCACGGGAAGTTCAAGGAGCCCTGCCCCCGCTGTGGGTCGCCGGTGCAGAGAATCGTCTACGCCAGCAACGAGACCAACTACTGCGCTACCTGTCAGACGGGAGGCAAGCTGCTGGCCGACCGCTCGCTGTCACGGCTATTGAAGGGCGATTGGCCACAGACGCTGGAGGAGCTAGAAGAGGGCTGAGACCCTCTTGCTATCGAACATATGTTCGATATGATTGAGCGCCCGATAGCGGAGTCAGTTTGGGCATCGAGCATCTCGTCCTGGAGAAACCTTCCCGTTTCTTCGACATGGAGGGATCGCTCCGCCTCCAACCGGGTCGGATCACCGAGATGGTCGGAGTCTCCGGGACCGGGCTCACCCGTCTCGGACTGAGACTCCTCGCCGAGCCTTCCCAGGTTGCCCCGGTGGTGGTCCTCGACACCAGGAGCTGGATCTCACCGGAGGCTGCCTGGGAGACCGGGGTGCTCGCCGAGCATCTGGTCATCGTGCGTTGTGACCAGCCGCGGATCTGGCCCAAGGTCGCCGCCGCCCTTCTCGAAGGGGTGCATGCCCTCTATGCCGAGGTCCCGGCCCAGATCAAGGATCAGGACCTGCGTCGCCTCGCCGCATTGGCCAGGGCGAGGGGAGTGTCGGTGGCGATGCGGCCGATGGGCAATGGCCTCCCCAGCGGGGTGGCTCATCTCCGGCTCCGGGCTTTGGGGGTCACCTGGGAGGGGGCGGACCTCGGACACGGGAGGTTGAAGAGACGACGTCTCGTGCTGGAGGCGTCCGGAAAAGGCTCAGCCGGGGAGACCCGGCGTTTCGAGGTGGAGGATGAAGGTTCGGACATTGTGCGTGTGGTTTCCGATGTGGTCGTTGGGGAGGCCCGACGCTCCGTCGTCTGACCCGGTGCTGATCGTCGACGACCGGGTCGTCGGCGCCACGAGTGAGGTTCTCACCGCCGGGGTGACCCTGGGGATGCCGCGTCGGGAAGCCGAGGCGTTGGCCCCGTTTGCGACGGTGCTGATCCGTGACCCCGGGGAGGAGGCCCGTCGTTTCGAGCCGGTGGTGGAGGTCATCGAGGATCTCATCCCACGGGTCGAGGTGGTTTCCCCGGGTCTGGTCTACGTCCCGGTTTCCGGTGCGGTGCGCTTCTACGGCGGTGAAGACGGCCATGGCCGAGCGGGTGGTCAAAGAGGTCGACAACCTGGTCGGCCATCTCCGGGGAGGCCAGGCTCTGGTCGGGGTGGCCGATGGGCCGTTCGCCGCTCGCTGGGCTTCGGCGACCACAACGGTTGGCCACCCGCAGGTGGTCGAGGACACGATTGGGTTCCTCGCCCGTCTCGATCTGGCAACGCTTCGGGAGAGCATGAACGGCGAGGAGCTGATCGACACCTTCCGCTGGTTGGGGATCGGCACCCTCGGTGAGCTGGCCCGATTGCCCCGTGATGCCCTGGCGACCCGCTTCGGCAACCCGGGGGCGCTCGCCCACCGACTGGCCAGTGGGGAGGATCGCTTGGTTGATCCCCGGGCGATCTCACCCGATCTCGCGGTCGACGCCGCCTTCGAGGACCCGCTGGAAACGCTCGATGCGGTGGCGTTCGCCTCCCGTGCGCTTATCAGAGAGCTTGCTCCGCGGGCTGCGGGTGAACGGGGTGGCGCCGCATAGGGTCTCGATCCTCGCCGAGTCCGCGACGGGGCAGGCCCGGGAGCGGATATGGCGATCGGCCGACCCCTTCACCGAGAAGGCGCTCGCCGATCGGGTGTGGTGGCAACTGCGGGCCTGGGTGGAGGCGGGCGGGGTGCCCGGGGGAATCGTGAGATTGAGGATTGCACCGGCCGACCTCTCCGATCAGGGGCGGCAGCTTGGCCTGCTCCAGGACGAGACCTCGAGGATCGAAGCCGAGCGTGCTCTGACCAGGGCCCAGGCATTGCTCGGCCCTGATGCAGTGCTCCAGGGGAGGGCCCAGGGCGGGAGGATGCCCCAGGAGCGAGTCGCCTGGTCCCGTTGGGGGGAGCCGCCGACCGATTCCGCCAGGGACCCGGACGCTCCCTGGCCGGGAGCCACCCCAGGGCCCAGCCCGGCCCTGGTCCCGCCACGTCTCCAGCCTTTGGAGGTGGAATGGGATGGGGGGATGCCATCCCGGGTTCGGCTCGGCACTCGCTGGGAGCCGGTCCTCACCTGGAGTGGGCCGTGGCGTCTCAGCGCCCGGTGGTGGCTGGGGGAGAAGGACGCCGACCGTTACCAGTTGGTGACTTCGGTGGGAGCCTTGCTCTGTGTGGTGGCCGAGGGGAAGGCGTACCTGGCCGGGATCTATGATTGATAACGTCAACAAATGTTTGGCAGCCCGTCGTTTCGCCAGGGAGCGCGCGACGCAGTCCTGATCCTGATTGCGGTAGGTGCGTTTGGCCTGGCCTATGGGGTCCTCGCCGTCGACGCCGGCTTTTCACAGGCACTCACGTTGTTCTCGTCGGCGATCATCGTGTCCGGCGCCGCCCAATTCACGATGATCGGGCTTCTCGCAGCGGGACCGGTTCCGATCTTCATTGCTGCGGTCGGGCTCGGGCTGCGGCATCTTCCGATGTCGGCCAGGCTCGCCGACATCATCGGTGAGCAGCCACTGCTGACCCGGGTCCGGCTCGCCTTCATCCTGGTCGACGAGACCTTTGGGCTGACGATCCGGGCCTTCGACGCCGGTGTCGAGGATCCGGTCGCCTACAAGACCGCAGCCGACCTGATGTTGTACTCGGGCTGGATTCTCGGAACCGCAGTCGGCGCCTGGTTTGGCTCCTCGATCGACCCCGGTGCGGTGGGGATCGGCGTCCTCTTCGGTCTCCTCTTCCTAGGGCTGGCGGCGCCGATGGTGAAACTCAGACGTGATTGGGTGGTGGCTGGGGCCTCGGTCGTGGCCACCCTGATCGCGATCAACACCCTGCCCGTGGCGTGGCAGATTTCGACGGCGGCCTTCGCGGCGTCCCTGATTGGGCTGGCTATCGATGAGTGACCTCACGCTGGTTCTGGGAGTGGCTGCGATCACATTCGCAACCAGGATCGCTTTCCTCCTCAACCCGAAATCGGCCCCCGGGGGGCGGGTGGGCCGCTTTCTCGAGGTGTTCCCTCTCGCTCTGTTCATCGCGATCGCCACCAACGGTCTGGCGGCCCCGCCGGGAACGCCGGAGCAATTCACGGCCAACATCGCCGGCGGCGGTGGGCGGCGTGGTCGGTGGAATCGTGTTCCGTCGCTCGCTGTGGGGCGTGCTCGGAGTTGGGGCGGCCTGCTTCTATTTGGCCCGGGCTCTGATCGGCTGAGAGATACCCTCCGGCCATGTCCCTTGAACACGACCTCGATGCACTGGCTGCCGACCAAGAGTTCTCCGGTGTGGTTCGGGTCGACCGCGCCGGCGAGATCCAGTTGGCCAAGGCCTACGGGCTGGCGCACCGGGGGTGGGAGATCCCCAACCAGGTCGATACCCGATTCGGAATCGCCAGTGGGTCGAAGGGCTTCACCGCTCTTGCGGTGATCAGCCTGATCGAGGACGGGTTGTTCGATCTATCGACTACGGCACGATCATTTCTCGGGAGTGATCTCCCGCTCATCGATGACGATGTGACCATCGAGCATCTGCTCTCGCATCGTTCCGGCATCGGGGACTATCTCGACGAGGACGCCGGGTACGACCTCAACGACTACATGATGCCGATCCCGGTGCAGGATCTGGTCAACACCGAGGACTTCGTCGCGGTGCTCGACGGGTTCCCGACGAAATCCACTCCCGGCGAGACGTTTTCCTATTGCAATGGCGGTTTCGTGGTCCTGGCCCTGATCGCGGAACGAGCCAGCGGGGTGCCGTTTCACGACCTCGTCGATCAACGTGTCCTCGACCCGGCCGGCATGACCGACACCGAGTTTCTTCGCTCCGATCAGCTTCCGGGTGGCACCGCTCTCGGCTATTACGAAATCGATGGGGTGTTGAGGAGCAATGTGTTCCACCTCCCGGTGCGGGGCACGGGAGATGGCGGGATCTACACCACCGTGGCCGATTTCAGTGCCTTCTGGAAGGCGTTGTTCGCTGGCCGGATCGTGTCCAAGGATTGGGTCGCCGAGATGGTGCGACCACGCAGCGATTCCCCGAGCGACGAACGTCGTTACGGCCTTGGTTTCTGGCTGCACGAGTCAACGGACACCGTGGCGTTGGTGGGCTCTGACACCGGCGCCTCCTTTCGCAGTGTGCACGAGCCACACGATGACCTCACGAACACAGTGATCTCGAACAAGACCAATGGGGCGTGGGTGATCACTTCGTTCCTCGACGAGCGGTTGGGCACCTAAGGCGAACGAGCTAGCACCTGGTAGGTGTGGCCGAGTGGGCTGGTCCATTGGTAAATGCCGGGCCGGGTTTGTTGGATGGTCCAGCCGTGGTGTCGGACGACGTGGTCGTGGCGACAAAGTGGGGCCAAGTTATCGGCTTCGGTCGGGCCACCTTCTGACCATTCCTGGTTGTGGTCGATGTCGCATTCGGATGCTGGGTTGCGGCATCCGGGGAAGACACAGGTCGGGTTTTCTGCTTCGACTTGTCGTGTCTGGTCGGCGGTGGGTCGTCTCCGGGTGGTTCCGTTGTGGACCACCTGGCCTTCGTCGTTGGTGATCGTGTAGCGCCATTCAGAGTCTGACTGTTCCGCGGTGACCTGACGGGCGATGTCGGCGATCACTGGTCCGTAGCCGGCGAGCTCTCCGGGGTTCTCAGCCAGACCGTGCCAGGGTGGTGAGGTCGACCTGGATATCCACGGTTCCCCGACTCTGACGGTGGAGGTTGTTGTTCCGGCGAGGAGGTCCAAGAGGACGTCGGCTCGGATCTGGTCCATGGTTCGGGGGTCGTCGGCGGATTTGGCGGCTCGTGCCAGTCGGTTGATGTGTCTCA
>CAVZVJ010000008.1:0-27002 GCA_963778755.1 uncultured Acidobacteriota bacterium | reverse complement strand
TTATCGCTGAACTCGGTAGCGGCGGCAGCTCGGTCTGAGTACCCATGTAGGCCCAGATCACGCCGCCGCGCTCGACGCACGGGTAAGCGCGCGTACGCACCTTGTTCTTGAAATTGGACTCGGCCGGCTCCGACGGCATGTCGACGCAGGCGCCGTTCACGTCGAACTTCCAGCCGTGGTACACGCAGCGCAGGCCCTCTTCTTCGTTGCGGCCGAAGAACATCGAGGCGCCGCGGTGGGGGCAGGCGTTCTGAATCAGACCGACCGCGCCGGACGTGGTCCTGAACGCGATCAGGTTCTCGCCCAGGATGCGCAGACGCGCCGGCGGGCAGTCGGGCGAGGGCAGCTCGTCGGAGCGCAGGGCCGGCAGCCAGTAGTTGCGAAACAGGTCGCCCATCGGCGTCCCGGCGCCTACGCGGCACAGCAGGTCGTTTTCAGAGGTGCTCAGCATTCGTCGTCCCTCGCTTTAGTTAAGACCTTAAGAGGTTCTGAAGCTGATTATGCCCGGTTCTGAAACAACTGACTAGGCTCCGACCTTCACCCTCACCGTCTGGCTGCGCGTCACGCCGTTGCTGTCCGTAATCGACGCCGTGATCGTGTGCTCGCCGGCGCTGAGCTGCCGCGTGAAGATCGCGGTGCGCCCCAGCTCGCCGTCACGCGACGACGTCCAGGCGATGCGGTAGCTCAGGTCGCCGTCCTCGGCGTCGCTTGCCGACGCCTCGAAGCGCACGGCGGCGTTGGCCGGCAACGTTGCGTTGTCTTTGGGCGAGGCGATTTGCACCGACGGCGCCAGGTCGTCGGCGGACTCGAGCAGCAGCGTGTGGGTGCGCTTGAAGCCCGGCTTGCCGGCGTCGTCCAGCTCCGCGACGTGGAACGTGTAACGCGCCGCGTCCAGGCCCGCATCGGCGCCGCCAAACGTCGTCAGCAGCTCGCGCAGCCCGGCCGACTTCGCTTCGGTCTGCTTCCAGACGGGGCGCTCGGCGCTGTCGAAGCCCGTCAGGTACTCGACGTCCTCGCTCTTGGGGAAGCGGCGCCAGCCCTCCAGCAGGTAGACGTAGCGGCCGGTGCCGCGCTCGCTGCCCCAGTCGTACTGCACGTGCTCGGCGGTGCGCGCCGTGCCACGCTGCCCCGCGTTCGAGGCGAGACGCAGCGACGGTGAGCCGCCGCGCAGCTTCTGGGCCACGGCGCTGCGGATCAGCGGCAGGCGGTCGTAGACGTAGCCGCCGGGGCAGATCGTCGTGTTGCACTCACGGTGGCCGGCGATGTTGGCCAGGCCGCGGTTCCACTCGTCCGTGACCAGCAAGTAGTCGCTGTTCTCCTGCGGGTCGATGTTGTGCAGCTGGCACTGCCAGACGATGACGTCGATCAGCGCCTGCAGCATGGCGTCGCTGGGCACCACGCCGGGCTCGTCGTTTTCGCCCGGCTTGGTGAAGGTGCCGAGCAGGGCGATGCCAACCGAGCCGTAGTTGTGGTCCAGCGCGTGGCCGGCGACGACGCCCGGGCTGAACGCCTCCCGCGAGAGACCGTCGCCGCGGCCGTGGCGGCCCTCGTAGATGTTGCCCCACTTGTCGATCAGCATGTTGTAGCCGATGTCGCCCCAGTCCAGGGTCGTGGCGTGGTAGGCGTAATCGGCGCGCACCTCGGCCTTCGCTTCCTCGATGTCCTTGTAGTCGTTAGTGCCCGCCGTGTGGTGCACGACGATCTTCTTCACCGGCACGTACATGCGGTTCCACCACTCGGCGCCGTTCTTGAAGCGCTTCGATTCGTCGGCGCCCCAGTGCTCGCGCCGGAACACCTGCCCGCTGACGACGCCGGACGGTACGTCGAGCGCACCGCCGCCGTCGGCCGTCGCGGGCCGTCGACGGCGTTGAGCAGCGCCGCGGTGATCGTGCTGACGCTGGCAGCGCCGCGTGAGGCGTCGAACGCCACGCGCACCTGCAGCATCGTGGCGCGGCCGACGTTGACCGGCGTGGCGAAGGTCTCTTGGCGACCGACTTGTCGTGGTGCTCCATGCGCACCGTGCGCCAGTCGGTCCAGGTTGAGCCGTCGCTCGAAGCGCGCACCGAGAGGTCGACCGCCAAGCGGCAGCACAGCCGCCCAGCGCAGGCCGATGTGCGTGAACGGGTCCTTCGCTCGCATCACGCCGGAGGTAAAGAGACCCGTCCTGCGACCCGGCTGACAACGTCAGGTCGCCGCCCGGCAGGCTCACACCGTCGAGTACGCCACCGCCAAACAGCGAGCCGGCCAGGACGAGCTCCTCGATCAGCACCGGGATAGCGGGCGGCCCGTCTTCGGCCGACGCCATGCCGGGCCTCGCGACTGCGGCCAGGCCGGCAGCGGCAGCGCCACCGGCGGCGAGCTGCAGGAAACGGCGACGGTTGGCGTTGAGCGGGGCGTGTTCGTTCGAGGGCATAGGCGGGGCGACCTCCGTGATAAGGGCTTCTAGCCATGATAGCCAGCGAGCCGCCTTGTTATGCTCGACGCCATGCGCGCCGTCCTGCTGGCCCTCGTCATGCTCATGCTCGCGGCAACGCCGGCCGGCGCCGAGCCGTCGCTGCCGCTGGAGGGGCGCCGAATCTGCATCGACCCAGGGCACGACGCGAAGTGGGCGCCCGGCGCCGTGGGCCGCAACTACGCCGGCGTCGTGCCGGTGCACCCGACGGACGGCGTGCCGCTGTACGAGCACGAGCTCACGCTGAGCGTGGCGTACCGCCTCAAGGCGCTGCTCGAGGCCGACGGCGCGTCGGTCTGCGTCACGCAGCGCCCGCGCGAAGAGGGCGGCGGCAACCACGTCGAGCCGGTCGACTACACCGGCGACGGCCTCGTACGCACCAGCGGCGTCGAGGACACGCCGGAGCGCACGCAGCCGCGCATCGACTGGGCCAACGACTTCGGCGCCGAGATCCTGGTCTCGATTCACTTCAACGGCCTCGACGACCGTCGCGTGCGCGGCACCGAGGTCTACTACACGGACGGCGGCCCACGCGAGGCATCGAACCGCCTGCTGGCGTCATCGCTGCTGGACGAGCTGCTGGCGGAGCTACTCGACGGCCGGTTGCAGACATCGCCTTCGACGCGGCGGCATGCATCGGCTGTGGCGCCTGCGTCGCCGCCTGTCCGAATGGCGCTGCCAACCTTTTCACCGCGGCCAAGATCAGCCATCTCAGCCTTCTCCCCCAGGGCCAGGCCGAGCGATGGACCCGGGTCGAGCGGATGGTCGAGGTCATGGAGGGCTACTTCGGATCTTGCACCAACCACGGTGAGTGCGAGAAGGCGTGCCCGAAGTCGATCTCGATCGACTTCATCGCCATGATGAACGCCGACTATGTGAAGGCGAAGTTCAAGAACCGCCGTCTCGCCTCGCAAAACGGCTGACACACCCTCCTGAGATGGGTCATTTGACCCGTTGCACACGGCCCTGATTGTCGTAGTCTTTGCATCTGCAACCACTCTGCGTGGTCAACCGTCACACCGAATGGAGGGCGCCGTCATTGCTTTTTGTGCTTCAGATCGCGCCGACCAGAACCGATATTTAGGGATTCCAAACGTCATGAAAATTCGAGGAGACAAAGAGCGAGGAGCAACGATCGTCGAAGCGGCGATCGTCTATGGGCTCCTGTTCATTTCGATGTTCGCCATCGTCGAATTTGGGCTCGCCTTCAAGGACTGGCTCTCCGTGAGTCATGCCGCCCGAGAAGGAGCACGTGCCGGCGCCACCTACGGTGATGACCCCCGGGCCGACATACAGATTTTGCGCGACGTCGAGCGGACGCTCTCTCCGGCGGGGATCGCCTCGGGAATGAAGGTGCGGGTCTTCGAAGCGCCAAGCGGCGAGTCGACCTTGTACAGCTATGCACCGGGTACCGGCTGTGGGAGCAATCCGCCCCCTGGTGACCCTGCCCTCCCGGGCTGCTGTGACTGGTCGCCGTGCCCTGAGCCATACCGCCTCAACTACATCGTGCCGGTGTGGGATCCGGCCGACCGAGATATCGAGGCACCGACGACCGACCGAATTGGGGTTGAGGTTCGGTTCACGCATAAGTGGCTAACCGGCTACTTCGTGCCCTCGAGCGACTTCACGACGTCGACCGATTTCCAGGTCGAGCCCCAGGTGTTCGGATCCTCATGAGCACCGGGAAAGAGCGCGGCGCGAGTTTGATCGAGGTGGGGATTCTGCTTCCCCTCCTCATCATGCTTGGGATCGGCCTCAGTGAGGTTGGATTCCTTGTCGTCGACTACTTGACCGTGTCCAACTCTGCTCGCGAGGGCGCCAGAACCGGCGGCGCGGCAGCGAACTTCGATCAGGGCGGGATCGACGCCGACGACCTGATCCTCGCCGCGGTGGAAGAGTCAGCCTGCAACCTCACCTTTGGCGACCTCGAAGAGGTTCGGATCTTCAAGGCCGATGCCAATGGCGACCCGATTATCGGCTCGATCAACGTCTACTCACCGACCGCGCCACCAGCGTGCGACTCACCTGTAACCAACCTGGGGTGTGACAACGGCTGCCCGTGGACTGCGGCCAGCCGCGACCGGGTGCCACCCACCTTCGATGTCCTCGGAGTCGAAGTCACCTTCTCTCACGAAGACATCACAGGTCTCTTCCCGTTCCCCACGATCAACTGGACAGAAACGGCCGTCATGCAGATCGAGCCTGATACACGAGGCACACAATGAAACTTTCCAATGTCGTAACAAGAGCGAAGAACAGAGAGTCCGGAGCCGCGATGGTCCTGGTCGCCCTGTCCATGGTGGTCTTGCTCGGAATGGCGGCGTTCGGAACCGATCTGGCGTGGTTCTACCTCAACGCCAGCAGGGTGCAGCGAGCGGCCGACGCCGGCGCACTCGGAGGGGTGGTGTGGCTTCCCAGTCAGGCAGGGACCGCCAACAGCACCGCACTCTCTATCGCCAAGCAAAACGGCTACGACGATGCCGATCCCGAAACCGTGGTGACGTCAGGGGTCGTCGCCGGTGAGTCGAATCAACTCCAAGTGACTGTCCGCGACACGGTCGCCACCTTCTTCGCCCAGATCTTCGGGTTCAACACGATGACCATCCAACGATCTGCAGTCGCCGAGTACATCCCTCCGTTGAAGTTGGGGAGCCCGGCCGGCCAATTCGGGAACTCCTGCGACCCGACCCAGCCCGGGTGCACCGGGCAGGCCAACTTCTGGGCCAACATCCACGGATGGTTCACCGACACCGTTATGGGTGATGCCTACACGTCGCATTGCCGGGGAAGCTCGGACGTCCCCACATGCACAGCGAACACGTTCGCCCGTCCCAACGGCTACCTCTACGGAATCCAGAAGGGGACAGGCAGCTTCACGATCCAGGGTCTCGATCTCCGCTTCTACAACACCTCCGGCGGCAATCCAACGAGTGACACCATCCGCACCGGTGACCGCGGTTGCGAGGACTGGACCCCGAGTAGCGCCGCAGCCTGCGGGCCAACCATGCTTATCAAGCTCTACGCACCAGACCCGACACCCCTCGACCTCTCTGACAACGGGGCCCCTTTGTGTTCGGCCACCCTCACCCCCGCCGCCCAGGTCCTGGTGACAGGCGCCTACAACTGGGCCACTCCGAACGGGAACGCTTGCTGGACCCAGAACGGATCAGGCATCTACGTGCTCCAAATCGCAGTTCAAGACCCCGGCAACACGGTCGACCGAGCCGGGCTGAATCGCTATTCGATCAGAGCCAACAACAACGGGGCCAAGCTCTTCGCCCTGGGTGACTTCTCGATCTACAACAACGCCAGCGGCACCACGACCTCCTTCTACCTGGCCGAAGTGCCCACCTACTACCACGGCAAGACGTTTGTTGTGGAGTTGTACGACGCCGGTGAGTCGGCAGCCAACGGCACGCTGCAGGTGGTTGACCCTTCGCTGACAACGTTCAATGACGGTGAGTGTCGGATCTACAGCCGGGACAATCCAAGTCAGTCATGGAACCTGCAGCAGACGATCCCGACTGGCTCGAGCTGCCAAGAAACAGTGACACCGGGTGAGTACAACGGGCGCTGGCTCAAGTTCGAGATGGACCTTCCCTCGAGCTACTCATGCGCGACGTGCTGGTGGAACATGAAGTACTCCTACCCGTCGGCGGTGAATGACACCACCACCTGGCGGGCGTACATGATCGGGAACCCGATCCACCTCATCGACTGACCGTAGCCGATCAGGTTTACCCTGTCGGCATGCTGCCTCCTCCTGAATACATGCCCGCGTTGATCACACCGTTCACTAGAAGCGGCGAAGTCGACACCAGAGCCCACACCCACAACCTCCGGATCCTCTCCGAGGCCGGAATCACGGGGTTTGTGATCGGCGGGTCCAACGGCGAGGGCCCTTACCTCGAGCCTGGGGAGCGCGGACGCCTGGTCAAGACCGGCCGGCGCCGCAAGGCTCATTTCATGGTCGGGATCTCGGCCGAGTCGACACGGGTGGCCGTCCGCCAGGTTCAGGAGGCGGCCGACGCCGAGGCCGACAGCATCCTGGTGATGACACCAACCACATTGGCCCGTGGGCGCGACGACGCGGTTCTCCGCTTCTATCGGACTATCGCCGACATGTCGCCGCTCCCGGTCTACCTCTACTCGGTGCCAGGTGTAACCGGCTACAACCTCCCAATCGAGCTGGTTTGGCGGCTCTCACGCCACGAGAAAGTCCTCGGGATGAAGGACTCCAGCGGCGATGTCGTGCGGCTCCAATCCATCATCGACGCCACGCCGCCAGGATTCACCCTTTACTCCGGATCCTCGCGGGCCCTGACGGCGGCAATGGCTGTTGGCTGCGACGGGGCGATCACCGGATCCGGCAATTACCTTCCTGCCTTGGTCCTCCAGATCATGGCCGCCACCAAAGAGAGCCCGGCAACAGCGCGGCGTCTCCAGAAGCGTCTCAGCTCGGTGAGCGCCGACGTCGAGGCCCACGGGATCCCCGGTGTCAAAGCGGCTGCCAAAGCTGCCGGTCTCGACCCCGGCTACCCACGCGAGCCTCTCACTCGGTTGTCACGGGGAGCAGAAACCTCGATCGCCAAGCTGATCTGACATTCGGTCTTTTGAGCCTTCGGTCAAAGTCTGGCCGCCTAGTACGATCCGCGCTCTCACAGCATCAAGGAGACAGCGCTTTGTCCAAGTTCCTCAGTGAAGAATGGGCCTCGGAGGTCACCGCCGCCCTCGGCCAGCACCCGGGCTTCAAGAACGCCATAGGTTCGGCGGAGCTCGGCATCCAGTTCGAGGTCAGCGATGGCCCGGAAGGCGACTCTGCCTACTACCTGAAATCAAGTGGTGGCAAGTCCACGATGGCGGTGGGGACGCTGGAGAGCCCAGATGTCACGGTGCGTCAGACCTACGAGACCGCCACCGCGATCTCCAAGGGCGAATTGAACACGCAGACTGCTTTCATGACCGGCAAGGTGAAGGTTTCGGGCAATCTGGCCAAGCTGATGATGCACCAGTCGGCCATTCAGCAATGGAACCTGGCGACGGTGGACCTCGACGTCGATTACTGACACCGACTAGTCAGTTCGCGTAAAAACGGGGGGGTCCCTGGATACCAAGCCGCGTGGGCCGGATAATGTTGAGTCAATGACCACGGCAGGTGGCCATGTCAGGGGCAAGAAATGGGCAAGGGAGATAAGAATCGCGGCGCCACGATGGTTGAAGCCGCCCTCATTTTCCCCCTGATGATCCTGATGACGGTGACCCTGCTCGAGCTCGGGCTCGCCTTCAAGGATTTTCTGACTGTCTCCTTTACCGCACGAGACGCGGCCCGGGTCGGAGCCCTTGCCGGGAATGACCCCGAGGCCGACTGTGACATCGTCCAAAGCATCGTCGCCGGTTTCGGCGCCTCGGATCTTCAAGGGGTCGACATCCACATTTTCAAGGCCAACGAATCGACCGGGGACCCGGTAATTGGAAAGGTCAACACCTGGACCTTGAAGCCCTCCGGCGACCCAACCACGTGTCTTGCCCTCGACTGGACTATTAGCGAGCAATGGCCGAGCACGAGCCGTCAGGTCAATGTCGGTCCCACCACCAAGTTGGACATCCTCGGCGTCACTCTTGACACCACCCACACCTGGGTCACCGGCATGCCCCCATGGAGGGGAACCATCGATGTAAGCCGGACCGCCCTGCAAAGGGTCGAACCGGAGGCCTTCGAATGAAACGGTGGAAGCGCGACGAAGGCATCGCCCTGGTCTGGCTCGCCATAACCCTGGTCCTCCTGATCGGAATGGCGGGTTTCGGCATCGATCTGGGTTGGATCTATCTGAACACGGCACGAGCCCAAAAGACGGTTGACGCCGCGGCCCTCGCCGGTGTGGTCAATCTTCCCGGCTTCATCGCCCAGGCCACCCAGGATGCGGAGGATGCCACCGTGGCCAATGGCTTTGATCCGGCTGGTTTGACGGTCACCCCGCTCGCGGACAACAAACTTCACGCCGAGTTGGACATCTCAGTCCCGTCCTTCTTCCTCAAGGTGCTCGGTTTTGACCATTTCGACATCACACGGGAGGCCACCGCCGAATACATAAAACCGGTGCCGTTGGGAAACCCGAACAACTGTTTTGGGTGTCCGAGCGTTGGTGACTCTTGGGCCGCGATCTCGTCCCAGTTCATTCATAAGGAGCACGGGGATCCCTATTCCACTCAGTGTCGGGTCCCAAATGGCGGGGGAACAGGGTGCCAGACGTTCAATCCAGACTGGAACCGGGGCGGGGCCTACGCCGGTTACTACTACGGGATCGAGGTGTTTTCCGGCTCTAGTGGCCTAGTTGTCGATCTCTACGACCCTGGTTTCTTCGCGCGCCCGCAAGATCAAGGGACCGGTGACTTCAAGATCGGGAATGGGCCGGAGCCGACCACCACCTACAGCCTGCACATGGTGGACAACACCCCACTCGACCCCACCGACAATCCAACCATCTGTTCCCAGTCATATGGTCCCGGACAGGGCCCCAAGGATGGTTGGGACTACGGATTCTGCGGCGTTGGCGGGCCTCTCATTCCCGGGATATATGTTCTCCACGTAACGACCAGCGGTCAGGGGATCGCCAGCAACCACTACTCGGTCCAGGCCAACGTGGGAAGCGGCCAAACTCCACGGGTTTACGGCATCAATGACATGTCGATCTGGACCAACGACCTGGTCCAAAACAGCCAGCTCTACATCGCCGAGATCGACGACATCCACGCCGGGAAGAAACTCGAGCTCCAGTTCTACGACCCCGGCGATGCCGACTTGAACTCATACATGACCCTGCTCTCCCCGAATGGGCCGGTCAATTGCAGCTGGACGGTGTGGAACGACGATCTCACGGCCCAGACTCAGCCGGCTCACAACAACCAGCCGTGCACCTGGCAAACGACGGACGAAAACAAGAACCCGGATCACCGGGTCTACAACCAGCAATGGATCGTGGCGGTCATCGATCTCCCCGACGATCCGGCTGACATGTGCAACGGCTCCGACTGCTTCTGGAAGATGAAGCTGAACCTGAGCCAGCCCACCGAGCGCACCACCTGGCGGGCCCGGGTCATCGGCAACCCGGTGCATCTGATCCCATGAGAAGGGATCGAGGCGTAGCGGCCATCGAGTTCGCCTTCGCCATCACGATCCTGCTGGTGCTGGCCCTCGGCGCCTACGAGTGGGGAACCGGGTTCTCGGATCGGATCTCGATGACGGCTGCAGTCAGGGAAGGTGGACGGGTCGGCAGCGCCGCAGGCGACAATCCCGGATGCCGACTGCCGGATCATCGAGGCTTCGGCCGGAGCGCTCAACGGGGTGTCGGGCAATGCAGTGAAACAGCTTTGGATCTATAAGTCCGATGTCAATGGAACTGTTGGACTCAACCGTCAGATCTATCGGCCGGCAATGGCCGCCGAGCCAGGACTGGTCTGCAGCGGCGGAACGTGGTTCCGGATAGCCAACGGCTGGCCCAGCACATCGAGTGAACACCTGGTTCGAACCGAGATTGGCTCGGGGTCAAAGTGATCGTGGATCACCAATGGAGGACCGGATTTCTCTGGTGGAACGGCACGGTGCAGTGGGAAGAGGACGCCGTCTTCCATCTGGAGCCAGGCGTCGTCACCTGAGGCCCTTGAACTGGCTGCCCAGGTGTGCCATGTTCAAACCGTGACCGCCTCGGAAGCCGCCCGCCACGACCTGTACAATGGCCTCACCGAATTGCTCGGCCAGCAACAGCGGAGACCTTGATGGCGGCACTTCCCGGATACGACATGTCGGAGTTGGTGACCAAGAGCGATCTCGCATCGTCCCTTGCCGATCTTCGCGCCGAGTTCCACGCCGAAATGACCGGACTTGGCGCGCGTCTCGACCGTCTCTTCCTGGCGTTGGTCGGAGGGCTGATTGTCATTGTCGGAGCCATGGCCGGCGCCTTCTTGATGCCCTGACGCCGATTCTCAGATCAGACCCAGCTCATTGACCGCATCCCGCTCCTCGATGAGCTCGGCCACCGAGGCATCGATCCTGGCCCTCGAATAGCTGTCGATCTCGAGACCGGTGACGATCTCCCAAGATCCGTCGCGGCACACACACGGGAATGAGGAGACCAGGCCCTCCGGCACGCCGTAGGAGCCATCGGAGGGAACCCCCATCGAGACCCAGTCCCCCTCGGGAGTGCCCAACACCCAGTCACGGACATGGGAGATGGCGGCGTTGGCGGCCGAACCTGCCGATGAGGCGCCTCGGGCGGCGATGATCACCGCCCCGCGGCCGGCGACAGTTGGGATGAAGGACATCTCGACCCAGTCGTGGTCTGCGACCAGCCCGTAGGCCTGTGCTCCGTCGACCTCGCAATGAAATAGATCCGGATATTGGGTCGATGAGTGGTTCCCCCAGATTGTCATCTTCTTCACCGAGGTGACCGGCCGTCCCACTCTCGCCGCCAGCTGGGTTACGGCCCGGTTGTGGTCCAACCGGGTCATAGCTGTGAAAGCCCGCGGGTCGAGTCCATCGGCGTTGTTCATCGCAATCAACGCATTGGTGTTCGCCGGGTTCCCTACGACCAGGACCTTTACGTCAGGTCTCGCCGCGGCCGCCAGCGCACGTCCCTGAACCGTGAAGATCGCCCCGTTGGCGGAGAGCAGGTCGGAGCGCTCCATGCCCGCCTTGCGGGGCATGGCCCCGACCAGGAGGGCGATGTCGGCGCCCTCGAAGGCCGTCTCCGGGTCGTCGCTCTTGATCATCCCGGCCAGGAGCGGAAAGGCTCCGTCCTCGAGTTCCATCGCCACTCCGTCGAGAGCGGCGATGGCGGGTGGGATCTCCAGCATCTGAAGGATGACGGGCTGATCGGGGCCGAGCATGTCGCCGGCTGCGATTCTGAACAGAAGGCTGTAGCCGATCTGGCCGGCAGCGCCGGTGACCGCAACCCGAACTGGTTGGTTGTTCATGTGGTGGCCAAACTACGCGCGAGGCGTCAGGTCAGGAAATCGAGGGCAATGTCCAATTGGGGGGCGGAATGGGTGATCCAGCCCACCGAAATGATGTCGACGCCCGTCAAGGCGATCGAGCGAACATTCTCGAGGGTGACACCACCCGATGCCTCGGTAACCAAGCGCCCATCAACCATCTCGACCGCGGCGCGCAGGGTTTCGACACCCATGTTGTCGAGGAGGACCCGGTCGGCTTCCGTGCCCAACACCACCTTCAGCTGATCGAGGGTCTCGACCTCGACCTCGATGGTCACGTCAGGCCCAACCCGCTCCCTCGCCGCTTTCACGGCCGCCTCGATACCGCCAATGACGGCGATGTGGTTGTCCTTGATCAAGACGGCGTCGTATAGGCCGAGACGGTGGTTCACCCCGCCTCCCATCGAAACCGAATACTTGTCGAGCAATCGCATCCCGGGCATGGTCTTTCGAGTGTCTGTGATCCGGGTGCCCGTCCCGTCGACGGCAGCCACGAAACGGGCTGTCGCTGTGGCAATGCCCGACATCCGGCTCAGGATGTTGAGCGCGGTTCGCTCGGCACGAAGCAGGGATCTGGCCAGACCTGCGACGGCGGCAATGGTCTGACCGGGAAACACCTGACTGCCATCGGAAGCGATGGGCGAAAAGTCGGTGGCCGGATCTATCGAATGGAACACATATTCGGCGACTTCGATCCCGGCGAGGACACCACCGGAGCGAGCTACCAGCTCGGCGTGGGCCTCCGTGTCCTCGGGGATGCAGGCATCGGTGGTCAGGTCGCCCGCCACTCCAAGGTCTTCCGCGAGAGCCCGCCCCACCAAGTCGACATAGGCCGCCCGGTCGATCACGTCACCGCCACCAGATCGGCCCGGGTGGGGTCGATGAGAGTCCGATGCTCCTGCATCGGATCGGGCTCGGGATAGTCGGCCCGATAGTGGCCGCCCCGGGACTCGCTGCGACGGAGTGCTGCCAGGACCACCATCAGGGAAAGCTCGACTGCCACCCTGCCGGCGATGGTTCGGCGTAGGACGTTCTCCAACTCGAGAAGGTGATTGCGGGCCTCCCAGAGCCCGGCGCCGGTTCGCACCAGCCCGACCCGATCCCACATGATCTGACGCAGCTCCTCGAGGGCAGGCCCGGCCACCAACGGCAGATCGAAGGCCTCCTTGGCCGCCATCGGCTCTCCGGTGGGCTCGACCAGGTTGCGGCCGACGTCGACCGACGCCCTGGCCCCGAACACAAGTCCCTCCAACAGCGAGTTGGAGGCGAGTCGGTTGGCTCCGTGGACACCGCTCGAGCTGCACTCCCCAACAGCCCACAGCCCATGGATCGAGGTCCGTCCGCTGGAGTCGGCGTCGATGCCACCCATGTAATAGTGAGCCGCCGGTGACACCGGGAGCAGGTCGTGCTCCGGGTCCAGTCCCACCGAGTGGGCATGGGCGTTCACAGTCGGGAAACGTTCGGCGAAGTTGACCAGCGAGCGTGCATCGAGATAGGCGCCCATACCCTTGTCGTACTGCCAGAAAATCGCTCTGGCGACAATGTCTCGAGGAGCGAGCTCCGCCATCGGGTGGTATTGATCCATGAACCGCCGGCCATGGGCGTCGACCAGGATCGCCCCCTCCCCCCGCAGTGCCTCCGTCAGCAAGGGCATCGGGTCCTTCCCGGCGAGCAGCGCCGTCGGATGGAACTGGACGAATTCGAGGTCGGCCAACCGGGCGCCGACCCGACCCGCCATCGCAATGCCGTCACCGGTGACCCCCGGCGGGTTGGTAGTGCGGGAGTAGAGACGACCCGCCCCACCCGTTGCCAGAACCACGGCCGGAGCCAGAACGACTTCACGATTCTTGCCATCGGCCGTCACCACGCCGGCCACGCGGCCATCAGCCATCACCAGGTCCACCACTCTCCGCTCGATGATCTCGACGCGGTCGGTGGCCTGTACCGCCCCGGTGAGAGCACGCATGACCTCAGCCCCGGTTGCGTCACCGTCGGCGTGAACCACGCGTCTCCTCAGATGCCCGCCTTCCTGGCCGAGTGATAAGCCGCCATCGTCATCCCGATCGAACTCGGCGCCGAGACGGATCAGGTTGTCGATCGCTGCCGGCCCTCCCTTGGTGAGAACGTCGACCACGTTTCGCACCGCGAGACCACCTGACACGTTGTAGGTGTCTTCGGCGTGCTGTTGCGGCGAGTCCTCCTCGGAAAGGGCAACGGCGATGCCCCCCTGGGCCCACCAGGTGGAGCCCATCTCCGGCGCCGACATCACGTAGGCACGGGGAAGGCCCAAAGCCACGGTGAGCCCGGCCACACCAGCGCCCACGATGAGAGGGGCGTCGAGACGCGAGATCTCCGTCATTGGATAGTTCTAGTCCTGGCGGCCGACTTCGAGCATCCGAAAAACCGCCCCCCGGGCTCGTTCGGCGATTGCGGGATCGATCTCGATCTGATGGGTGAGAGTGACCAGCGAATCCCTGATGTTCTCGAGGGTGATCCGCTTCATGTGCGGGCAGAGATTGCAGGGGCGGACGTACTCGGTATTCGGCGTCAGACTCGCAACATTGTCAGCCATCGAGCACTCCGTGATCATCATCACCCGATCGGGCTGGTTGGTGGTGACCCACTGGATCATCCCGTGGGTCGACCCCACGTAGTCCGCCTCGGCCAGCACGTCGGGCGGGCACTCGGGATGAGCAATGACCTTGATCCCGTTGTTCCCCCGTCGATAGTCGGCGATCTCTTGGCCGGTGAATCGCTCGTGGACGATGCAGGAGCCCTCCCAGAGCACGACCTCCACATCTGTCTGGCTGGCGACCCATTTCCCCAGGTACTGATCCGGGGTGAAGATCACCTTGTCCACGCCAAGCGACTCGACGACAGCTACCGCGTTGCTCGAGGTGCAGGTGATGTCCGACTCCGCCTTCACCTCGGCGGACGTGTTGACGTAGGTGACAACGGGGACGCCCGGGTGTTTCTCCCTCAGGGCGCGGACGTCGGCTCCCGTGATGCCGTCGGCGAGGGAGCAGCCAGCCCGCAGGTCGGGGATGAGCACCATCTTGTCCGGGTTGATGATCTTGGCGGTCTCCGCCATGAAATGGACCCCGGCCAGCACGATGATGTCCGCATCGGTGTCCACCGCCACCTGGGCCAGCGCCAGCGAATCACCCTTGATGTCGGCAGCCAGGTGATAGATGTCCGGTGTCATGTAATTGTGAGCAGCGACGATCGCGTTGCGCTCTTTCTTCCACCAGCTGATCTCGTCGACCAGGGGCTGGAGAGCGACAACCTCAGCCTCGGGCAGGACGTCCGTAGCACGGGTTATGGCAATCGGTGTCATCTAAGAACGAGTGTAAGGCCGCTTGCCGGGGACATTCCCGGGCCCCTACCAAAGAAATCTTCGAAATCGGCCAACAAGGGTGTGGATTCTGTCGGTGGGGGCTTGTATGTTTGGGTCATGGTCGAACACATGTTCGAGGATGTGGGGATTCCCCGGGATCTGGCTGAGATGCGGCCCGGCCCGAAGCTGGGGGCGATCCTGTCTTCGATCGACCGGAACCGGATCACGGGTCATGACCGGGTGGCCCTGGTCCAGGCGTGGAACCGTCAACTAGCCCACGTGCAGGCGGAGCTGTATGCGGCGATCGTGGCGGTCGCCGACGCCGAACAGGAGGAACTGGCGGGTGATCTCGAATCCGACGAGATCGACGATCTCGCCGCCTCCGAAATCCGGGCTGCGCTCACTCTCACCCGACGGGCAGCCGACACTCACCTGGGTTGGGCCTCTCAACTGGTCGAGGACTACCCGGCGGTGTGGAAGGCACTCTCCGAAGGTCGGATCGACCTTCCCAAAGCCAAAGTGATCATCACCGAAACCTGTCATCTCGAACCCGAACACCGCAACCGGGTCAGTGGAGTCGCCTTGGAACATGCTTCCACCCAGACCACTGGCCAGTTGGGAGCCCGGATCCGGAGACTGGTCATCTCAGTCGACCCCGACTTGGCGAAAACCCGCTACCAACTAGGTGTGGAAGAACGTCGGGTGGTCAGTGAGGCCAATCCTGACGGCACCGCCAACCTTCACGGGCTCAATCTTCCCGCCCACCGCGCCGGCGCCGTGCTGAGACGGATCAACCGTTTGGCCCGGGCCGCCAAATCCGCCGACGACCCTCGCACCATGGACCAGATCCGAGCCGACGTGCTACTCGATCTTCTCGCCGGACATCAGAACAACCCGGACAGCCAGAGTCGGGGAACCGTGGACATCCAAGTCGAACTCGCAACCCTCGCCCGGCTGGCCGAAGACCCCGGAGAGCTCGCAGGCTACGGGCCGGTAATCGCCGACATCGCCCGCCAAGTCACCGAAGAACAGTCAGATTCAGAGTGGCGATACACCATCACCAACGACGAAGGCCAGGTGGTCCATAACGGGACCACCCGAAGACGACCCAACACTGAACTCAAAAGGCAAGTCGAAGCAGAAAATCCGACTTGCGTTTTTCCTGGGTGCAGGAACCCGGCGTCTGAGTGTGACATCGACCACAACCAAGAATGGTCACAAGGCGGGACAACCGAAAACGACAACCTGGCACCCCTCTGCCGACACGACCACGTCATCCGACACCACGGATGGAACATCCAACAGGTTCGACCCGGCATCTACCAATGGACCAGCCCACTCGGCCACACCTATCAGGTGCCCGCCCGATCGCCCTAGAAAACAGGTGGCGGCGCGCTCCTTACTCACATGTGGGCGATGATGGCGTCGCCGAACTCTGAAGTCTTCACCTCGGTAGCGTCGTCGGTGAGCCGGGCGAAGTCGTAAGTCACGGTTCGAGCCGCGATCGCCCCTTCCAGGCCGGCGATGATTCGATCGGCCGCCTCCCCCCAACCCATGTAGCGGAACATCATCTCGCCGGAGAGGATGAGCGAGCCCGGGTTCACCTTGTCCAGCCCCGCATACTTGGGAGCGGTGCCATGGGTGGCCTCGAACACCGCGTGACCGGTGACGAAGTTGATGTTGGCCCCGGGTGCGATCCCGATGCCCCCGACCTGAGCGGCCAAAGCATCTGACAGGTAGTCACCATTGAGGTTGGTGGTCGCAATCACCTCGTAGTTGGCGGGACGGGTGAGGACCTGTTGCAGCATGGCGTCTGCGATCACGTCCTGGACAAGCAGCTTGTCGCCGGGCTTTCCCCCGCAGTCCTCCCAAGAGACCGCAACATCAGAAAACTCCTCACGCACCAGGTCATATCCCCAACTGCGAAATGCCCCTTCGGTGAACTTCATGATGTTGCCCTTGTGGACCAAGGTCACCGACTTGCGATCATTGGCCAGAGCGTGATTGATGGCGGCCCTAATCAACCGCTTGGATCGGGCGATGGAGATCGGCTTGATCCCGATTCCCGCATCCCCGGGCACATCCCACCCGTACTCTGCCTTGAGAAAAGCGATCATCTTGGAGACGTCCTCGGTCCCCTGTTCCAACTCGAGACCGGCGTACACATCTTCGATGTTCTCCCGGAAGATGATCATGTCGACCAGGCCGGGCTCTTTCACCGGTGACGGCACCCCCTCGAACCATCGGATTGGCCGCACACAGGCGTAGAGGTCGAGAATCTGACGCAGGGCGACATTTAGCGATCGAATCCCACCGCCAATCGGAGTGGTGAGCGGGCCCTTGATCCCGACCAGATACGAGGCAAACGCCTCTACGGTCTCCTCCGGGAGCCATGACCCAACAGCGTTGTGCGCCTTCTCTCCGGCCAGGACCTCGGTCCAATTCACCTTCCTGGCGTTTCCATACGCCTTCTGCACCGCGCCGTCGAAGACGCGGACCGATGCCGCCCAGATATCGGGGCCGGTGCCATCACCCTCGATGAAGGGGACAATTGGGTCGTCGGGAACGGCCAGACCGTCCTGGCCCATGGTGATGGGTGTGGCCATGAAAAGAGACTCCTGGAGAAGCGGCTACGGAGTCGGGGACACTAGCGGAGACGGTGCTCTCGAACTCACGACGCGCATGTGGCTAGGCGCGTCGGGCCTGGGCTGCGGTCAGGGTGTTTACCAAGAGCATCGCCCGTGTCATGGGACCGACCCCACCCGGCACCGGCGTTATCGCCCCGGCCACTTCCTGGACCGATTCGAAGTCGACGTCGCCGACCATCCCCTTCTCGGTGCGGTTGATGCCGACGTCGATCACAGTCGCCCCCGGCTTTACAAAGTCCGCAGTTACCAATTCTGCTGAACCGACAGCCGCGACGAGGATGTCGGCCTCACTGGCCACCGATGCCAGATTCCCTGGTGCGGGAGTGACCGACGGTGACGGTGGCATCCACCCCCCGGCTCGACAGCATCAGGGCCAGCGGGCGGCCAACCAGGAACGACCTGCCGATCACCACCGCCCGGGTGCCAGAGATGGGTATGTCGTAGTGGGCCAGGATCCTCATGATCCCGCTCGGTGTGCAGGGTCGCAGACCAGGGCGATCGAGCACCAACAGCCCGAGATTGTGGGGATGCAACCCGTCGGCATCCTTCGCAGGGGCAATGCGCTCAACTATCCGCTCCGAATCGAGGTCACCCGGCAACGGCAGCTGGACGAGGATCCCGTCCACAGAATCATCGGCGTTGAGCCCGTCGATGAGAGCCTCCAGCTCGTCCTGTGAGATTTCCGCGGGCAGTTCGTGGTGCATCGACACGATGCCGACCTCGGCCGCGTCGCTTCGCTTGCCACGGACATAGGTGTGCGAGGCGGGGTCGTCGCCAACAAGGACGGTTGCCAGGCCGGGGGCGAAATCGAGACCTGCGACCGTCGCCGCGACCTCTGCTTTCACCGCGGCGGCGACCGCTTTCCCGTCGAGAATCAGAGCGCTCATATCAGTGGCGGAAGTGCCGGTTGCTGGCGAACACGAGAGCGATTCCATGCTCGTTCGCCGCGTCGATCACTTCCTGGTCGTTTCGTGATCCGCCGGGCTCGATCACCGCAGTGACCCCGGCGTTTGCCAGCTCATCCAACCCGTCGCGAAAAGGGAAGAAGGCATCGGATGCTGCCGAACCACCATTTGCCCGATCCCCGGCCCTGGCTACGGCCCGTTCGGCAGCTCCTACCCGCGACTGGTCTCCTGCGCCGACGCCGATCGCCGCCCCCTCCTTGACGATCACGATCGCGTTCGACTTGGTGTTCATCGCCACCGTCCAGGCGAACTCCAAATCGCCCGTTTCTGCCTCGGTTGGCGGCCGCTCCGACACGACCTCCCAGACATCGGTCGATTGGCTGTCTCGCGCTTGAACAAGGAATCCCTGCTCGAGACGGCTCATTCCCGGGTCGCTGTCATCCGGAGCATGCGCCACTAACACCCGAACCGCCGACTTCTGACCAAGGACTTCGAGCGCCTCATCATTGACACCGCTGCAGACGAGAACTTCGACGAACTTCTGGGCTATGGAACGGGCCATCTTCTCGTCAACCATCCCACTGACGGCGATGACCCCTCCGAACGCGGACAGCGGGTCACAGGCCCAGGCCCGTTCGAAGTTGTCGGCCACCTCCCCACCGCGGGCCGCCCCACATGGGTTGGTGTGCTTCACGATCACGACCATGCCGGGATCGGCGTTGGCCAGTCTCCAGGCCGCCTCGGCGTCGGCGTAGTTGTTGAACGACATCTCCTTGCCCTGGAGTTGCACGGCCTCCTGCCACCAGGGGCGAGCGCCGTCCTCTACGAAAAGGGCCGCCTCCTGGTGAGGGTTCTCGCCATAGCGAAGCTCGGAAACGCGGCGCAAGGGAATCACCAGATCGTCCCCGATCCAGCCCACGATGGCGGCGTCATATGAGGCGGTGCGGAAGAAGGCCTCAGCCGCCAGTCGCTCGCGCAGGTCGGCGTCCAGGCCCCCTCGCTCCACTGCCTCCGCCACCTCTTCATACTGTTCAGGAGAGCTCACGATCCCGACATGTCGGAAGTTCTTCGCCGCCGCCCGCACCATCGCAGGCCCGCCGATGTCGATCTTCTCGATGATCTCGTCGTCTCCGGCGCCCGATGCGACGGTTTCCCGAAACGGATAGAGGTTGACCACGACCAATTGGAAGGGCTCGATGCCGTTGGCCTCCATGTCGGCCACATCGGATTCGTTGTCGAGTCGAGCGAGGATCCCGCCGTGAATCATCGGATGCAGGGTCTTCACCCTGCCCCCGAACATCTCCGGAGCGCCGGTCACCTCCTCCACCGCAGTCACTTCCACGCCGGCGTCGCTGAGCGCCTTGGCTGTCCCGCCGGAAGACACGATGGCAACGCCTGCCGCCTCGAGACGCTGCGCAAACGGGACCAGGCCCGCCTTGTCGTAGACGCTGATCAGCGCCCGCTTCACCGGCACAACGCTCATCGCCAGATCACCTCCCTGCCCACGATGCTGACATCGCCCCCTGAGAAGGCCCGTACCACCCGCGGGTAGAGATCGTGTTCCTGCACCTGGATCCGGGCATGCAGGGCGGTCACATCGTCACCGGGAAGGACGGGGACGGCACGTTGGGCGATGATCGGACCGTGATCCACCTCCTCGTCGACCAGATGGACAGTGACTCCGGTCACTTTCACCCCATGAGCCAGCGCCTGCGCTACGGCGTTGGAACCGGGAAAGGAAGGAAGCAGCGACGGATGGATGTTGAGGATCCGATTGGGAAACCGGCTGATCGCCTCTGGGGCGAGGATGCGCATGAAGCCGGCCAGAACCATCATCTTGGCCCCGGCCTCCTCGACCACGTCGGCGACGACCTTCGAGAATTCGCTGCGTGAGCCGTATTCCTCCCAAGGAAGGATCACGGTCGGGATGCCTGCGGCCTCGGCGCGCTCCAATGCCTTGATCCCGGGCCGGTCAGCAACGACGACCCGGATCCCGGCGCCAAGGTCAGGGGTGTCGATCAGGGCTTGCAGGTTCGAGCCTGAGCCCGAGACAAGTACTCCGATGTCGATGATGGTCCTCCGATCACAGCCCCAATGGCCGCGGTACGTGGAGGGGACTGTAGAACGTACCATTGCGGCCAATGTCGCCGATCGAACAGGTGCCTGCCCCGGAATGGCAGACGTGGCTGGAAGCCAACCAGGGCATGCTCCTGGACGTAAGAGAGCCCGACGAATGGGCCCTCAGGCACCCTCCCCGACGCCATCATGATCAGCATCGGCGACATCCCAGGCCGTCTGCCGGAACTGAACGGCAAAGACGGAGTCCTGGTTGTGTGCCGCTCCGGGGCTCGTAGCCAGCAGGTCGCCGTCTATCTCTCGATGAACGGGGCCACCAACGTCGCCAATCTGGCAGGCGGGATGAAGGCGCTCGGCCTCCAGGACTGATCAGCTGAGCATCGAGCGTCTTGAGCAACGACCCCGGGAGACTCCGCGACCCCGGTCCTGATATCTGCGACACTGACCGGATGGCCGACGAACGCAGGCTTCCTGTTTGGTTGCTTCCAACGGTGGGAGTGCTGGTCGTGGTGGCTTTGGTAGCTGCGGGCGTGCTCCGGGAAACACCTGAACTCGACCCTTCGACCCCAGAGGGCACCGTCCAGGCATACCTCCAAGCGGTGTTCGATGGCGACGATGAAGCGGCTTCAGCGCTCATTGAAAGCAAGTGCGACACCAAGGCCAACCTCGGTCCCGGATCACCGGTGGAAGGTGTTTCCGCTTCACTAAAGAGCGTCGAAGGCGACGACACCCAGGCCACAGTGGTGGTGACGATGAGCCAGCCAACCCAGGATCCGTTCGGCGGATTGAGCGAATGGGAGGAGTGGTTCAACCTGCTCAACCGCGACGGCACCTGGCTGATCCAGGAACCGGTCTGGCCCTACTACGCGGTGACAGAGTGCTGAGCCCATGAGCTCCGCCATATTCGCTCTCGTCGTCCTGTTGGCCATCCTGGCTGGAATCGGCCTCCTCATTTCGCGGCTCTGGCATCGCCATCCCGACCAGCCGGAGCAAGAAGGCGTCGACGTCCTGCCCTATCTGATCTTGGCGCTTGCCGTTGGAGTCGCCACCTTCTCGCTGGCCAGGCTGGCCCGAGCCGGGCTTTCCGGTGGTCAGTTGGCCGGCGACAACACCAACGAGATCTCGGCCGCCCTCGCCGGGCTGGTTGTGGCCTCCCCGATCAGCTTCTTCCTGTGGCGACGACAGGATCGGCGTCGGAAGCTGTACCCGTCGTTGCCGGGTTGGCCGGTCTATCTGGCGCTGATCGAGGTCGTCTTCCTCACTGCATTCTTCAGCAGTGTTAGTCAGGTGGCTCGAGCCATCGCCGACGACGGCGGAAGCGATCGCTGGACCAACCTGATCGTCTACGGAGGCGTGGTGGCGTTCCATTGGTGGGCTGCACGCAAGGAGCCACCTGCCGGCGACGCCTCTGAGCTGCCGCGGCTCATCGGCTCCGGAGTGTCTCTGATCGCTCTCGCCATCGGCCTTCAAGGAGTGCTCGGCTGGATCTTCGAGCTTCTCTACGACGCGGTGACCGACGGAACCGACACCTCGCCACGCTCCGAACTTGTCGTAGCTGTCGCCCTTCTGGTCACCGGGGCACTGGTCTGGGCGTGGAGGTGGTTGCCGTCCTGGGAGGAGGAGCCGACCGTACTTCGCTCCCTGTACCTGGGAGCCGTCTCGGTGGCCGGGCTGGCGAGCACTCTCGGCCTGGGAATCGTGATCCTGGGCCAGATCATCGGCTACCTGACCGCGACGGAGGTCGAAGCTGCCACCTATTTCGACTCACTCCCCGCCACCGCCGCCGCCCTCCTGGTGGCCGTGGCGGCTTGGACCCATCACCGACGCCGAATGGGCGGCACCCGCAACCGGGCTGTCATTGGATACGGCTACTCGATGGCTGCCATCGGCCTCGGAACTCTGGTCGGGGCGGGAACTGCATTGGTGGCCACCGTCTGGGACAAGCCGCTTGCCGGGGATCCGACCAATCAGGGACTGATCACCCTCGGGCTGACCGTGCTCGTCGCCGGTGCCGTGTGGCGTTACTTCTGGCGGGCGGCCCAGGAACACCGTCTCGAGGAGGTGCGGGCGATACAGCGACGAGTCTACCTGATCGGGATGGCCGTCATTCTCGGCTTGGCTGCGGCTGGCGCACTGATCGCGGTCCTGGTGGTCGCATTCCAGACCCTGCTCGGCGACAGCGGGCAATCGACGTCATCGTTGCCGGTTTCGGTGACTCTCACGACCCTGGCCGGCCTAGCCACCTGGCACCTTTTCACCGTGATCCGGGCCGATGGCCCGAGAAGCGTCACGCCGGCCGGCGCCCCTTTCTCGGTCACTGTGATCTGCTCTCACCCCGGCCCGTTGGCGACGGTGTTCCCCAAGGAGGCGCGCCTCCGGGTTCACCATCGGACAGATGGAGTCGGTGTGATCGACGACACCATGGCGGCGCAGATCGTGGAGGCCGTGGGCGGGCACCCCTCATACGTGTGGGTGGATCAGGACGGCTTTCGGATAGCCCAGATCGAAGGCGATTGATTCGGCATTGACCCAATCGTCTGGGAGCATGCCGGCCCGTGACCTGGCTTGCCGACAAGTTGCTCGAGCTCAGAGGCTGGAGATTCACGGGGGAGCTGCCTGACCTCCCCAAGCTGATAGTGATTGGTGCGCCGCACACCACCAACTGGGATTTCATCGTCTTCCTCGGCGCCCTGCATCACTATCGAATGAAGGCGTCGTTCATCGGCAAGCACACCCTCTTTCGCTGGCCGTTCGGTTACTTCTTCCGATGGCTGGGAGGGATCCCGGTCGACCGGTCGAAACCAGCAGGCCTGGTGCAACAGGTCGTCGATGCCATCACAGGGTCCGAAAGGATGATCCTGGTGATGGCTCCCGAGGGTACGAGAAGGGCGGCTCCATACTGGAAGTCAGGGTTCCTCCAGATCGCAGCGATGGCCGAGATTCCGATCGTTCTCGGTTACATCGATTATCCACGCAAGCGCGCGGGCATGGGGCCCTTGGTCTGGTTTGACGGCGATGCCCCCGGGTTCATGGATGAGGCCCGTCAGTTCTACGCAGACAAGGAAGGTCTCCATGCGGAGGGAAAAGGACCGGTGACCGTTCGGGAGGAAATCGACTCTGCCTAAACCGCCATCCGCTTGAGGGCGGACCGGTCCACCTTCCCAAGGTGGGTCTGAGGGAGGGTCTCGACGAAATAGACACGACGCGGGTGTTTGTAAGGCTCGAGGTGTGCCAGCACCCAATCGATCAGCTCCTGCTCGCCGACGTCGGAGGCGACCACGAATGCGACCGGTTTGGCCAGGCCGTCGGCGTCATTGACGGCCACGACCGCACATTCCCTAACTGCCTCATGATCGAGCAGCGTCGACTCGACCTCCTGAGGACGAAACCACTTCCCTTTGACCTTGATGGCATCGTCGGCCCGACCCCGGTGGGTCACATAGCCGTCCTCGTCAATCGAGACCAGGTCCCCTCCGACGAACCATTCCCCGCGAAATGCCTCTGCGGTCTTCTCGGGGTCCTCCCAATATCCGGGTCCCAGGGACTGCCCACGAACCCAGAGCCGACCGACTTCACCCGGAGCTACCTCCACGCCGTCCTCGTCGCAAGCCTTGATCTCGAACCCGGGAACGACCTTGCCCAGCGTCCCCGGGCGCACATCGGCAAGGGTGTTGGAAATGAAGATGTGCCACATCTCGGCGGTTCCAAGACCGTCGAGAAGCTCGACGCCGAACCGGTCCTTCCAGCGGTGGTAGAGGGTTTCCGGCAAAGCTTCGCCAGCTGTTGTGGCGAAGCGGAGAGAGGAAAGGTCCGCCGACGCGACCTGCTGATCGGAGAGCAACTGGTTCACAGCGGAGGGGACCGTGACCAGCACTGTGGCATGGTGCCGCTCGATGCGCTCGACAATGGCGTCAGGTGTCGGTGGCCCGGGAAACAAGACCACCGAGGCGCCGACCGAAAACGGGAAGAAGAGATTCGACCCCGTCGCATATCCGAAGAAGAGCTTGGGTACGGCGATGGTGACATCTTCGCCAGTCAGGCCCAGGGCGCCCTGGCCATAGAGCCTGGTGGTGTTGGCGAGACTGCGGTGACTTTGGGGAACCGCCTTGGGAGCGCCAGTGGTGCCTCCGGAAAAGAGCCAGAGAGCCGGGTCCCCCGAAGCGGTGTCGAACGTAGGAAGGTCGCCTCCGGAGAGCAAGAGATCCTGATCAACGACCAACTCCCGGGGCTGCCACCCCGCTGCGCCCACCGCCTCGCGGTATTGGGTCAGATAGTCACCATGGACAACGACAGCGGCGGCTCGGGAGGTCCGGACAATCACGGCCATCGCCTCCTCGGTGAGACCCGGATTGAGCATGATCGCCACCGCGCCCAGCCGAAAGATGCCAAAAAGGGCCGCCACATAGGCGAGGCCGTCAGGCAGCACGATGAGAACCCGATCCTGATGGCCGACTCCGAGATCAGCAAGCATGGCGCCCAGAGCCGATGCCGCTTGGTCCACTTCGTCATAAGTGACTGTGCGGTCATCGAGAAGGAGGGCCGCAGTGGCACCAAGGCCCTCCTCGAGCCGATCCCGCAACAAGAATCGGTCCACGTTGAGACGCTCGGGCCAGCTGATCACAACTAACGAAACTAGTCGGCACTACGGTCCACGCCGGTGAGAACCGCTCTGGTGACCGGGCCTTCTTCAGGTATCGGCCGTGCCACCGCCCTAAGTCTCGCCCGGATCGGGCTCCACATCGTGGCTGCCGGGCGCTCGGCGGCGAGAACCCAGATCGTGATCGATCAAATCAAAGCCGAGGGCGGTTCCGCCGAATATCTCCACCTCGATCTGGCGTCTTTGAGATCGGTTCGGCAGGCCGCCCTGGCCCAAGTAAACAGTGGGCGCCCCATCGATGTGCTGGTCAACAACGCCGGTGTCGGAGCCGCCAACGGTGTGACCGAGGACGGGTTCGAGATCCATTGGGGCATCAACCACATCGGCCATTTTCTGCTCACCGACCAACTGGCTCCAGCCCTCGCCCAGCGGGCAAGGGTGGTCACGCTCTCCAGCGATTGGCACTATCGGGCACGGAGTCTCCATCTTGATCGGGTCCGAGATCGTGGCTGGGTGCCCTTCGGCCTTGGCTACTACGCGACCACGAAAACGGCGAACATCCTCTTCACCCGTGAGCTGGCCCGCCGACACCCTGAGTGGGAGTGTCATGCGGTGCATCCCGGGCTCACCAACACCCAGCTCATCCCATGGCCGATCAGAGCGGTGATCGGGACCACGCTGTTGACCGCCGAGGAAGGGGCCGACACCGTCGTCTGGTGCGCCACGTCCGATGATGTCGCCGGTCAGACCGGTCTGTATTACGCCCGACGTCAGGTGCACATCGCCTCCCCCCTCGCCACCGACGATGAGCTGGCTTCCGAGTTGTGGGACCGGTCGGTGGGATGGACAGGGGTAGCTTCCCCTTGATGCCGGACCAAAACCTCTACTACGGCGACTACCTCCAACTGGACAAGCTTCTCTCCGCCCAGGCGTTGGAAAGTGAGCGGTCGGGCAAGACGGTTCATGATGAGATGCTCTTTGTCATCGTCCATCAGGCCTATGAGCTTTGGTTCAAGCAGATCCTGTGGGAGCTCGACGACCTGCTCCTGATCTTCGGCAGAGATCTGGTGGATGAACAGGACATGGGCACTGCAGTCAGCAGGCTCCGCCGCATCGTCGAGATCCAGACCGTTCTCATCCAGCAGATCGCCGTGTTGGAGACGATGACCCCCCTGGATTTCCTCGACTTCAGAGATCATCTATTCCCGGCTTCGGGGTTCCAGTCGGCTCAGTTCCGACTGGTCGAGAACAAGCTTGGAATGCGGCCCGATGATCGGCTCCTCCTGGCAGGTGCCACCTATACCGCCCGATTCACACCGGAGGACCAGGAGACGGTCGAAGCGACAGAGGATGACAAGTCGTTGTTCGATCTGGTCGAGGAGTGGCTGGAGCGCACGCCCTTCCTGGAAAGCGGCGGCTTCCAATTCCGTGACGCCTTCCAGGGGGCGGTGCGCGCCCGGCTGGAGGCGGACCGCGACGTGGTGGCCACCAACCCCAATCTCACCCCGGAGGAACGGGAGGCCCAGCTCAAGGAATTCGTTCTGACCATGGAGCAGTACGAGGCCCTTTTTGACGAGGCGAAGCACATCGAACAACAGAAGGCAGGACAGCGACGGCTGAGTCACCGTGCTTTTCAGGCGGCCCTCTTCATCAACCTCTATCGCGATGAGCCAGCCCTCCACGAGCCCTATCAGATGCTGGAGTTGCTGATGGACATCGATGAGGGCTTCACCGCTTGGCGGCACCGGCATGCCCAGATGGCTCTGAGGATGATCGGCCGCCGCATCGGCACCGGAGGCTCGGCTGGAGCCAAATACCTGGAGAGGTCGGCGGAGCGGAGCCGTGTCTTTGGGGATCTCTTCGACCTTTCGACGTTCCTGATCCCGAGGGAGAGCCGGCCCCCCCTTCCTTGCGACATTGTGGAGGCAATGAGATTCCGGTATCAGGGATGAACCTGAAGCCCGGTTTTTCTCGCTTTCTCGGCGCGGTGCCGGACCGC
>CAVZVJ010000007.1:0-256823 GCA_963778755.1 uncultured Acidobacteriota bacterium | reverse complement strand
ACGAAGTCGTTCGTGGCCCGCGAGAGCTCGGCAGGAAGCGCGATCACCCGCGGGAGCGAGCGCGGCACCTGCACCACCGCGATGCCGGACTCGCGGTCGAAGGCGTCGTTCCCGGAGAGGGAGACGATGAAGTTCAGGCTCTTGTTGACGATCCGCGGGAACGGGTGCGCGGGGTCGAGGCCGACCGGAGTGAGCACCGGCAACACCTGTTGCTCGAAGAACTCCCGTACCCACTGCCGTTGGCGGCGCGTCCAGTCGCGGCGCTTCGGAAGGTCGAAACCCTGCTGCGAGAGCTCGGGCAGGACGACCTCGTTGAGCACGCGGTACTGTTCGGTCACGAGCTGGTGGGCGCGATCGGAGATTCGCTTCAACGTCTCCTGCACCGACATGCCGTCGAGCTCGACGCGGTGCAGGTGGTGGCGGAGGAGCTGCTTCAGACCGGCGACGCGGATCTCGAAGAACTCGTCGAGGTTCGAGCTGCTGATGGTGAGAAAGCGGATCTGCTCGAGAAGCGGCAGCGTCGCATCCTTCGCGAGGTCGAGGACACGTGAGTTGAAATCGAGCTGCGAGAGCTCGCGGTTGAAGAACAGCGACGCGTCGCTGAGGTTGGATCGTGTTTTCGACATGGCGCCGCCTCGAACCGGATCATGTATATCGGGCGTCGGGGCTTTTGGGCGTGTGCGGCTGCGTCAAGTTTCGGTGAACGACGCCCGCTCCGGGTCGTCCGACTCGACGGAGTCCGTTGTCAGTCACGGGCTTGCGGCTGATGCCACGTGCCGAGTTCAATCTCTGGATGGCCGGCGATCGTGGAGTGATTCTCGCCTTTCAGGGCGGCTCGCGCGAGACGCGTGCGGGACGCGAGCGGGCTGCCGCCGATCTGCGGTCGCGCGGTCTCGCAACGCGTGTCGACGAGATCGTCGACCCCGCCCTGGCCTCCAAGCCCGCGATGCCCGTCAAGCCTGCCCGGTCCGCCAGGGGCGACCTACCCGAAGCGCACCCGAGGCACGGCGCGATTCGAAGGCGCCCGCTCGGCAACGTGCACTTCGTGCTCCTCTGCGGAACCCGCTGGCTCGACGCCAAGGGGGCACGCGCGGTCCTGCGCGCCGTGGCCGGCGCTGACAGCGACGCCGCCGCGAGCGTGCTCCGTCCGGCATCGAGCGCCGGCCTCCTCGTCGAGCTGCGACGTCGCGGCGTCGCCTACTGCTGCGCCAGGTTGCGGCGGTCGAGCCGGATCTTGCGACGAATCCACGATCCATTCGCTGGCTCGAGCGCGCTTCAACCGGCTGGCTCGAGCGGACGGTCGACGCTGCGAATCCTGCAGGCGCCGGCGTCACGTCGTTCGTAGCGATCGACGGCATATTCTCCCACGCCGTGAGGCGGCCGCTTCACGCCGTCCTCGGGCATGCCGGAGGGCCCTTGGGACTGTCGCCCGAATGCGACGCCGTCTCGATCTTCGCCGCGACCACCGAGCTGCTCTTTCGCGCACCACGCGTTGGAGACGGCTGAGACGATCGTCTCCAGAGCGCGCAGGCCGCCGCTGGCGCAGGTCGACGTCGCGCGCGGCGGAGACGGCGAACTGTTCCTGCTCGGGATCGACTTCGCTCCGTCGCGTCTGTTCCTCGAGCATTGCCCGGGAGGCTGCCGCGCGACGCGGCGCCGCGATCGCCGCGTGGATCCGCGCGGTCGAACGAATCGCGCAGACCCGCACCCGGTCGTGAATCGGCGGTTGCGATATGCTCGCAGGCATGGGAACGCACGACGGCGCCCGGGCAAGACGACAGGGCGCGAGATCGAACTCGCTATCCGCCGGCTCGCCGGATTGATCTCGATCGGATCTCGCGGCTCTCGCGCGCGTTGAACAGAGGACGGTCGTACACGCGGCGGCATCTTGCGAGCCTGGTCGCCCGCCACTACGGAACGCGTCGAGTCGCTCCGTCGCTGCCGCCGGCGGCGCGGCTCGGTGCCCACGCGATGCGCCACGGCGTGAAGACGATCGGACGCGTGCTCACGTTGATCGAAGCTGCACAGCCAGCTCGCGTCGCGGTACCGCGGTTCACGGCGGCCCGACCGGTCCGACCAGCCAAGCCGATCAGGACCGGGAGATCGGGCAGGTCTGCCAGACTCGACGGATCGACGGAACCCGTACCGTCCTGGATCGCGCGATTTCCTGCTGTGCTTCGCCCGCCGCTCGCGAGCTTCGCGATCCTCGATCCCGCCGCCGAGCGCATCGTCGGCCGCCTGCGCAAGGTGTTCGCGCCGAAAGAGTGGATCAAGGGTCAGATCGTCGTGCTCCGGCGCAAACTCCGCGAGTTCCGCGCGGGCGAGGACGACGCCGCGATCGCGCTCTCGCGGGCGACTCCAGCACCTGTGCACACGGCTCACCGGCCCGAGCTGTCCCCGCGGCGGCTTGCGGCGATCACGGCGAGGATCGAGCACTGGACCGAGGACGCGCGGTGGCGGCATTAATGTCGGCTCGCTCGAGGCGCGCGCGCTCCACAGGCTCGAACGCCTGCTGGGGACCGCGGGAGCGCAAGCGGTCTCGAGGTGTGAATCGGGCGCCGCGCTGCTTCCGTTGCCTTGCCCGCCGGGTGAAGAATCGGAATCGGCTCGGCCTGCTGTCCCGGGTGCTGGTCGCTCGATGTGGGAAGCCGCCTGGCGACCTGCGCGACGAGCCGGAGAAGTCGTGACTTCCTGGAGCGCGCGCGCGCGCGCGGGCGTCGTGCTCGAGCCCTGGCTCGACGGAATCGGAATCGACCTCTTCGACACGCCGAAGAACGGCCCGATCTCGCTCGCGATCGAGACCGACCTGCGGCAGGTCCTGCTCATGGGCCTTCACTTCGGCACCTACCACGCCGGGGGCGGAGAACTTCCATACCGCAGTTGCAGACGCCGCGGACGTCAGCGTCTGGTCCAGGCGCGGCGGCGCGACGGCACCGTCGTCGGGACGCTGCCTCCTCTCGCTCCTCGAGTCGGGACACGTCGTCGTACACCGGCCCTACTGGCACGATCACGACGTCGACTTTCCGGCGCTGGTGGACCGCTTCGTGGACCGCCTCGTCGCAGCGATGCATGCGCGGCGCGCGCCGGGCGGGAAGCCCGCCGATCTCCTCTCGCGTGGCAGCGACAACGACGCGGCGCGCGACCTCAGCGGCGGGTTCGGGCGATTCCTCGACACCGACCTGCCCTCGATCCTCCGGGGCGCCGCACCGAACGGACTGCGGGTGGCGCTGATCGAACGGCTGCGACCGATGCTCCTCGACAGCGGCACGCTCCCCGCGATGCTCGAGCGATGGCATCAGCGCCTGATGCTCGAACCCGGCATGCCGAACGCGCGGCTCACGGAGATCGCGGACGACGTGGCCGCCGCGATCCCCGACCAGCCTCGTCTCGCATTCCACGCGGCAAACGTCGCGTCCGCCGGAGGTCGCCCCGAGCTCGCGAGTCGATCTCCTGGCCGACGCCCTCGAGTGGGCCGCGAACTCGCAGCCGGCGGCGATCTTCGTGACCGCGGTGGTCGATGCGCTGGTGCACACGAATCGCGCCGCGGAACTGCTCGCGCTGGCGCGACGGATCCGGGTCGATCCCAAGTGGAAGCGGTCGTTCGCGACGCTCGCGGATGTGACTCACGCCATGGCGCGCTGCCATGAGGCTCTCGATCGCCCCGTTCGCGCGATCGCCTTGATCGGCTCCTCACGCGCCGGGGCGGCGACCGCGGACTCGCGCGAGACGCGCGGCGGCGGATCGCGGCGCTCGAGTCGAGCCTCCACTGACCGACCCCACGGTGGGCCTTCGGCTCGGGCCGGGTGCATCCGGCGGCAGGCGATCGTCCCGGTCGACGAGGTGTTCTCCCCGCCGCGGGACCACTCACCCGCGCCGCGAACGAGTCCGTCCAACTCGCTGGGCCAGAACGGAGCGACCGACCCGACGAATTCGTAACGTAGTCCTCACAGCAGGAACCGGCAGCGAGCGACGGATACGCCTCCCATGAGAGAACGGAAGACTTGGAGCACGAACCGCGGTCGCGGGCTCGGTCACTTCAAGCGTCGCTTCCCACTCACCTCGATCCATTGGCTCTTCAACAAGGTTCGGGCGAGGCGACCGGCCGCGGGTGCTTGAGATCGGCACGGGCGAGGGGCGACTGCTCCGAGTTGCTGCGCCGCCATCCCGACCTCGAGTTGCACGGCCTCAATCGAAAGCCGTGGAAGCAGATCTCGGGACAGCAGGCGATCCGGCGCTTCGCTCGATCTTCAGGGTTCTTCACGCGGCAAGAGATCCGGGAGCCCACCTGCCGAAGGTGCATTTCCACGACGCCAGCAAGCTGGAGTTTCCGGCGGAACACTTCGATCTCGTGGTCAGCCAGGTTTCCTTCTTCTACGTCGAGCAGAAGGTCGAGCACTCGAGGAAGTGTGGCGCGTGCTCAAGCCGGAGATGCTCGCGCTGCCTGCAGTTCGATTCAGCGACCTCGAGTCTGCCTCCGATGCTCCCACGTGAAGACGCCTCGCTTCGTCGTGATGGACGGAGAGACGCCGATACCGCTCGGCCGCGTCTTCGCCGGTCTCGAAGCCGACGGGTACGCGCTGTCGTTCCAGCGCAGTCGACCCCACGCCGCGGACGCCGGGTGCACTACCCGCTCAAGATGAAGAAGAACCGCAGCGGGCCGCTGCCGCTCGAGCTCGCGTTCGACGCGTCGAGGTCGCGTGATCTCGAGTCCCTGGGCGCGAATCGTGACAGTGGAAAATCATGGTTTCACGGCTTCCAGTCCGTCTACCGGATCACTGCCGCAACCCGGCTGGGAGCGCTCGAGCCGTCGATGCGCAGGCTGCGGCGATCCCCTCACGCCGCTCGATTCGCCGCGTGGTTGCGGCAGCCTTGATCGCCGTGTCGCGAGCCTCGCGATGCTCGCAGGCTGGGGGCTGACGACCAAGAACCCGGAAATGCTGCGCTTGCTCGGTATTGCGATCACGGTCGGACGCGGCACGCAGTCGGGGTACGCGGTCGCCGACGCCGACGGCGACGGGATCCTGAATCGCGCGGACCGTGACACGGACGGCGACGACCTTTCGAATTCCAGCGAGCAGGGATCGAGTGGAGACATCGACGGCGACGGTGCCGAGAATGGGCTCGACGACGACGTCGATGGCGATCAGGTCGCGAATCAGCTCGACGGCGACGTCGACGGCGACGGACTCGGGAACGACTGGACAGCGATGCCGACGGAGACGGGCGCACCAACGACCTCGACGGCGACGTCGACGGCGACGGCGACCCGAACAGCGCCGACCCCGACGCCGATGGCGAGCTGGGCGCGCCAACAAGATCGACGACGACATCGACAGCGACGGCAGGGGGAAACGCCGTAGACGTCGACGCCGACGGCGATCAGATCCCGAACGACGAAGATCCGAGCGCTTCGGGCACCGCTGGGCAGACCTTCCGATGTCGGACGATCTCGACGGCGACAACATCGGTAACCGCATCGACGACGACGTCGACGGGAGCGGTGGCAAGAACGGCTCGGACCCGGACGTCGATGGCGACGAACTTCCGAAGGCAGCGTCGACGAGGTGGACATCGACGGCGACCGCATCTCGGACGGACTCGACGACGACGCGGACGGGATGGAATCGAGAACGGGACGATCCCGACATCGACGGGACGGCAAGCCGAACCTCCAGCAGAACCGCTGGTTCGACGACATGGATGGCGACGGCGCGCGAACTGGCTGGACGTCGACACCGACGATGACGGGATCATCGATCGGATCGATCCGACCCCGGTCGGGGTGCGGATCGCGGCGCGCTAGCGCAGCGTCCAACAGCCCGACTCGGTCGCGTTCCCGGTCGGCCGAAAGGTACGCCAGGGCGAATGCCGATTCTCGGGCTACAATCCTGGGCCATCGTTCGCCAGGCCGAAGACCTCGAACCACACCCCGAGCGCCGCGCACCCCATGACCTGATGCTCCGCAAGGCCGTCAAGCAGTTCTCGCTCGGCGTCAAGAATCCCGGCGCAGGCGCTGCGCGTGCTGGCCTCCGAGGCGAACATGCGCGCCGGCATGCCCGCGCTGCGCAGCATCGAGCTGGCGGTCACCTGGATCTGCAATCTCGACTGCGAGTTCTGCTACGCCGAAGACCTGATGAAGGCGCAGAAGCAGCCGCCGGACATGTCGGTGGAGACGGTGGCGCGAGCTGACCCGCGACGCGCACGAGCTGGGGCTCATCCACGTCAACGTGACCGGCGGCGAGCCGATGGTGCGCAAGGACATCTACGACGTCGTCGACGCCATCCCGAAGGACGTCGGTCATCTCGCTGGTGACCAACAGCACGCTGCTGACCAAGGAGAAGATCGACCGCCTGAAGAAGGCCGGCCTCTCCACCATCCAGATGAGCTACGGCGCGCTACTACCTCAAGAGCTTCAAGCGCGACCTCGCGCAGTACTGCGTCGAGCAGGGCATCTCGGTGACGCTCTCCGTCGTGAACATCCGCAAGGAGCGCGAGAACATCGAGACCGCCTTCCGGATGGCCGAGGAGGACGACTTCTCGGTCCTGTTCAACTACCCGATGATCTACAACAACGACGGGCTGGACAGCGAGTACTACTGGAAGATGCGCTACCACCCGCGCTGCCGCGAGGACAACCTGTTCTGGAGCGGCAAGGACCGCTGCCCGGCGGGCACGCACAAGCTCTACGTCACCAACGACGGCGACGTGATGACCTGCGACCGCATCCACGCCAGCTACGGCAACATCCACCAGGAGCCGCTGGCCGACATCCACAAGCGCATGTACGAGCGGTTCATCGGCCACAAGTCCTTCTGCCTGCTCGAGACCTGCACCAACCAGTGGGTCGAGAACAACAAGAAGGCGAAGAAGGACTACGACCCGTCGTTCATCGGCGGCGAGGCCGACGCCTTAGCAAGACGACGAGTCAGGCGCGACAACCAACGTATTGCTGCTCCCAGATCGGGCCGCGCCCCGGCGCGGAAGCCGGCGGCGATACCGCCACGACGCGTGCGCTGAGCTGGGCTGGACAGGGTTGGAAACGGCGGTAGTGGCGCTCGTCGGGGGCGTGCCGCGATAGAGGTCGCCGAGCCGCTGGCGTGCGAGACCGGCGGCCGCCGAATTGGGGAAGCGGGCGATTACGCTCTCGAACGTCTCCTGCGCCCACTCGCGGTGGCCACCACCGAGCTTGTCCATGCCGTCGAGATAGAGTTCCTGCGCCCGCTGCTCGGGTCCGTAGGTGCCGTCGCCGTAGGCGCCGTCCGCGTAGGGATAGCGGCCGGCGTCCTCGTCGGCAGCGGCGGGGGTGTCCCGATCGCCGTCCGGGTAGGCGGCGGCGTCCTCGCTCGACGGCGCCGACTGCAAAGGCAACGCACGGACGGCAGACAGCGAATCGAGCGCGACGACGGCCAGGAACAGCACGCAGGCAAGCATCGCGCCGCGCCGCCCCGCCGGTACCGCCTCAGGCCGAAACATCACGCGTCCTCGCGCTGCAACCTGCTCAAATAATGGAGATGTTCTGCGCGGCCAATGCGGCCAAACTTTGCCTCGGAAGCGCGAAAAGCGGGCGCGCCGAAGGCACCGCAATGCGCTTCACGAGGCAAGTGCCCGCGCGCACGCCGACGCCAAGCGAGAACAATCGCGGAGGTTTCAGAGGGCGCGGGTGGTCGACCGCCGAGTCGCCCTGGCGACGTCGCCGGCCCTGGAATTCAACACCGTCTGCGCGCGCGGCGATTCGCGCACCAGCACGAGATGTCGTCGCAGACCGCAACCGGGCGCTCCTTACCGTAGGAGATGGTGCGGATGCGCGAGCCGTTGACGCCGTTCTGGGCGAGGAACCCGCGAACGGTGGTCGCGCGGCGTGCGCCCAGCGCGATATTGTACTCGCGCGTTCCGCGCTCGTCCGCGTGGCCTTCGATGGTGATCGTGTACTGCGGATAGCGCTGCAGCCACTGCGCCTGCTTCTGCAGGGTCGCGGTCGCCTCCGGGCTCAGATCCGCTCGAGTCGGTGGTGAAGTAGACGATGTCGCCGACGTTCACGCTGAAGTCGCGATGCGTGCCGGCGTCACCCGCTGTCCTGCCGGTGAGCTGCGCGGTCTGGGCTTCTTCTCGATGTTGGCGCAGGCCGCGAGAGCCCGCCTCGAAACGGCGGCGGCAAGCGCGTTGCGACGGCGCGAGCAAGCCAGGGTGAAACGGCCATGCGTGAAGTCCTTTTCGTCACCAGTCCTAGCGTCTACTCAACATCAGACGGGGGTGACAGTTCCAGTTCAAATGCCGAGTTATCCGAGGCTTCGTGCGAAAATGTGGCCGAGCGGACTGCAAATGGCCAGGGCGCTAAAGGGTCACGGCATCGCCACGATTGAGACACGCAGAGGCTAGTTAAGCGTTAATCCGGCGGTCGAGGTGAATTTGCGACGCCTCGCACGGGGAACGGCGGCGCGAAAGTCTGCGCACGGATTGCCAGCTCACGGATCAGGCACAGACCAACGCCAACGATCGAAGCACAAAAAAACCAAGACCGAGGTGGACGCCTGAGCGTCGGCACCTCGGTCCTGATATCTGGCCTCCTTGGCGAACCAAGGAGGAAACACGGTGGTCGAGTTACCGAGCCGGCTGCGTAGCGGCCGGAACGTCGGCGCCGAGCTTCAGCGGAGCAGGCTCTTCACGCCGGCAAGCGCCGAGAGCAACAGCAGCGACCACAGTCGCAATAAGGATGGCCCCCTTCATCGTAATCTCCTGAATGTTGAGTTGGCTGTACCGTTAGCGAGTCTGCCCAGCGACCGGAACGGTCACGCCGAGCTTCAGCGGAGCAGGCTCTTCACGACGGCAAGCGCCAAGAGCAACAGCAGCGACGACGACGGCGAGTACGATTGCACTCTTCATAGCATTTTCTCCTATGTTGTCCTGGCCTTGCCGCCTGCTCTTAGCGAGCGGGCTGCGTGGCGGCAGGCATGGCGCCCAGTTTCAACGGCGCCGGCTCTTCACGGCGGCACGCGCCCAGAGCGACGGCCGCAACGACTGCTGACATAACGATCAGCCCCTTCACACCCTGCATGGTATCATCTCCTGATGCTTCTTCGGCACTAGCCATGTAATGGCGTACTGGCGCTGCATCCGATGATCAAGAACAGAGGCAGTTATCCCTCAGTTTTCCAAGCCGGTAGGTGCGAAAATGCAACGCCTTTCCAAGGCCTCCGCGAACACTTGTGTGTAGTCGCGCACTAACTCTGAAGCGCATGAAAACACGCTGAAAACCGATTCTCCCCCGCGCGCTCCCGAGCCCGGCTGAGGATATCCTGTTTCACTTGGGTTTCAATTTAGCAGCGGCGACCACGCCGGGTCCGAGGCGAACGACGGGGTCGGAATCGCGCGCTCGTTGTAGCCCGTGAGATCGATCGAAAAAATTCGCGGACCGCCCTCTGCCCCCGGCAATTCCCGGAAGAACATGATCACGCGGCCGTTCGGCGCCCAAGTCGGTCCCTCGTTGTGGAAGCCTTCGGTCAACACGCGCTCGCCTGAGCCGTCCGGCCGCATGACGCCGATGAGGAAGCGGCCACCGAGTTGCTTGGTAAAGGCGATGTAGTCACCGCGCGGCGACCAGACGGGCGTCGCGTAGCGGCCGTCGCCTCCGCTGATTCGATGCGGATTGGAACCGTCGGAGTTCATCACGTAGATCTCCTGCGTGCCGTCGCGGTCGGTCTCGAATGCGATCTGGCGGCTGTCGGGGGAGTAGCTCGGGCTCGTGTCGATCGCATTGCCCGGCGTGAGCTGCCGCCGCTGTTTGCTGCGCAGATCCATCTCGTAGATCGCCGAGTTGCCGCCGTTTTGAAGAACTCATGATCACGCGCTGGCCGTCAGGAGAGAAGCGCGGCGCGAACGTCATGCCGGGAAATTCGCCGACGGTCTCGCGCTGGCCCGTCTCGAGGTTCAACAGGAACACGCGCGGCTGGTCGCCCGCGTACGACATGAAGGTGATTTCCTGATTCGTCGGAGAGAAGCGCGGCGTAAGCACCAGCTCCTGCCCCTTGCTCAGAAGCCGGATGTTCTGGCCGTCCTGGTCCATGATCGCGAGCCGCTTGACGCGCTGCTGCTTTGTCCCAGTCTCGTCGACGAAGACAACGTGGGTGTCGAAGTAGCCCTTCTCGCCGGTGAGTTGCTGATAGACCTGATCGGCGATGATGTGGCCGACGCGGCGCCAGTTCTGCCCGCTCGTCGCGAAGCGCTGGCCCGCGAGCTGGCGCCCCGCCGCTACGTCCCACAAGCGGAACTCGGCGATGATGCGTCCGTCGGGGCCCTGGCCGACGTTGCCGACGACGAGCGCGTCGGCTTGGATCGAGCGCCAGTCGGGAAAGCGCGGCGCCGCATTCACGTCGCGCACCTGCTCGAGGAACGAGGCGCGGTCGAGCGGCCGGAACAGACCCGAATGATCGAGATCAGCGGTGATGACGTCGGCGACGTCGGCCGCGAGCTTGGCATCGGGCCCGAGGAAGACCGGAATGGCGATCGGAATCGGCGCGATCGTGCCTTGCGTCTGCCGCCCCTGCAATCCGCCGCCGGGAGCCGGCGCCGCGTCGCGCGCACGCGGTCCTGGCGTTGTCGGCGCAGGCGACATCCCTCGCAACTGGCTGTCGAGACCGCCGCCCTGCGTCGGTCCCTTGTAGCTGTCGTCGGGGCGCTGCGCGAACGCCGGCGCGGCGATCAGCAGCAACAGCAATGCGGCCAACGGCGCAGAGCGAAAGCTAACGTGTCTCCAAGTGTCGTCTCGCATGGCTCAAACCTTCGCTTCCGGGCGACGCCCGATCAAGATCATCGTTGCACCAGCCCTAAGATGACCGGCCAATCGAACTCCCACGTGACCGTGCTCCAGGCGCCGTACTTGTCCGCCGGTAACTGGAACGGTGCGCATTGCTTGATGGCACGGATGGAGGCATCCGCAGCGATCGAGTAGAGCGGCGAGCTCTGCGGCGCGACCAGAACTGGCTCGCCGTCGAGCGAGCCGTCCTGGCGCAATTGGAAGCGCACGTTCACGACCGGCGTGTCGGTGCCGCCGCCCCCGCCCGGCATTTTCGCGCACGGCTGTAGCTGCGAGTTGATCATGGACTTCAACAGATCCTGCTCGCGCGCCGACAGCACGGTGTCGTGGCCCTCGCGCTCACCCATGGTCGGCCCGGTGTAGTCGGTCGGCTTCGTCGGCTGCACGGCCGACCGTGGCGCGCCGCGCTTGTCCGGCGACTTGTCGATCAGCGCCGCGATCTTGTCGGCATCGAACTTCTTCTTGGCTTCGGCGAGCTTCTTCTTTTTCTCGTCGGCCTTCTTCTTCTCTTCCGCTTTCTTCTTGTCTTCGGCCTTCTTCTTCTCCTCAGCCTTCTTTTTCTCTTCCGCCCTCTTCAGCTCCTCGGCCTTCTTCTCCTGCTCGAGCTTCTCCTCGAGCTTCTGCTTGTCCTCGGGCGTGGGGCCGGGCGTGGGCTCGGGCGGCGGCGGCAAAGCCTCGAGCTTGTCCGCGATGGCATCCTTCTTCGGCTCTTCCGCCTTCGGCGGCTCGGGCTTGGGCTCCTCGGCCTTGGGCGGCTCCGGCGGCGGCGCGGCAGCGGGAGGCGGCTCGGTGACGGGCTTGGGCTTCTCGGCTTCCTTCTTGGAGACGTCGGGTTTCTCCTCCTCCTTGGCTTTCGCCTCGGCGACCTTGGACTTGGGGATCGCCCTGCTTCAGGCGCGTGAGCTCCGACGGCGTGATGAGCGTCGCCTCGATCGCCACCGTCTCGGGCATGAGGTCCGGCGTGCGATGGATCGAGATGAGGGCCCAGCCGAGCAGCAAGGCGTGGCCGATGAACGAGGCTAGGAACCCGCGGTACACGCCTAGTATCCCGATGCCGGAGTTCGCCAGAGTTCGCGGCTGGGGCCGAGAGCGAACTTCGGCATCACAAGGGGTACTAGAAGCATGGATTTGCTAGTGCGATTCAGATCGCTAAATTCGCTCGCTACCTTGCAGATGATGATGGCGAATTTCGCGATCATCGCGCTAGCCTCCATCCTCCACTTCCGTGACGAGGGAGACCTTGTGGAATCCGCCGGCGCTGATGCGGCCCATGACACGCATGACGATGCCGTAGGCGACACCCTTGTCGCCGCGCACGAATATCTGCTCATCGTAGCCGTTCTTGGCGATCGCCTTGAGCTTGGATGCGACCTCGTCGAGCGGCACCAGCGTCTCGCCGATGTAGACGGTGCCGTCGGATTTCACCGTGATGGCGAGCGGCTCCTTGCTCGACTGCAGCTGCTTGCCCTTGGCCTCGGGCAGCTCGATCGGCACGCCGACCTGCAACAGCGGCGCGGCCACCATGAAGATGATGAGGAGCACGAGCATCACGTCGACCATGGGCGTGACGTTGATCTCTGACATGGGCATGTGGCGGCGCGATCGCCGGCGGCGACCTGCAGCCTGAGGTGTCGCCCTGATGCTCGCAGCCATGGTTCCCTTTAAGCCCTAGAGCTTTCCCAAATACGAAGGCGACTTACGTTCTGACGTCGATCTGCCGCGAAACGATGGCGGCGAACTCGTCTGCAAACGCTTCCAGCCGGTGGCTGATCGCTTGGCTATCGGCCGAATACTTGTTGTAGAAGATGACCGCGGGGATGGCGGCGAGCAGGCCGAGCGCGGTCGCAAACAACGCCTCCGCGATGCCGGGCGCCACGACTGCGAGGTTGGTGTTCTTCGACAGCGCGATCGCCTGGAAGCTCGTCATGATACCCCACACCGTGCCGAACAGGCCGACGAAGGGCGCAGTGGCGCCAACGGTGGCGAGGAACAGCAGTCGGCGGTCGAGGCGCTCCATCTCGCGGCTGATGGTGACGTCCATCACCTTCTCGACGCGCAACTGGATGCCGCCGAGCGCGCGGATGTTTCCCTCGACTGACCGCTTCCACTCGCGCATCGCGGCAACGAACAGCGCCGCCATCGTTATGGGCTTGGTACGCGACAGCGCGGTGTAGAGCTCGTCCAGCGACTGCCCCGACCAGAACATGTGCTCGAAGCGATCGGACTTCGGCGCGTGCGCGCCGGAAGGCGAAGAACTTCTCCACCACGATGGCCCACGACCAGATGGAAGCTAGCATCAGGCCCGCCATCACGAACTGCACGACGAACGAGGCATTCAGAAACAGCTCGAGGAACGAGAAGCCGCCTGGCGTCGTCGCGGCGCCGATGGCTTCATGCGTCAGGTCGGTGGGGTTCATCTGTTGATCCGTGATCGTGGGAAGGGCCCGGCGGGATGCCGGCAGGGGAAAACACGCCCGATGGATTTGCCCAACCGGCGCGCACCGAAGCCGACATTGCCGTGCATGGCCCGCATCCCCAAGAGGGCATGTTGCCTCGCAATATGACCAAACGGGGGCGCAAGGCACGCGGAAAGCGTTGGCCGGCGGGAAGTTACCAACGGCCACGTTCACCCTGCCGGCAGGATGACGGTTTAGCGAAAGCCTACTTCCGCTCCTGGTCGCGGTGCCAATAGACGAACAGCACCGTCACGATCGAGGTGAGGATCATCGTTGCCAGGATGTCGGGGCGGTTGATGAAGCCGATCCAGGCGTCCCAGCCCTGCAGCACACGGCCGCGGGTGGTCAGGAAGCCATTGCTCACGACAATCGCCAGCACTAGCGCGGCCGTAAGCGCGACGGAGCCCGCCACCAGCAACGCGCGCTTCAAGAGGCGCGGCACCTGCAGCTTCTTTCCCGGCACCACCAATATGGTCTTGTCAGCCATGGCTATTCTCTCCGCTTGCTGACGCCCGAAGGTAGCTGATTTGAGCTTGCCACGGGCTCATGGCAACACTTGGCCGCCACGAATGGCCCCTGCGGCCCGCCATCATTAAGTGCCGGCCGCGGCTTCGGTTCCCGCCATCTCGAGCAATCCGCGCCACGAGCCGTCGCTTGGATCGTAAGCCGTAAGGTACCCCGTCTCCATGTCGTAGAGCCAGCCGTGGATGTTGAGCCGGCCCGCCGCCACTCCCGCACGCACGATGTCGTACGTCATCAGGTTGTCGAGCTGGAACTGCACGTGCGCCTTGATGGTCGCGGTGAGAGCCTCCGCTTCCGGCACGCGTGCAGCCGCGATGAGTTGGTGCGCGGGGCGCGCGAATTCCACCCAGCGGCCGAGGTGCGCCTCGCGGTCGGGCGGGATCGGCTCTAGCAGCGCCTTGATGCCCCCGCAGTGCGTGTGGCCGCAGACCACGATGTCGTCGATGCCGAGGTGGCCGACGCCATACTCGATCGCCGCACCGACCGCATCGTCGGCCGCGTCGGCCGGTGGCACCACGTTGGCGACGTTGCGGATCTCAAACAGCTCGCCCGGGTCGGCGCTGGTGATCTGTGCAGGCACCACGCGACTGTCGGCGCAGCCGATCCAGAGGAGGCGCGGCTTCTGCTGCTTCTGCGCCAAGCTCTTGTAGAAGGCGCGGTCGCGCTCGAACTGCTGGCGAAAACGCTCGTGCCCCTCGATGGCGTCCTTGATGTCGAGGTCGATGCCTCGCTCATCCTTCTCTTGGGTCACGGGCTCCCCCTCGTTTGAACGTCGAATGCGCCGCATCATCGATGGCGGCCGCACGGTTGTCCATGACCGGGCGGCTTACCTACGCGTCGATGGTGCGGTCGAGCGGCTCCGCCCGCCCGCGCGTCCAGTCATGACGTGCTCGCGCGAAAGCTCGAGCAGGTCGAACGACGCGCCGCGAGGAGCCCCTGCGCTTTGGCCTCAAGGGACGGGAGGTGGGCCACAACCCGTTCTCGATAGCGCTCGGCGAGTGGCGCGGGCTGCTGGCGGATGTCGGGCACGTGCTCGGCCTGACGGCGAAGCTCAAGACCCGGTTTGGGGCACCTTAGGGGTGCGTTCTGTTGCCGCCGCCAGACCCGCGGCCTTCAAAAAAAGTCGAGCCCGAGCCTTTTCGTCGGATCCCGCGCTAACCATCTCGCGCGCTACGTCCCAATTCGGGCCCAATCGGCCTCCTACATCGCTCCGACGTGCTCGGAGGGCCGGGGGGGCTTGTGAGCGAGTGCATGCGTCTCCTGCGTAGCTTTCTGGCGGCACCCATCGTCTGCGCGCTCTTCTCAGCGCCGGCATCTACACCCATCCCATCCCGGCGAAGGCCGAGCAGTGGATTGGCCGTAGCGTCACGCTCGGCGACCGAGGTGCAGTGTCACAACGCCCAGATCATGATCGACCGCACGCTTCCCAGCGAGGGGGGCGCCGGCGACGACTTCGTCATCCTCAACCCCGACACGCTGAAGGACCAGCCGGAAACGGTGCGCATCTTCGTGTTCAAGCACGAATGCGGGCATCTGACCGTCGGCGACAGCGAGCTCAAGGCCGACTGCTTCGCCGTGCAGCAGGGCGTGCACGAGCACTGGCTCGATCGCAAAGGGCTCGACCAGGTGTGCCAGTCGTTCGATGGAGCGCCCGAAACATCCACACACCCGTCCGCGGAACGGCGCTGTCGCAACCTCGACCAGTGCTATGCGGCAGCCCTTGCTGTGGAAGCCAAGGCCAATCCGCCTACAGGGATGCCGGCACCCGCCCCGATCGCGGCCAAGCCGCCGACGGCCAAGAAGCCCGTAGCTGCCAACAAGGCACCCGCCCCGCAGACCGCCTGCGGCTAAGCCCGTCCCCGCTCTCACACAGCCGGCCTTCAAGACGACCGTGGCCAAGGTCCCTGCCGCCAAAGCGCCCGCTGCACAGCCTTCGGTTGCGGAGGCACCTGCCGCCGAAGCCCCGGCCGTTACTGCGACGGGCAGCACGCCCAATGCCGCCATTCCGCCGGCCGAAGCCTGGGGAGTGCCCGTCAACGACGAGACGGCGGCGGCGGCGCACAAGGCGGTGTCCGCTTGGCGCTGCACCGACCCCCTGCGCGTGAGCGACGCCGGCGGCGACGGCATCGCGCACCTCATCGGCGAGGACGCCAAAACCGCTGCCGGCTGCCGTTGAGGCTGTAGCAATCCTCAGAGGCGACCCCTCGTGGCGACCCCTAGGGTGCCCGCCCTAGCTCAGGCGCCTCTCCCTCGGCTCGGCCCCTCCTGGCTAATGGGCGCCCCACCCCTCTCGCCCGCGCTTTCGACAGCGGCCCCTTCTTCAGCGTTCCCTCGTGCCGGCGGCTGCGCTGGTGGCTGTAAGAGCGACTGCTCCAGCACACAATTATCCGTATCCATACCTTCCACATGCATCGGCACGAGCCATTTCTTGTCGATTTATTTCGGCGCCCCCGGACTTTCCTGAGGCAGCGCAATAATTCAATTTCCCTTCATTGTTTGCACATAAAACAAGTTACGAAACTCTTTGTGTTTTATCCCCACAACAGATCGCAATCGTCTGCTTTCAACCGTCAATTCCAAATGAAGAAATGTATCACGGGATAGGCAACACTTCCCAATTTCGTTTGCCGCCAATTCGTTTCGATACGACTTGTCGAATTCCGATACAGACACGCTTCGATTTTTAGCCGTATTTCCAAGGATATCGGCGTTTCTCTTGGCATTAAATAACGGCGGAATGCCTTCCGTGTTATCCATAAAAAGCGTGAAGTCCGGCGACCATAAACATGGCGTCCGGAAGGGGAAATCTACGTGGGCGTTTTGGAGGTTTTGATGCGTAAACTACTTGGAATTCTGGCTGCCGCAGGCGTCATGGCCGGTATGGGCATGGCCGTCGCGACGCCAGCTGAGGCGCACGGTTGCTGCACCTATGCAAAGAAGGTGTACTATCGCACGCCGGTCGATCACGTCGTGAAGAAGGTCTCTTACGTGCGCGTCCGCAGCTATCGGACCGTGTACGTGAAGCGGCTCTATCATACTCTACCACGCTGCGGATGCCGCCGCTTCTATCGCAACGTTGCCTACTCGAAGCCGGTCGTCACGGTTGTGCCGAAGGTTTCTTACGTGACCGTCCGCTCTTACCGCACGGTCGCCGCGATCAAGCATTTCCGCCGCGGCTGCTGCTGCCATCGCTTGTGGTGATTCGCCTCCATTTCGCAGCCCACTCCCATCACCCGTGGCCCGATGTCTCCTACGACGCGCAGCAAGAGACGTGGCTGGACGCCGCGAGACTCATGGACGACAAGTGGGATCACGTCTTCGGAACCGTGATCCCGGAGACGCAGCAGATGGTGGCCTCGGTCCTAGGCCTCGCCGATCCAAACACCCTCACGTTTGGCCCCAACACGCACGACTTCCTGATCCGGATCTTCTCCTGTCTCGAGCCCCCGGTGCGGATCCTCACCACCGACGCCGAGTTTCACTCCTTCAACCGCCAGTCACGGCGCTGGGAGGAGGCAGGCCTCGCCATCGTGGATCGGATATCGGGAGAGCCCTTCGACACCTTCGCCGGTCGTTTCACCCGGGAAGCCAGGGCCGGAGTCCACGACCTGATCTACTTGAGTCAGGTGTTCTTCGATTCAGGTTTCGTGGTTCCCGATCTGGACCGGGTGATCTCCGCAGTCTCAGAGGATCGTGCGTTCGTCGTGATCGACGGGTACCACGCATTCATGGCCCGTCCCACCAACCTCGGCGCCATCCAGGACCGGGTCTTCTTTCTGGCAGGTGGCTACAAGTACGCGATGGCCGGCGAGGGCGCCTGCTTTCTCCACTCGCCACCCGGTTACGGCGCGCGGCCGGTTGACACCGGCTGGTACGCCGGGTTCGGCCAATTGGAGAGCGGAGTCAGCGGTCAGATTCCCTACTCCGAGGACGGCTCGAGATTCGCCGGGGCGACCTATGACGTCTCTGGCATCTATCGGATGCGGGCCGTTCAGGCGTGGCTAGCCGAAATGGGGGTGACGGTTGCCGATATCCACACTCATGTCACCCGTCTCCAGGACCGGCTCCTGGGATCAGGCAGCCTGCCCGGCGAGTTGATCCCTCCTGCGCCAGCCGAGAGGGGGAACTTCCTCACCTTCAGGTCCGAGAACGCCGGTGGCGCCTACGGGGCGCTTCATGAGCGAGGAGTAATCACCGACTACCGCGCTGACCGGCTTCGCATCGGCTTCGGTGTCTATCACGACGAAGACGATGTCGACCGTCTCGCCGGGGTGTTGGCCGGGTTGTAGGGAGATCAAGGACTGACGACGGCCACACCAACAAGCTCGACCACCGAGCGTGCGTCGAAGAGCTCGGCGACACCGATCAGGGCCATCGGCGGGAAATGACGGCCAAAGACCTGGCGATAGGCGGCGCCGATCTCGTCGAGGTTCTCTCGATACGAGCCCGGTTCGGTGGTGTAGATGGTCAGGGAGACCAGGTCGCCCGGTTCGCCACCGGCCTCCTCGATGACCCTGGCCACCGAGCGACACGCCTCTGCGAACTGGTCGACAAGGCCGTCATCGATGCTCAGATCGGGGTGATGGCCGGTTTGCCCGGCGATGTAGAGGGTCCGGCCCGATGTGGCCAGCGCACCGTGGGAGAAGCCGTAAGGCGGCGTCAAATCATCCGGGTTGAAGAGATGATGACGACTCATCGGCCTTCCCACACCGGAGGCCGCTTCCCGGTGAAGGCTTCATAGAACTCGGAGTGATCCCTGGTCGTCATCAAGTGCGCCTGGGTGAAGGCCTCCAACTCGATCGCCGAAGCCAGGTCCATGTCGAGCTCCCGGCCGATCAGGACCTTGGTGGCTCCAAAGGCAAGTGTCGGCCCCTCGGCAAGACGCCGGGCTAGCGCTGACACTTCACCCGCCAGATCATCGTCAGGCACCACCTTCGAGGCGAGACCCATCGCTACTGCCGCCTCGGCCTCCACCTTGTCCCCGAGCAACAGCATCTCGGTGGCCCTCCCCAGGCCAACGACACGTGGGAGGAGATATGCAGAGCCCATGTCGGCACCCGCCAGCCCGACCTTGGTGAAGAGAAACTGGAATGAGGCCGATTTGGCAAGGATTCGCAGGTCCGAAGCCAGGGCAATCACCGCTCCCGCGCCGGCGGCCACTCCGTTGACTGCGGCAATGACGGGCATCGGGAGCTTCCTGATCCGCTCCACCACTGAACCGGTCATACGGGTGAACTCGAGGAGGCCCTTGGAGTCCATCTTCAGCAACCTGCCGATGATCTCATCGACATCACCGCCGGAGCAAAACCCACGGCCTTCTCCGGTGATCACCAGGACCGACACATCCTCAAAATGCTCGAGCTCTCCGAGCAGGTCGCGGAGATCCGCATAGACCTCAAAGGTCAATGCGTTGAGGCGATCCGGGCGATTGAAGGTGACCGTGGCCACTCCGTGGTCGACTTCGAAGCCGAAGTTATCCCAGGATTCGGTAAAAGCCGCAGAGGCGCGGTGTGGGCTCAATCAGTCGAGGCTAATCAGGCACGACCTGCACCGCGATCTTGCCCCGCGTGTGCCCTTGAGCAATCAACTCGTGTGCTTGTCGGATCTCGGATAACTGAAACACCTTGGAGACTTCGGGGACGATGATCCCGGCGTCCACCATCCCGGCAACCTCGGTCAGGGTTTCCCCGATCGGTGGGGAAGTCATGACCATGTGCTGGCGCACCCCGTGGTTGAGCGCAATTTCCACATCTGGCGCCTGCACCGTCGAGACCAGCATTCCCCCCGGCTTGAGAACCGACCAGGAGCGGTCCTGGGTGTCGCCACCGACAATGTCAAGGACGAGATCGACGTCGACCGCCACATCTTCAAACGGTGTGGTCGAGTAGTCGATCTCCTGATCGACATCGAGCATGCGGAGGAAATCCATGTTGTTCGATGCCGTGCCGATCACCGTCGCCCCGCGAGTCTTGGCAAGTTGAACGGCCATGTGGCCGACGCCGCCCGCGGCTCCATGGACGAGAACCGTCTGTCCCTCAGAAATCTCCCCCGCCTCAATCAGTGCCTGCCATGCAGTCAGGACCACATGAGGGATCGCAGCCGAGTGAACGAAGTCGAGCGTCTTGGGCTTGGCGGCGACATCGGTAGCCGGCAGCACTGCGTATTCGGCGTAGGCGCCATCGCGAATTACACCGGCCCTGCCGTAGACGCTGTCACCCGGCGAGAAGCCTTCAACACCTTCGCCGACCTCTTCGATGATCCCGGCGAGATCGGTTCCCAGGATCACGGGCAGGGTGTAGTTGAAATAGCCCGCCATGTAGCCAGAGCGGACCGCGACATCGAACGGGTTGACCGAGGTGGCGTGGACTTTGACCACTACCTCACCCGCCTGAGCCTCCGGGCGGGGCGCATCTTCATAGGTGAGTACCTCCGGGCCCCCGTAGGTGTGGATCCGAACAGCCTTCATGGTGGACATCGGCTCTCCTAGCTCGAGATGGCGGGTTGTGCCGCGAACACTATTCGCTGGCAAGAGTCGGGCACCTTGTGTGACCGCGATTTCTTGCCGGTAACTTGAGACCTGCCTCATGAGCTCATTTCCCCTGGTCGACGAGTCCGAGCGGATCGCCCGCACCTTGCTCGATGTGGCCGAGCAAGGCATGCCCGGCCGGGTCAATCGAGACCTGGTCAAGGCCATCGCCGATCATGGCCTTTTCGACCGTCTCTTCGCCACCGAGGGGGTCACAGCCACCGACCTCTGCGCCATCCGTCAGGGACTGGCTCGAGTCTCCACGGGAGCCGAAACCACATTCGCCGTCCAGGGCCTGGGCGCGATACCTATCCACCTCACGGGCACCGCAACGGTCAGGGATGAGTGGATCCCCAGGGTGCGCATCGGGGAGGCGGTGGCCGGGTTTGCCCTCACCGAGCCCGGGGCGGGCTCGGATGCGGCGGCGTTGACCACCAGTGCCGAGCCCGACGGTGACGGTTATCGGATCAGCGGGGAGAAGGCGTATATCTCGAATGCGCCCGACGCCGACGTGTACACCGTCTTTGCCAGGACCACCGAAGGTGCCGGGTCCCGTGGAATCACCGCCTTCGTGGTTGCCAGGGACACTCCCGGTGTGTCCGGTGAGACCATTCCCATGATCTCGCCCCATCCTCTAGGCAGGCTCATTTTCGATGGCGCACTGGTTCCGGCCACCCACGTCCTCGGCGAAGTGGATCATGGATTCCGGGTCGCCATGCAAACCCTCGACCTGTTTCGGCCCAGTGTCGGCGCCTTCGCTCTCGGAATGGCCGAAGCCGCCCTCAACATCGCGGTCGACCATGCGACCACCAGAACTGCGTTCGGGACGCCGATCTCGGACTTCCAGGGCGTTTCCCATCAGTTGGCCGACGTGAGGCTCGCCATCGAGGCCGCTACCCATCTGGTGTACGCCGCGGCCGAGTCCCATGACTCAGGCGACCGCGAGGCCCTCACCGGAAGGGCCGCCATGGCCAAGCTCTATGCTACCGAAACCGCCCAGCAGGCTGTGGATGTGGCGATACAGGTGTTGGGAGCGAGAGGGCTGGAAGCGGGTTCCACACTTGCCCATCTCTATGTCGAGGTTCGCGCCCCCCGCATCTACGAGGGCACTTCTGAGATCCAGCGCAACATCATCGCGAGGGAGCTCTTCGCAGGGAGGATCTAGGCGCCGAAGTCGACATCCTTGGTCTCGACCGTCCCTGCCGTCCGCCCCGGCGCCTTATGGAAGCTCCAATACATGTTGGTGTGCGCGATCACCTGGTCCGGCGGCGGCGCCCCCCATTCGGACAGGTCCTCGGTCGTGTGAGCGTCGCTGACAAGGGTCGCGTCGTATCCCCTGACCAACGCCCCGTGGAGCGTCGAGCGGACGCACTCATCGGTCTGTGCACCGACTACAACGAGTCGCCCGACTCCCAGGCCCGATAGCACGGTTTCGAGTGCGGTGTCCTCGAATGAGTCGGCATAGTTCTTCTCGACGAGTGGCTCGGCATCGTCTCGGGTCAGTTCGGCGACTAGCTGCCAGTCGTCGCTCCCCCTCTCGAGCTGTTCGTCGGAGTGCTGCACCCAGACCACAGGAACCTGTTCCCGGCGCGCCTTATCGACGAGGTTGACAACGTTGGCCACCATCGCGTCTCGCTCGTGGGCTCCCCCGACGACTCCGGTCTGCACGTCGATGACGAGGAGTGCGGTGTTCGGCCGGTTCTCGAGTGTGGTCATGATCTCCCTTTCTCAGGCGACGGCGTGCCCGGCCCGAACCATGATGCAGGCCCGGGTCAGCCACACGAAGGGCCCGTTGGAAAGTCGCTCCTCCAACTCGGATGACTCGGCCCCGGGTTGGACCCAGATGTTCTGAATCCCTGCCTGCTCACATTCATCGAGCACCAGCAGGCCTCTCGCAGCCGGGATCACGAAATCGGCGATGGTGGGGGTCTCAGGAAGGTCCACGACCGAATGCCAGCAAGGATCGCCGTCAACAGCCTCCCGATACGGGTTGACCGCGAATACCTTGTAGCCCTTGGCCTTCAGGTCTCGATAAATGATCCCGCCATACTTGGAGGGGCGATCGGTGGCGCCGATCACTGCGACCGAAGCCCCTGGTTGCGACAAAAGCGGTGTCAGATCTGTCATTCCATTGACAACGGTATCCGAAGTTGTGAGCTTCCCTGGAATCCACTCTGTAGCGTGAGCGGGCGTGAAGACCATCGTCATCGACGGCCGCCCCCTCACCCGAGCGGATGTGATCTCCGTCGCCCGCGATGGGGCGAAAGTGGTCGCAAGTCCCGGTCTCGCAGATCGAATGACGCCGGCGCGAGATGTCGTTGAGCTTGCCGTCGACTCTCAGGAAGTGGTCTACGGGATCACCACCGGATTCGGCGCTCTCGCATCCACCCACATCGGCCGTGACCAGACCGAGACCCTCCAATACAACCTGATCCGCTCCCATGCCGCAGGCGTCGGAAAGCCGCTTCCCGATGTCCTGGTTCGGGCAATGCTCCTGCTCCGGGCGCGCACGCTGTCCCAAGGTCATTCCGGCGTCCGCCTAGAGATCGTCGAACGGCTGATCGAGATGCTCAACCGGGGGCTCCTGCCGGTCGTGCCCTCCCAGGGCTCGGTCGGCGCCTCCGGGGACCTGGCACCTTTCGCCCATCTCGCGCTCCCACTGATTGGGGAGGGTGAGGTTCGATGGAACGGAGAGATCCTCACAGGCGCGCAGGCCCTCGCGAAGGCTGGCCTCGAACCACTGCGCCTTCACACCAAAGAAGGCCTCTCACTGCTGAACGGGACCGAGGGAATGGCCGCAATGGGGATCCTCGCCCATGATCAGGCCAACACCCTCCTGCTGGCAGCAGACGTGGCCTGCGCCCTCACCGTCGAGGCGGTGATGGGTAGCTCCCGGCCGTTCCGACCCGACGTCCATGCGCTGCGGCCCCACCCCGGGCAGGGTCGGTCGGCCCGCCGGATCGCCACCCTCCTCGAAGGCAGCGAGATCGGGGCCAGCCATGCGGACGATTTCCATCACGCGGTCCAGGATGCCTATTCGTTGCGCTGCGCTCCCCAGGTCCACGGCGCGGTGGCCGACACCCTCGACCACATGGCAAGCGTCCTGGAGATCGAGATCGGCTCGGTGGTCGACAACCCGATCGTCTTCGCCGACACGGCCGAGGTGATCTCCGCGGGCAACTTCCACGGCCAGCCCCTCGCCTTCGTCCTCGACTTCTGTGCGATCGCGGTGACCGAGCTGGGTTCGATCTCCGAACGGCGGACGGACCGGATGCTGGACCCCACCCGCTCGGCCGGGCTCCCTGCCTTTCTGTCGCCGGATCCCGGCGTCAACTCCGGATACATGATCAGCCAATACACCCAGGCAGCCCTGGTCGCCGAGAACCGGGTTCTCTCCCATCCCGCCTCCGTGGAGTCGATTCCCACCTCCGGCATGCAGGAAGATCACGTTTCGATGGGCTGGGGCGCGGGGCGGAAGCTGTTCCCGGTCCTGGACAACACCCGCAGGGTCCTTGCAGTTGAGATGCTGTGCGCAACCCAGGCCCTCGAATACCGACGACCGTTGCGGCCCGCCCCCGGCACCTCGGCAGTGGCCGCCCTGATTCGGGAGCACGTCCCACCATTGACCGAAGACCGCCCGCTGGCCGCGGAGATCGAGACGGTTGCGGAGCTGATCGGATTGGGGGAGATCGAGGCGGTGGTCTCCGGGCACACCGGATGACGGACCTGCTGATCACTGGCATCGGACGGCTGATCACCAACGACGGCCCGCCTGTCCTCGGAGCAGCTGTTGCCATCTATGGCGGGCGGGTCTCCTACGCCGGGCCCGAGGCAGATGCCCCTTTGCAGGGCGCGAGCCGCCGAATCGACTGTGAGGGTCGGGCCGTGATCCCCGGTTTGGTCGACGCTCACACCCACCTGGTGTTTGCGGGAGACCGCGCCGATGAGTTCGTGGGGCGTCTCGCCGGGACTCCATATACCGGTGGTGGGATCCGCTCCACGGTGGCTGCCACCAGGGCGACATCAGAGGATGTCCTGCTCCGGGAGGCCTCAAGCCGGGCCCGCAGGATGATTTCCAGTGGCACGACCGCCCTCGAGGTCAAGACCGGCTACGGACTGGACCTGGCAACGGAACAGAAACTGCTCCGGGTCGCCCGTCGCCTCGGAGAAGAGTTTCCAGTGACGATCAAGACCACCTTCCTCGGCGCCCACAGCTTCCCCGAGGAGTTCCAACATGATCACGACGGATACGTCGACTTGGTCGTCGACGAGATGCTGCCTGCTTTGGCCCCTGAGGCCGACTTCTGCGACGTCTTCATCGAAAAGGGCGCCTTCAACCTCGACCAGGGCAGACGGATCCTCGAGTCGGCGGCCGCCCTCGGCCTACCCGCTCGTGTCCACGCCGAGCAGTTGAGCCACAGCGGGGGCGCCCTCCTGGCCGCCGAGTTGGGAGCCATGTCCGCAGATCATCTCGATTGGGCCACAGTCGACGACGCCGACGCATTGGCCTCTGCTGGAGTCTGCGGCGTGCTCACACCAGGCGCCTCCTACTCGCTGCGGCATCCGCAAGCCCCAGGGAAGATGCTGTTGGACCGAGGGGTGACCGTCGCCCTCGCCACCGATTGCAATCCGGGAACGTCCTACATCGAGTCGATGGGGTTGGTGATCTCGCTGGCTTGTGTGCTGATGGAGCTGACTGTCGAACAGGCCGTCTACGCCGCAACCCGCGGTGGGGCGATCGCGCTGGGCCTCGACGATCAAGGGCTCCTCAGGCCAGGGGCCGCCGGCGACCTGGTGATCCTGGACGCACCCTCCGAAGCCCATCTCGCCTATCGACCTGCGACCAACCTGGTGTGGGAAACGGTCCGTAGCGGAATGCTCGCAACCGGCTGAGCCTCGGCCGCGTTGGGTCGAATAGATTCAGGCCGTCCTCTGAACTGGAGATACACAGATGCGAGATGGCCTGTTGTTCATTCACATCGTCGGTGCCGCGATGTGGTTGGGAGGAGGGGCCTACAGCCTCATCAGCAATTCCACAGCGGCCCGATTGCAGCCTCCATCTGGCGGAGAGGCGCTGGCGACGTTGGAGAAAAGGGCCACCGTCTACTACTCGGTCGCATCAGGGTTGGTGATCCTCTCCGGCATCGGGCTGGTCCTGGTCTCCGATGCATTCGGCTGGGGGAGCACGTTCGTCCTGATCGGGTTTGGCGCCTTCGTCGCCTCTGGCATCATCCAATCCACGATCGGGAAGAAGAGCAACGAGCGTCTGTTGGAGGCCGCCACAACGGGTGTCGATGTCGAACCTGCGATCAAGGCCTCGCGCCAGGTTTCGATGTGGGACTTCCTGGTTCTCTCCGTCGTGATCTGGGCCATGATCACCAAACTGGGAGCCTGAAAGGCGCGAGATGGATCGGGTCAAGATCGAATCGTTTCTCGACCGGTTTCTGGAGATCGCCTCCGGGGCCACCACGATTGGCCTTCTGGCAGTCGCCGATCGGAGCGGCCTGTCGGAGTATCTCGGCAGCGGACAGGGCGGCACCTCTGTGGAGATCGCAGTTGCCGCCGGCCTCGAGGAGAGATATGTGAAGGAGATTCTCTCCGGTCTCGCCGCAGCCGGAGTGGTCGACTATGACCCCGAATCGGAGCGTTTCGATCTCCCACCCGAGCACGCCCTCTTCCTCTCCGACGAGGACAGCCCGTACTTCATGGGCGGCTGGTTCGACATGATCCCTGCGGTGATGGGTCAAATCGACGGGATCGCCAATGCCACGGCTCACGGCGGCGGCGTCGCTTTCGAGCAGTTCGGGCCAGGCTTGATACGCGGCATCGGCCGGGGCAACAGCCCCTCTCAGAAGATCTTTCTCACCAACCGCTGGCTGCCAGCCGTGCCCGGACTGGCGAGACGTTTGGAGTCCGGAATACGGATTGCCGATGTCGGTTGTGGTTCGGGCAGTGCCGTGATCCTGATGGCTCAGGCCTACCCCAATTGTGACGTCGTGGGCTTCGACATCTCGGCGGACTCGGTTGGGGTGGCGACAGATAGAGCGCGGGCCATCCCCAATGCCTCATTCCAGGTGGCAGGGGCCGAAGCCATCCCTACCGAGCCCGGTTTCGACTTCATCACCACATTCGACGTGATTCACGACCTTGCCGAGCCCATGGCGGGGCTCCGCCAGATCAGGGAATCGCTAACCGACGACGGCCTGTATCTGATGATGGAGCCCTACGCCAGCTCGAACCTCGAGGAGAATCTGAACCCACGCGGGGCTTTGCTCTATGGGATTTCGACCATGCACTGCATGACCCAGTCACTGGCCAAAGGTGGCGACGGCTTGGGCGCGGCCTGGGGCTGGCAGAAGGCCGAGCGCTTTGCCGCTGACGCCGGTTTCAGCCACTTCCAGACATTGGATGACATCAGCAACCGGTTCTCGGCGTTCTATCTGCTCTCGGCGTAACCAATCACCAGGCACCGCCACCGCCACCCCCACCTCCGCCGCCTCCGCCGCCGGAAAAGCCCCCACCTCCACCGCTCGAAGACGGAGGGGTGAAGGCACCGGCGAGTGAGGCCTGGATCCCGGCAAAGGCATTCTCACTGTGACCCCCGGAGTAGCCGTAGGTGCCAAACCAGTAGATCGAGGAGGTGGTCTCCAGTTCCGGCGGGGCATGCAACCGAGCCTGCTGCAGGACCTCGGCGGCGACGCCAAACACGATGGCATAGACAAGAAATCGGTCCCACAGTTCGAGAGAGATCGGGGGCGCTTCCTCGAGTCTGGAGAAGTCGGAGAGATACCTGCGGAACGCCTCCCAACGGGCCGACTCGAGTGCCCCTTCCTTGGAGCGCCGATTCCTGACCCGCCGGAAGCTGAGCAGGACGAACAACATGATGGTCCCCACCAGGAGCCCGATCGAGATCAGAGCCGCGATCACGTCTCCGCCGGGGACGTGGGACAACAACTTGGGAAGCAGGAAGAAGGAGGCGATCACTGCCCCGGCCATGATCAAGCGCACCGCCCAGGACACTCCGTAGCCGGAGTCGTCGAGCAGCCCGCTCCTCCGCACCGCCCCCAGGGACTGATCCTGGAAGTTGTCATAGCTTTTGGCGTTCGCTGCGGCATCGTCACGGATTGCCTCCCGGAACTCGTGTAGCGGCCGAGGTCCGACCTCGAGCACGCGTCGGACAACGCCCATCAGGGATTGCTCGAAATTGCGAAGCTCGACTTCCTTCTCCGGCACCGAGAGGGTCAGGTCGGTGATGGTTTCCGTCTTGAGACCGCCCCATGTCGACCGTTCGACCTGGGACGGACTGGCGGCGATGACCCCGCGTCGGATGAGGTCGAACATGGTCGCGGTGAATTCCTTCTCGGTCACACTCCCTTGGGAAATGAGAGCCCCGACTTCGGCGGGGGTGAGATCGGATGGCGGCTCCTGCTCATACTGACGGTCGTAGTCGACCCGTGGCTCTTTGCCATATCGCCAGTACACAAACCCACCGGCGCCAACCGCGGTGAGAACGGCGAGCACGCTCCCCCAGATCAGCCCGGTTCTGCCTGCCCGAGCTGCTTGGTCGGCGTCATCGGCGAAAGACTCCTCCTCGGCGAGGATGGTGGGGAGGCCCTCTCCGGAGACAACCGTCGCCCCATTCGTCGCCGAAAGGAGCTCCCTGGGAAATACCACGCGTATCTCCACCCACTGCTCGGCCGGGATGTTGCTGGCCTCGAGTGAAGGCGAGACGCCATCGTCACCCAACGAGGTGACTCCGTCCACACCGAAGGGATGGCCCCAGACCCTCACCTCGCCCTCGACCGGGCTGCCGGGGAGGTCAACTCGGGCGTGAAGCTGATCAAGGCCAACCGACCATTGGTCGCCCCAGACCTTGTAGTTCACGTCGACCACGTCGTCGTATGCCGTCGACAAACCGGTCATCACATAACTGAGCTTGAAGATTCGGGTTTCGTCCTGGGAGTCGTGATGCCACACGATTCGCACCAGATCGTTGAACTCGGCGACGCCATAGGTGCCAGGCGGCGATTCGCATCCGAGCTCGGTGCAGCCGCCGGGGGTATAGGTGGTCGTCTCGTCTCGAACCGAGACCGAAGTCACCTTTTGGCCGGGCTCGAGCGGAATGTCGCGATAGGCGCCGGAGAAGTCTCCCGAGAAGTCGAAGCTGAGGATTTCAGTTACTGACACCGACCCGTCGTCGTTCACCACCAGGGTGACATCGGCATTCGAAAGCCAGAAGGACTTGGCGAGAGCCGCAGTCGCCGGCCCCACCACCAAGAGAAGGATCAGGGCGAGCCGGGCGAGACGGCTCAACTCAGAAGTCGACGGTCGGGGCTTGCTCCGCCTCAGGGCCGGCCTCGAAGAACTCCCTCACCGTGAAACCAAAAGCCCCGGCGATCAGGTTGGTTGGCACCTGCTGAACCGTGTTGTTGTAGGTGAGGACCGTGTCGTTGTAGATCTGGCGAGAGACCGCGATTTTGTTCTCGGTTTCGGCCAACTCCGCCTGGAGTTGTTGGAAGTTCTCGGACGCCCGCAATTCGGGATAGGCCTCGGCCACCGCGAACAACTGGCGCAGGGCCTGAGTCAGGAACCCTTCGGCTTGCGCCGCTTCAGCGGGCCCGCTGGCCGACGCGGCCGCATTACGGGCTTGAGTTACCCTCTCGAAGGTCTGCTGCTCATGGGCGGCGTAGCCCTTGACCGTCTCCACGAGGTTGGGGATGAGGTCGTACCGCCTCTTCAGCTGGACCTGAACCTGGCCCCAGGCATTGTCCACGCGGTTCCGGCCCTGAATCAGACGGTTGTAGATCAGGACGGCGAAGAGAAGGAGGGCGACGACGATGCCAACGATCCACCACATGATGCGGAGTGTAGGCATGGCGACATGTGGCCACCGGACGCCACCGACGCAACGGTTTTAGGCTCCTCGCGATGACCTCCGCGAGAAGTTCGCAGCCGTTATCAACTGCATGGATGGTCGGATCCAGACCCGAACCATCGATCAGCTGATGACGAGGTTCGGCGCCCGCCACATCGACAACATCACCACCACCGGGGCCGTCCAGCATCTCGACGGCATGGTGACGCCTACTGGAGAGGGTCTGCTCCGGAGTCTCACCGTCTCGATCGAAGCCCACGGCACGACTCAAGTGGCGATAGTGGCCCATTCCGACTGTGCGGGAAACCCGGTCTCCGACGCCGAACAGAAGACGCAGCTGCGAAACGCAGTCTCCGCGGTTGCCGATCGTTTTCCTGATCTGGAAGTGATCGCACTCTTTCTCGACCCGAAATTGGGCTTTGAGAAGATCAGCTAGGTTCTGATCTCCAATCTTGAAAGGACCGCTTTGAGTTTCGCCGCCGACTCCGATGTTTTGACCAATCTGCTCCAGCTCGAGCACTCGCCCGTCGCCATCACTTTTCACGACGAGGTCCCGAACAACGGAGTTCCCCGGTTCGCCGAGCCCATGTCGGAGCCGACTGTGGACGGTCGGTCGGGCCGAGCCGCAGCTCCGTGCGTTTTCTGGATGCACGCCACCGAGTACACGTTCGACACGGTCGCTGAGGATCACGGCAACTGCTCGGTGGGCCGTTTCACCCACGGGTTCGCCGAGGCGTCCGAGATCATCGACAAGAACGATGTGGCAGCCCTCCTGGACGTGGGTTGGGTGACCATGGAGGCATTCGCCGGCGTGGCCACCCTTTCTCGCCGGCCGAAAGGGGTCCGCTACGGACCGCTCTCCGAAGCGAAGACGTTGCCCGATGTCGTGCTGCTGCGTGTGTCCCCCCGTCAGATGATGGAGATCAACGACTCCGTCGAGGTTGAGTGGTCGGGGAAGCCCCAATGCCAGATTCTGCCCCGTGCCGCCGACACCGGAGTGATTGCCGCCTCCATGGGATGCGCCCTTTCCCGGGCCAGAACGGGGATGAGTGACGACGAGCTAACCGTTGCAGTTCCCGGGGGCAGGATCTCCGAGTTGATAGACGGCCTGCAGGCCGTGTGCAGGGCGGATGAAGCGGTTGGCGTTTACGCCGAAGCAGATCTGACCCGCTTCTAGAACCTCAACGCTTGGGGGGAGGCTCCAGGGCATCTACCGCAGCCGCCCACGCCTCGGGCAGCACGACACCGGGGCGGGACATCAGCCGCAGATAGATGTCCGAGCCGGTGCCCTCGACCCATGCCACCGGGTCGCCATCGCCGAACATCCAGGTCCGATCCAGGTCGCTGGCCGTCATTGACATCGTGGGAACTTCTTGAAGTCGGGGCAGCCACATATCGGGGAACTCGTCAAGCGCCGCCGCCGAGACCGCCTCCAGCAGCGGTCGCTCCTCGCCCCACGCCTGTTCGGCGTCCCAACGATGAAGACCGGTCTCGATCAACATCCGTCGCTGCCACCAGCCGACGGTGGAATGAGCTCCGAACCCCCAGACCGAGGCGTCGTGATCGGTGCTCGCCAGGGCTTCGAGCATCGAGTCCAGGGTCTCCTCGAACCATCGTGACACATCGCCATGCAACGGAATGTGGGGCCCGGAGACCCGCTCCTGTGCCAGATCGATGCAAATGATCGTCGTCCGGCCGTGGACCGAAGCAAGGTGGGACACCAGGTCGGACATCGACCATCCGGGGTATTGCGGAACCGGATGTTGCAGGTCTCTATTGGCGATCTCGAGGATCCTCAACGCCTCGGATCGGATCGTCTCTCGCTCAACCGAGGGCACGAACCATCGCCTCACCCATATCTGATGGCGTGGTCGCCACCACGATTCCGGCCGCGGTCATCGCCTCGATCTTGGCTGCGGCAGTGCCCCGGCCCCCCGAGACGATGGCGCCGGCGTGGCCCATTCGCTTCCCGGCCGGAGCGCTGGTCCCGGCAATGAAACCGGCAACCGGCTTGGTCATCTTCGAAGCGACGAATTCGGCGGCATCCTCCTCTGCAGTGCCGCCGATCTCACCGATCATGACGACACCCTCGGTCTCGGGGTCGTCCTCGAACATCCGCAAGACATCGACGAAGTTGGTCCCGTTGACCGGATCTCCTCCGATTCCCACCGCAGTGGTCTGGCCCAGTCCGAGCAAGGTGAGCTGATGGACTGCCTCGTAAGTCAGGGTCCCCGATCGTGAGATCACACCGACTCGCCCTCGCTGGTGGATATAGCCGGGCATGATCCCGATCTTGCACTCGCCAGGTGTTATCACCCCCGGGCAGTTGGGGCCGACGAGCCGGGTCTCCTTGTCGGACAGATAGCGCTTGGCCCGGATCATGTCCGCCACCGGAATGCCCTCGGTGATCGCCACCACGAGGTCGAGGCCCGCCGCTGCGGCTTCCATGATGGCGTCGGCGGCGAACGGCGGAGGAACGTAGACAGCCGAAGCATTGGCCCCGGTTGCCGCTACTGCATCCTTCACCGTTGCGAACACCGGCAGGTCGGCCGAGTAGTGGTCGTCACGCCCCGTCACCCCCGAGTGATCGGTCTCGCCTTCGAAATGGAACATGGTGTCCGCCCGCGAAGGATGGACTCCGGCGACCATCTGAGTTCCATAGGCGATTGCCTTGTCGGTGTGGAATTGCCCGGTCTTGCCCAGACCCTGCACCAGGACCTTCGTGGACCTGTCGACGAGGATGCTCATCGGGTCAGCTCCAGGATCTTTTCGGCACCGTCACGCAGGTTGTCGGCCGCCACCAGGTCGAGACCCGAATCCCTAAGGATCTGCCTGCCCAATTCGACGTTGGTCCCTTCGAGCCTGACAACGAGCGGGACCTTCAGACCCACCCGCTCCACGGCCTCAACGATGCCGGTGGCGATCACGTCACAGCGCATGATGCCGCCGAAGATGTTGACAAAGATCCCCTTCACGTTGGGATCGCTGGTGATGATCTGGAACCCGGTCGCCACCTGGTCGGCATCCGCCCCGCCGCCAACGTCGAGGAAGTTGGCCGGCTCACCGCCGACGTGCTTGATGGTGTCCATGGTCGCCATCGCCAGACCGGCCCCGTTGACGAGACAGCCGATCGTGCCCTCGAGCTTGATGTAGTTGAGCCCGGCATTCCGCGCTGCGACCTCGGCTGGATCCTCCTCACTCTCATCACGCATCGCCATCACGTCGGGGTGGCGGAACATGGCGTTGTCATCGAAACCCATCTTTCCGTCGAGGGCGATGATCTTCCCGTCCTTAGTCACCACCAGCGGGTTGATTTCGATGAGGTCGGTGTCGAGCTCGCTCGCCGCGCTCACCAGAGCCTTGACGAAAGGCCCGAAGTTGGCCGCCGCGTCGCCGCGGAGGCCAAGGGCATGAGCCAGCTCGTTCGCCTGGAAGTCTGCGAAGCCGATGGCCGGGTCGACCTCCTCACGAAGAATCATCTCCGGCGTGTGCTCGGCCACCTTCTCGATATCCATGCCGCCCTCGGTCGAAGCCATGACGATGTTGCGTCCGACACCGCGATCGAGAAGCACCGCGAGGTAGAGCTCGCGGTCGATGTCGATCCCTTGCTCGAGATACAGGCGGTTGACGACCTTGCCCTCATTTCCGGTCTGGATGGTGACCAACGTCGAGCCCAGCATCTTCGACGCCACGTCCCGGACCTTCGCTTCGGCAGCTTCGGGGCCGCCATCGATGGCGTCGGTGATGACGTTCACCCCTCGAACCTCGGGGTGCTCGAGAAAGGTGCCCTTTCCCCGGCCGCCGGCATGGATCTGGGACTTGAGGACCACGACCGCATTGCCCGACTCCTCAATCAATGGCCGGACTGCGGCCACCGCCTCATCCACCGTGGTGGCGAGCCGTCCGATGGGCACCGGGATGCCACGGGCCGCCATGAGTTGCTTGGCCTGGTATTCGTGGATCTTCAAGGAGTTCCTCTCTACAGATTCGAGCGCGAGGGGACGTTGACATCGACCCAATCGGTGATCTCGTCCAGGGGGGTCCCCGGCGTGAACACGGTCGCCAGCCCAGCTTCGACCAAAGTGGCGATGTCAGCCTCGGGGATCACCCCTCCGCCGAACACGATGATCTCCGCACCCTGCCGGGATGCCAACTCGGCCACAACCTGAGGGAACAGGGTTCGATGGGCCCCCGATAGCGATGAGAGACCCACGGCGTCGACGTCCTCCTGGATGGCGGTCTCCGCGATCTGGGCGGGTGTCTGGTGGAGACCGGAGTAGATGACCTCGAATCCGGCATCACGCAATGCTCGGGCGATGACCTTGGCACCCCGATCGTGACCGTCGAGACCAGGCTTGGCGATGAGAATGCGGCGAGGCATGCGGGGCCGCAAGGCTAGTTCCACGCGCGAGCATCTGCCGCCCTCCCCTACCCTTTGCGGGTGACCACTTCACGAATCCACGGGCTCACGGAGGCGGGGGTCTCGGTTTGGTCTGATCAGATCTCTCGGGCCATGCTCGACTCGGGGGAGTTGGCCCTTCGCATCGATCGGGACGCAGTCACCGGCGTCACCTCCAACCCGACGATTTTTGCCGGGGCCATCGTCGGCTCGGCTGATTACGACGAGCAACTCCGTGATCTCAAGTCAGCGGGAGTCGCCACCGAGGAGATCGCAAAGAGTCTGATGTCAGCTGACATTCAGAGAGGCTGTGACCTTCTGCTCGGCGTGTTCCGGGAGAGCGGAGGCGGAGATGGTTTCGTCTCCGTTGAAGTTTCGCCCACGCTGGCCGGTGACAGCCAAGCCACGGTGACCGAGGCCCGGGACTGGGTGAAGCAGATCAGCCGCTCCAATCTCCTGGTCAAGGTCCCGGCCACGGCGGAGGGAGTCCCGGCAATCAGAGCTTTGATCGGTGAAGGGATCTCGGTGAACGTCACCCTGATCTTCTCCCTGGATCGGTACGCCGAGGTGATGGAGGCGTATGTGGCCGGCCTGGAGGACTTTCGCTCGGCAGGAGGCGACCTGTCCACAATCGCTTCGGTCGCATCCTTCTTCGTCTCTCGATTCGACACCGAGGTTGATCCACGTTTGGAAGCCATCGGGAGCGAGGATGCCCTCGCCCTACGGGGCGTAACGGCGGTTGCCAACGCTCGGGTCGCATACGGCCTTTTTCTGGAGAGATTCGAGTCGGAGCGTTTCCGGTCGCTGGAAGCCGACGGCGCAAGGGTGCAGCGACCGTTGTGGGCTTCCACCTCGACCAAGAACCCCGCCTATGACGACCTGATCTATGTCGAAGGACTGGTGGCGCTGGACACGGTCAACACCATGCCGCTCCCCACTATCGACGCCTATCAGGACCATGGGAGCCCCTCGCCCACCCCATTCAGCGCAGCCGACACCGAGCAGGCACAACGTGATTTGGAGCGACTGGGGGCGGTTGGAATCGACTACGAGGACGTGGTTCGGATCCTGGAGGAGGAAGGCGTCGACAAGTTCACCAAGAGCTGGTTGGAGCTCCTGGATCGGGTGGAGCAGGCCTGATCGGAGCCTGGTCGCCGCTCCCAGTCGAAGAGGCAGTCGACCTCTTTCGGAGAGCGCCGTTCCGATGGTGGGTCGCCGGCGGACATGCCTTGGAGCTGTACATGGGACGGTCCTGGCGTGAGCACGACGATCTTGATGTAGGTGTCTGCCGACAACAGTCAGGAGAGCTATTCGCCTGGCTTTCCGGTTGGGACTTCCGGGTCATGCCGAACAACACCTGGGCCCGCCGTAAGCCCGAAGGGCCGTGGCAGTTAGACGTGACCGTCGGCGAGGGGACAGAGTCTCATTGGATATACCGTCGCGATCCGCAGATCACTCGGCCTTGGCACGAAGCCGTTCTCCACACCACCGATGAAGTCCCCTATCTGGCGCCCGATCTCCAGCTCCTTTTCAAGTCCAAGGATCTACGCCCCCAGGACGACCTCGATGCGGCCGAGGTGATACCCGGATTGACCACGGCGCAATTGGAATTTCTGTCTCATCACCTCGGTGCCAACCACCCGTGGCGTGGGCTCCTCCGGGGCTGAACCCGAGCTCAAAGAAGTCTTCCAAATCGGCTGACAACAGTCTTGAATCTGTCCCTGATCGAACGTATGTTCGTGGGTATGGGAGAGGGATTGTCGATCGATCTCAGACAACAACGGATCATCGCCGCCGAAGCGGTGATCTCGGAGATGAGAGCCGTCCAGATCGAGGAGCTCGAAGCCCTGGATGAAGCCCAAGTGGCGACCGGAGACGGCTTTCGTTCCCTGTCAGAGTGGACCACCGCAGTAGTCGATCTAGCGCCTGAGACTGCGAAGCGTCTGGTGCGGACCATGCGTCGCACGACCGACCGTCCCGATCTGAGAACGGCCCTGGGTTCGCGTGAGGTCTCCTTCGACAGGGTGGAAGCTCTTTCCCGGATCCCCGAGGATGTCGGGCTACTGGAACACATCGATGTCGCTGCCGTCCATCGGGAGGCAGCGAAACGAGCTCGGGTCACCAGTGAAGACGAATACCGATCTGCCGATGACCGATTCCTGATCCTTCAACCCTCCTTGGATGAGTCCTGGTGGAAGCTGTGGGGAGGCCTCGACGGGGTTTCCGGTGCGATTGTCGACAAAGTGCTCAGCGAGGCCGCTGACCAGCTGCCGATACTCCCCGACGCAACGCGGGGTGAATCGTCCTGGCGAAGGGCGACCGCCCTGGTCGAACTAGCGATCTCAGATGAGCCTCCCCCTGCTCAGATCACGGTGTTCGTCGACGCTGGACACGCAGTGGGCTCCAACGGGCAAAGCGGGGTGGTTCTGGAAGCCGGACCCGGCGTCGGACGCAATGCCCTGGAGGCAACCCTCTGCGAGGCGGTGACCGAGGTCACCGTCAACTCGGACGACGGGATTCCGATGACCTACGGTCGGAAGAGTCGCAACATCCCGCGGTCTCTGCGACGGGCCATCCTCCACCGGGACTGCAACCGCTGCGCCGCAGACGGCTGCGACAGCCGACATAGGCTTCAGATCCACCACATTGTCCCCTGGAGTCGGGGCGGGCATACAGACCAGGAGAACCTGATCACACTCTGTTGGTTTCACCATCAGGTGGTGGTCCACCAAAGAGGCTTCACCGTCTACCGACATCCCCAACATGGGCGCATCCGGTTTCGTCGCGTCGATGGAGGGACCCGCCCGACATACGAATCATCCGCCACCGAACCGATCCACGGCCCCTAGCGCCCAATCTCGATTTGTGGGCGCTACTCGACTTGGATCGTCAATCGCTAGACCTCGTCGATCTCGTTCTTCTCGATCGGTGTGATCGCCAAGGGTGCGATGTACCCAGGAGTGCCCGGATTGATTTCGACATTGAGCCTTTCTTCGGCACGTCTCTGCACGGTTCGACTCATGGTGAAGTTGAGGAACCCGAGGATGAAGGAAACCCCGATCAGAATGAAGAGGACGGTGAACATCCTGGAGAACTCAGTGGTGGGATGAAAGTCGCCAAAGCCGACAGTGGTCAGCATCACCACCGTGAAGTAGAGCGAGTCAATGAACGACCATCCCTCGACGAAGTGATAGAAGACAGTGCCGGTGCCAACGATGGCAAGAAAGCCCAGGATGAGCCCCCGTCCAGCCGGCTCCTTCCACATCCCCTTGAACGTCTTGTAAAGCTCCCGGAACATGGCCTACAACCTATCGCGGGAGAGGAGGCTCTCCACCGTCTTCTTCGCCCGGCGCTCTCTGGTTTCCGCCTGCTTGGCCTCGGCGACGTACATGGCGTGCTCCCGCTGGTGGCTGAAACTGAGGGCATCGAACGCCTCCCTGGCGGCCGGGTTGTGATCGAGGAGCCTCGCCAGTTCCAGTGGTATTTCGGTCTCACGTCGGGCCCCAGTCACGCCCGCTCCAGAGGTGCCCATGCCAGCAGGAGGCGTTTCTTGCCCTGGGTGTCGAACATGACCTCCGCCTCGGCGCGATCGCCGGAGCCAACCACCTCCCTGACTGTTCCCAGACCCCACCTGTCGTGGCGGACCCGATCACCGGGGCCGATCTCCCCGGCTTCGACCGTGGTTCGAGGGCCGACTGCCGCGGCTCTCTCCGCGGGAGAACGCCTTTCTCGCTTCGCCGCCTTCTCCATCAGCCCGTCCGGAATTTCACCGAGAAAACGGGATGGGGGGTTGTAGTTGGAGCCGCCGAACAACATCCGGCTCCAGGCAGAAGTCAGATAGAGGCTGTCCTGGGCACGGGTGATCCCCACATAGGCGAGACGCCGCTCCTCCTCGAGCTCGGCCGGATCGCCCAGCGACCGCATGTGAGGAAACACTCCGTCTTCCATCCCGACGATGAACACCGCCGGGAACTCCAATCCCTTCGCGGTGTGCAGGGTCATCAGGGTCACCGCTCCGGCCCCCTCGTCCCATTCGTCGATGTCTGCCACCAGGGCGGTCGACTCCAGGAAGATCTCCAGGCGGCGGAGATTCTCCAGCGAATCGAACTCCTCGTCGCCGATCACTGCTCCCTCGTTGGCGCTCTCGAACTCGGAGGCCACCCCAACCAGCTCCCGGAGGTTTTCAACTCTTCCCATCGCCTCAATCGTCTTCTCAGCCTCCAGAGTGGCCAGCATCCCGGTGTCGTCGAGGACAGCCTGAACCGCGGCCGTCACCCCTCCCTCGGCGGCACTCTCGGTGAGACGGTCCATGATGGCGACAAATTCACCTATGGCCGCCTGAGCCCTCCCATTCAATTGGTGGATCTCAGAAGCCCGGCGCAGCCCTTCGAAGAAGCTGATGCCCTGGGTCTGGCTGAACCGATCGACATGGGCCAGGGTGGTATCACCGATGCCACGCCGCGGCTCGTTGATGATCCGCTTCACCGACACCTCGTCGGACGGGTTGACGATGGACCTCAGATAGGCGACGGCGTCCTTGATCTCCTTGCGGTCGTAGAACTTGACCGAACCGACGACGGTGTAGGGAAGGCCGCGTCGCACGAAGACATCCTCGATGACACGTGACATGGCATTCGTCCGGTAGAAGACCGCGATGTCCGACAGGTTGTGGCCGGCCGATTTCAAGCGCTCGATCTCGTCCACCACGTAGCCGGCCTCATCGTGCTCGTCCTCGCCCTCGAACCGGACGATGGGGACTCCGACACCCTTGTCCGACCAGAGGTTCTTCGGAGTCCGCTTGGTGTTGTTGGCGATGACCGAGTTGGCCGCGCCGAGGATGGTCTCGCTCGAGCGGTAGTTCTGGTCGAGCACGATGATCCTGGCGTCCGGATAGTCCTTCTCGAAGTCGGTGATGTTGCGAATGTCCGCCCCGCGAAATCGATAGATCGACTGGTCGGAGTCACCAACGACGCACAAGTTGCGATGAACGGCCGTGAGCTGTTTCACCAGCACGTATTGGGCACGGTTGGTGTCCTGGTACTCGTCGACCAGCACATACCGGAACTTGCTCTGATACTGGGCGAGCACATCGGGGAAGGCCCCGAAGAGCTCGACGGTCACCATCAGCAGGTCGTCGAAATCCATGGCCGAGGCTTCGAGGAGCCGCTGCTGATAGAGGCGGTAGATGTCGGCGACCTGCTCGTGATAGAAGCCCTCTCCCTGATCGGCAAAGGTCTCGAAGTCGACCAACTCGTTCTTCGACTTCGAGATCACCGCCTTCATCGCCTTGGCCGGGAATCGCTTGCTGTCGACATCGAGGTCTTTGAGCACCAGGTTGATCAGACGCACCGAGTCCGCTTCGTCGTAGATCGAGAAGCTCGAGCGGTAACCCAGCCGGGAGACCTCACGGCGCAAGATTCGGACACAAGCCGAGTGGAAGGTCGACACCTGCATCGAGCGCACCGCGCCACCGACCAGGGCGCCGACCCGCCCCCTCATCTCGTTGGCCGCCTTGTTGGTGAAGGTGATGGCCAGGATTGCGTCCGGGGCCACCCGAAGGTCTCGAATCAGATGGGCGATGCGGTAAGTGAGCACCCGGGTCTTGCCGGAGCCGGCACCGGCCACGACCAGAACCGGTCCCTCGGTGGCGGCTACTGCCTCGCGCTGCGTCGGGTTGAGGTCAGCAAAAAGCGGGGACTCGGCCGGTACGTCGTCGTAAAACCACTCAGCCTGCATCTCGGCCGATGGTACCGGCCGCAACCGACTGAATCACACTGATGTGATCATGCCGAGCGGTAGACCGGATCCCCGAGATCGACTTCTGCCTGGCTCGAGTCGTCCGGAAGCTCGGGGCGCTCCTCGTCGTCGACAACGGTGCGACGGCGCAACGGAAGCGAATAGCAGAACCGGGCGCCGGTCGGGAAGCGCCGCTCGTACCAGACCTCGCCACCCATGGCCCGTGCCAGACGTCGTGCGATGGGAAGACCCAGCCCGATTCCGGTCGATTCCCTGGCGTCGCCCTTGGACAACTGCTCGAAGTTCTCGAAGACTTTTTGGGTCTCTACATCGGGAACCCCGGGCCCATTGTCCGAAATGATGATCAAGTACTGATCCCCCATCACGAAGCCCTCGACCATGATCTGGTCGCCGCCGTATTTGCGGGCGTTCTCCATGAGGTTTCTGATCACCTGCTGGACCCGGCGGCGGTCGGCCTTCACTCTCACGCCATCGGGCAGAGAGACGAGCGAGGTCTTCCTCCCCCCATTGGGGAACACCATCTTGGCCACATCCTCGATCAGTTCGCCCAGATCGAAGAGCTCAGCCTGGAATCGGAGACGGTCCGCCTCCAGGCGCGGAATGACGAGAACATCCTCGACCAGGTCGCCCAAATAGATGGCCTGACGATTGATGATCGAGAGGAATTCATCGACCTCTTCCTTGGGCAGTTCCTTCCACGACTCGACCAGGGTGTCGGCGAACCCGGCAATCGAAGTTAGAGGCGTCCGCAACTCGTGGCTCACCATCGCGACGAAGTCGTTCTTGATGCGATGTGCCTCTTCGGATAGGCGCATCACCTCGCGCTCCCGCTGCCGGCCGTGCCTGGTGATCGCCAGCGCCCAGATGACACAGGCAATACCCACCACCGGAAGGAGATAGGGCAACATCTCGCCGACAGAGAGCTCGAACATCCTCAACTTTTATCGGGGAGTTTCGGCGTGGGCTGTAGTTGTACGGTTCAACCGGTCCCAACCTCCTCGAGGCCGATGAGACGGCGCAACGTGGTGGTGAGGACACCCTGACGCAGGTCGAACTTGTCCAGATAGGCGTTGACGCCAACTTCCCACGCGGCACGCTTCTCTTCTTGGGTGGCGACGCCCGAAACCATCACGATTGGAACTCGAACCTCGGCCGCCCTCATCGCCCGCACCAGTTCGACTCCATTCGACCGCGGCATGGAGTAGTCGATGACCATCGCGTCGAAATCCCCTTCTGCCATGGCGACAACCGCCTCGCGGGCGCCACCTGCAAGAGCCACCTCGAAACCAGCCCCGTTCAGGGTCGCCGAAAGGAGCTGTCGCACCCCGGCCGAGTCGTCGACCACCAGAATTTTCGGTCGACGCCCGGCCAAGCGAGGCCGCCTCCGAGCAAGGATTCCCAGGAAATTGGGGTCGATCACGACCAGGACCTGGCCACCGCCCAGCAGCGCCGCCCCCGTGACATGCCCCGGGCCTTCGAGGATCGGGCCCAGGTTCTTGACGGCGACCCTGCGCCGATCGATGAGCTCGCCCACTGTGACGGCCACCATCCCAAACCTGGTATTCATGATCAGGAGCTCCGACTCGTCCGCATCGGCACCGGTACCCACGGCCTGGGAAAGGGAGACGCACGGGATCGCCGCGCTCTCGAAATGAAGTTCGCGCCCACCCTTGGTTGTCTTGATCTCGGCTTGGGAAAGGGGCATCGCAGCCTCGACCGACGCCTCGGGGAATCCCCAGAATTGGTCTCCGGCTGCGACCACCACCACGTTTTGCAGGACCATCGACATGGGAAGAGTCATGGTCACCGTCGTGCCCAGCCCCTTCACAGATTCGATTCGAACCGCACCATGGACCCGCTCCACGGAGTCCCTTGCGGCGGCCAGCCCCTCCCCGCTCCCGGAGAAGTCGGTGATCCCCTCATTTGTGGTGAAGCCAGGCTGGAACAAAAGCGGGGTGAGATCGAACGGAAGGTCGTTCTGCACCGCCACCTCGGCGACCTTGTCCCAGTCGATCCCGGCACCGTCATCGGAGACGGACACCTCAATACCCTCATCCACCTCACGGGCAGCGATGCGGACCACACCGGTCGCCGTCTTCCCGGCCGCGACTCGTTCGGCGCCGCTTTCGATCCCATGATCAATGGCGTTGACGAGCAGATGACGCAAAGGCTCGCGCAGCAAGTCGACGATCTGACGATCGAGCTGGACGTCGTCTCCGATGATTTCGAACCGGACGTCCTTGCCCATACGCCTTCCCAGATAGCGCACGAACTGGGGAAAGGTCGACGCCGCGTCCCGAAACGAGACGTTGGCCAGCGCAACCGCTTGGTCCTGGATGTCTCCGATCGATGAACTCAGCCTCTCCAGTTGGTTGCGCCAGGATCGCCGGAAGACGGCCGGATCCGAGCCCTCAATCGACACCAGGGCCAGATCGGCCAGAGCCTCGGTATCCAAAGCGACTTCGACGATTCGATTGATCAGCCGGTATAGATCCCCGGTGTCGACCCGGGTGGCGCCACCGAGAAGTGACTCCGACACCGATGAGAGGAGACCTCCGAGGCTGCCCGGCTCGGGCCGCCGGAGCGGGACTGCCTCCCCCGCGTTTCGTGATGCTTCGATTCCCCCGACCAGCCTTTCGGTGAGATCGGAGAGTTGCCTGCCGTCCCCGTCGGACATCGATGCGACCAGCGACCCGGCGGAGTTCTCCATCGCCATCACGATGTCGGCATTGGGCTCATGGCCTTCCGAAACCAGGCGCCACAACTCCTCGAGTCGAGTTGCTGCCTCTCGGATCGAGTCATATCCCAGGAGACCGGCCGAGCCCTTGATCGTGTGGGCGTCACGGACGAGATCCGGGACCCAGGCGGGGTCCAATGTGTCATTGGCCAGGGCACGCGCACCCGCGACGAGGCGACCGGACCTCTCATCCAGCTCTTCACGGAAGATGCGCGTCAGTTCAGGGGTGTTGAGGTCCACCACATATTCTTCTGGCCGATAAAGCCGTTATCGGCAAGGCGATGGGGCCTCTGAATGGTCCCGACCAGGCTTTTTCACTCCCACTCGATGGTGGCTGGTGGTTTTGACGAGATGTCATAGGCAACCCGGTTGATCCCCGGAACTTCATTTATGACCCGATTCGAGATCCGCTCCAGGACCTCATAGGGGAGCCGGGCCCAGTCTGCGGTCATGGCGTCTTCTGAGGTAACAGCGCGAACGATCAGTGGATATGCGTACGTCCGCACATCGCCCTGCACCCCGACAGTCTTGATTACGGGCAATACGCCAAACGCCTGCCAGACTTCGCGATAGAGCCCGGCGCGCCGTATTTCGTCCACAACGATCTGATCGGCAGCCCGGAGCAGGTCGAGACGCTCTCGGGTGACCTCCCCAATGACGCGGACCGCAAGACCTGGCCCGGGGAAGGGCTGTCGCCAGACAATCTCCTCGGGAAGGCCAAGCTCCTCGCCTACTGCCCGAACCTCGTCCTTGAATAGGTCACGCAACGGCTCCACCAACTCAAAGAGCATGTCGTCGGGAAGGCCACCGACGTTGTGATGGGTCTTGATCGTCGCCGCCGATGCGGACCCGGACTCGATCACATCCGGGTACAAGGTCCCTTGAACCAGGAATCGCGCATCGCCGACCGATTCGGCGGCCTCCTCGAAGACCCGGATGAAGGTCTCACCGATGATCCTGCGCTTTTCTTCGGGATCAGTCACGCCAACCAAGGCCTCGAGAAAGCGATCCTCTGCCTTCACGTGAATCAGGTCGACAGCAAAATGGGAGCGAAAGGTGAGCTCGACCTGTTCGGCCTCGCCAAGGCGGAGCAGCCCATGGTCGACGAAAATGCAGGTGAGCTGATCGCCAACGGCCGAGTGGACCAGGGCTGCGGCAACCGCGGAGTCGACTCCGCCGGAGAGGCCACAAACCACCCGTTCCTCACCAACCTGTGCCTTGATCGCCGCGATCTGCGACTCGATGATCGAGTGCGATGTCCAGGTCGGCGAGGCGTGACACACCTCGTACAAGAAGCGTTTCAGGATTTCCTCACCGTGTGGCGTGTGGGCAACCTCTGGATGGAACTGGACGCCGTAGAGGCCGCGATTTCGATCCTCCATTGCGGCAACGGTCGCACCCGCCGTGCTTGCCACGGCCACGAATCCCTCCGGTGCCGATGTCACCTGATCCTGATGGGACATCCAGACTGGCTGCTCGACGGGAAGCCCATGAAGCAGCAGCGAATCCCCGCTCACCTCGAGAATCGTGTTGCCGTACTCCCCGTTGCCGGTGTTGGCCACCGTGCCGCCGGCCATATCGGCGAGAAGCTGGTGGCCGTAACAGATCCCGAGAATCGGTATCCCCAGTTCGAGGATTGAAGGATCCATGCGATAAGCGTTCTCGGCGTAGACCGATGCCGGCCCGCCGGAGAGGATGAGCCCGATCGGCCGTCGCGCCCGGACTTCGGCGGCACTGATATCCCGGGACACGACTTCGGAGTAGACGTGCGCCTCACGCACCCGACGTGCGATCAGTTGGGCGTATTGGGCACCAAAGTCAAGAACCAGCACCAAAGGTGCTGGTTCTTGAGTACTTGGTACCTGGTGCTTGGTACCTGGAGCCGTCATCCCATCCCTACCCGCTGGTTGCGTTGCAGCGACTTGCCCTCGGTTTGGATCGAGGGAGCAATCATTACCTCGGCCTTCTGAAACTCCTTCACGTCCGAGTAGCCCGTTGTGGCCATCGAGACGGTTAGCGCCCCGAAGAGGTTGAGCCGGCCGTCGTTCTCGTGGGCAGGGCCAACCAGGATCTCGGCAAGAGTCCCCCGATCACCGACCTCGACCCGGGCGCCACGTGGCAGCGTCGGGTGGAAAGTGGCCATCCCCCAGTGGTAGCCCCGGCCCGGGGCCTCGGTTGCGGAGGCAAGGGGCGAGCCGATCATCACTGCATCGGCCCCGCAAGCGATGGCCTTGGCTACGTCACCACCAGTACGCATCCCGCCGTCGGCGATCACATGGACGTATCGCCCGGTCTCGTCCAGGTAGCGGATCCTGGCCCCGGCGGCGTCGGCGATAGCCGTGGCCTGAGGCACACCAACCCCGAGCACACCACGAGTGGTGCAGGCTGCGCCGGGCCCAACCCCGACCAGGACACCAACTGCGCCGGTGCGCATGAGATGGAGTGCAGTGGAGTAGCTGGCACAGCCGCCAACAATCACTGGAGCCTCACAATTGGCTATGTATTCCTTGAGGTTGAGTGGCTCTTCCCGGCTCGAAACATGCTCTGCGGAGACCACGGTTCCCTGGATCACCAGGACGTCGAGACCTGCCTTGAGTGCTCCCGGAGCCCAGGAGCGAACCCGCTGTGGTGTCAGGCTCCCCGCCGTCACCACTCCGGCCGCCTTCATCTCGGCCACTCGCTGCCCGATCAGGTCCGGGTTGACCGGCTCCAGATAGATCTCCTGCATGCGAAGGGTTGCCTTCTCCTTCGAGAGTTCGGCGATCTCGTCGAAGTACGGCTGCGGGTCCTCGTAGCGGGTCCAGAGGCCTTCCAGGTTTAGAACGGCAAGACCGCCCAGCTTGCCGATGGTCACCGCGGTTGCGGGGCTGATCGCACTGTCCATCGCAGAGCCCATCATCGGGAGCGGGAACTTGAATGCGTCCAGCTGCCAGGAGATATCAACGTCGTCGGGGTCGCGTGTCCGTCTCGAGGGGACGATCGCAATGTCGTCGAAACCGTATCCCTGACGCCCTGACTTCCCGATCCCGATTTCGATTTCCAATTTCGTCCAACCTCCGGCGACGCTTGGCTTCAGGGTAACAGTGGGAAGTGTGGCCCAGTCAGTAGTGTCAGCGGCCCGTGCCCAAGCCCTGGACCGTCGTCGACTTCATCCTGGTTGTCCTCGGCGGATTCCTCGGAGCCGGGGTGTTCACCGCCCTCAGCCTGGTTTGGGGCGAAGGAGACTGGTTCCTGGTCTTGGGCCTGGCGGGCCAATACGTCGGTCACCTGGGTGTCCTCTGGCTGCTGGCGAGGAGAAAGCCCGACTCGGATCTCGGGTTCTCGATCGAGACCCGGGACCTCCGTTATCTGCCCCTCGGGCTGCTCCTCCAGCTTGTGCTCGCCATCATCTTCCTCCCGCTCACCCAGCTCTTCTTCCCCGACGGTGAATCCGTGCAACAGATCGGTTCGGCCCTGGCCGGTCTCGAATCGACAGCGGCGCAGGTGATAGCGGTGGTGATCGCGGTAGTGATCGCCCCGGTCACGGAGGAGTTGACCTTTCGAGGGGTCCTACTGAAGTCGATGGGCGACCGCAGCCGTAGGACGATCATCGTCGTCACCGCCCTGGTGTTCGCCGCCTTCCATGTGGTCGGCCTCGACCCGGCACACCTCCTCGAGGCCTCGGCACTCGTGCTGCCGCAACTCTTCATTGTGGGAGTCGCCCTGGCATGGGTGACGTTGCGCACCAACCGTCTCGGGCCGGCGATCTTCTTGCACTCCGGTTTCAATCTGCTGGCCGCCCTGGTCCTCCTGATCCCCCCGGAGGCCCTGGGCATCAAGACCTGAGCCTCAGAGCAGACCGGTCTTTTTTCGGATCGTATGCATCGACACCTCGGCCCGGTCCCGGGCAACGGCGGCACTGCTCTCCATCACCTGATTGACCTCTGCGTCGCTCAGATCGGCGTAGGCCTCCTGTATTGGCCGCAAACCGTCTGCGATCGACTCCCCAACAGCCGCCTTGAACGATCCATACCCTGCCGAGCCGTACTCGTCGGCCAGGTCGGCGATCGAACGACCGCTGAAGAAGCTGAACAGCTCGAGGAGATTCGAGATGCCTGGCTTCTCCTCCCAGTCGTATGCGACCTCGGATCCGGTGTCGGTCACCGCCGATTTCACCTTCTTCATGATGTCCTCAGGCTTGTCATTGAGAAGGATCCTGGAGCGGGGTGAGGGGTCGGACTTCGACATCTTGGCCGTCGGATCGGTCAGTGACATCACCCTGGCTCCGATCTCCGGCGTGATCCGCTCCGGAAGGGGGAACTCCTCACCAAAACGAGCATTGAATCGCTCGGCGATGTCCCGGGTGAGCTCGAGATGCTGGGCCTGATCGTCACCGACCGGGACTGCGTGCACCTTGTGGATCAGGATGTCGGCTGCCTGCAGAACCGGATAGGCCAGGATCCCCAGGTTCTGACCGGATCGGTCCGACTTCTCCTTGAACTGGGTCATCCTCTCCAATTGCCCGATCCCGGTGATGGTGCCGAGGATCCATGCCAGTTCGACATGCTGGGGCACCTCAGACTGGTAGTAGAGGAGCGAGCGCTTGGGATCGACACCGGCGGCAAGGATCATGCGCGCCAGCTCCTGGCGCTCACGGGCCAGGTCGGCCGGGTTGTAGGGGGTAGTCATCGCATGCAGGTCGACTACGCAATAGATGGTCTCGTAGTCGTCCTGCATCTTGACCCAGTTGCGGAGGGCCCCTACCAAGTTCCCGAGGTGCGGCTCACCCGTGGGCTGCATCCCGGAGAACACCCTTTTTCGATCGGTCACATTTGCCTTTCCTGGACTGACAAATCACACGTCGTCGGGCGACACCTTAGGTTCGGGTGGCCAGGTATTCCTCCTGGGACTCGGTCAGCCCCCAGGAGCCATCGAATCGGGCACCGGTCAGGTCGGCGCCGAGACCCGCTTCCTCGAATCGGGTCGCGGAGAGAGCAGTCCCCGACAAGTCGGCGTCTCTCAGATCGGCTCCGGCGAAGTTGGCGCCCTCCAGATCCGACCCGGAGAGGTCTGCCCCACGCAAGTTGACCCGACGCAGGTCGCTGAGGGAAAGGTTCGACTCCCGCATGTCGGCTCCGGAGAGATCCACACGGGATAGGTCACAGTTCTTCAAATAAAGACGCCGCAGGTCCCTGGTCGCCGGGGACCATGATCTCAGGTCAAGGCCCACCATCACCCGACCTCGGTACTTCTCATAGGACCCGGCCTTGAGGAACCGCTCGAGTTGGTCCGGGCGGATCGAGCCTGTGGTGAACCTCTCGTTTCCGGGGATCGGGTCGGCGTTGTTGTGATAGCTGGAGTCGGTCTCCCACCATCCCGGGCGATCCTCGGCGAGGACGACAATCCTCTTCACCCATTTCAACGACTTGTAGAAATAGCGCCCCTGGGTGAACACCCGTACCGGCCCGCCATGGTCGACACTCAACGGCTGTCCACCAGCGGTGTGCATCAACCAACTCGATTCCAAGACCACGTCCAGCGGGAGGGATGTGTGGTGGGCTCGCTCTGAAAAGGACTCGAAGGAGACGAAGGCGGCACCGTCGGAAAGTCCGGCCTCGTCGAGGAGATCTCGCACCGGCAGTCCGATCCAATCCATGGCGAGCCGACTCCAACTGGTCACGCAATGGATGTCGGAAGTCAACGTGACATTGGCGCGATCCAGAAAGGCATCGAGCCCGATCTCGAATGGCCGCTCGACGAGACCGGTGATTTCAACGGCCCACTGGGCCGGATCGCTCAGATCCGCGGAGGGGACCCGCTCCCCGACCACGGGGAATCGCCTGGTTTCGATCTGCCCGGGTGGCAGAGCAGAGCTCATCCAGCGAAGCCGGAGGCCGAATCCTCGGCGACTTCGGGCGCCAGATAAGAGGCGACCAAGTCTGAGATATCGACCTCGGGAAGCAGCACGGCTGCTCCGGCGGGGGTGGTGGTGCCCCGAACCGGGACCTCCAGCTGTTGGACCGAGCCCGCGCCAAGCCCACGCATAGTCCAGGCGAGGCTCACGGCGTCGAGGATGCTCAGGTCCTCGTCAACGGTCACATATGGCGCCACGGTCTGCGCCACCGAGGCAACATCCTGGGGGCTGCTGAAGTCGCCGAGACTGCCCATCATCGACAACAGAAACTCACGTTGCCGCTGGTTGCGGGTCAAATCGCTCACCCCGGGCATCACCTTCCAACCGTCGGCAGTCAACTCCTGGGTGGTGCGGGACCGAAGCCAGGCCAGCGTCTCCGCCCCAGAGGCCCGGGTGCACCCCGCAGGCAAATGCAGTTGCGCCTTCTCATCACGGACCGCTCTCTGAAGACAGATCTCATAGCCACCGATCGCGTCCACCGCTTCCTGGAAGCCGGCGAGATCGACGAGAGCGAAATGATCCACGCTCAACCCGATCAAATCCTCGACAGTCACCGTCAAAGCGGTTGGTCCGTTCATCAGGGCGCCACAACCTTCGAGGGCGTCATTGAGCCGGTGATCGGGGCCATTGCAGCTGTCTTTCACCCATAGATCACGCGGCAAAGACAGGACGGCGGCTCTGCGGTCGCCATCACGGGGCCGGATAAGGACCATCACCACATCGGCGCGCTGCCCCGCAAAGTCGCCGAAACCCTCCAAGTCTGCCAGATGGTCCCTGGAGTCGGATCCCACGAGAAGGAGGACATCCAGGCCATCGCCTCCGGCCGGAGGGACCGTGATGTTCATGTCCGGCTCCTGAGTCTCGGCCTGATCGTCGGGGTTCTGAACCGGGCTGGCCGTCGGCGGGCGGTCGATCGTCACGCGTTTGACATCGCCCCATGTGGACGCGGCAAAGAATGCTCCTAAGCCCAGGAGCACGACGACGATCAGCGCGCCGGTTATCAACAACCGCTTCTTCAGGAGGTCCACCCTTGGTCAGCCCCGGTGGGAGATCACATTCTATGTCTGGCGGCGAGGTGACGATTCCGGAGAGGGGTCAGACCCGGAATGTGGCGTCGACGCTGGACATGATCGGGTCTGCCGACATCGGTGCCGAGCGAACCGACTCTTTGGGGAGGGTGGGCAGAGTCAGCTCGAATCGTGACTCACCGTTGGCGTCCACATAGCGAAGGGTTCCGGCCATCAACTCGGCGAGTTGTCGAGAAACTGCAAGGCCGATCCCCACCGACCCGGGCTGGGTTGGAGACTGGCGACCCCGGTAGTAGCGCTCGAATATCAACTCCTGCTCCTCCGAGGGCACGCCGGTGCCGTCGTCCACAACCAGGATTTGAGCCCGATCTCCGACTGAGCGGACCAGGACTGCAATCCGCTGTCCCCCGTATTTCACGGCATTTGTCAGAAGGTTGCGGATGATCTGGCGACAGCGGAGCGCATCCGCCCAGGCTTTGACGTTGTCGCCGTCGACGATCAGATCCTTGCCACTGGGATGAGACTCGCGCACCCCGCGGACCACACTCTCGACCTCCGCCCGAAGGTCGATCATGTCCGGTTTGATGGAGAGATTCCCGGCTTCCGCCCGGGACGCCACCAGGAGGTCCTCCACCAACTCGGCCAGTTCCCGACTTTGGACCGCGATGATCCCGTTGAGCTCGACCAACTCGTCGGCCGCCAGCATCGACCGGCTGCTCGCGATTTCCTCGGCCAGGCCCACAATCGCCGTGAGCGGTGTCCGAATCTCGTGGCTCACCGACGCCAGGAGCCGATCCTTGGACTCATTGGATGCCTTCAGCTCTTCCTGGTCGTCCTGACGGCGCCAGTAGGCGCCGATCATGTGAGATGCCGCGCCAGAGAGTCTCCACCTCCTGATCACTCCAAACCCGATCGTCCAAGGTTGCGATGAAGCCGATGGACCCTCGGAAAGTGCCGGCAACGAAGATCGGGACACTCACCTCCGAGACGATCCCGTCGCGCTGGTACATCGCTCGCTCCTCACCCTGGAGACGGGCGGTGTGGACGGTGATCGCCCTCCCCTCGGAAAGCGCCCGGTATATGGCCGACGTCGGGTCATATTCCCCGCTCTTCCACCCCCCCATTCGAACGTTCGCATTCCGACGGGCATCAGCGATGATCTCCCAGTGGGACGCTCCGTCGACGTGGAGCGTCCTTGCCACGTAGGAGTAGTCGGCATCGGTGGCCTTCATAAGGGCCTTCACCGCCTCATAGATCGCAAAGACATCGGTCTGAACCAAGAGCGCTTCGGAGCAGGTTGCGATCGCGTGCTGGAGGCGTGTGGCCTTCTCGTAGCGGGCTATCGATTCGGACAGTTGATCGAAGAGCCGTGAGACGAGGGCGGTAGTGAAGATCACACCGGCGACGGCAATGAGGCATCGCACCGCTACCACGTCGATCGGCTCTTTCAGGAGGATCCCCATCGTGATGCTCCACACGGCAATGCTCAGCCCCACGGCACAAGACCAGACCAGTCGGCTACCGGCGCTCAACGTCCCGGCGAGGACTCCCAGCATCATCACAAGTCCGAAAGATGTGGTGAAGTCGAAAGCAGAGATCTCCACCCCGAACTGGGCTTCGATGATGGCGAGAACACCGAAGAACCAGGTGGTGCTCAACACCAGGGTCATGGTGTTGGCCTCTTCCCTCTGGGTGAGCCAGATGGCCCAGATGGCGAGCACCATGTAGCTGGCCCATCGAATCGGGGCCAGGGGCGACTTCATGTCCGAGCGCAGGATCTCGATAATCGCGAGCGCCGGAAAAGTCACGGCAAACAGCACCGCCACATACCTGTGAAACCGCTGCTGCGCCTCTATCGGAGCGCGCGAAACTCACATCGAAAATATCGGCCAAAACAGGGGCAAAACTTGAACCGGGGGGGTTAGCCGAGCCCGACCAAGGAGCGGACCATCCTGGCTGTCGCCCCCCACAGAGTGTCGCCACCCAGGTCGTAGTACCAGACCTCGTAACCGTTCCAGGGAACGCTCCACCAGTGATTGCTGTCAGCCAGATCTTCGAGAAGAGGGGTGTAGATCCTCGCCACCTCACGCTCGCTCGGGACCAGCACTGACGGGCGATGCCACCCGGCCAACAACAGGGACGACCCACGGCTTGAACTCAACCGTGTCGATCGGGGGGAGAAACCCGAGGATCTCGACAGAGGAGGGCTCGATACCCACTTCCTCATGGGCCTCGCGCAAGGCGGTATCGACCGGACCCCGATCGGAGGGGTGCGCCCTCCCGCCGGGCAGCGAGATGTGGCCGGCATGAGTAGGCATCGTGTCCGGTCGTTTGGTGAGAACGATCCTCACCAAACCATCCTCATCTTCGTATAGCGCGGCAAGAACCGCGGCGAGAGGCCCCTCGCCACCCTCCGGCTCCTGGTCGCTCAGATGAAGCCTGTCCCACATTCATGGGTCAGGTTAAGTGCGCCGATAACCTGTTCCGGTGCCGCGCCCCTACTTCGAGACCGATCGCCTGATCATCCAGCGCTTTACCAGGCGCGACCAGGCCACACTGGACGACGCGATCCGTTCTTCCTTGCCCGAGTTGAACCAATGGCTCCCCTGGGCACGGATGGACTACGAGTACGCGGACACCACGGCATTCATTCGTGAGTCGCTCCAGGCTTGGAAGGAAGAGAGGGCCTGGGACTACTCGATCCGCTACAAGGCAAAACCCGAGCGTCATCTGGGCAATATCTCGTTGTGGACCGTGTCCAAGCTGGGCAAGATCGCCGAGTTCGGATATTGGGTGCGCACCGATGAGAGCTCGAAAGGGCTGTGCACCGAGGCGATGGAATGCCTTCTAGGCGAGGCGTTCGGATCGCTCGGCTATCACAAGGTCATACTCCGAATCGCCGTCGGCAATGACCAGTCGGATCGGGTCGCCAACAAGCTGGGCTTCACCAGGGAAGGGGTCCTGCGTGAGGAGTTGCTGATTCGGGGAAATTGGGTCGACCATTCCCTCTGGTCTCTTCTCGACCGGGAATACCGGGCCCTGCGACGGTCCGGCGAGGTGCGCGGCACCAGATGAAAGACCTCGAGGCGGAGGGCATCGGCTCCTGGATCGACGAGCGGGCCGGTCAACACCTGTTCAGCGGAGTGGCACTGGTTTGGAAGGACGGTGCACCGGCCTTCAGCCACGCCGCAGGCCTCGCCCACCGCGGGCATCAAGTGCCGGTGACGCTCGACACCCGCTTCCAGGTTGCATCCGTCACCAAGATGGTCACGGCCACCACGGCCCTGCGCCTGGTAGAGCGAGGAACTCTGAGACTGGACCGCCCCCTGCTCGACTTCCTGCCCCCCGAGTTCCGGCCAGCAGCGCTCGACCAACGCCACACCCTGCATCATCTTCTGTCCCACACCTCGGGGCTCACCAACTACCACGACGACGAGGACGAGACCTGGGCCTCCTTCACCAGCGCCTGGGACCGGCTGCCGGTGTATCACGCACGCGGGCCGAAGGACATCCTCCCGTTGTTCGCCGACCTCCCCGCCTCCTCTGACCCGGGAGAGTTTCTCTACGCCGACGCCAACTTCATCCTGATCGGAGTGCTCATCGAGTGGGTCACCGGCAAGTCATTCGCCGAAGTGGCCACCGAGGAAGTCCTGTTTCCCGCCGGCATGGGCGACTCCGGCTTCTTTCAGATCGATCTCGAGCCGCGCAACATGGCGACGGCCTATCTGGTCACCGATGAACCACCGAACACCTGGCGCTCCAATGTCTACAGCGTCCCGGCGGGTGGGATGCCCGACGGTGGACTGACCGCCACGGCAGCGGATCTGGCTCGACTCCTCGACGCCATCGCCTCAGGTTCCCTGCTCCAACCGGACACGGTCAGCCAGATGTTGACCCCTCACGGCCATGACGACAACGGCGTCGAGGGCTATGGCTACGGGATGGAGTTGGTGGTCGTCGACGATCGAACGACGGTCTACGGGCACGGTGGGGCGGATCCCGGGGTGTCGGCGATGGTGTCGCACTACGTCGATGCCGGGGTCACCGTTGTGGTGCTGTGCAACCAGGACCGGGGCTCGTGGGCGACGGTGCAGAAGATCACCGAGACACTGGGGTTAGAGGATCCGAGGGAATAGTGGTTGTCCCCCTTACAAAAGGGGCGACACAAGAGGGTTGTCCCCCTGCGAAGCGGGGGGACCGACGCCAGCGACCGAAGGGAGCGCGTCGAGGGGCAGCTCCCTATCCCGCTGCCAAAACCCGCGAGGCGTCCCCCACAAACGTCGCAATCGTCGGGTAGAAGCCAACCAGGATCGTGAAGGCCAGCGCCAACCCGAGGGCAAGACGGAGGGAGCCGGCCGGGGCAGCACTGGCGTCATCGGCGAACTCGCCGATTGGGTCGTCGATCCAGACCGTCTTCACCACTCGTGCGTAGTAATAGATCGCGATCACCGCATTGAGGGCGGCGATTACGGCTAAAACAACAGTCGCCGTCCCACCCGCGATCATCACCGAGCGGAACATGGCGAATTTGGCGAACCAGCCCGCCAATGGTGGGATTCCGGCCAGGCTGAAGAAGAACACCGCCACCAGGACCCCCAAGCGGGTGTCCACCTGGGCCAGCCCACTCCAAGCCCGTATCTCGCCGGACCGCGTTTTTCGTGCTCCGGCGATCACGACGGCAAACGCCCCAAGATTCATCACCGCATAGATGGTGAGGTAGATGACAGTCGCCGAGAACGCCTCCTCGAGATTCGCGCCGACGACAGCCGCCGCAGCGAAGGGAACCAGCATGAAACCTGCCTGCGCCACCGACGAGTAGGCGAGCAGGCGAACGATGTTGGTCTGGCGCAACGCCGAGAGGTTCCCCACTGTCATCGACAGCGCTGCCAGCACCCATAGGGCAGGAGCCCAGATCTCGGAGACCGCAGGCAGCGCCAGATACATCATCAGCAACATCGCCACGAACCCCGCCGCTTTCGAGTTGACGGAGAGATAGGCCGTCACCGGGGTCGGAGCCCCCTCGTAGGTATCAGGCGCCCAGAAGTGGAAGGGCACGGCAGCGATCTTGAAGCCGAAGCCCACGATCACGAATAGGACGGCGACGATCAGGGCCGGCTCGCTTGCCATGCCGGCGGTGGCTTCGGCGATGCCGGAGAAGGTCACCTCGCCGGTCAACCCGTATATGAAAGAGAGGCCGTACAGAAGGAGCGCGGTGGAAAGGACGCCGAGGATGAAGTACTTCATCGATGCCTCGTTCGATTTCACATCACCCTTCCGCCAACCTGCGAGCAGGTAGAGGGGCCCGGTGGTCAATTCGAGGGCAACGAAAAGGATGATGATGTCGCGGGCGGACGCCATGACCATCGATCCGAGGACCGAGGAGAGCAACAGGAAGTAGTACTCGCCCTGGTAGTAACGGTCGGACTCGATGTAGTGGTGGGACATCAGGAAGACCAGATAGGCGGCCACCACGAACAAGCCTTTGAGGACGAGCGCGAACTCGTCGACCACATAGGAGCCGTCGAACATCGAAATGGTCTCGCCATTCACAGCGAGGAACACCAGAGGGACCGCCGCCAGGGCGGTCCCGGCCACGGCCACGGTGGCGGTCCAGTACTTCTGGGCCCGAGGCAGCAACAGGTCGAGGGCGAAGACGGCCAACAGAGTCGCGATGATCACGAACTCAGGCGCGAAGGCCAGATAGTCGACGTCGAAGCCCATCTATCCGTCCGAGCCCAACGATGCGACGGTGTCTGAGCTGAGAACCGTGTTCACCATCGACGTCACCGTGTCGGTCGTGGTGTCGAAGATGACCTTCGGATAGAAGCCGATCACCACGATGAGCACGATGAGCGGAGCCCAGGCAGTGAGCTCGAAGCGGTCCACATCGTGGAACTCCTTGCCCTCCCACTCCGCCCGCGGCTCACCCAGGTTGACCTGCTGCAACATATAAAGCATGTAGCCAGCGGTGAGAACGGTCCCTATGGCACCCAGCACCATCGCGGTTCGGAACACCCCAAGTGGCAGGCCGGCCAACGGGTTGTACGAGCCGACCAGTGACATGAACTCTCCCCAGAACCCGGCCAAACCGGGGAGGCCAAGGGACGCCATGGCAGTGAAGGCCAGGATCCCGCCCATCACCGGCATCAGCTTGATGTTTCCGCCGAGACGGGACATCTCCCTGGTGTGATAACGGTGGCTCATCGAGCCGGCGAGGAAGAACAGGAGGCCCGTGATCAGGCCGTGGGCCACCATTCCGATGATTGCGGCGTTGATCCCGATGTCGGTCATGGTGGCGATCCCCAGCATCACAAAGCCCATATGGCCCACCGACGAGAAGGCGATGAGGCGTTTCATGTCGGTCTGGGCGAGACAGGCCAGCGAGCCATAGATGATCCCGATCACCGCCAGGATCGCGATCGCCGGGGCCCAGTTGGCTGCCTCCTGGGGGAGGATCGGGAGCGAGATCCGGATGAACCCGTACGAACCGAGCTTCAGGAGGATGGCCGCCAGGAGCACGGAGCCGACAGTCGGGGCCGCGGTATGGGCGTCGGGCAGCCAGGTGTGGAACGGCCACATCGGCACCTTGACCGCGAATCCGAGGAACATTGCCCCGAAGACGAGGAAGGCGAAGGTTCCAGTGAAGGCACCGGAGGCTCCGAGCTTGGTCAGTTCGACCATGTCGAAAGTGCTCACACCGCCCACCTCGCCTGACTTGAAGTAGAGCGCCAGGAAGCCCAACAGCATGAAGGCGGAGCCGAACAGCGTGAACAGGAAGAACTTGATCGAGGCATAGATTCGGGTCTCGACCTCCCGGGCGAAGCCGGGGATCTTCCGCATCGATCGATCACCCCAGATCCCGATCATGAAGTACATGGGGAGCAGGACCACCTCGAAGAAGATGAAGAACAGCACAAGGTCCAGGGCCACGAAGGTCCCATTCATGCCCGTCGCCAGGATCATCATCAGGATCAGGAACGCCTTGGGGTTCTTCGGCTCCTCCCAGTGGTTCCAGCTGTAGATCACGGCCAAGACCATCACGAACGTCGAAAGGACGAGGAGCGGCAGGCTGATGCCGTCGACCCCCATGTGATAGTGGGCGTTGATGGCGTCGATCCAGGTCTCGTTCACCTCGAACTGGTAGCTGTTGTAGGTGCCCGCCGCGAAAATCGAACTGACCGATCACAACCAGTGAGAGCACAAACGAGCCGAGAGAAGCGAGGAGGGCCACCGTCTTCAACGCAAGCTCGTTGGTTTTCGGTAGAACACTGAGAAGGAGCGCTCCCGCCAGCGGGAGGAACACGATGAGGGTGAGCCCCCAGGTTTCGAACAGTTCCATTCTTCTCCGTCTCTCCTATGTCACGAGCACGAACACGATGATCAGGGCCAGGACCCCGCCAACAAACGAAGCCGCATACTGCTGGACACGGCCGGTTTGCATCTTTCTCAGCGCCGACCCAGCGCCATCCGTTACGGCGGACAGACCGTGGACCACACCGTCCACCCCTCGCTGGTCGACAGTCCCGTATACGAAAGAGCCGAGGCCCTTGGTTATAAGGGCAACCGAGTTCACCACCGCATCGATGACGTAGGTGTTGGTCCAGTTCACGAAGCGAGCAATCGGGCCCATCGTCGCTCCGACCACCCCGTTCGCCAGGTCGTCCATGTAGTACTTGTTGCGGAGCAGGGGATAGAGGACCGGTACCTGGAAAGTGTCCCGGGCTTCCTGGGTATCCCGGTCCTTGCCAAAGATCATCCAGCCCAGAGCGATTCCGGCGACAGCGGCGAATATCCCACTGCCCGCCAGGAGGAGGTCGATTCCCTCGGCATGGTGGTCCCCCATCGCTACCTCACGCACCGCCAGCCATTCGCTGAAGTTCCCGATCCTGGGAAAGGTGACCCCGGGGATGCTGAAAATACCTGCAATCGCTGCGGGAATGGCGAGCAGGACCAGAGGAACCGTCATGACGCGCGGAGACTCGTGTGGGTGACCGTGGCCCTTGTATTCGCCGTGGAAGGTGAGAGCAACCGCTCGGGTCATATAGAAGGCCGTGACGAAGGCCCCGGCTATGGCGATCCACATCACCGCGGTGTAACCCTCATGTCCCAGGGTCACCAGGATCTCGTCCTTCGACCAGAAGCCGGCCAGCGGGATGATCCCCGCGAGGGACAGTGACCCGATGAGGAAGGTCCAGTAGGTGACCGGCATGTGCTTGCGCAGGCCACCCATGTCACTCATATTGTTGGAGTGGACGGCGTGAATCACCGAACCGGCGCCAAGGAAGAGCAAGGCCTTGAAGAAGGCATGGGTGAAGAGATGGAACAGCCCGGCGGTGTATCCGCCTGCGGCTACCGCAGTCATCATGTAGCCGAGCTGGGACACCGTGGAATAGGCGAGCACCTTCTTGATGTCGTTCGCCACGAGAGCAAGCAACCCCATCCCGAACAAGGTGATGGCGCCGATCGCCACCATCCATGGCCGCGCCTCCTCGGCCAGGTTCTGGAAGAGGGGGAAGGTGCGGGCCATGAGATAGATGCCGGCGGTCACCATGGTTGCTGCGTGCATCAGGGCGGACACCGGGGTGGGGCCGGCCATCGCATCAGGCAGCCAAATGTGGAGTGGGAACTGGGCGCTTTTTCCCATCGCACCGAGGAAGAGGAGCAGGCCGCCAACCACCGCCACGGATGCCAGGGCATCCAGGTGGTCCACGGCAGCCTGGTTGATCGTCCCGAAGTCGAAACTGCCGACGGCCATGGCGACGATGATCGCCCCCAGGATCAGGCCAACGTCCGCCACCTTGTTGGTGAGAAAGGCCTTGTTGCCGGCCCTCACATTCTCGAGGTCCTCCCAGTAGAAGCCAATCAACAGGTACGAAGCGAGACCGACACCCTCCCAACCGATGATGAGCTGGATCAGGTTGGGGGCGCCCACGAGCAACAGCATCGAACCTGCGAAAAGCGAGAAAGCGGCGAAGAACCAAGGAACCCGGACGTCACCATGCATGTAGCCGACGGCGTAGATGAAGACGAGCAGCCCGACGACATTGACCAGGAAGAACATCATGATCGAGAGCCCGTCGACGACCCACCCCAGCTCGAACACGATCTCATGACCGGCGACGGTCCCGATCCGGGCAATCTCGAACGTGGTCTTGGCGAGAACCCCATCGGTCATGTTCGCCACGAAGAGGACAGTGGCCCAGACGGTGTTGATGGCGAGAGCAGCGATGGCGATCTCGGCACCCTGCTGCTTCATCCTCTTCCCGACGATCATGATCAGCCCGAAGGCGACAAAGGGCAGGATCAGCATGATCCCGGCGGTGTCAGCAAAGAAGGAGGTCATGCTCTCACCATCGCATCAGACTCAGGTCGTCGACGTTCGCCGAGCGCCGGTTGCGGAAGATCATGATGACGATGGCGAGCCCGATGCCGACCTCGGCTGCAGCAACGGTGATGACGAAGATCGAAAACACCTGTCCCACGGCGAGCTCGGAGCGAAGCACCGACTCGAAGGCGACGAGGTTGATGTTGACTGCGTTGAGCATCAACTCCACCGATAGCAAGATGAGGACCAGGTTGCGCCGCACCAGCAGGCCGTAAATGCCGAGGGAGAACAATGCGGCGGCGAGGATCAGGAACTGGTTCAGGAGCATGGGCGACCGCTCCTCATACCAATGACCTTTCCTCTTCTTCCACCGGAGACAGGTCCCTTCGGGCAATGGTGATGCCACCGATCAAGGCGGCGAGCAGCACGAAGGAAACGACTTCGAACGGCACCACGAACCGTCCCATGAGGGCGGTGCCGATGACCGCGGTGTCGGTCCCCTCCCCGGGGTTGCTCACGACGGTGGTGCCAAAGGCCTGGACCGACGCAAAGCTCATCAACCCAAAGGTGACCACCGAGAGCACCGCCGGCCAGATCTTGCGGTCGCTATCGAGGCTGTCGTCGTACCCGGTGGGGGCACGAGTGATCATGATCCCGAAGAGGAAGAGGACGATCACCGCGCCGATGTAGACCAGGACCAGGACCCAGGCGACGAACTCGGCGGACAGGATGAGGAACAGGCCGGCAGTACCGGCGAGGGTCGCCACCAGGAAGAGGGCGGCATGGACCACGTTCTTCGCGGTTACCACCCTGATCGCCGAGCCCAGCACAACCAGGGCCACCACGGCGAAAATCCAGTTCACGGGCTCGGAGAGCCAGTCGCCCACGGTCACTTTTCCAACCCCGGGGTGTCGGGGACCGTCGTCAGCCAATCCTGGAGACGATCCATGTCGTGCATCATCTCGCCCATCTTCAGCTCGGAGTACTCGTACTCCGGCGACCAGAAAAGGGCGTCGAACGGGCACACTTCGACGCAGATCCCGCAATACATGCAGAGGGCATAGTCGATGTCGAAGCGGTCGAGGGTGGCTCGGACCTTGATTCTCCCGCCCGGAGTGGAAGGCGGCTGCTCCTCCTTGTGGCCCTCGATGTAGATGCACCAGTCAGGGCAGTTCCGAGCGCAGAGCATGCAGACAGTGCAGGCGTCCTGATCCAGGGCGATGACACCCCGCGCCCTCGGGACCGGGGTTTCCTTGACCTTGGGATAGTTGACCGTCGCCAGATGCTTCTTGGGCAGGAGGATCGTCTTGAACATCGTGGACAGGGTCACCCAAAGGCCCTTGAGCATCCCTCCCCCTGGAAGTTTGCGAGCCGTGGCTGTTTCTGTCATCAGAACACCACCTTGAACACGGCCGTGATCGCGATGTTGAGCAGGGCGAGCGGAATCAGCCATTTCCAGGCGAGGCTCTGCAGTTGGTCCTCCCGGAAGCGAGGGAAGGTCCACCGGAACCAGATCATGGCGAACACGAGGAGGAACACCTTCGCCATGAGGATCACCGGCCCGGCGAATTCGAGCGCCGACTCGGGGATCCCCGGAAGCCAGTAGCCACCGAGGAACAGGGTGACGGCAATCGCCGACAGGGTGAACATGCTGGCGAACTCGGCCAGGAAGAAGAAGAGGAAGCGGAAGCCCGAATACTCGGTGAGATACCCCATGACCAGCTCGGATTCGGCGATTGGCATATCGAACGGGATTCGGCTCAGTTCGGCGAGGGCAGCGACCATGAATATGCCGAAACCGACGAACTGGATGATGACGTAGGGGTAGCCGGCCTCGATCTGGGCCTGGACGATTCCCTCCATGCTCATCGTCCCCGCCAGGATCACCGAGCCGACCACGGCCAGAATCAGCGGCAGCTCATACGCGATCAGCTGGCCGGCGGCACGGATCCCACCCATCAGCGAGTACTTGTTGGCCGATGACCAGCCGGCCATGAGGATGCCGATCGTCGACAACGACGAGACGGCGAGGGCGAAGAAGATGCCCACTGATAGGTCCCGGAAGATGAGGCCGGGGCCGAAGGGGACAACCACGAACAGCGAGACGGTCCCCACCAACACCAACACCGGGGCAATCTTGAAGACCGGTTGATCAGCGTCCTCGGGGATCAGGTCCTCCTTCTGGAAGAACTTGACGCCATCGGCGATCAACTGGGCCCACCCCCAGCGTCCTCCAGCGAAATAGGGTCCGACCCGGGCCTGCATCTTGGCCGAGAGCTTCATCTCGGCGAACCCGATCGCCATCCCGATCATCGGGATCATCAGAGCGACGAGAAGCAACTTCCCGGCCAGGGAGACGAAGAAGTTGGAGAAGAGGTCGGATATGAAGCCACTCATCTGTCCACATCTCCGAGCACGAAATCGAGACTTCCCATGATGGCGATTATGTCCGGAACCAGAACGCCTTCGAGGATCCAGGGGAGGATCGAGAGATTGGAAAAACTCGCCGAGCGGATCTTCAGCCGATAGGGGCCCTGACCACCCTCGGAGATGAGGTAGTAACCCATCTCCCCCTTGGGATTCTCGGCCCGCACGTAGGTCTCGCCCTTGGGGACCTTGATCACCTTGGGCACTTTGGCTTGCAACGGCCCCGATGGGATCCCGTCGACGGCTTGCTGGATGATTCGGGCCGACTGGCGGATCTCGGCGAGACGCACCGACCACCGATCCCAGCAATCGCCGTTCTCGCCGATCGGGATCTCGAAGTCGAACTTGTCGTAGGGCAGATAATGCTCCACCTTGCGCAGGTCGAAGGGCACACCGGAAGCCCGGAGGTTGGGCCCGGAAACCCCGTAGGAGGTGGCGATTTCGACGGGAAGGATGCCGATTCCCTTGGTGCGGGCGAGGATGATCTCATTGCCGGCGACCAATGACTCGATCTCGTCGGCGACGCCGAGAACATGTTCCACGGCGTCACGAGTCTCGGCAAAGAACCCGGCGGGCAGGTCCTGGATCACCTTCCGGGTTTGGGAACCGGACCCGTAGGCGGGCTTGACCCCGCCGATTCGGTTGAAGTTGGGGTGGAAGCGGCCACCGGTCACGCTCTCGAGCAGGTCGAGTATCCGCTCCCGTTCCCGCAGCGCGAAGAAGAGCGGGGTGGCGGCACCAAGTTCCAATGGGTAGGACGCCATGAATATCAGGTGTGAGGAGATGCGGGCCATCTCGGTGAGGATCAGCCGGATGTACTGGGCCCGCTCGGGGACTTCCAGTTGCATCAATTTCTCGGCGGCAACGATGAATGGAACCTCATTTGCGTAGCCGGAGACCCAGTCGATGCGGTTGACCAGCGTCGTGATCTGGGGATAGGTACGCACCTCGGACAGCTTCTCGTAACCGCGATGCATGTACCCGATGACGGGGTGCACGTCGTAGGCACGCTCCCCGTCGACCCTGGCCACCAGTCGTAGGACTCCATGGGTGGAGGGGTGCTGCGGACCGATGTTGAGCGTCATGTCCGGGGTTTCGAGTGAAACCGAAACCGACGCCTCCGAAAGATGCCGGACGAGATCTTGATCGGCAACCATGTCAGGCTTCCGGGTTCTCTTCGGACGGCTCGTCAGGCTCGGCGGCAGACCCGGGCATTCCCTCCACGTCGACTGTCCCCGGCCAGGGCTTCACCTCGCGGCTGAGCAGCGGGTAGCTCTTGCGAAGTGGATTGCCGATGAAAGAGTCGACCAGATAGAGATGGCTGAGATCGGGATGGCCCTCGAAACGAATCCCGAACATCTCCGCCGCTTCTCGCTCGTGCCAATTGGCGCCCGAGTAGACCTCGACCAGGCTGTCGATCACCGGATTCTCCTTGGAGAGATCGGCGGTGAAAGTCACACGCTTTCCCTCGCTGACATCGCCGACGGTGGTCAACATCTCGAATCGGTCAACGACCTCGCCGCCGGGCGGGTCCCCGACGGCGACATCCAGGGTCCAGTCCACTGCCGATAGCCATGAGAAGAAAACAAGCCCGAGATCGTCCCGGGCCTGGCGATGGATCTCGACCCAGCGTTCGACGGGCACTTTCACCTTGACGGTGTCGAAGGTGATCTCGGCAACGCCTCCGACCGCCTCCGCCACCCGGTCGGCAAATGCCTGGAGGGGATGAACCGTGGCCTCGGTCTCAGACGGGCTCGAGGTCACGCTGGTTCCACTTCTCTTTGATGTCCTCGCCCTGGATCTTCTTCTGGAGAAGCACGATCCCGTCCATCAACGCCTCCGGTCGGGGAGGGCAACCAGGCACATAGACATCCACGGGGATCACCTGATCGACACCCTTGGTGACCGAATACGAGTCCCAATAGGGGCCGCCGCAGTTGGAGCAGGAACCCATCGAGATCACGTATTTGGGCTCAGGCATCTGGTCATAAAGGCGTCGCACAGAGGGCGCCATCTTGTCGGTGACCGTGCCCGCCACCACCATCAGGTCAGCCTGGCGGGGTGAGGCGGGAAGCGGGATGATCCCAAACCGCATGAAGTCGTAGCGCGGCCCGGAAGCGGCCATCAGTTCGATGGCACAACAGGCGAGCCCGAACTGGAACAGCCAGAGGGAGTATTTCCTCGACCAGTTCAGCAGCCAGGTGACCGGCTTCGGCATGCCGAACTTCTGGGCTACTCCCACCGCAGAACTCCCTTGCGGACTGCGTAGATGAGCCCGAGAACCAGGATGAAGATGAAGATCAGCATCTCGACGAGGCCAAACACCCCGAGCTTCTCGAGGATGATCGCCCAGGGAAAGATAAAGACCGCCTCGACGTCGAAGATGATGAAGAGCAGGCCGTACACGTAGTAGCGGACGTACGTCTGACTCCACCCGACTCCGACCGGATCGACCCCGCACTCATAGGTCATCTCCTTGGCTGCCGTCGGGTTCTTGGGCCGGAGCACTGCTGCGACGCCCAACATCACCATCACCAGGATCGCCCCCAGCGCGGCGAAAGCACCGACCGTCAGATAGCTCTCGAAGTACGGAGTCATGCCCTTTTTCTGTCGAGGTTGCGACCGGCGGCGAGTATACGCAGGGCGGCTTGAACCCCGAAGTCAGACGAAACCTCGCCCAAATTGCGTTCCAGGGGTCCGGATATGACCCCTGGAGTTCGCAATTAGGGGACCGTCAACTCCCGCTGATCAGGTTCCAGCCGTCTTCGTCGTTCCACAGGATGGGGACGGTCACCACATCGGTCGGCGACCCATCCTTCGCCGAGCTCTCGAAGACCCGAACCGTCTCCTCACCGGTGAATGCGTACTGCACCTCGAAGGAGTACCCGCCCCAGCATCCGGTGCCGCAGGTCGCCATCGTGGAACCCTCCTCCACGACATTGCCGTCCGCATCCCGGACTTCATAGCTCACGACGGCTTCGAACACGTTGGCCAGGCCGGACACCGCCAAGGGCAGGCTGTCGGATCCCTCCACCGGATTGGTGATCAGAATCGGGTTCATCTGGTCGAGGAACGAATCGATGGCCACTGGTTGGCTGAGATCGAGGCCCTCGCTTCCGAACGCGGTCACCGGCTGCCCAGCCACCGTGAAAAGAACGGATTCGATCTCCCCGACCTGGGCTGCGGTGTAGATCAACTGGTTGAGCATGGTGAAATCGGCCAACAGCCCACCCGCGCCGTCTACGAAAGCCTGGTTCATGTCGACAGTGATCCGATGCTCCGTGACTTTGGCTCCGACAACGTCGACCGCGGCCGGGATCATCGTCGAAAAGCCGTCCGGCAGTGCCAGGTCGCTTGTAAGCAGTTGCAAACTCCGGAGGTTCTCCGTCGTCCCCACCGGTGCCGGGACCAACGTACGGAAGGGAACCAGGGCCGGGTTGCCGGTATTGGAGTTCTCCGGGATTTGCACCAGATACACCACCGCGTCGCCCATCACCGGGGCGACAGTCGTCGAAGTGGCCTCGGGCACTGTCGTGGTGGTCTGCGGAACGGTCGAAGTGACCACTGGTTCGCTCGACTGAGTCGAAGGTACGGTCGAGGTCGTGGTGGTCCCGATCGGCGCCACCTCACCGCCACCCCGAAGCAGAAGGATCGGGATCAAGGCGAGGACGATGACGATCGCGGCCGCGCCGACGAATATCAGTACGGGGCTCTGTTTCTTCGAGCCATTGGTTGGTTGGGTCACAGTGGTCTCCTCGGGGAATGGCGGCGGCTCTGGGGACATGGCCACCAGCCGGTCGGCAAGGTCTTTCATTCTCTGGTCGTCGATTTCGCTCATGACAGCGACTCCTTGAGATGCTTCCTGGCTCGGGCAAGGTGACGCTTTACCGCACCCGTGGAGACACCCATTTGCTGTGCGACTGTTTCCACCGGGAGATCAGCCCAGTAGGTCAGAAGAACCGCTGCCCTTTGCTGCATGGAGAGCCGTTCCACTGCCCGAAGCACATCGACGTCGACCTCGTGGGGCGGTGTCGATTCGGGCCCGGCCGCCTTCAACTCCCGAAGACGGCGAGAAAGTGTGCTCCGGTGGTGATCGTTCGCCACGCTGAGCACGGCTCGGTAGAGATAGGCCCTCGGATTGGTCACCTCGGGCCACTTTTTGGACGAAAAGGCCTTCAAACAGGCATCGGTCACGACGTCGGCAGCGTCAAAGGGCCCCACCAGGCCAGTCGCGTACCTGGTGAGCTCGACGGCGTATGACCGGTATACCTGCTCGTTGTCCATCACACCTGTTGCGGTGATCATGTACTTGAGACGGAGCCAAGCGGCGGTTTGGGTGACAGCCGGCAATAGCCTGCCGGATCATGATCAACCCGGACTATGAGGGCGGCGGTCTCGGGAACCTGGTGTCGGAAATCGAACACCGCCTCACCGGTGCCAGTGCCGGGGTGCTCCTGCGCCCAGATCTCGCAGCGGCGATCCCCGATGCCCGGACCTATGTCCTGCTGTTGGTCGATGGTCTGGGTAGCAGCCAGCTCGAGCATCCGGGGGCAAGGTCGATCAAGGAAGCCAATCGGGGCATGCTCCATGCCCCGTTCCCCAGCACCACCAGTGTCTCCATGGCAACGGTGGCCACGGGGTTGCCGCCATCGCAGCATGGATTGGTTTCACACCTCGCCTGGTTGGAGGAGGCCGGGGGGGTGGTGAACACCTTGAAATGGGTGGACCTCGCCGGGCTGCCCGTCGACCACGACTACGCCAGCGTGCTGCCCTCCCCCAACTTGTGGGAACGGCTCCGTGCCGCAGAAGTCGAGCCGATCACCGTCCAGCCCGGGCCGTTCCAGGGCAGCCCACTGTCCCGGCTTCTCTACCGGGGAGCCCGTTTCGAGCCAACCTGGGACCCGATGGACCTTGTTGACGCCACGGTTCAGTTGGCGGGGGCCGGTCGGCGGTTCATCTTCACCTATGTGTGGCAGGTCGACTTCGCCGCCCATGTCAACGGTCTGGCATCGCCCGAATTCAGCCAGGCAATGTCCCTTGCGTCGAGAGTCTGGGACGGGCTCGCCTCTCGACTCCCTAACGATGTTGCCCTGATCGGGACCGCAGATCATGGTCTCGTGGAATTCGCCGAGAGCGACAAGATCCTGATCCGTGACCAGCGCTTCGAACCCTTGCGCTTCGCCGGCGATCCTCGCGGTGTGCTGCTGTGGGGCGATCACTCGCTCATCGAGATCTTGCGCGATCAGACAGGAGGCACCCTCGTCGAGTCGGTCCAATTCTCCGGGCCTGACCCGTCGGCCACGGCTCGACGCCGACTCGGAAACCACCTCCTTGTCCCTCCTGACGGGAAAGTCATCCTTCCCCCGGGTTTCGACAAACGGCTTCGCAGTTATCACGGTGGCCTAAGCGCAGCCGAAATCGAGATACCTCTCCTCGTCCGCAGGGCGTGACCGCGGGGCACCGCTACCTACACTCGGCCTCGGGGTTTATACCGATGGATGAGACACCAAGACTGGAAGATGGCAACGAGGTAGACGACGCCTTCCGGGCCATTCTCGAGGGTCTCCGCACGACACTTCCCGGAGTACAGGTCCTGTTCGCCTTCCTGTTGACCCTCCCCTTCCTGGAGTCCTTCGATCCCCTCCCCTCGTCGGAAAAGGCAGCCTTCTACATCGCTTTCTTCGGCTCCGCCGTGGCCTCGATCCTTTTGATCGCCCCCAGCGCCCATCAACGGATCCGGGCGCCGATCTCGGGGGTGAAACGCCATTCGGCGCGTCATCTACAGATAACCGTCAGGATCACCATCGTCGGGACGATCGTCTTCGCGATTGCTCTCGGAGCTGCCGTCTACCTGGTTTCGTCGATGGTCCTCAATGGCGTAGGAGTGATCCTGGCCACGGTCGCCATCACCGCCTTGCTCGCCTGGTCGTGGTTCTACGTGGCCCTGGTGACCTTCGCCGACCACCGCCGCTGAGCGCAGGCTGAGGGGAAACCGGTCCAAGTCATCTTTGGTCAGTACCCGAATACTGCCAACATGAGATGATCCCTTTCACTTCCCAGCGGTGAGTGTCGGCTCTCCCACCCCCAAGACCCCCCGACTCGTTGAGCGAATCGGGTCACCGGCGACCATTGCGGCGTTGGCCTTCCTCGTCGTGCTCGGAGTGGGGATCACACTGTTGGTGCTGGTCAGAGATTCACTCGAAGGCGCCCGCGATTCGAGGCGGTCGGTCGAAGTAACCCGGATTTCCGATGCATCGATCGCCCTCCTGGCTGCCCTTCAGAGGGAACGAGGCTTGGGCGAGCTCTATCTGGCCAGTGGAGATCCAGAAGACCAGGCCCGGTATGAGGAGTCCTTCCCAAAGACCGACAAGGCCTCCGACACCTACTCCGCCACCTGGTTGGCCAGCGGCGCAGATATTCGCCAGGAGGATCCAGGTGCCATGACCGGGGTCTCGGCCGCCGTTGCCCCGCTCGAGCAGATCAGATCCGCGGTGATCAGCGCCGAAGGAGAGTCACCGGTTGACCTCTACTCCGGCTTGGTGGATCCGATTCAGCAGAACCTCTCCGACATGGCCCTCCTCACCAACGACGCCGAGGATGTTCGGATGCGGCGAGCCGTCCTCTCCCTGCTCGACTCGTCGGCATCGTTGGCCACGAGGCGCGCCTTGGTGGCCAGACAGCTGGCCTCGTCCGAGGAGCTAACCCGACAACAGGAGATACAGCTCTCCCTGCTCGGCAGTGAATCGGACGTCAACCTGCGAGCCGCCCAAGCTCTCCTCACTGGCGGCTTCAGGGCAGATGTTGCCAAGTTGGCTGACTCTCCCGAGTCGGCAGCAGTCGAGGGAACGCTGGAGGGGATCATCAACGACACCGACCACACCACGACGCCTCAGTCCTGGTTTGCATTGGCCACCGCCGAGATTGACCGGGTCCTCGACGAGGCCATGGGGCTCAACGACACGGTTCGAGACCATGCACTACAAGGGATCGTGGACGCTCGCCGAGCGGTGACCATGACCATTGCGTTGCTCGGCTCCCTATTCATCCTCTCGATCCTCGCCGCCTGGAGCGCGATCACCGCGAGTCGAGAACGAGCCAGGGCACTCGTCGAGCATCGTGATCTGGTCAACGGGCTCCTGCGATGGTTCGGAAGCGAATCCCTGCCTTCGGTCGACGGATTGGAGATGGAGGTTCGCTATCTGCCTTCGGCATCGCACGCCGGGGCCGGCGGCGACTGGTATGACGTCTTCTTCGATGCCGGGGGTGATCTCGCCCTCGTGGTGGGAGATGTTGCGGGCCACGGCTCACAAACAGTGGCCCACATGGCAGAGATGCGAAACACGCTGCGAGGGCTAGCTCACGCAGGTGTTGGCGGGCCGGCGCGCCAACTGGAGATCATCGATGACACCATCGAGACCACAGAATTGACCACCGTCTTCTACGCCCTGATCTCGGCGGCCAACGGCGGGCTGCGCTACAGCCGGGCGGGCCACCTGCCGGCAATCCTGTGTCGGCCGGACGGCAGCATCGAACTATTGAGTGAGGGATCCGACACCCCGGTGGGCTTCTCCCCCAATGGCGCCCGCACCGAGGCGTCAGTCACGTTGGGCCAGGACGACCTTCTCGTCATGTTCACCGACGGCCTGATCGAGGAACCGGGTCGAGATCTCTACGAATCTCTCGAAGAGCTCGGAGCTCAGGTCGCCGAGCACAGTGGGAGCCTGGAAGGTCTGGCCGATCAGCTCATTTCGAATCAGCCGAGCCACGGCACGGGGGATGACGCCTCCATCCTCCTGGTTCGGGTGACGGCGACCGGCGCCTTAACCCTCAGCCAGGAGGGTCTGACCGAGACCGGTGATCTCCAGGATCCTTGAGACGGCAACCGATGGGTTGACCAGGGTCAGGCTCCTGCCCTCGCCAGCGCATCGAGCGTGAGCCCCCACCAGCACCCGAAGCCCTGTCGAGTCGAGGAATGTGACACCGTCGAGGTCGATGGTGATGTCGACGGTCTCCTCGCCGGCGAGGGCATCTTCGATTGCTGACTCCACCCGGGGGGCGGCTGCGAGATCCACTTCGCCGGCAAGGTGGATCGTCACCCCGCCGGTGTCCCTGTCAACTCTGTAGGTGAACGCGGTCGTCAAACCCTGACTCCGTTTAGAAGGGCGCGGATAGTAGCCAATCCGCAAAATACGGAAAGGGGGGAGGTCGTCAGCCGCTGGGGAGCTTGACCTTGACCCCGGCTGGGGCGGAGTCCGTCATCGGCTCATGGGCAGGTTCGGGGACCATGGAGATCTCGACCCAGACGGTGCAACTTCCGTTCGAAGTCACTCCCCACTGAGCCGCTACCCGATCCACGATGATCAGGCCCAAGCCCTCACCCCTCATGCTTTCGACTGGCACGAAACCGGCACCCCGATCTGACACCTCGACCCGGATCACGGAGTCGGAGACCTCGACCTTCATTTCGATCGACTGATCGCTCGCCGAATGTCGAACACTGTTGGTGACCAGTTCCGAGACGACGAGAACCACGTCGTCGTAGCGCGGGCCCAGCCTCGATTTGAGTTTCGAGACACGGGCGCGAGCCTTGCCAGGCGCGAGCTCATCGGGTTTCAAAACAAGACGCATGCGGTCGATTTCCTTGGCGCTGCTTGCAGGAGCCGTACGCGGCATCAGGCGCCAAGTTAACGCCCGCGTCGGGCGATCCCGGGTTACCGACTCCTGGAAGATGATTTTCGGAGATGACTACCCAGGGTCAGGTCGCTCTATACGTCTGATTCTCCGGATTCGCCCTCTACCCCGGGGTCAATGGCCTCACGAAGCTGGTCCAGTGTCCGACTCAGGATGCGCGACACGTGAACCTGGGACACCCCGATCTCCTCTGCGATCTCGGCCTGGGTCTTCCCGTCGAAAAACCGCAGGTAGAGAATGGTTCGCTCCCGTTCAGGCAGTGCCCGCAGCTCGGCCGACATGGCACCACGGACCGCAGCAGTCTCATACCCCGGGTCGACATCGCCGATTTGATCGACGACGGTCACATCACCGTCCTCACCGACGGGGCGGTCGAGAGAGCTGGCGGTGTAGGCCGCCCCGGCGTCGAGTGCCTCCAACACTTCTTCTTCGGAGACCTCCAGGCTTTCTGCGATCTCGGAAATCGTTGGGGACCTCCCCAGGCTGTGCGAGAGCTCGTCGACCGCCCTCGAGACGTCGAGCCACAGATTCTGCAATGCCCTGGGGACGCGCACCGACCAGGCTTGGTCCCGGAAATAGTGCTTGATCTCCCCGACGATCGTGCGCCCGGCGAAAGTCGGAAACTGAATCCCACGATCGACGTCAAAGCGCTCTATGGCCTTGAGAAGGCCGAACCGGGCAACCTGAACGAGGTCGTCGAGTGCGACTCCCCGGCCACCAAAGCGTCGGGCGAGACGTTGCGCCAGCCCATCAAAGGTCTCCACGAGTTCGCGCTTCGCTTCCGGTTGCTCGCGATTGGCGAAGAGATCCTCGATCGCCCCCCGCTCCTGGTCAGTCATCAGGTCCGGGCGCCTCGATCGGCAGAAAGACAAACTCGCCCTCGACGATGGTGCCCTCGAACAGGGCTTGGGCGATTTCGATCGGGCCGAAGTCATCATCACCGAGCCCGTCACGCCAGGGGCCCACCACCAGGTTGAGCCGACCGGAACCGGGAATGGCCCGGACGGTGATGAAGGGGAGGTCGCCGGCGGTGACAATCGCGGTTGCGATCTCTGAAGCCGCGAGCTTGGCGTCATCGATCGTCTCGACGTCGAGGCCAACCGATCTGGCCACGGCCGAGACGAACAGACGCACCGTGGCGACATGATGAGGGAGACTCGGCACCGTGAGCTCATAGACGCCACTCGACGGCGAAAGTGGGTTCGTCAGCGCTCCTCCCGGATGACTTCCGCCAACATCTGGAGGTCGGCAGGCGGCCGTAGTATATGGTCGTGCCGCCGGACCTGATCAGACTCGATGTGCCGGCGCGCCGCAATTCGCTTGGCGTCCTTCGCATCATGGCGGGCAACGCCGCTCGATTGTGCGGCTTTGGCTACAACCGGGTCGAAGAAGCCCGGCTAGCTGTCAGTGAGGCCGCTTCCTTGCTGGTGACTGACGGCCGATCCTCCACCGTCCGATGCTCCCTCACTGCCGACGAGGAGACCCTCTATGTCGAGATGGAGGCGACCCCGGGGCCGGCCATATGGCCACCAGAGCCCTGGGCTGACTCACTCGAGCACACTGTCCTCTCCGCGCTGACGAATGAGTTCGAACTGGTGTGGAATGAAGGCCCGGTGGTGAGGATGACGATGGGGCCCACCCCCGCCCGCTGATTGGCCTTCGGGGATCGCTGAGACTCCCAAACAAAGACTTGCGTGACGATCACCGTGCCAATACCTTTGAGATCGTTCGGTAACTAACGATCTCAGGAAACCCCTTGAAACGTCTCATTGCACTTGGCCTTGTGAGCGTATTTGTGGTGGCCGCCTGCAGCTCCGGCTCCTCATCCGACCAGAGCAGCTTGGTCGTCTACTCGGGGCGCGCCGAGGAGTTGGTTTCCAATCTGTTCACCGACTTCACCAAAGAGACCGGGATCGAGACTGAGGTCCGCTATGGCGGTTCGAGTGAACTGGCGGCCACGCTCATCGCCGAAGGGGATGGAACCCGGGCGGACGTGTTCTTCGCGGCAGGACCCCGCTTCGCTCGGCGCAGTTGCGCCGATGATGAAGGTTCTCGACAAGTCGACCCTCAATCTCGTCGACCCAACTTTCACCGACCGCGACGGCCACTGGGTTGGGACGTCGGGACGGGCCCGGGTTGTCATCTACAACACCGACTCGGACGTCCCCCTGCCTCAGACGATCGACGACATGACCAACCCGATTTGGGCCAACCAGCTTGGGATCGCCCCCACCAACGCATCGTTTCTCGCTTTCGTGTCGGCGATGATCCTCGAGCGGGGCGAGGAGGGGACCAGGGCCTGGCTGGAGGCTCTTGCTGCCAATCACCCGGTCGATTTCGAGAGCAACGCCCCGATCGTCGAAGCCACCGACAACGGTGAGCTCGAAGGCGGCCTGGTCAACCACTACTACCTCCTGCGGCTCCGCGCCGAGGGTCTCGGCAAGCATGCCGAGAACTACTACATCCCGGCCGGCGACGTCGGCTCGCTGGTCATGCCGGCGGGAGTCGGGATCATGTCGGCCACCGACCAGCCAGAAGCCGCGTGGCGTTTCGTCGACTATCTGTTGTCGAGCTCCGCACAGTCTTTCTTTGCCACGGACACCTTTGAATATCCATTGATCGATGGCGTGCCCCAGCCGGAAGGGGCCCCTGCCCTGTCCGAGATCAACTCCCCCGATATCGACCTCTCCGACCTTGCCGGCGTCCTGGACCTCGCCACCAGACTGGTGGCCGAGGCCGGGCTGGTTTGAGGTGACCGCCCCGCTCGTCATCCCCGATATCGAGCCCGGAGCCGTCCGACATCGGCCCAGCCGGGGGTGGTGGTTGGCGGCCGGGCTTGCGCTTCTGCCGGGACTGATCCCTCCGGTCAGCCTCGCCTTGCAGGTGATCGGCAGGGGGACAACTGTGGCGATCCCGACCGGTCGCCTGTTCCAGCTATTTGCCAGCACCATGGCACTGACCGTTGCCGTCACCGCCACCGCGTTGGTGATCGGACTGGCGACGGCTTGGGTCACCAGCCGCGTCGCTCTGCCCGGACGAAAGAGCTGGATGATCCTTGCAGCCCTGCCGCTGGTGGTCCCCTCCTATGTCGCTGCTCTCACTCTGATCGCAGCCACTGGCCCCAACGGAGTTGTCGTCGACGTGCCAACCCCATACGGGTTCGTCGGCGCCTGGTTGGTCCTCTCGATATTCACCGCGCCCTTGGTTCATCTGACGGTGATCCCCGGCTTACGGGCCATCGATCCCGCAACCGAGGAGGCGGCGACCGGCCTCGGCTCCGGGAAATGGAAGGTGTTCAGGACCGTCACCCTGCCCCAGCTTCGTCCCGCTCTCGCTTCCGCAGCGCTCCTGGTCGGCCTCTACACGGTGTCCGACTTCGGCGCCGTCTCCTTGCTCCGATACGACACATTCACCCGGGCGATCTACACCCTCTACCGCGGTCAGCTCGATCGACGGCCGGCGGCCACCCTCTCGTTGATACTGATGGTGCTCGCCATCCTCATCCTGTTCATCGAGCGCCGGACCAGGGGCCGTGCTTCGCTCTACTCGCGAAGGCCGCGACGCTCCCGACCGCTCATCAGATTGTCGGGATGGCGTTTGGCCATTTCGCTCTTTCTCATCGGGTCATATGCCCTGCTCGCCTTAGGGATGCCGCTATACGTGATGGCCGTCACCGTTGGCCGCGGTCTCGACGCAGGCCAAACGCTGGGATCGACGCTGGGAGCTGAGGCAGTGCGATCCTTGGGCCTCGCTGTGGTCGCCGCCTTGATCACAGCAATCGCCGCGTTTCCGGTGGCAATGGTGACCACCCGGCGGCCGGGCCGCCTGTCCGGTTGGGTGGAGTCGGTGGTGTGGGGCACATACGCCCTGCCTCACATCACGGTCGGGGTGGCCGCGGTCGCCTTCGCTCTCCAGTGGGCCCGACCCCTGTATCAAACCCTGATCTTCCTCTTCATCATCTATATCGCCCTGTTCCTGCCCCAGACCGCCGGCGCGGTGCAGGACTCGTTGCGCCGAGCGAGCCCCGATCTCGAGGATGCCTCACGCGGCCTTGGTCGCAGCCCGTTCAGCACCCTCTTGCACATAACGCTGCCCCTGGCCACGCCCGGGTTGATCGCTGGAGGGGCCTTGGTGTTCTTGAGCGCGATGAAGGAGCTGCCGGCCACCATCCTCCTTCGGCCCAATGGCTTCGAAACCCTCGCCATCCGGGTGTGGAGCTCGACTTCCGAGGGCTTTCTGACCAGAGCGTCGGCAGCCGGACTGGTTCTGCTTGTGGTGTCGATCGTGCCACTCTTCCTAGTGATGTCACGTGACCTCGGCGACTGATCGCCTCGCAATCCGGGCCCGGGACCTGAAGAAGTCCTTTGGCGACGCTGTTGCCCTGGACCACTTCAGCCTCGATGTCTGGGAGGGAGGAGTGGTCACGCTTCTCGGGCCCTCCGGATGCGGGAAGACGACTGCCCTGCGAGTCATTGCCGGCTTCGAGAGTGGCAGTGGGTCGATCGAAATCCATGGCAGGACTGTTCTCGACGCCACGACCTTCGTACCACCCGAGAAGCGAAACGTGGGAATGGTCTTCCAGGACTACGCCCTGTTCCCCCATATGACAGTTGGCTCCAACGTCGGTTACGGGCTGCCAAGGGGTGATCGCACTCGGCGTGTGGGCGAGGTGCTCGAGTTGGTTGGCCTGATCGGGCTCGAAAACCGGATGCCCAACGAGCTCTCAGGAGGCCAGCAGCAGCGAGTCGCACTGGCCCGTGCCCTTGCGCCGGAGCCCGAAGTGATCCTTCTAGATGAGCCGTTCTCCAATTTGGACGCCAGCCTGCGCGATCGGGTGCGACGTGAGCTTCGGTCCATACTCACTGAGGCTCGGACCACCGCCGTCTTCGTCACCCACGATCAGGAGGAGGCCCTGGCCACGTCTGACATCGTGGCGGTGATGAAAGACGGCAGGATCCTCCAGGCTGATACCCCGGCGGAGCTCTACTCCAACCCCACCGACCCGTGGGTCGCTGAATTCCTGGGCGACGCCGATGTCATCGAATCGGTGGCCCGAAACGGCCGCGTCGACACACCGGTCGGCGGTTTCGACACCGACCTCGACGGCAAGGTGTCGGTCATCATCCGCCCCGAGAACATCCAGATTTCACTCGGTGAGACACCGAATGCAGTGGTAGCCGGAAGCGAGTTCTTCGGCCACGACCAATTGGTGACCCTTGCCTTGACCGGGGGCACCAGAGTGCGGGCACGTCTCGGCCCGCGACCGGTGTACAAGATCGGTGAGTCCTGCCGCGCCCGGGCCATCGACGCCAGAATATTTGTCCGGTAATGGACTCAGCCCTCGCGCTCCTTGCTGCTCTGACTGCCACCGTGTTCGCCGTCGACCTGTGGGTCGACTATCGGCAGCGACCACGGCCCCACATCGCGGCCTATGCGACCGGGATGACGATGTTCGCCGTGGCCACCTGGGCCTTCTTCATCGGTCTCAGCTTCGGATGGACCGGGCCCGGCTACCGCACGTTCTATCTCTTTGGGGCGATCCTCAACATCCCGTTCCTCGCTCTGGGCTCGATGTTCCTCGTGGTGGGAAGGGGGTCCGGGCACGTGATGGCGATCGCGCTCGGTGCCTTCACCGCAATCGCCACCACCCTCACCGCGACCGTGCCCTTCGCCAACCCGCTACCTGAATCTGGCGTTCCCCATGAGATCTTTGCTGACGGCTTCGGGCCGAAGTTGTTCGCCATCATCGGGGGCGCTGCCGGGACGACGATCCTCGTGGTGCTGGCCGTGGTCAGCATCGTCCGGTTTTGGAAGAAGAATCGAAGGATTGTCTGGGGGAACCTGCTGATCGTCGCTGGCACGCTCGCGGCCGCCTCGGGTGGCACCGGGCTGGCTTTGGGCGAGGGCAGCGCATTTGCAATCTCACTGCTGGCTGCGGTGAGTCTGATCTGGGCCGGATACAAGGTGGCCTCGGGAGGGAGATCGTCCGGCGCCGAGACAGCCCTCGAGTCAGCCCCCGATGTAGCTCATCTCGACCCTCGACCCGATGCTGACCGTCTGTGACGACCTGATCTCGGAGTAGCGGTCGGTCCGTCTCGACCAGACACCATCGATGATGGCGCCTACGTCTTCTCCGTTACGGAGGGCATCGCGCAGATTGGTGCCCGCAGTGGCAAACAAGCAGGTGTAGAGCGAACCCTCCGCCGAGATCCGGGCCCGAGTGCATGAGCCGCAGAACGGCTGGGAGACCGAGGCAATGACTCCGACCTCGCCCATACCGTCGAGATAGCGAAAACGGTTGGCCACCTCCCCCGGATAATTGGGGGGAATCGCCTCGAGGGGGAAGACCTCGTGGATCGAGGAGATCATCTCCTCGGCGGGAACCACGTCGTCGAGGCGCCATCCGTTGGTCGTGCCCACGTCCATGTACTCGATAAATCGCACGATGTGACCGGTTCCCCTGAAATGGCGGGCCATGTCGAGCACCGCGTGGTCGTTGACGCCACGTTGCACCACGGCGTTGACTTTGATCGGGCCCAGGCCGGCCTCGGCAGCTGCGGCTATGCCTTCCAGAACCGAGGCGACCGGGAACCCGACATCGTTCATCTTTTGAAAGGTGGGCTCGTCGAGAGCATCGAGGCTCACCGTCACCCGGTCCAGACCCGCTCCAGCCAGGCTCTGCGCCTTACGCACCAGCAAGGAGGCATTCGTGGTCAGGGTGAGGTCCTGCACACCATCGAGTGGGCGGATCATCCCGATCAACTTCTCGATCCCCTTGCGCAAGAGAGGCTCGCCGCCGGTGATCCGGACCTTCTCCACCCCGCGCTCGACGAAAGCCCCAACCAGGGCGGATATCTCGTCGAAGCTGAGAAGGTCTTCGCGGGGGAGGAATGCGTGGTCCTTGCCAAAGACCTCCTTGGGCATGCAGTACGTGCAACGGAAGTTGCAGCGGTCGGTGACCGAGATCCGCAGGTCGCGCATTGGTCTTCGGAACCCGTCCCTCAAATCGGTCATGTCAAGTCAACGTTATTGGCTGGCGGGGAAAATGTCTCGAGCGGACCGCCGACGGGAGTCGGTAGCGTGCCCGACGATGCCAGAGAGGCCGCTAAGGGTGTCGATCGCCATCGAACCGGATGAAGTCAAGACCCCGGTCAATCGTCGACTATTCGGCTCGTTGGTAGAGCACATGGGTCGAGGAGTGTATGGCGGGCTTTACCAGCCGGATCATCCCCATGCCGACAGCGACGGCTTCCGCGCCGATGTCCTGGACCTGGTGAAGGAGCTTGGGGTGAGCATCGTCCGCTACCCCGGTGGCAACTTTGTCTCTGGCTATCGCTGGGAGGACGGGGTCGGGCCGGTAGAGAAGCGGCCGGCTCGATTCGATCGGGCATGGAGGAGTATCGAGCCGAATGCCTTCGGCCTGGATGAGTTCGCCCGGTGGTCGGCCAAGGCCGGAAGCGACGTCATGCTGTCGGTGAACCTCGGGACACGAGGCGCCCGGCAGGCGGCGGAGTTGGTGGAATACGCCAACGTCAGAGACGGAACCAGGCTCTCCGAGCTGCGTCGTCGCCATGGCCGACGGCAGCCGTACGGGATAAGGACCTGGTGCCTCGGTAACGAGATGGACGGCTCGTGGCAAATCGGTCACAAGTCCGCCGCGGAATACGGGAGGCTTGCCCTCGAAACCGCCAACGCCATGCGGGCGATCGATCCTGCGCTGGAACTGGTGATTTGCGGCAGTTCCGCGAGGTCGATGCCCACCTTCGGCTCATGGGATCAATCCGTGTTGGAGCACTGCTATGAGGAGGTCGATCTGATCTCGGCCCATGCGTACTACGACCCCGAGGCGACTGATTTGCCCGACTTCATCGCCTCATCGGCAGCCATGGACGAGCACATCGGTCAGGTGACTGCGATCGCCGATCGGGTGGGGAGGAGGAAGGGGGTGCGCAAGCGGCTCGGAGTCTCGTTCGACGAATGGAACGTCTGGTACATGGGTCGCCATCAGTTGCAAGAGCCCAGCCTCGAGTGGAGGCGGGCGCCAAGGATGTGCGAGGACGACTACACCGCCACCGACGCCGTCGTTGTCGGGTCGCTCCTGATCACTCTGCTCCGCCACGGGGACCGAGTGGCCATTGCATGCCAGGCGCAACTGGTCAACACCATCGCACCGATCCACGCCGAGCCGGCCGAACCGGCCCGACGCCAGGCAATATTCCACCCGTTCGCCCTCACATCTCATTTTGCGACGGGTGACGTCCTCCACACCCAAGTGCGCGGCCCGACGGTGAACGCCGGCACCCACGGTGAGGTCCCCGTTTTCGACGGGGTGGTCACGTTCGACGCGGTCACCGGAGCTCTCGCCATGTTCTCGGTCAATCGCTCGACCACCGACGCGATACGGCCCGTCGTCGATCTGAGTGCCTTTGCTGGCAGCCGGGTCGTCGATCACGTCCTCATCGAGGGAGGGGCGAAGACGAAGGGAGAGCCTCATCCCGCCCCGTCGCAGCATGCCGACGCGGAAGTTTCCCTTCTCCTCCCACCCATCTCCTGGTCGATGCTCCGACTCGCCACCACCTGAAGCCGGATCGCGGAGAAATCTCGCAGAATCCGTCGCTCCCGTTCGACGGCACGGCTATTTTGAAAACGTTGTCGATATCGATATCGACAACGGTCTCGGATTTGGTGGAGGAGATCAGATCTTGAGGGCAACTATCGGCGACGTCGCCGCCCACGCCGGCGTGTCAATCGCCACTGTGTCTCGGGTGGTCAACGGAAGATACGGGGTGGCCCCGGGCACGTCTTCCCGTGTCCAGGCGGTGATCGAGGAGCTCGGGTACGAGTCGAGTCTCGTGGCCCGGAGTCTGCGCAGTCGTCGAACCAACGTAATTGGGATCATCGTTGCAGACATCGAGCCATTCAGCGCCGAGCTCTTGAAAGGTGCTGCGCGTGCCATAAGGGGCACCGGATACGAGCTCATCGTCTATTCCGGTGGCGGCCATCTCGAAGACGATTCCGGCTGGGAGCGTCGCTACCTGTCGAGGCTCAGTGGGACCCTGACCGACGGCACCATGCTGGTGACCCCAAGTGTCGTCGACGTCAGCACCAGTGCTCCGGTCGTCGCTGTCGACCCCCACACCGGCACCTCAGAAATGCCAACTGTCGACTCCGAGAACCTCGAGGGCGCAATGGCAGCCACCGAGTACCTGATCGAACTCGGTCACCGCCGCATCGGCTTCCTGGCCGGTCGTAGCGATCTCGAATCGGCTCGCAAGCGCGAACGCGGATACCTGGAGGCTCTCGACAAAGCCGGCATCCCGTTCGACGCCGATCTGGTCCGGGTGGGTGGCTATAGCGAAATGACAGCAAGCTCACCTGCCAGGGAGCTGCTGGAGATGTCAGAACGGCCGACCGCTGATCTTTGCCGCGAATGATGTCTCGGCAATCCAAACCATGCGGGTTGCTGGCGAGATCGGCCTCTCCATTCCCGACGATCTATCAGTCATCGGTTTTGACAACATCCCCGAATCGGCGCTGACCACGCCTTCGTTGACCACGATCGACCAATCGATCCAAGAGATGGGGTACGAGGCGGCGCGACTGCTCATAGGCCTGATCGATGAGCCGGACGGCGACCCGATTCACCTGACACTGCCAACGAAGTTGGTGGTCCGGCAGTCATGCCGGGCCATCGCCACCTGAGATACCCCGAGGAGGAATGAGCAGGAAACGAAATGACCGGATGAAAACGTTTTCAAAGGACGGAAACGAACAGACCCCCACGCAATCGTGGGAAGGAGAAGGCACGTGAATCGAATACTCAGGACACCGTTGGCCCTGCTGGCCGTACTGGTCCTTGTGCTCGCTGCTTGCGGCAGCGGGTCAGAGGGAACGACCACCACGGGGGTGGCGGCGGCCACAACAACCACCGGGGCCGCAGCAGTGACCACGACGGGGGCATCGGCGGAGCCGGTGACCATCGAGTGGTGGCACATCCAGAACACTGATCCGATGATGACTCTGTGGCAGGACATGGCCAACGAGTTCATGGAGGCGCATCCCAACGTCACGATCAACATCACGGTGATGGAGAACGAGGCGTTCAAGGCGGCACTGCAGACCAACCTGCAAGCCGGGGACGTGCCCGACCTCTTCCAATCATGGGGTGGCGGCGGCCTGCGCGAGCAGGTAGCCGCTGGCCTGGTCCAGGACATCACCGACGCATCGTCGGGGTTCATCGGCAATCTCAACGAGGGCGCCGTCGGCCTATACAACGTGGATGGTGTCCAATACGGGATTCCGTTCAACCTGGGAATGGTCGGCTTTTGGTACAACAAGGACCTGTTCGCTCAGGCAGGGATCACCGCCCCGCCAGCGACCTGGGAAGAGTTCCTCACTGATGTACAGGCCCTGAAGGACGCAGGTATCACCCCGATCGCAGTTGGAGCCGGCGACAAGTGGCCCGCCCACTTCTACTACTCCTACCTGATGATCCGCGAAGGCGGCAAGGCCGCCATGGACCAGGTGACCACTGATTTGAACTTCGACGTTCCTCCGTTCGTCGAGGCTGGAAATCAGCTCAAGCGCCTGATCGACATGGAGCCCTTCCAGCCCGGCTTCCTGGCAGCCCCATGGGACGCTCCGGACGGCGAGTCGGGGACCATCGGCACCGGTGCCGCGGCGATCAGCTTGATGGGCCAATGGGGCCCTGGCGCCTACGCCAACCAGTCTGGGATTGGTGTCCCCGAGGATCCAATTGCCGACCGTCTACCCGCGGAGTTCGGATGGTTCCCATTCCCGGCAGTTGAGGGTGGAGCCGGTGCCGGAACCGACGGGTTCGGTGGTGGCGACGGTTTCGCAGTCGGCAAGGACGCTCCACCGGAGGCGGTGCAGTTCCTCGAGTACATCACCAGCCTGGATCAGGCGATCCGCACCGGCGAGACGGGTACGACGTTGCCCGTGACCAAGGGCGCCGAAGTGTCGGTCACCGATCCACTCCAGCAGCAGGTGTTGGCCGGGTTGAGCCAGGCGGGCTTCGTGCAGCTCTACCTGGACCAGTACTTCTCGCCAGAGCTCGGCGCCGCGGTGAACGACGCGGTGGCGACCTTGTTCGCCGGTACGGCCACTCCCGAAGAGGTGACCCAGGCAATCACGGCCGCGGCGGGATGACCTTCCGGCCATAGAGTGAGCGAGTTGTGGAGGGCCGCCTTAGGGCGGCCCTCCACAGACGCAGGAGCCGAAATGACCACCAACAGCAGGGCTGATGTTTCGCGCCGGGGCCGGCGTGTAGCGGGCGCTCCTGGCGTCGCGCCGTGGCCGCTGATCCTCATCTTCCTGCTTCCCGCGCTCATCCTCTACTGCGTCTTCGTCATCTATCCGATAACGCAGAGCATCCGATTCAGTGGCTACGACTGGAACGGGCTGACGCCTCTGACTGATTGGGTCGGGCTCGACAATTTCAAGGCGGCCTTTGCCGATCCTCTCTTCATCGAGGCGGTGAAGCACAACGCCATCATCATCGGGCTCTCCCTGATGCTGCAGATCCCGTTTGCAGTCGCCCTTGCGGTGCTACTCAGCCGCCACCTGAGGGGTCGAGGCCTGTTCCGGGTCATGTACTTCGCTCCCTACATCCTCTCTGAGGTGGTCACCGGTGTCGTATGGCGCCAAATATTCCGCCCGGAGGGCCTGTTCGACGTGATGCTCACCTCCGTCGGTGCCGGCGGCTTAACCCGAGAGTGGCTGGCGGACCCCAAGATCGCCCTGTACAGCCTCTTCTTTGTCATCTCCTGGAAGTACTTCGGATTTCACATGGTCCTGATCATGGCCGGCCTGCAGACCATCCCAACCGAGCTCGAAGAGGCGGCATCCATCGACGGGGCCACGTGGTGGCAGGGGTTTCGGTGGGTGACCCTCCCCCTCCTCGGCCCAACCATCCGGGTCTCCATCTTTCTTTCGATCATCGGCGCGCTGCAACTGTTCGACCTGGTCTGGGTCACTACCAAGGGGGGGCCTGTCAATTCCACCGCAACTATGGCCACCTATCTGGTGGACTGGGGATTCCGCCGCACCCAGTTCGGGTACGCCAGCGCGGTGTCGGTGATCATCTTTGGGCTGTCTCTGGTAGTCGCCTTGCTCTACCAGAGGTTCGTTCTCCGCCGCGACCTGGAGGGAGCGCTGACTACCTGAAATGACTGCCTCAAGCGCTCCTATGCAACGACCTCGCGAGTTCGACCTCGGGCGGTTCCTTTTGTACGCGATCGCCATCTCGGTGTTGCTTGTGATCGTGGTCCCACTCAGCTTCTCGATCATCGGCGGGTTCCGGAGCAATGCCCAGCTTGCCGCCGACCCAGTAGGGCTGCCCGACCCCTGGGTATGGACCAACTACCAGACGACCTTCACCGACCCGGACTTCTACCGCTGGATCAAGAACAGCTTGCTGGTCGCACTGATGGCAACTCTTCTGGTGCTGCCCGCCGCCTCACTGGCCGCATTCGTCATCGCCCGCTACCGGTTTCGGGGTCGGGAGATCATCTTCGCCTTCTTCACCCTCGGGCTCCTCTTCCCCGTTGCGGTGGCGATTTTGCCCTTGTTCATCACATTGCGTCAGACCGGCCTGCTCAACAACCCACTAGGTCTCGCCCTGCCCCAGGCAGCCTTCGGCCTCCCGCTTTCGATCGTCATCCTGAGGCCCTTCTTTCGCAGCATCCCACGCGATCTCGAGGATGCCGCCGCGATCGACGGATGCGGCCCGTTCCGCTTCTACTGGTCGATCATGCTCCCGCTCTCCCGCCCGGTGCTGAGCACCATCGCCGTCCTCACCATCGTGGCAAGCTGGAATGCGTTCCTTCTGCCTCTACTGGTGCTCACGCAGCCGGAGCAATGGACGCTGCCCCTCGGCATCAACAACGTCTCTGCTCAGTACGTCACCGACACCGCGATGATCCTCGCCTATACCACCGTGGCGATGATCCCCGCCCTTATCTTCTACTTCATTGCGCAACGCCAGATCGTGAGTGGTCTCACGGCAGGAGGTGTCAAGGGATGACGGCGCTGACCGTTGAAGGCGAACAGCCGCTCTATCGCGACCCGGCCCAGCCGATCCACGAAAGAGTCGAAGATCTCCTCGAACGGATGACCTGGGACGAGAAGATCGCCCAGTTGGGGAGCGTGTGGGTCTTCCAGATCCTCGACATGAACGCGTTCTCCGCCGAGAAGGCGCGGGATCTCCTACGGTTTGGCTTGGGGCAGGTGACCAGGGTGTCGGGGGCGAGCAGCCTCGATGCCGCGGCCGCGGCACGGGTTGCGAATTCGATCCAGGAGTACCTCCTCAACGAGACACGGCTGGGCATTCCGGCGATCGTCCACGAGGAGATCTGCTCGGGATTGATGGCCCGTGAGTCCACCGTCTTCCCTCAGGCGATCGGCGTCGCAAACACCTGGGAGCCAACACTGGCGGAGGCCATGGCCGACGTCGTCAGAGTGCAGATGCGATCGATGGGCGCACACCAGGGGCTTTCGCCGGTGCTGGACATCTGTCGAGACCCGCGATGGGGTCGCACCGAGGAAACCTTTGGAGAGGATCCCTACCTCGTGTCGACGATGGGGGTCGCTTTCGTCCGTGGTCTCCAGGGAGAACAGTTGGGAGAGGGCGTCCTGGCGACCGCCAAGCACTTCGTCGGCTACGGCGCCTCACAGGGAGGCCTGAACTGGGCTCCCGCTGTCATCCCCGCACGTGAATTGCGAGAGGTCTATCTGCATCCCTTCGAAGCAGTCGTCAAGATCGCCGACCTCCAGTCGATCATGAACGGCTACCACGAGTTGGACGGGATTCCCTGTGGCGCCGATCGTGATCTGCTCACCGGCCTTCTCCGGGACGACTGGGGCTTCGACGGCTCAGTCGTTTCTGACTACTTCTCGATACGTCAGCTCGCCAGCTACCACCATCTGACCGAGAGTGCGGCTGACGCTGCTGCGATCGCACTAAATGCAGGCCTCGACGTCGAACTGCCCAGCACCGACTGCTTCGGCGACCCCCTATTAGAGGCAATCCGATCGGGCTCGGTGAGTGACGAGACAGTGAACGACGCCGTGCGCAGAGTCCTGAGCGCCAAGTTCGAGCTGGGCCTGTTTGAGAATCCACACGTGGATCCCGAGGTGGCGTCCACCGTGGCCAACACCCCGTTCCACCGGGATCTGGCCGGCCGTATCGCCCGCAAGAGCATGGTGCTCCTCAAGAACAACGGCGTGCTCCCGTTGGAAGACGACCTGTCGTCGATCGCAGTGATCGGGCCCAACGCCGACGTGGCTCGCAACATGTTTGGTGACTACACCTATCCGGCACACATCGAGTCCCTCATCGAGATGCGTAATCGGGAAAATGTCTTCTCCATCCCCTTCCCGGACGACGGGCAGATCGACGACCCAACGCCGAAGGCGCCGACCGTTTTCGACGCACTTCGTGACCGTTTCGGGGAGAGAGTGCGATATTCCCCTGGCTGTGACATCCAGGGCGAGTCGAAGGACGGATTCGAGGAGGCCGTTGCCCTAGCGGCTGGGTCGGAGGTGGCGATCCTGGTGATGGGGGACAAGGCAGGACTCACCGAGGACTGCACGACCGGTGAGGGGCGTGATCGCCTCTCACTCGACCTGCCCGGCGTTCAGGAAGACCTGGTCAAAGCAGTTGTCGCCACCGGCACCCCCGTTGTCCTGGTCCTCGTCGCGGGACGGCCGTCTGGAAGCGTTTTGGCCCACGAGAGCTCCCAAGCCGTCATCGCGGCCGGACTTCCTGGCCAAGAAGGCGCGGTTGCGATCGTGGACGTGCTCAGCGGCGACTTCAATCCCGGCGGAAAGCTTGCGATGTCACACCCGCGAACGGTGGGCCAAATCCCTGTCTTCTATGGCCACAAGGTGTCGGGTGGCCGTTCGCATTGGAAGGGCGACTACGTCGATGGAGCTGCCGGGCCCCTGTATTCATTCGGCCACGGCCTCAGTTACACGACGTTCGAGCTCTCGGAGATGACAGTCGGCACCGCAGAAGCTGGGTGGAACGACACGGTCACAATCACGACACGTGTTTCAAACGTGGGTCAGCGCGACGGCGACGAAGTCGTGCAGTTGTATGTGCGCGACCCTGAAGCGAGCGTCACCAGGCCTGTACTGGAGCTGAAGGCGTTCACGAGAGTCGAAGTGGCAGCTGGTACTTCGACACTGGTGCAGTTCGGCTTGCCAATGGGCCAGATCGGCTTCTACAACCGGGATCTCGACTACGTCGTGGAGCCCGGTCGGGTCGATCTGCTGATGGGCACCTCTTCATCCAACCTGGTCGAAATTGGCTCCATCACGGTGGTCCCCGACCCTTCAGGAGACCCGCCCCACAAGGTCTTCGACGGCTCGGTTGAGGTCAGCTGACCGAAAGACGATTTCGGTCAGCTATTGGCGAGACCCTCAAATAGCCCGAGAACGGGTAGCCACCCCTGCTCGTAATCAACCCGTGCGACCGCTGCCAGGTCGCCAAGGCGCTCCCAGCCTCGGTGCTCGAGATCGACCCTGGTGCCCCCATCGGATGCGGTGAAACGGATTTCCACCTCGGTGGAGACGGTGGGCTCTTTGGTCGGGTGCCAGGCGAGCACCAGACGATGCGGTGGCTCCCATGCCAGGACTTCGGCCCACTCCCATTCCGTGCCATCGTCGACGATTTCGAAGACCTTGCCGCCTGACCACTCCTCGAATCTCACTGCCACTGCCCGTTCCTCGGCGATGGAGAACTGCTGCAATGGCCACCAGTCGCCCATGTGGCGGGTGAAAACCTCAAAGGCTCGCTCCGGGGGAACCGACACGTCCACCGAGCGGAGCACCGCCGGAATCGTCTCTGTGCTCATGAATCCTCCTCTTCTGTGGCCGCGGCGAACCGTGCCAGCGTGTCGTCCCACATTTGCTCGATGGCCTGTCGCAGCTCGGCCAGTCCTGAGGTGGAGGTCGAGTAGATGCGACGGGTCCCTTCGGCCCGATGGGTCACCAGACCAGATCCCTCCAGCACCTTGAGATGCTGGGAGACCGCCGGACGGCTGACCGGAAGCCGGGCCGCTATCTCGCCGACCGACCGTGGGCGCTCGAAGAGGATCCCCATGACCTCACGTCTGGTGGCATCCCCAAGGGCATCGAACTGGGCGGTGGCAAGCACTGACCTATCGTAAGTCACAACTTACGGTAAGTCAAGACTTACGCTATTGCAGTATTTTCGTCTGCCGGCTCCCGCCGAAACGTGAGCAACCAGGCGCCAAGTCCCCAGGGGAGCACGACGACAGGAACGATCCAGCCAACGAGAGGGATCATCCAAACGAGCCCGACCAGCAAGGACCCAAGGGCAATGGCGCCGAACATCCCACGCTCACCCGGTAGCAGGCGACCCAAGACGAGGACTGCGGGTAGGCCGGCCACAAGGCAAAGGGTGAGGATGATGCCAGCGGTCACCAAGACCAGAGGAACCAATATCGCGAGCAAGGGGAGGCTCGCGGAGGCCGGCGCCACCGCCACGATCAGCGCCGTAACTCCGGCTAGCAAGAAGGGAGTGAGGATGACCAAAGCCCCGCGACCGAAGGCCCTCACGGGTGTTGTCGAAGCCTTCTCACCCGCCTTGGCGGTGCGCTCCGGCCACCCCCATGCCACCAACAAGGCCGAGGCAGACAGGCCGAGGGCCACGAGGATCCTCGTGAGAAGACCGAGGGCGCGAATCCTGATGTTGGGAGGCACCGGAGTCTTGTGGACCACAGCGCCGCCAACGGTGGCCTGCTCCAAACCCGAGGCCTCTACTCCCGACCGATAGTCGAGATCGCCCCCGACGGAGAATGGCCCGGTGACGGTGAGCCTGCCGACGCTCAGATTGACATCTCCGCCGACGTCACCTTCCAGTGCGACCCGTCGCTGAGTCCCCTTCAGGTCCCCACCAATGGCGCCTGCAGCCGTCACGTTGAGACCCCAGATGACGACGTCGCCGGTCACTTCCGATGACGGCCCAAACTCGGCCTTGGCAACCGCCGCCACCACGTCACCACCAATCTTCCCGGTCACAACCAATTCTCTTCCAGTGGCCCGCAGCGACTTGCCGACCGAGCCCTCGACCGTCACCTTTGGGGCAAGAGCGATGACATTCCCGGTCACCTCGCCAGAGATCACGACCTCCTCCGCCGCGAACGCAATCAGATCGCCGTCGACCACCCCTTCAATGAGCACCTTGAGCCCGGTGGCATAGAGGTCGTCGGAGACCGTGTCGCCTTCCCGAATGATGACCAGATCCGACGACGCAGTCTCAGCAGCCAAGGCGGTCCCACCGAGGGCAATGAGGAAGCAGGTTGTCAGCGCTGCCAGAACCAGAGGTCTATAGCGGTAGCGCATTCGCAGCCAACTTGAGGAGAGAAGCGGGGAAGATTCCCCACACGAGAGTGGACAACACTGCCAGCCCGAGGACCCACCGCACCGACCCGACGACGGCAAACCTCTCCCCTTCACCCTCGTCCATGTACATCACCACGATGAGCCGTATGTAGAAGGCGAATGCGATCACCGACGCAAGCACGGCCACCACAACGAGCCACTGGTACTGATTGGCCCAAGCGTCCGAGAAGACTCCGAACTTGGCAATGAAACCTGAAGTCAATGGCAGGCCGGCCATACCGAGCAGGAGGACCGCGAACAAGCCGCCAGGCCCGGGCTGCGACGGGCCAGCCCCCGATATTCGTCGAACGATGACCTGGCCCCGCTGAACCCGCTGACCACCGCAACGACTGCAAACGCTCCGACCAGCTGGATGGAGTAGATCGCCAGATAGAACAAGACACCATCAGTCGATCCACCCACGACACCGGTCATGATGAATCCGGCGTGGGCGACACCTGAATAGGCCAGCATCCGTCGAACATCACCCTGCACCAGGGCGAGCACCGCGCCGACGAGCATCGACAATGCCGCCACCCCGGCCACCACCGGGAGCCAGGTCACATCGAGATCGCCCAAGGCCACCAACAGGACACGGGAGATGGCGACGAACCCGGCAATCTTGGCGACCGCCGCCATATAGCCCACGATGCCGGCGGGAGCTCCCTGGTACACGTCCGGCGCCCACGTGTGGAACGGAGCCGCCGATACCTTGAACCCGAGACCGGCGATGACGAGGCCGAGACCGATGTGGATGACGGCGGGACTCGTCACCACGAAATCGGACAGGTATTGGCGGATGTCGAGGATCTCGAAGAACCCGGTTCCGGCATAGAGGAGAGCCACGCCGTAAATGAACAGCGCCGACGCAAACGAGCCAAGGAGGAAGTATTTGATCGCCGCCTCGTCGGATTCGGCGCGCTCTCTGGTCATCCCGGCGAGCACGTAGAGGGCGATCGAGCCGACCTCGAGCCCGAGGAACATCATCACCAGGTTGTTGGAGGCGACCATGATCGAGAACCCGGTGGTAGCCAGCAGCACCAGTGCAAGGCCCTCCTCGCCACGACGACCAAGGCCTTCGACAAACCGCCAACCAGCCAGCAGCCCGAGCCCGGTCGCTATCAGCAACGCGAAGCGGGCAAAGACGGCGAGACCATCCATAGTGATCAGGCCGGAAAAGGCGACGAGGGTGTCCGTGCTGCCGGTGGCAACGGCATCCCCCGCAAGGAACCACTGGAGCACGGAAAACCCGGCCGCAGCGGCCAGAGCGACTGCCGTCACATAGCCGAGGACACGGGCCCGGGGCTTCCATTGCACCTCGACCAACAGCACTGCGGCGGCTCCGAGGGCAAGGACCAAGTCGGGAGCGATGGCGATCCACGAGACCTCAGGCGTCACGATCATGGCCCGGCCTCCGCAACCACGTCGGAGATCCGGCCGGGGGCTGGAGTGACGTAGCTCGTCGTCGCCTCGATCCGATCGAGGACCGCTTCGGTGGAGGGTGTGATCTTGTCCAGCAGAACCGCTCGATAGAGGCCAATGACAAGGATCAGGACCACGAGCGGCGCCAGCAAGGACATCTCCCGGACCGAGAGATCCTTCAACGCAGATTTGTCCTTGTCCGGCACTCCGGTGAATACCCGCTCGTAAGCCCAAAGGAGATAGATCGCGGCCAGCACCACACCGGTTGCAGCCAGCACAGCGAGGGCCGGCAGCGTCGCATAGCTGCCGATCAGGACCAGGAAGCTCACCCACGAACCCATCGACCCCGGCAACCCAATCGAGGCGAACACCATGAACAGGAAGAACCCGGCAAAGAGAGGCATGACTCTCTGCAGCCACCGAAGTCCGAGATCTGCTTGGTGTGACGACGCTCGTAGATCATCCCGACGAGGAGGAACAGGGCTCCGGTGGTCAGCCCGTGGTTGACGTTTTGGATCACCGCCCCCTGGAGGCTTCCCGAGGTGAGAGCGAAAGTGCCGAGGACGATGAAGCCGAGATGACTCACCGACGAGTAGGCGACGAGCTTCTTGAGATCCGGCTGGACAATCGCCACCACCGCCCCGTAGATGATCCCGACGACGGCCACGATGCCCATGATTTGAACCGCGTCGACCGAAGTCTTCGGGAACAGGCCCAGGTTGAAACGGAGAAAGCCGTAGGTCCCCAGCTTCAGGAGCACTCCAGCCAGCAGCACCGATCCCGCAGTCGGCGCCTCGACATGGGCGTCCGGAAGCCAGGTGTGCAAGGGGAACAGCGGCACCTTGATCGCGAAGGCGAGTGCGAAGGCGGCGAACAGCCGCGTCGCCGTCCCCGAGCTCAAGTCGAGCTTCATCAGGTCGTCGATTGCGAACGAGGGTGCTCCGAACTGTGACGAATGGATGAAGGCGAGGGCGATGATCGCCGCCAGCATCAACGCCGAACCGAAGGCGGTGTAGATGAAGAACTTGACCGCGGCGTAGACCCGTCGCTCCCCACCCAGATCCCGATGATGAAATACATCGGAATCAAGATCGCCTCGAAGAAAACAAAGAACAGGAAGAGGTCGAGGGCGAGAAAGGAGCCGATCATCCCGGCCTCGAGCAGGAGGATGTAGATCACGCAATTCCTTGGTCCGCTCCGTGATCGACGTCGATGCGCCGAGGGCGATCGGGACGAGGAGGGCGGTGAGCAAGACCATCGGCAACGAGATTCCATCGACCCCCAGATACCAGCTGATCCCCCAGGGCTCGTACCAGACGACCCGCTCGACGAACTGATACTGGGCCGACGGCTCGAACACCCAGAAAAGATAGCCGGCCAGAGCCAGCGGGGCGATGGAGAGGGCGATGCCAAGGGGCAGGTGCAGCTCCTTGCGCCGGGAAGGAACCAGTGCCAGGACTACGGCGCCGGCCACCGGGAGGAGGATGAGGGCGGTCAGCATCGGCGATCTCCGATCCCCGGCCCCAGGCCATAGGCCGTAGCCACTGGCAGAGCCGCTTAGGGCTCTGGGCCCGGGGCCCAAGGCGGCGAGCGAAGCGAGCCATCATGAGCTCGCCACCAGCCAGATCACGATCACCAGCGTCCCGCCAAGGAACAGAGCCCCGTAGTTACGGACGTAGCCGGTCTGCAGAGTTCTGGTCCACGTACCCGCGCTTCGCACCAGCCGGCCCACCCCGTTCACCGCGCCGTCGATCACCTTGAGGTCAAAGCCAAAGGCCGCGAGCTCGGCCGCCTTCTTCCCCGGTGCGACCAGCGTCGCCCCGTAGAGGTCATCGATCCGATACGCCGACTCCCAGGTTCCCCAAATCGGCTCGAGACCGTTGCTCGAAGTCGAGCCATCGCTCCTTGGGCCTGCGATAGGAGAGAAAGGCAGCGGCAATCCCGCCCCGGCCGCGAGCACCGCCAACCCCGGAGAGAATCACCAAAAGCAGGGCGTCGTCGGGTGGTTGCTGCATCGACACCGCCTCGAAACTCGGCTCGAGAAATGCCTCCAGGGTCGTGCCAAACGGGGTGTTGATCAGCCCTCCGACCAATGCGAGGCCGGCCAGCAGCCACGAGTGGTGCGGTCATGACCCGAGGCGACTCGTGGGGGTGGTTGTCGTCGCCCCAGCGCGGCTCACCCGAGAAACACGAGCACCCACTGCCGGGTCATGTAGAAGGCAGTGATCAACGCGGTGACCAGTCCAATCACCCACAGGACCGAGAACCATCCACCCCGTGCATAGACCGAAGCCAGGATCTCGTCCTTGGACCAGAATCCGGCCAGGGGCGGCACGCCGGCTATGGCCAGAGTTGCGATGCCCATGGTGACAGCCGTGATCGGCATCTTTCTGAACAAGCCACCCATCTTGTGCATGTCCTGCTCGCCGCTCATCGAGTGGATGACCGACCCGGCGCCGAGAAAGAGAAGGGCCTTGAAGAAGGCGTGGGTCATCAGATGGAAGATTCCGGCCACGTATGCGGTGGTGCCGACGGCGAGGAACATGTAGCCGAGTTGGGAGATGGTCGAGTAGGCGAGAACCCGTTTGATATCCCGTTGAGAGATGGCGATGGTCGCCGCCCAGATCGCGGTGAGAGCCCCGATGGTGGCGACTGTGGTTTGTGCGACCGGCGACAGCTCGAAGATGGCCGCGGAGCGGGCGATGACGTAGACGCCAGCCGTCACCATGGTCGCCGCATGGATGAGAGCCGACACCGGCGTCGGGCCTTCCATGGCGTCGGGGAGCCAGACATAGAGGGGGATCTGGGCCGACTTGCCGGCGGCGCCGACAAGGATCAGGAGGCCGATGGCGGTGGCAGCACCCGTGGTCAACTCCGCCCCTGCCCTCTCGAAGACCCCCGAGTAAGCGAGGGTGCCGAACGTGGTGAAGATCAGCATCAGCGCCACGACGAACCCCAGGTCTCCGATCCTGTTCACGATGAAGGCCTTCTTGGCGGCAGCGGCGGCAGTTGGCCTGGTGTACCAATAGCCGATGAGCAGGTAAGAACAGAGACCAACCAACTCCCACCCCAGGAACAACATCGCGTAGTTGCCTGCCAGGACCAGCGTGAGCATCGACGCGGCGAACAGATTCAGATAGGTGAAGAAGCGGGAGAATCGCTCGTCGCCATGCATGTAGCCGATGGCGAACACGTGGATCAATGCTCCGACCCCGGTTACGACGAGGGCCATCAATGCGGCCAGCGGGTCCCAGAGCATCTCGAGATTGGCGCCAATGGCAGGCATCCACTGCCAGAGCAGAGTTACAGCCCCATGTTCCCCACCTTCAAAGAAGGGGATGGCTGCAATCAATGCGACGACAAAGGCCCCCCCTATGGCGGCAGAGGCGAGCCAGCCGCTGAGCGGCTCCCCGAGACGTCTCCCGAAGAAGTGGAGAAAGAGAGCTCCGGCAAGGGGAAGAGCGATGACGAGCCAGATGTAGGAGGTCATCCGCGCAGCTCGCTCAGCTCGTCCACCGACGCCGTTGCCCTGCGGCGGAAGATGGCAACGATGATCGCCAGCCCGACCACCACTTCGGCGGCAGCGACCACCAGGATGAAGAACACCGCAACCTGGCCGTTGAGATCGTTCATTGCCCGGCCGGCAGAGATCAGTGTCAGGTTGACCGCGTTGAGCATCAGCTCGATGCACATGAACATGACCAGCGCGTTCCGGCGCAAGAGGATCCCCAGGGCCCCAATGGTGAACAGGGCCGCCGCCAGCCCCATGTACCAGCCTGCGTCGACCACTAGACCCTCACTCTCCGAAAGTGGGCCAGCGCAATCGCTCCGGCGGCGGCGATTGTCAGTAGGAGTGCAGTCGCTTCGAAGGCGAGAACCCACTCGGTGAACAGGGGCTCTGCGATTGCCTGGACGGTGCCGTTGGTGGCTTCCACCACGGTCTGAGAGGCGGCTGCCGGCACCCAGGCAAAGTCACCTGACACTGTGACTATCGCGGCCAGAAGGACGATGAGGCCGGCGAGACCGCCAACCCACATCCTTTGTCGGGGGAGGCGCTCGTCGGTGTCTTCGCTCAAGTCGACACCGATCAGCATGATGACGAAAAGGAAGAGGGTCATCACCGCCCCGGCATAGACGATGACCTGAACCGCGGCGACCAGATGAGCCAGCTGGACCACGTACAGGACCGCCACCGAGAACAAGGTCGCCAACAGGCCCATCGCCGAGTACACAGTGTTCCGGGCCACGACCACGGTCACCGCTCCCGCCAGAGCGCCGATGGCCATCATGACAAACAGCACCGCTTCAACCATTGGGCTCATCCGCGGTGCTTCGGCGGTCTCGTTCCTCCTGGGATGGCTCAGGCGGCCACTGCGCAGGTCCCGGCGTCTTCCGCCACATCTGGATGCCTTCGTAGGCGGCGACCCCGGCTGGTGCGGTGGCGCGGAGCCAGCCGTCGGCAGTGTTCAGCTCTTCGAGGTCCGCCAACTCGTCGTTGGGGAACATGTGAGGGACCGCTCCCTTCTCGTCCATGAGAAGGGTCTCCCGGGTATAGATGGCGTCCTGGCGGTTGGTCGTCGAGAACTCGAACAGTGACGTCATCGTGATCGCCTCGGTGGGACAGGCCTCGACACAGAGACCGCAGAAGATGCAACGCAACATGTTGATCTCGTAGACGTAGCCATAGCGCTCGCCCGGCGAGGTCGGATCTGCCGGGTCGTTGTCCTTTCCCCGCACGTAGATGCACTTGGCCGGGCAAGCACCGGCACAGAGCTCACACCCGATGCACTTCTCCATGCCGTCCGGATACCGGTTGAGCACATGGCGGCCGTGGAACCGCTGCGGCTTGTCACGCATCTCCTTGGGGTACTTGGTGGTGACCAGCTCCTCACCGGTGATGGTGCGCAGCATCGTCCCTCCGGTCACCCGGAGACCCTTGATGAGCTCGCGCAACATTCCCATGGCTAGCTCCAGGGTGCCCCGAATTGGCGAAACGCGAGAACGGAGATCGAAACCACGAGCCAGCCGAGGGCAACGGGGATGAGACGCTTCCACCCCAGCTGCATCAGCTGGTCATACCGAAGTCGGGGAAGAGTGGCCCGGATCCAGAAGAACAGGAAGACCAGGAAGTAGGTCTTCATCAGAAAGTAGACGGTCGGGAGCAGGGCGGAAACGAAGCCGGGCAGGGCATTGTCAAAGGTGGGACCGTTCCAGCCGCCAAGGAACAGAGTGGCGGCAATGGCGGACATCGAAAAGATGTTGACGTACTCGGCCAGGAAGAACATGGCGAACCTCATCCCCGAGTACTCGGTGTGAAAGCCTCCGACGATCTCCTGCTCCGCCTCGACCAGGTCAAACGGGGCCCGGTTGGTCTCGGCGACGATGGCGATGAAGAAGATGACGAAGGCCACGATTTGGGGGATCACGTTCCAGCGAGGCACGAAGCGAAGGACCGGCCCCAGCGCTGGGATCAAATCGCCCCAGTTACCGGCCTGTCGGTCCACGATCTCGGCGAGGGACAGGGTCCCTCCATCGCCCTGAGTCGCACTGAACACGACAACGGCCACCATCGCCAAGCCCATCGCCGCCTCATAGGAGATCGCCTGCGCCGTGGCCCGGACCCCTCCGAGGAGCGGATATTTGGAGCCGGATGACCAACCGGCAAGGACCACTGCATATACCGCCAGCGAAGACATCGCCAGGATGAACAACAGACCCACATTGAGGTCCGCCCCCTGCAGCGCTACCTCGTGGTCGCCGATCATGAACGGCTTGCCCCACGGCACCATCATGAATATGAGGAACGCCGGGATCACCGCGAGGAAGGGGGCGAGGATGTACATCCCCAACTCCACCTTGCGGGGCGTCACCGACTCCTTGAAGAAGAGCTTGAGCCCGTCAGCGACAGTTTGGAGGATCCCGTAGGGCCCGGCCCGGTTGGGGCCGACGCGACTCTGCATCTTCGCCAGGATCTTGCGCTCGGCCCAAACGTTGATGATGGTTGCCACCAGCAGCAGGCCGAACGTCAGCACCACCCGGAGCACCACGATCCAGAACTCGGGCCAGCTCACCGGGTGATCGCCTTCACTCTGACCACGGGATCGGTGCCGAGATACGCCCCTCCGACCTGGTTGAACGGGACATAGACGACGCCTTCCGGTGTCCGCTCATCGAACACCGCTGAGAACTCGCCTTCACCCTGCTTGGTGACCACCTGCATCGGGCTTCCGGGCTGGGCGCCGAGCTTGCGTGCGTCGACAGGGTTGAGATGGACCACTACGCCCGGGGCCAGCGGATGGAGCGAATCGCAATGGCGGATCAGCACGCCATCGTCGTAAAGCGTTCGGGCGACATGAAGGGTCAATGCGGCGCGGGGAGCGCGGGACCCTGCCAGGGCGACGGGGATGTGATTGATCGCTTGTTCACCGGAGAGAGGCACAACGGCACCGTCGCGCGCCTCCCACTCGAGGTGATCCCAGGTCACTCCGGTGTAGGCCGGCGCCACCTCGGCGATCTCTTTGGCGATGGTCTCCGGCGCCGCCAGGCCGAGAGGTCGACCGGCTCGCTCGGCAATGTCGGCGAAAATCGCCCAGTCAGGACGGCTTTGTCCCGGCCCGGGGCGGGCCGCGTTGACCTTCTGCACTCTGCCCTCGAGGTTGGTGACCGTCCCCTCCTTCTCCGCGAAGCCCGCGGCAGGGAAGATGACATCGGCCGAGCGATTCGAATCGTTTACGAAAAGGTCGATGGCGATCACGTACTCGGCGCCATCCAGACCGTCGATCGCAACCTGGGGGTCGGGAAGATCGCGCACTGGATCCGCCCCGACCAGGAAAAGGCAGCGGATCTCGCCGGATTCGGCGCCTTCGAGGATGCGACGCGTGTCCCTCCCCGGAACCGTGGGAATTGGGCCCCAGGATGCGGCGAGATTGGCGCAGCCCACCGCACCTATGGCCACACGTCCCGGGAGGAGATCTGGAGCGAGGCCCATGTCGAGGGCCCCATAGATGTTGGCCCGGCGCGCGAGGGGCATGATCTTGACCGATCCGGCTTTGTTGCGAGCCAGCGCGGCCACCGACTCTGCGAGCTTGGGGCCGTCGGCGTGGCACGCCTCGCCAACAACCACGACCACTTTCCCGGCGGCAAGCGCATGGCTCACCTCGGGGTGGTCCCCCTTGGCAATATCGTCGAGGAGGCCGAACCCACCACCCGGGCGGTAGGTGAGTGTGTGCGTTGCCCGGTCATCGAGGCCCGTGGCCCGAGGATGGGCCACGATCAGGGTCACACCAAGCTCCTGAGCAGCCCGTCGCACCCGCAGATAGAGGGTTGGATGCTCCTCCTTCAGATCAGGGCCCCAGACGAGGATGGTGTCGGCGTCGTCGAAGTCTGAGATCAGGGCCCGGTCCACTGTGGCCGCCAGGAAATGCGAGGCCAGGTCGTCGCCGACCCTGGCGTCGACGTTGTTGGTCTCCAGGGTCACCCGGGCGAACTTGGACAGCGCGTATGCGTCCTCGTTGGTGCCTCTGGCTCCCCCGATCACGCCAAAGGCTCCGCCGCCGTCCTCGTCGCGGATCAGCTCGATCCGATTGGCGACGACGTCGAGAGCCTCGTTCCAGGTGACCTCGACCAACTCCCCCCCACGATTGACCAGCGGAGTCGTCAGCCGCTCCTCCGACTCGATGTATTGGAAGCCGAACCGGTCCTTATCCGACAACCAGCCGTGATTGGTGGCGTCGTTGTCGACTCCGAGGAAGCGCAAGATCTGGTTCTGGCTGGCATGTATCGATATGCGGGGATGGGCGGTGTCGAGCAACGAGGAGCTCTCCACCTTGGTCAGGTCCCAGGGACGAGCCCGAAACCGATACGGCTTGGCGGTGAGAGCGCCCACCGGGCAGATCTGGACTGTGTTCCCAGAGAAATAGGAGGAAAACGGGAGGTCGGGGAACGTGTTGACCTCGGTCACATTCCCTCTCTCCATGAACTCGATGAGCGGATCGCCACTGATCTCATCGGAGAAGCGGGTGCACCGGGCACAAAGGATGCAGCGCTCGCGATCGAGGAGCACCAGGTCGGACACCGGGATCGGCTTTTCGAAGTTGCGCTTGATCTCGACGAACCGGCTCTCTCCCGGCCCGTGCGACATCGCCTGATCCTGGAGGGGGCACTCACCGCCCTTGTCACAGATCGGGCAGTCGAGAGGGTGGTTGGCGAGGAGAAACTCGAGGATCCCCTCCTGGGCCTTCTTCACCGTGGCGTTCTGTGTGTCGACAACCATCCCGTCAGCGACCGGGTTGGTGCACGCGGTGATGATCATCGGGCCCCGCGGGCCCTGGACTTCGACCAGGCACATCCGGCACATCCCCACCGGGTTCATCCGCTCGTGCCAGCAGAAGCGGGGGATGTAGGTGCCGCCGTCCTGGGCGGCCTTGATCAGCATCTCACCGGCCTCGGCCTCGATCGTCTTGCCGTCGACGATGATGTTGACCCGATCGGTCTCAGCCATGTAGCCACACCCCCCTCGAACGAGCTGCGCTCGTTCGGTCCCCCTCAAGAGGGGGGACAACGCAGGGTTGTCCCCCTGCGAAGCGGAGGGGACCGCCCGCCAACGAACGAAGTGAGTGCGGGCGAGGGGGGCAGTTCACGCCGTCACCTCCGCCGTCTCGAAGGGGCAAGCGCCCAATTCGACATGGGCCATGACCTCATCTCTGAAGTAGTCGCGGAGCGAGATGATGGGGGACACCGCCGAGGGCCCCAACGGGCAGATCGTCGTCATCTTCGGCGGCCAGGCGAGCCCGATGCTTATGCCGTCAGAGACATCGAGCATCAGATCCAGGTCGATCTGGCGCCCCTGACCGGTCTCGATCCGACGCAGGACCATCTCCAGCCAGGTCGTTCCCTCCCGACACGGGGTGCACTGGCCGCACGACTCGTGGGCAAAGAAGCGGACGATCCGCTCGGCGGCGCGGATCATGCAAGTGGTGTCGTCCATCACGATCACAGCCCCGGAGCCGAGCATCGAGCCGGCTTCGGCACAGACGTCCTTGGTGATCTGGTGGTCGAGATGGACATCGGGCACGAACCAGGGCGCCGAAGCCCCGCCCGGAATCCATGCCTTGAGCTCGCGGTCCCCCCTGATGCCACCTGCCACCTCATAGATCAACTCGCCCCAGACGATCCCGTGCGGTAGCTCATAGTTGCCAGGCCGATTGACGTGACCCGAAATCGAGGTCATGAAAGTCCCGGTGTCGAGGATGTGCCCAATGGTCGTGTACTCCTCGGCGCCCATCTCGAGGATGTGGGGCAGGTCGGACACCGTCTCCACGTTGTTCACGATCGTTGGCTGCATGTAGAGCCCTTTGACCGCAGGGAAATAGGGCGGTTTGAGTCGTGGCTCCCCGCGGAGGCCCTCGAGGCTGTTGATCAGCGCCGTCTCTTCTCCGCAGATGTAGGCGCCGGCGCCAAGATGGACCGTGACCTCGAGGTCGTAATCGGTCCCGAAGATCCCCTTGCCCAGGTAGCCCTTGGCGTAGGCGGCATCCACCGCGGCCTGCACCCTGCGGGCGGGTTTCGGGTACTCGCCTCTGATGTAGATGAAGGCGTGGTGGACCTCATTGGCTGCCGCAGTGATGATCAGCCCTTCCAACATCTGATGGGGATCGCGCTCGAGAAGCTGGCGGTCCTTGAAAGTGCCAGGCTCGGACTCGTCGGCGTTGATCACCAGATACGAAGGGCGAGCCGGAGCGAGAAAGCTCCACTTGAGACCCGCGGGAAAGGCGGCGCCGCCTCGTCCGAGGAGACCTGACTTCTTGATCGTCTCCACCAGTTCGTCCCTGGTCATTTCCAGGGCACGCGGGGCTTGCCGATAGCCGCCGGTGGCCTCGTACCGCTCCATCGTGTGAGAGTCCGCCGGATGGTCGGTCATCCGCCGGGTCACCACCAGAGGGGTCGTCAAGAAGGTTCCTCGCTTCCCACTGTCCCAAAGGGCTGGAAGGCGGGGTAGGGGCCGATCGCCCCGACTTCCTCTTTGACCCCCCAGTCGAAGCTCTTGACACCCCCGAACAACTCCTGCATCTCCTCGGTGTTCACCACTGCCGGCCGTGCTCCGCTCAACCACCGAACCAGGTCGCGGGCACGTTCCGGGGTGACCCCTTCGATCAACTCGTAGTTCACCTGCACCGCCGGCGCGCCACCGCAGGCCCCGATGCATTCCACGTGCTCGACTGAAAGCAGGCCCTTGTCATCGGTCTCTCCGTGGGGCACTCCCGACTCGTCCTCGATGGCGTGAAGCACGTCGTCGGCGCCGAGCAGCATGCATGAGATCGAGGTGCAGCACGAGATCAGGTACCGCCCGGTCCGCTCCCTCTTGTACATCGTGTAGAAGCTGGCGACGGCCTGCACCTGGGCCGGGGTGATCTCAACCCAACGGGCCACCTCCTCCATACCCTCATTGGTCAGATAGCCCTCCTCGGCGACCGCCAAATAGAGAAGCGGCATCACGGCCGACCGCTTCATCGGGTAACGGGAGATGATCTCGCGGGCGCGGTCCTGGGTGGCCTCCGACCAATGGCTCATCGGTGCCGGAGAATAGGTAGGGGCTGTTGGGGTAGCGAAACCCGGTACCCGTACCTGAGGTACGTGGCGCATCACTTCCTGGAGGAGGTGTTCGTCCGCTCCGACACCACAATGGTCGCTCTCTCCGGTCTCCCGATTCTCCCTGAGGGCAGTCCGCTCTCGCCGCAGGTGATGGAGGAAACCCGCCGTCTCGTGCAGAACCTGTCAGGCGACGATCGGGTGGTCGTCAACGCTCTCGCGTTGCTCAGAAACGGCCCCGATTGGTGCCGTCCTAGAGGAGATGGAGCGGACGGTTACAGACAACCAGATCGCCGGATGGAAGACCTTCACCCACTTCCCGACAGATATTCATTGGTGGCTGGACGACCACGACCCCAACCTCCCGCAGGTGGGCAACCTCTTCCTCGATCAGGTCGAGGCATTAGGCCAACCCATCGTCTTCGTGCATAAAGGGCTCTCCGACCAAGCCCGATACGGGTCGCCTCAAGACATCGGCCCCGCAGCACGCGCCCATCCCAACGTCAAGTTCGTCGTCTATCACTCTGGATTCGAGGTGGCGCGGCGGGAGGGCCCGTTCACGGAGTCCTCGTCCGGCGTGGGAGTCAATCGGCTGGTGGCGTCGGTCCGCAACGCAGGGATCGGATCCGGCGAGAACGTCTATGCCGAGCTCGGGTCGACATGGTGGCACCTTCTCCGGCGGCCTAACGAGGCCGCACATGTGGTTGGCAAGCTGCTGGTCACTTTCGGAGAAGACAACGTGCTTTGGGGGACTGACTCGATCTTCTATGGCTCACCGCAGGGCCAGATCGACGCTTTCCGGGCGTTTCAGATCCCGGCCGGATACTTCGCGAGAAGCACGGATATCCAGAGCTGACTCGGGCCATCAAGGCAAAGATCCTCGGTTGGAATGCGGCCAATCTCTACGGAATCGACCCGATTCGGGAGCCGGTTGGTTTCACCGCCGGCGAGCTGGAGGCGGCCCGGATCGAGCACCCGGGCCGACCACGGCACCTGGGGCCCGTCGACGATCGATGAGGTTCGCGAGTTCCGCCTCCATCATCAAGGCTGGCCGTAGAGCGCACTACTCCGTATTGCGTGGTAGTATCGTCCAGCGCACTACTGAAGGAGTTTCCACATGGACCAAACCCAGCTACTCAAAGGGGTGCTCGACACGGCCGTACTCGCGGTCCTCCGCCGTGGTCGCACCTATGGGTACGACTTGGTCCGTCAGCTCCGCGAGTCAGGCTTCGAGGGAGTCGGCGACGCCTCGGTTTATGGGACCTTGCGCCGTCTATTCGGTGCCGGCTACTCTGACATCGGAGATCGTTCCCTCAGAGGAGGGTCCGGCCCGCAAGTACTACGGCCTGAACGGCGCAGGGATCGACATGTTGGAACAGTCGACCAAAGCCTGGACGGGTTCGCCGACACCATGAACAGTCTCTTGCAGGGAGAGGAGGAGGAATGAGCATCACATTGTCCCCGGCGAAGGCACGCTATCTGGAGCAGGTCCGAAGTCAGCTTTCTGACCTGCCTGACGAGGAGCGTGAAGAAATCGTTCAGGACCTCGTCGCACACCTTGCTGAGCTTGATGACGGTCGAATCGAGACCGAGCTCGGCGAACCGGAAGCTTTCGCTGCCGAGTTCCGGAGTAGCGCCGGCTATGACGAGCCAGCAAGCCGACAGGTTTGGGAGGCACTGCCCCGGTTCTGGAATTGGCTGGAAAGCAACGCGCATCGGATTGGACAGTTGGTCCGTTGGCCGTCGATCCGTCCGGTCTGGATCTGGATCCGGCGGTCCGCTTGTGGTCTGCGCTTGGGCTCTGCTCTATACCGGGGAGTCGTTCCGACGCTTTCCGATACCAGTGATCGAAAACAGCACGTGGGCTGGATTGTTCTCGGTTGTCGCTGCCACGGCGATCTCGGTTTGGCTGGACCGGCGCCCACAGACCCGGTGGCGCCGGTTTGGGACAGCAACGTTCTCGTTCGTCGCCGGATGGGCGTTGCTTGCGATGCTCGCCAACCCTTCGTATGCGAACACTGAGGTCCAAGGGGAGTGGTATCCGTCATTGGACCGTTTGACCACTGCCGATGGGGAGCCAATCACCAACATCTACGCCTACGACCTGCAGGGCAATCCGGTCGAGGTGCTCCTCTTCGACAGCGAAGGACGGCCGCTGCTCACCTTGCCTCCATACGTATACGAGGACGCTGAGGGCTTCCCCTCGGGCACTCCGTACGACTACGGCGAAGGAACGGTCTTGCTTGAGCGCGATTTCTACGGACAGATCATTCCCAACCTTTATCCCCTGGATCTCTCGGTCTACGACGAGGAGGGGCGTCTCAACCCGATGCCACCACCATCACTTGGTTTTCCCACTCTTGAGGAAGGCCAGAAGGTGCCACCAGGCACGACGACCCCGGGTGTCCAATGAAGGCCCCTGGAGCTACGTCAGCCCGACCACGTCGCCGTGTTCGTTCACGTCGACCTTCATGAACCCTGGCGTCGCCCCCAATCCCGGCATGGTGCTCATCTCACCAAGAATCGGGTAGATGAAGCCGGCGCCAACCGATGCTCGCACCTCCCTCACGGTCACCGTGAAACCACTCGGTGCCCCCTTGACCGCCGGGTCGTCGCTGATGGAGAGGTGGGTCTTGGCCATGCAAATGGGCAGGTAGCCGAAACCGGCCTTCTCGAAATCGTCGATCTGAGCCTGTGCTTGTGGCGAGTACACGACCGCCCCCGCCCGATAGATCTGGGTGGCGATGATCTCGATCTTCTCCTTGATCGAGCGGTCGAGCGGATAAAGGAAGTCGAAGCGGCTCGATTCAGCGCTCGCCTCAACGACCGCCTCGGCCAGGTCGCGGGCCCCAGCGCCGCCCAGGGCGTGATGGTCCGTGGTCACCGCGGCGAAGGCCCCTGCCTCCAACGCCGATTGCCTGATCAGATCGAGCTCGTGCCGGCTGTCGGTGGGGAACTTGTTGATCGCCACCACCACCGGCACCCCAAACCTGGCCGCGATCTCGAGATGCGCTTCGAGGTTGGCCATTCCCGCTCGGAGCAAAGGCAGGTTCTCTTCGATATAGGCAGAATCGAGTGGTCGTCCCGCCACCACCTTCGGACCGCCACCGTGGGTCTTCAAAGCCCGAACGGTCGCTACCAGCACCACACAGTCCGGACGCAACCCGGACACCCGGCATTTGATGTCGAAGAACTTCTCCATTCCCATGTCGGCGCCAAACCCGGACTCGGTGACCACGTAGTCGCCGAGATGAAGCGCCATCCGATCAGCCAGGATCGACGAGTTCCCGTGGGCGATGTTGGCGAATGGGCCTGCATGCACGAAGGCAGCTTGACCCTCCAGGGTCTGCATCAAGTTGGGGTGAATGGCGTCCTTCATCAGCACCGTGACCGCTCCGCCGACACCGAGATCATCGAGAGTGATCGGGGTTCCATCCTTGGCCAACCCAAAAACCACACGGCCCACCCGTTCCCGCAGATTCCGCAGCGCCGACGAGTAATCAGCGCCATCGACCAGTGCGAGGATTGCCATCAACTCGCTGGCCACCGCGATGTCGTAGCCGCTCTCCCGCGGCCGTCCGTCGACGGAGCCACCCAACCCAATCACCACGTGGCGCAAAGCCCGGTCATTCACGTCCACGACCCGACGCCAGCTGATCCGGTCGGGGTTGATGTTGAGCCGCTTCAGCCCCAGCGCCTTCAGTTCGGAAGTGGTTAACCGGCCCTCGTGATACCAGCGGGCATCTATGGCAGCGGCCACCAGGTTGTGAGCAACCGATACAGCGTGCACGTCGCCGGTGAGATGGAGGTTGAACTCGTCCATCGGGACCACCTGGCTGAACCCTCCTCCAGCAGCGCCACCCTTGATCCCGAAAGTCGGCCCCATGCTCGGTTGGCGAATGCAGGCGATCGCCCTGTGCCCGAGCGCTCCGAGGCCCTGGACCAGGCCGACAGTGGTGGTCGTCTTGCCCTCTCCGAGCGGGGTTGGGGTGATGGCCGTGACGTCGACGTACTTGCCTATAGGCCTGGCGGCGACCCGGCGCAGGGCGTCGAGATGGATCTTCGCCTTGGTCGCGCCGAAGGGGATTACCTCATCCTCCTCCAACCCGAGGTCTCTTGCCAGGTCGGCGATCGGCGTCAGCTTGGCAGTTCGTGCGATTTCGAGATCGCTGGCCATCGTCGTGGTCGGGCTCAACATCTGCTCCTGGTGGAGTCGGGCCTGCGTAGTTCTAGCCGAGGGAGGTGTCGGAGGCGGCCCAGATCGAGCGAGTTCCTGACCACAACCTTGTCGGCGCATGCGCCATATATGGCGCTGCGTACCTCAGGTAAGCGGCTTTCAGCGGTCTACGTCGCCCATTACCGGGTCCATCGAGGCGATCGTGGCCACGGTGTCGGCCATCAGCGAGTCGGCCATGGCGATGGGCAAGCCCTGGAGGTTGGCGAAGGACGGCCCCCTGGTGTGGATCCGGTAGGGACGGGCCTCGCCGTTGGAAACCAGGTAGCAACCCAACTCCCCTCGCGGCGACTCCACGGCCACGTAGGTCTCGCCGGGCGGAACCTTGAACCCTTCGGTGAAGAGCTTGAAGTGATGGATCAACGCCTCCATTGACTCGTCGATGCGTGCTCGAGGAGGCGGGGTCACCTTTCGGTCGTCGACCCGGTAGTCACCTTTGGGCATGCTGTCCATCACCTGCTCCACGATCTTCAACGACTCGTGGATCTCCTCGACCCGCACCCGATAACGGTCGTAGACATCACCCTTCTCGCCGACCGGGACCTTGAACTCGTAGTTCTCGATGCCGGAATAGGGGAACGCTATGCGCAGATCCCACGGCACTCCTGCGGCGCGCAGTGGTGGGCCGGTGATCCCGTAGGCGACAGCCTCTTCGGCCGAAATGACTCCGACTCCCCGCGTCCGTGAAACCCAGATCGGATTGTCCTTCAACAGGTCGTCGTATTGCTTGAGTCGTCTTGGAAGCTCGGCAAGGATCGCCGCGACGTCGTCCTTCCACCCGGGTGCCAGGTCGGCAGCAACCCCGCCGGGTCGGATGAAGTTGTGGTTCATCCGAAGGCCCGTCGTCTTCTCGAAGAAGGCGAGGATCTGCTCACGCTCCCGGAACCCGTAGATCATCATCGAGATGGCCCCGATGTCCATGCCGTTGGTGGCCAGGGCCACCAGATGCGAAGAGCAACGGTTCAACTCGGTGAGCAGCACCCGGATCGCAGCGGCCCGCGGAGGGACCTCGATCCCGAGCAACCGCTCGACAGCCAGCGAGTAGGCGAGTTCGTTGTGGAATGGCGCCAGATAGTCCATCCGGGTGACATTGGTCCCGCCCTGGGAGAAGTTGAGCTGCTCCCCCGTCTTCTCCATCCCGGTGTGGAGGTAGCCGATGATCGGCTTGGTGCGCCGGATGATCTCGCCCTCGAGCTCGATCTGGAGCCTGAGCACACCGTGGGTGGATGGGTGCTGCGGCCCCATGTTGAGAATCATCCGCTCGCCCTCGTCGACCCCGTCATCGAAGACGTAGTCGTCCTCCACGACCCTGCCGAACTGCTCGTCGAGACGGGCCTCCGACTCGTCGTCGGAGATCTCCTGCTCGCCCTCATCCGTCGGGCTGAACTCCGGCTCCTCGGTCCCGGCGACCCAAACCTCGAGAACTTCCGTGATCTCCGGGGTTTCAACCCCTTCCAGCGTGGGCTCGCTCATCTCAAGTCACCTGATGGCTTTCCTTGAACTGAACCGGGACGCTCCCAACGCCGAAGTCCTTGCGAAGCGGATGCCCCTCCCAGTCGTCAGGCATCAGGATCCGGGTCAGGTCGGGATGGCCTTCGAAAACGATCCCGAACATGTCGTAGGCCTCGCGCTCGGCGAAGTTGGCACCGGGCCAGATCGGGACCAGCGAGGCCACCGATGGCTCCACACGCCCGGTGGTCGTGGTCAGCCTCAACCGCAGCTTGTGGGCCATCGACAACAGATTGGCCACGACCTCGAATCGCTCCGGCCGGTCACGCATCCAATCGACGGCAGTGATATCGACACAGACTTCGAATCCCGAAGCCTTGGCGGCCTTGGCGAAGTCAGCCCACAATTCGTTGGGCACCCGGGCCACGTCCTGGCCGAGGGAGGAATCCCAGGTCACCGATTCGAATGCTTCGAACAAGCCGCGCAGCACCGGGTTCTCAGGAAGTGGGCGGGCCGGGGGCGCCTCCTCGACGACGGTCGCTTCGTCGCTCAATTGTTGATCTCGCCGTTCATGATCTTGTCGTGGAGGGTGAGGATGCCGTGCATGAGGCTTTGCGGGCCCGGTGGGCACCCAGGGACGTAGATGTCGACCGGCACCACCTGATCGACACCCTGGACCAGGGCGTAGTTGTTGAACATGCCTCCGGTCGAGGCGCAGGCGCCCATCGAGATGACCCACTTCGGGTCGGGCATCTGGTCGTAGACCTGACGCAGCACCGGGGCCATCTTCTGACTCACCCTGCCAGCGACAATCATCAGGTCGGCCTGCCGCGGCGAGGCCCGGAACACCTCCATCCCGAACCGAGCGAGGTCGTAGTGGGCGGCCCCGGTGGCCATCATCTCGATGGCGCAGCAGGCGAGCCCGAAGGTGGCAGGGAACATCGATCGAGTCCGGGCCCAACGCGCTGCCTTGTCGACGGTGGTCATCATCAGGTTCCCCGGAGCTGTCGTGGCCATCTAGGCCGCCTCCTCCGAAGACTCGGAGGGCAGGTAGCGGGTCCGACGATGGACGTTCCAGTCGAGGGCGCCCCGCTTCCAGACATAGGCCAGGGTCTCGGCCACGAAGAAGGTGAAGATGAAGATCGCCGCCACCCCGTACCAGCCGAGCCGATCCCAAATCGAGGCCCAGGCGAAGAGAAAGATGATCTCGACGTCGAAGATCACGAACAGCATGGCCACCAGATAGAACTTCACCGGGAAGCGCTGCACGGGTTCGACCTCGGGAACGATCCCGCTCTCATAGGGGTCGAGCTTCTCCGCCGTGGGGTTGTCTGGCCGGAAGAATCGGGAGACATTGAGAGACGCTGCGACGAATACCCCGGCCAGGAGGAACATCAGGCCGATCGGAAGGTAATCAGCGAGCGTCACGGATCTGAGCTTAGAACGGGGCTGGTTGGTGCGATAAATCACGCATGGCATAGGCTGAGCTCATGTCTGGATCATCACAATGAGCCTTGGTTTCGGATTGTTGAGCGCCCAACTGCGGCCGGGCGAACGAGATTGGTCGAAGGTCTACGAGGAGACCATCCGTGTGGCCGTTGAGGCAGAACGTCTCGGCCTGTCGTCGATTTGGACGACCGAGCACCACTTTGTCGACGACGGGTACATGCCGTCTCTGGCTGTTGTCAGTGCAGCGATCGCCGCCGTCACTTCGAGGATCGAGATCGCAACCGGCGTGATCCTCGCCCCTCTCCATCATCCCTTGCGCCTGGCCGAGGACGCCGCCACTGTCAGCCTCCTCAGCGGTGGGCGCTTCACGCTCGGTCTGGGCCTGGGGTGGAGCGGGATCGAATTCGAAGCCCTCGACGCCGACATGGCCAAACGGGGCGCAGCGATGGAAGAGATCCTCGATGTCCTCAGACGCTCATGGGCAGGTGAGCCGTTCCTGCATCAGGGCTCGGTCTATCAGTTTCCTGAAGTCGCGGTGCGCCCAGTCCCCTCGTCTCGTATCCCGATCCTCATCGGAGGTGGAGCCGAAGCTGCGATCCGGCGGGCGGCCCGGCATGCCGATGGGATCTTCTCCAACGTGGGCCCCAAGAAGCTGGCCGAGCAACTCGGGTGGATTGTGGACGAGTGTGAGCGGGTCCAACGGGACCCCTCGGAGCTTCGCATCGTTCACTACTCGGTGGTGCTGCCCGGCAGTTCTGCCGATGACGCCTGGGCGCGCTACGTCGATCATGTGTGGCAGATGACCTGGAAGTACTCGGACATGGAGGCCTCCACGGTTCGATCCGGGGCCCCACCCCGCGCCCCGGAATTGACTGCAGAGCATCGTGGTCGGCTTCAGGGCCGTTTCACGATCGCAGGCTCCAGCGACGAGATCGTGTCGAATCTTCTCGCCATACGGGAGAATGCCGCCTTGCCGGTCGACTTCGTTGCCCGCAGCTATTTCCCGACCCTCGCCTACGAGGACCAGGTCGAATTGATGCAACAGCTGGCCGAAGAGGTGGCCCCACACCTCTGAGTCAGGCTGTTGGCAAGGTCCGAACCACGCCGGCCAGGGCGTCGTAGATGCGCTCCCCCATGTGCTTGTCGTCTTCGTCGAGGAGGTTGGACATCACCTTCAGGGTCCACTCCATGAGCGTCCTGTTGTGGAGCCCGGTGTGGGCCAGGGTTCGCATCACCGAGGGGTGCCCGATCAGCTTCACGAAGACCCGTGCCGTCTTGTAATAGAGGCCGTACTCATCCTCGAGATGCTGCGGGTAGCGACGGAGCAGGCCAAGATCGTCCCGGGTGAGAGCCTCACCAATGTGCTCCGCAGCCATCCGGCCGGTCTCGTACGCATAGGAGATGCCCTCGCCATTCCACGGGTTGATCGATCCGGCGGCATCCCCGATCGTGATCCAGTTGGAACCGACAAGAGGCCCTTTGGAGAAGGACATGGTCAGCTTGCCACCCACCGGATTGGTCAGCTTCGACTCCTCGCTCAGCTCCCAATAGGCAGGAGCGGTGGCCGCGTAGTCGGCCATCATGTGAGTGGTGTTGACGTGCTTCCACCGCTTGAAAGTGGTGAGGAGCCCCACTCCCACATTGACCGTCCCGTCGCCGAGGGGGAAGACCCAACCGTAGCCGGGCACGGTCGCCCCCGAGGCGTCGCGGAGGTCGAGCTGGCTCTCCAGGAATGGATCGGTGGAGCGGGGCGATGAGTAATAGCCACGAGCAGCAAGCCCCATCGGATAGTCACGGCGACGCTCTGTGCCCAACTCCCGGCCGAACCGGTTCATCGAGCCATCCGCGATCACCGTGACCATTGGTCTCACCGTTTCGGTTGACCCGTTGTGCTTCAGGGTCACTCCGCTGAGGGCTCCGTCCTCGATGCTGGGAAAGCCCTCGGTCTTCTCGAGAATGGAAACTCCCTGCTTTCTCGCCAGGTCGGCAACCTGCGAGTCGAGGTCGCTGCGCCGCATCACCCCGCCCCACCTTGGGAAACGGGAGTGCTCGGGCCAGGGCATCTCGAGCATCAGGTCGTCCCCGGCGTAGGAGCGGAGGCCGGTGATGGTGTGGAACTGGGGGACATCGAAGTCGAACCCCATCTCCTGAAGTTGGAGGATCGCTCTCGGAGTCAGACCATCGCCACAGGTTTTGTCACGGGGGTACTCCTTCTTCTCGACCAGCGTGACGTCGTGACCGTCCCGGGCGAGCCAGTAGGCGGCGGCCGATCCGGCAGGGCCACCACCAATAACGAGCACCGAGGGAGAAGGCATCGGTGGCCAGGTTAGAGGTTGGCGGCCAGCAAGAACCCTTCGAGCGGGGAGCCCAGCCAACAGGTATAACGTCGCCCACGATGACCGAGCTTCCCAAGGCGACCGTTGTTCGACTGCCACGGTATCTGCGGCTGTTGGAGGATCTCGAGTCGAGGGAGACCGTCAGCTCCGAAGAGCTTGCCGAAGCGGCAGGGGCCAACGCCGCCAATGTCCGCCGCGATCTCTCCCATCTCGATTTCCACGGCGTCCGCGGGGTGGGTTATTCGGTCGCCGACCTGCGGCAGCGGATTCGGCAGGAGCTCGGTATCGCCGATAGGCGCAAAGTCGCCATCGTTGGCGCCGGAAACTTGGGCAAGGCGCTGGCCGCGTATGCCGGGCTGAGTCGAAGGGGTTTCGATGTGGCTGCGGTCTACGACACCGACACCCGAAAAGTGGGAACGAAAGCGGGCCGGGTGGAAGTGCAGAACTTCCATGACATGGACGGCGACTGTCGGGGCGGGTGTTTCGACATGGCCATCCTTGCCGTTCCCGCCGTGGCGGCTCAACAGGTCGCCGACCGGCTGGTGGCGCTTGGGATCAACTCGATACTCAACTTCGCCCCGGTGCGGGTCAATGTGCCTGCCAACGTGACGGTGCGTCAGGTGGACCTGTCGATGGAGCTCCAGGTCTTGAGCTATTACGGGAACCGGTAGAGGCTTCGACGCTAGAGGTGCCCCCCTCCCCGGCTCCGCCGGTACTCCCCCCACCGCTCGCTTCGCTCACTGGGGGGAGAAATGGGCTAGGCCGAGGATCTCTCTTGAAGTTCCTCGTACTGGTGCAGTGCCACCAGGAACACCAGGAACAGAACCACAGACACCAGCAGATAGGTGAGCGGGATGATCCGGATCTGGACTGCGTTGAGACCTTCGATGTTGTCGGGCTTCGGCCCACGGGGGGCATAGATCACGAACAGCATCGAGGTGATCGACAGCCATCCGAAAATGGCGGCTCCGGTAACCAGGAACCCGAGTCTCTTGCCGAGGTTGGTCGCGTTGAACAAATAGATCGACCCGTAGAAGAGGAGTACCGCTCCCAGGGTGAGGACCACACCGGTTACGAAGAGATTGGCCGAGAACAGCGACCGGAAGAACTGTCGGAAGAAATCGCCCTCTGCCAGTACCAGAGACATCGTCACCCCTTACCATCCATGTTGCCACCGCGCAGGTAGGAGGCGAGAAGTTCGAGGTCAGCCTCACTGAGGATGGCGCCAAACGCCGGCATCCGGCCCGAGCCAAAACCGTTGATCCCGTAGGGAGTCTGCGCTTCAGATCCCCGGGTCAAGAACTTGATCAGGAGATCGTCTGCCGGATCCTCCGTGGCATCGCCGAATTGGATGGTGGGGCGCCCGTCCCAGAGCGCAGGGCCGAATCCGCCGGACCCGGCCTCCTGGGTGAAGGGGACTCCGGCACTGAAGCCGGCAGTGTGACAACGGGCGCAGTTGGAGTTGAACAGCCCGACCGCACGCTGCGCGGTCTCCTCATCGACTCCCATGGCATCGGCGACACCTGCGAAGTCGATCTCCCAGAAGGCATCCTCCTGGGCAGTCTGTAGAAACTCGAGGCCCCCGCCCTCCTGCTCGAGAAGCTTGTCGATGTTGTCAGAAGTGACTTGCAGAGAGGTGTGGAGCGACGCCAGATTCCCCACCATCTTCGAAGCGGTGTCGGCGTCGGGCTCGCCGCCCATCGATGCCGGGTTTGTTGGGTCGAGTGTGATCACCGCGACATCCCCAGGAATGGTGGCCAGGTTGGCCTCTGTCATCTGATTGGTGATGTCCTTTTCCGCCGACGTCGAAAGGCCATCCTCGTCCGGGTCGGATCCGTCGGTGATCGAGGTGTCGGCCGCGGCGGCCAGGTCCGCCGCGCCATCCACCGGCGGGTCGGCGGCGGCGGCATCCTCGAGGGCTGTCACGAGGGCCTCCGCATCCGATACGTCGCTGATGGTCCGCGGGACGGTCAGACCGAGGTCGTCCGCCTGCACTGCGATCTCGTCCAATTCGGTGATCGCCGCCGGGCTGATCCCGACCGCGGGATCGACGGTTCCCTCGTCGATGGCCTTCTGAACCGCATCCAAATAGATCTGGAGGACTGGAGCGATCTCAAGTGATTCTTCGAGCGACGACACCGCTTGTTCGGCGAGCTCGGCATCCGGCTTCTCGGGGTCGAGAACAACGGGCTCCACGACGGTAAGGGCGGCGACCGCGTCGACCGAGATCTGTGAAAGCTCGACCTCCGCTGCATCGGAGACGCCATCGTCGTCGGTGTCCTTGCCTTCTTCGGCGCCCTCGAGAACGTCGTGTGCCTGTTCTGCGATCGGGGTCACAATGACCAATCGGTCCGGGGCTGCATTGATATCTGCGACTACCTGCTCCTGATTGATGATGGCGGTGGCCACGGTCTCATCGGCCTTCTCCAGCCTTTCGAGTTGCGCCTTGACACCGGGCTCCAACTTGGCCAGAGCTTCATTCTGCGAGATCTGGATCGTGCCCAGATAGGCGACAACGTCGGCCACTTGAGCCTCGTTGAGCGGACCACCTCCGGCGAGACCCCAAGCCGGCATCGGGGTGTTACCCCGGCCATAAGTAATCCAGAAAGTGAGCTCGTTTTCGTCGTACCGGAACAAGACGTCGTTGAGGGATGGAACCGTCCAGGCAACCGTGACCCCGGAGCGCTTCTCCACATAGCGAGCACTCCCCCCTACCCCCTCAGGGCCATGACAGTCGAAACACTTGAACTCGGCGACGATGTGGGCACCGCGTTCTTGGGAGGCCACCTCGAACTCATTGACGAAGTTCTGCTGCCGCCCGGTCTCGCCGAGGAAGTAGAGCGGGAGTGAGATCGCGAGAAATGCAGAAAAGGCGATGGCCGCCTTCTGCCCGTTCTCCAGGCGACGGGTCTCCATCTCCTGGTCGGTGATGCCTGGTTTGAGGTTGGGAGCGACCTCCTCCCCTCCCCGATTCCGAATCGCCGAGGCGAAGAGCACGCCGAGCCACACGATCCCGACGACGAGAGCAAACACCGTTATCAGATTGGCGGTCATGCTTCAGCGACTATGGAGATGCAGCTCGGGCCCTGGGGATAGACGACGGAGCGGGTCGGAGCGCGGGGAGTCTGGATCACGGTGCCGGTCTTGATGATGAATCTGTCGTCCACCAACTCGACTACGAATCGGTCGAGGTTGCGCGGAGCAGGACCGCCGAAGTACTCGCCAATTGCGTCGTACTTGGAGCCGTGACACGGGCACTCGAATCCCTGGGATGTGGCACACCAGGGCACACGACACCCGAGGTGAACGCAACGCTGGAACAGAGCCATCAGCCCGCCGGCCTCAACACTCTTGCCGGCGAACTGCTCAGAGAGAGTTGGCGGAGCCGGCACCAGATATGCCTTGGCTTCGGGGATGAAAAGCGGGAGGACCGCCCCATCGGAGGTGTGGACCTGGTTCTCGAGATCAGTGATCAAGCCGGCGTCGATGTCAGCGCCGAAGCCACCCGTCAGCTTGGGCCAGAAGAAGGCCAGGTAGTAGAGGCCCTGCAGTGCAAGGAACGACCCGAAGGTGGCAGTGATCGCCCGATTGAAGAACTGGCGCCGGCTGACCCCGCCCTCCTCGGCTGAAACCTCGACCACACGCTGGGACTGGACGATCTGGACCCCGGCGTGCTCCGGCTCGAACTCCTCTTCCTCGGGCTCTTCCTCCTGCTCGGGCTCGGGCAGCTCCTCCTCGACCACGATCGGCGCCACCGTGACACCCTCCATGGATCGATCGGCAGCTCTGGTCTCGGAAGACACGCCGGCGGTGGGATCAGTCTGCTTTTCGGCACCGCCCTGCGACCTGCGAAAGGCCACGGCGAACGCGCCAATAGCGCCAAATATCGCGACCACGGCGACGCCGATCAGGGCGAGGTTGGTCGCACTCATTCGAACTGGATCCAGTCTTTGAGGTCGTCGAAGAAGACCCCGTCCTTCCACGGGTAAGAGAAGTTGAAGCCACGACCCCGGAACAGGACTCCGAACATGGTCAGCGTGGCCGCCCCGGCGAGGAAGACCGAGTAAAGGGCGATGGCGAACTTGCGATCGCTCGGCCGGTGCGACGGGTTCCTGTCGATGTAGGGAACCATCATGAACCCAATCAGCCCGGTGATGGTCGGCACCGTGACCCCGGCGATCTGAGGATCGAAGTAAGAGAGCAGCTCTTGCAGCCCAAGGAAGTACCACGGCGCCTTCGACGGGTTCGGGGTGCTGTTGAAGTTTGCGGGAGCGAGCAGCGGTGAATGGATGATCACCGCCAGAATCACCACGAATCCGGTGATGGCAAGCAGCGCACCGAACTCCATGAGCATCAAATGGGGCCAGGTGTTCACCTTGTCAGTCGGCTCCGCCTTGACCGTCTGAATCGCACGCGCCTTGACCACGGTGAGGAGCCGCTGGGTACGGACACCTTCCGGGGTCCCGGCCGGTGGCAGTACCGGACGGGGACTGACAGTTGACGCCACTTTCCCGTTTCCTGCCCCGTTGCCCACCGCGGCCGGAAGTGGATCCTCGACCAACGTGGCGACGGCGGCGGGCGCTGCTTCTGTCTCAACCGCAGCCGCCAAGGTCTCTTCAGCCGCTGGAGCCGGAGTTTCCGCTGGAGGCTCGGGCTCGGCAGCCTCGACCGGGGCGGGGTCAGGCTCGGGATCTGAGGGCGCGGCGACTTCGACGGGCGCCTCATGTGGGGCCTCGGGCGTCACCACCGGCTCGGATGAAACTTCGACGACGGGCTCCTCGACTGGGGCGGCGGATGCCGGAGGCACCTCTTCGACAGCCTCTTCCAACGTGGCCGGTTCCGGCGCTTCGGGCTCGGGTGAAGTTGATTGAGGAGGCGGGGCCTCACCCTTCATCTCCGCCAAGACCTGTTCCACCGGGAGCCCTAGGGCCTTGGCCTTGGCCTCTGCCGATCTTCGGAGGAGGCTTTCTGGTATTTCTGCCATCGAATACTCCTTAGAGAGGGCCCGAGATCCCGCCGTCCTTGCGGACCCGCCAGAAGTGGACCGCGAGGAAGATCACCAGGATGAACGGCAGGGCCAAGACGTGGAGCACATAGAACCGAAGCAAGGTTGCTGCCGACACCTCCACCCCGCCCAAGAGGGCGAACTTGACCTGGGCCCCGACCACCGGCACGAACCCCGCCATGTTGGTGCCCACGGTGACGGCCCACAGCGCCAACTGATCCCACGGGAGCAGATAGCCGGAGAACGAGAGGAGCAGTGTGAGCAACAAAAGGATCACGCCCACAACCCAGTTGAACTCGCGCGGTGGCTTGTAGGCGCCGTGATAGAAGACCCGGCTCATATGGAGGAACACCGAGAGGACCATGAGGTGGGCTCCCCACCGGTGCATGTTCCTTACCAACGAGCCAAACGCCACATTTGTCGACAGGGCCTCGATGTCGTGATAGGCGGTCTGCGCAGAGGGCGTGTAATAGAACATCAGGAAGATGCCGGTGATGGTCAGCAGGATGAACAGGAAGAAGCTGAGACCGCCCAGACAGAGGGTGTAGGACAACCGGACTCCATGCCGTTTCACCTTGACCGGATGGAGGTGATAGAGCACGTTGTTCATCACCACGTAGGAGCGGTTTCTCGGGCTGTCCGAATATCCCTTCTTGAAGGGTGAGCCCGGACGGAGGATCGATTCGGCGAGCTGGGAGCCCCACAGCTTCTCGTTCGCCTCTTTCACCCGGTCCATCAGACCGACTTTTCCATTGCCGTTAGCCAAGAGCTCTCCTACCAGCGCATCCCGTAGGCGTACCCATTCTTGAAGTCACGTTGCCCGGTGTCGAAATCCCAGGGCCGACGGTCGAGACCCAACTCCACCGCCTGGTCGGCCAGGGAGCCTTCGAACTTTCCGAGCGATATCACATTGGTCGGGCAACGGTCAACGCACAAAGCACACCGGGTGCACTCGTCTTCGTCCACGATGAAGAAGCCGAGGTTCTGGGGATCATCGGCGGGATGGTCGACATTGACCCCTTCGGTGATGGCGTCCAACGACAGATAGTGGATGCATTTCCACGGGCAGATGTCGACACATCCCTCGCAGATGATGCACTCCGCCTGGTCGATGTGGAGGAACTGCTTGGGGCGGAGTTTGTCGGTGAAATAGTCGCCATCGACCACCGCGAGTTGGTAGTCGTCCCGAATCGGCGGTGTCTCATCTACGACTCCACGGACCATCAGGTCCCTCCCTTGACCAGGGGGCGGCCGTACGGTGATTTCTTCTCGGGCTTCGGCGGCCGACTCCGGCCGGCCCTTGGTGATCTTCTGCACCTGAAGAGCGAATATGGCAGCCACCGCCAGCATCACCAGGTGGTAGCCCATCGAGATCGAGTCCTTGATCACGGCGTAACTGATCTCGACGGTGTTGCCCAACACCAGGATCGGTGGCACCACGAGGGCGATCTTCTGCGACGACCAATCGAGATCGGTCTGTGCGAAGGAGAGCCACTCGGAGGGGACCATGCCAAAGATGATCACCAATTCCAGCCAGGACAAAAAGGCGGTGAAGACCGCCCGCGACCAGGTGATTCGCTGATTGAGCACCCAGAGGAACACAGCGCCCCCGATCATCATCTGCGATGCGGCGAAGACCACCAGGTAGCCCGCTCCTTTCCACCAGACTCCGCGCGGCCACCAATTGAAGTAGTCGACGACCAGCGGCACCTCCACCCCGTCGACCACGACGGTATGGGGAAGGCTGGAGAAGTGGATCCAGATCACACCAAGTGCGAGGAGAGCGGAACCAAGCAGAAGAAGGCCCCAGCCGGCCATTCTGCGGGTGCGGACACTCAGTTCTGCGAGTCGGTACATCTCTGTTGTTTCGGGCGCGGATCTGCTGGCTGTCGGGCCGTTTCTACCATAACCGGGACGTACCTAGAGAACCCGAATCCGGCCCGCTTGGAAATGGCCGAGGACAGAACGAATCGGCGAAGTCGTTATGCTCCCGCCGTCTTGTCCTGAACGAGGAATCCGGTGGCGACCAGCCAATCAGCAGACATTCGAGCCTTCCTCGGGGGCGGGGCCGACGAGGACCGCGTCGCGGCGGCGCATTTCCTCGTTGGGGCGGCCTTCCTGGTTCTGGGCGGTCTGCTCGAGTTGCTGGCCTTGTTCGCCCTCCGTTTCGGCGGGCTTTCCCCAATCAGCTTCGGCCGAGTGGAGCCGATGGCCAACCTCACGCTGATGATCGGCTTCTTGGTCATCTCACTCGTCGGAGGCGTCTATTACGTCCTCCCTCGACTCACCGGGGCACCGTTGCGAAGCACGGCCATGGCGCGAGGTGGGCTCGGCTTGCTATCCGTCCTCGTACTGGCCGGTTTGATAACGATCGCATTTGGATTCGGCGACGGAGTGCAGCCCTTCGGGCTTCCGTGGTGGCTGGACCTTCCACTGCTGGCTGCCCTGTCCCTCCCGGCTTTCAACACCCTGGCGACGATTGCCCGGCGCGAGGAGAAGCGCACTTACGTGACGCTTTGGTTTGTGATGGGTGGTGTGGTCTGGCTCCCTCTCCTCTTCGCTGCCCACATCGTGTGGACCTTGCCTTTCGCCGACTCCCTGGCTCAGACATATGCGGGCCAATTCTTCTCAGCAGGATTCGTGACCATGTGGGTGTTCACGGTCGGGACCGGCCTCTTCTATTACACGCTGGTCAAGGAGGTCGACGTCGCCCTCGCCTCGCGACAACTGGCGGTGGCCGGTTTCTGGTCACTCGGCTTCGCAGCGGTGTGGTGGGGTGTCGCCCAACTGATCTTCGGCCCAGGGCCGGGATGGGCTGACGCGGTGGCGGCAGCCCTCGGCCTTGCCTTCCCCATCGGTGCCCTGGCCAATGCATCCAATGTTTCGCTGACACTCCAGGGTCACTGGGATCGGGTGCCTTCACGCCCGGGTGTGGTCTCGGGCGTCGTCGGCTGTTTCTTTGGCGTGGTGGTGGCGGTCATGGCAAGCCTCGCCTCCTTCCGTGCGATCGGCTCGGTCACCGCCCTCACCACATTCTGGGAGGCGATCGAATACGCCTGTCTCCTCGGAGTGGGCCCGCTTCTGGTTGCCGGGGTCAGCTTCGACGCGATACCGAGGGTCACGGGACGAGCCATGCAGTCGACCAATCGGGCCCGTTCGTTCTTGAGACTCACGGTCGTCGGCGTCGGTGGCGTCCTGGTGACGATGGGTGCAGCCGGAATCGTCAGCGGCTACTCGTGGCTCGCCGGTTCCAACAGCGCCGCCTATGTCGACTCGGGTGACGGATGGGCGGCCGGGGCATCCGCCGCCGACCCCCTGCTTCTCATTGCCCTCGGCTTCGGTGTGGTCGCATTCCTGGGTCAACTGGCGTATGCGTCGGCAGTTATCGGCACCGTCACCTCGGGTCGGGCAGTGCCACAAGAGGTCCTTGTCTACGGGGAAGACGATGAGTGATCTGAGCGCCGCCGCGGCGGCCGCCCTCGGCATCCCTGAGGCAATCGTGATGCGCTCCGCGGCGGCACGTGCTGGCGAAACCGGGATGACCGTCGACGAGGTGTTGGCGGGCTGGGCCGCTGGCGGATCTATCGATGCTCCCCCCTCGGTCGGCGAAACGCCGACCGGTCCCCCCGCTACGCAGGGGGACAACCCACCGGCGGAGGCGGCACCCCCCTCGGTCGGCGAGACGCCACAGGTCGTCATCGAAGTGCCAGCGGCGCCCTCCACTCCGGCTACACCACAGAGGCCGGCGGAGGTCACCCGAGGCAAGCCGCCGGTCCTGGTTGGGGAGCCCGATCGCCCGATGACCATCCTGGCCGGTGTCGTTGGCCTCTTCGTGGCGATCCTGCTGGTCGGCCTGGTCGGCCCCTCGGCGGCCACCGAGAACCCGGGAGCCCGCACCAGCGCGATCAGCTACAGCGCCACAGCTATCCACGGCCAGGAGATCTACCAGAGCCTGGGGTGTGGCTCCTGTCACACTCAAATGGTGCGCCCGATCGTCTCCGACGTGGGTCTTGGAGCAGTCACCCTGAATGACTCGAATCAGGTGCTGGGAACCCGCCGTTTTGGGCCTGACCTCTCCGATGTGGGCAGCCGTCTTGCGGGCTCACAGATCGAGGCGATCGTCACCGGATTCGGCAATCATCCGGGAGCAGTGCTCTCCAGCTCCGACCTCGAGGACCTGGTCTCCTATCTCGAAGAGTCGAAGACCGCCGCTCCGCCGGAAGCCAAGCCATGAGTGATCTGGTCGCAGCAGCCGCCGCTGCACTCGGTGTTCCCGAGGCTCTGGTCCGGCGCTCGGCCGCGGCCCGCGCCACCGCAACCGGAATGACGTTCGACGAAGTGCTGACTGCCTGGGCAGGAGGCGGGACGGTCGACTCACCTTCCCCGGCCGAACCCCCCGCTACGCAGGGAGACGACTCACCTGCGCCAACAGAAGCAACACCCCCCTCGGTCGGCGAGACGCCAACCGGTCCCCCCGCTACGCAGGAGGACAACCCACCCGCAGCGCCCGCGCCGCCGCCTGGGGTTACCACCCGGGCTCCGGTGCCGGCCCAGGTATCGGCGGCCGAGGCCGCCAACCTTCCCGAAGTGGTCACCGTGCCCACCGCCGGGATCAGGGAGCGAACCAATTTCGTGTTTCCCCGATGGCTGGCGGCGGTGATGTTGATCATCCCGCTCTTTGCCCTTTTCGCCCTGGGTGGCTCAGCCACCGGGGTTTGTGGTGAAGCCACCGAGCTCCAGACCGATGTGGTCAGCGGTCAGATCGTGAACTGTGACGGATCGGAGTTCACCGGGTCCGGAGTTGGCGGCGGGGGCACCGACTACGTCGCCCTTGGCCAAAAGATCTACAACGGAGAGGGCGCCACTTGTGTCGGTTGTCATGGCGCACAGGGTGGCGGCGGCGTGGGCCCTGCCCTGACCGGGGTGCTCACCACTTTCGGATCTTGCACCGACCACATGGAATGGGTCCGACTCGGAACCCAGGGTTTCCAAGCAGCCGGTCGGGCCACTTATGGGGACACCGACAAACCGGTGGGTGGAGTGGGCAACATGCCGAGCCACGCCTCCCTCAGCGACGAGCAACTCGCTGCGGTGGTCAGCTTTGAACGTGTCCGATTCGGGGGTGGAGATCCTGCGGCGGTCCTGGTGGATTGTGGTTTGGCGCCCGCCGAACCAGGTACCGAAGGCGGGGGTGCTCCGCCACCTCCTGACGGAGGGGTGACCACGACAACCGTTGCCGGATGAGCTCAGCTCACTTTTCGCATGGCGGAGCGCAATTTTCGACGGTCGGTGATCTCACCTTCGGCCAGCACCTCATCGCCGGGTCCCAGAACCACAGGGATTCTCAACCCGTAGTCACGGGTCAACAGCGGGCTGGAATCGATGTCGATCTCCTCGACCCTGGCCCCCGCCCTGGCCGCTTCTGAAGACACCAGAGACCGGGCCTGATCGCAGAGATGACAACCAGGTCGGGTAAGGAATTTGACCACTAAAAGACTCAAGATATCACTCTCCGTGGTCGATAATGAGGGCGCATGCAGGAAGGAGGGTGAACCGTTCCCCTCATGCCTAGGGCACGTTCGTCCCAGGTGTGAACGGATAGCCTCCCAGCCCGCCCCACGGTAACGGAGCCCTTCTTCATGTAGTCAGGGCCCCCATTTATGGGGGCCCTGACATTTACTGGGTAGATTCCCGGCCTCTTGCGACCCGCCACCGCCATCGTCATCGTGATCCTGCTCGTCATCATCGCGGTGGCCGGGATCATCCAGCTGGGGACGATCCTCTTCCCGCCATCGTGACCACGACCCCGTTGCCCAGGGCCAACAACTCGTCGGCTCGACCCTCACGAACCGCCACCGCGATCAGACCGGCGGAGTCGAGGTGGATCAAGGGCTCCCCGCTCGCCACATCCGAATAGGTCGCCACCCACGGAATCGAGTAAATGGTGGCGCCGATCCGGAGCGTGACCACCGTGCCCGGCACAACGCCCACCGATGCCAATTCGTCGGGCCCGATGTTGGTTTGGACGTTGCCGAAGTGGTCCACCCACCAGGCTTCGCCGGAGACCGTCAACCCTTCGACCTTGGGCAGCGGAAGAAGCAGGGGTCGCACCTGGTCCGGCGGAACCGGCGGCCCCAGATCGGCAAGCCCGGCCTCGCCCGAGGCGAGAAGGGCTGCCGCTGGAGCGAAAACGTCTCGCCCGTGAAATGTCTCGCCGGGCGACGGGATCATGGCTTCCGGATTTTCGATGGACACCATCTCGGTGGCTCCCCCGACCATGGCCACCGCCGGCGACAGAACCCCGTTATCGGGACCAACGAAGAATCCCCAAGCGGTGGCCACGGCCAAGGCTTTCCTCGCTGACCCGACTTCGGGGTCGACCACGACCAGGGCCACACCCTCCGGGAGGTACTGAATCGCCCTCGTCAGGTGCAGCGCCCCGGCGCGGACGTCACCACGGGGAGTGTTGTGAGTGACATCGATCACCCGTGACTCCGGCGCCAGCTTTGCGAGCACGCCGTGGATCACCCCAACGAACTCATCGCTGTGACCGAAGTCGGAGAGGAAGCTGATCGGCAAGGACATTCGGCCTGACGCTAGACCAACGGGGCACACATCCCACAGGTCGGGGAAGGACCCGGCACCGGCTTATATTGCGTCATGGTCGAGCCGAGCATCGAAACCCTGGCCAGGGAGGTGTCCAGAGCGAAGGTGGCCATGCTTGTCGGGGGGGTCGACACCGGAAAGACCACCCTTGCCCTTCAAGCAGCCCGGTTGGCGGTGGCGGCCGGTCGAACCGTGGCCCTGGTCGATGCCGACGTTGGCAACTCCACGGTTGGGCCCCCGGCCTGCGTCGGGCTCAAAATCATGCGGACCCCCGCTGACATCGACGAGGTCGCCGTGCCCGACCAGTTGCACTTCGTAGGAACGATCACCCCGGCACGCCTGGTCCTCCAACAGGTGGTGGCCACCGCAGCGATGGTCGACGCCGCCAAGCGTCTCGCGGATCTGGTCATTCTCGACACGACGGCTGTGGTCTCCGGCGTGGCCGGCGAGACCCTCAAGTACCACAAGGCCGAACTGTGCCGGCCCGACAAAGTCGTCGCCCTGCAACGGGGCGGGGAGATGGAGCCGGTCGTTGGAATGTTGCGTCGCTTCCTCGGGCTGGATGTGACCGTTGCCCCCAGCGACCCGAATCTCAACCCGGTGTCACCCGATGAGCGGGCACAACGCCGGACGGCGATGTTCGCCACAGCGCTCGCCCCGCCTCTGGATCGGTGGAAAGTCAGGCCAACCGTCTTCGCTCCCACTCTCCCGATGGGCCTCAACCTCGGGCGTCTCCACCACGTCCTTGTCGGAGTCCAGGACGAGGGCGGGGGATGTCTCGGCCTTGGGATCCTGATCCATGAGGACGACGCACTCCGGGTCATGACCAACCGTGGGGAAGGGATGAAGGGGCTCCGACTGGGATCGATGAAGCTCGACCCGGAAACTCTCGCCTCCAGTGTGATCAGTCTCCGTGAGGTGATGTTCGGGATCTAGCCGTCTCGAACCCTCCCTCCGTGGTTAAAGCCCACGGAGCGAGAGGCCGATAACCCCCGGATGACGGGAAAGAGGCGTTGGCTATCACTATTGCTCGTCGTCGCCCTGGGCACGATCGGGCTTGGTGTTGCCGCAGGCGCCGACTCGGGCACCGAAGGCGAGTTTCTGGCCAAGATCAATGCCTCGAGGGCAAGCGCCGGCCTCGCCCCCCTCGCTGCCAACGGCAGCCTGACGTCTTACGCCAGAACTCACACCGCCGCCATGATGGACGCCGGCGATATCTTCCACTCCTCTAGTGCCCAACTTGGCGCCGCCGGAGGGACCGGATGGGACAGGATGGGGGAGAACGTCGGAAAGGGCCAGAACCCGAGCACTCTCCATGACGCATTCATGAACTCATCGGGGCACAGGGCGAACATCCTCGGTGACTACAACTACGTCGGCATCGGCACCGGAACCAAGGACGGCTATCTCTACGTGACGGTCATCTTCATGAAGAAGGGCGCCACCGCGGCACCGGCACCGACCACCACCGTGGCCGACTCCCCCGGGACCACCCAGGCCTCGAGCCCGGGCAGCACCCAGCCGCACCAGACCAGCACGACTGTCGCCGAAACCACCACCACTCTGCCCCCGACCACAACGACCACGATGATCGTGGGACCGGACAAGGCTGTGGTCCCGGGTCAAGACTGTGTCGAGGCCGGTCGATTCGGCCAGCTCTGCCACGACTGATTGGTTGTCCCCCCTTCGAAAGGGGGACCGCCTGAGTGAAGCGAAGGCGATGGGGGGTTTGCACGGTGCATTGTGCATGGTGCGTGGTGCACGGTCCACGGGAACGCGAAACGCCCGAGTGACCTCTCGGAGCTTCCTCCGCACTTCCCCGAACGGACGTTTCTCCGAACTGCCTCTCGGGCGTTCGCAGGGCTGAATCTACGGATTCGCCATCAGCGGATCAACAACTCTCCTCTGAACCCAACAGCACGTCGAATATCGCCGACTATCGTCGGCGGGTAGCTGAACCAGCCCTGTCGGGCGGTTACCAACAGCAAACCGGGTTATCCACAGGCCTTGTCAACATGGCTATGTTCACAAGTTTCTAACCCGAATTTTCGCGACTCGCCGCGATTGCACTCACCATCGCCCGGAAAGAAAGCTCGATCGTGTCGTAGATCTCACCGAGCACGCGATCGAGCTCGAGCAGGGTCACCGTGTCCGCGGCAAGCCTCCCCCGAAGCAAGAGATCACCCTCGTGGTCGATTGCAAAGAACGCTCGCCACCCTCGCTGGTTGCGAACGAGGGCCTGGCGCATCACCTCGATTGCCTCCGGGGGAACCGGGATCACATACGCCTCATATTCGAGACTTCGCTCCATCGGCGTGAACCAGACCGTGGTCGCATCTCGAGTCTGCTGACGCATTCGAACCGCCCAGCGCCCCTCCAACTCCTCGGCGTACTCGACACTCGATTCCGGGTCCTCAAGCCAAAGCTTGATTCGCGCCTCCAGGATCTCCCTCACGGCAGGGACCTGTAAATCGCCCCGAGCTCGGTCACCGCAACCTCCCAGGAGAAGCGTCCTGCCCAGCGGGGCCCGGCGGCCTTCAATTCCGAGCGCAAAGTGCTCACACCCACTGAAGGTCGACCCGCGGCTCCACCTCGCCGACCGCTTCCGACCCACCTCTGATTCTCGGCCGGCCGACCACCCCCAATTGCTCGGTGACGAAGCCAGAAAGCTCGCCGATCGCATCCAGGGCGGCGACGACACCCACCTCAGCAGGCAGCCAGAGGCCGTCCCACGACTTGGCGGCGACCCCGAGCCGGTTCTCGACAGCGACTCCAAGGCAACCCTCCGCCCCTCGCTTGGCGGCTGCATTGATCGCGACGCCGATGGAGCTATCACCGTTGCCCGTCCCCGAAGCCAGCGCCGGATAGCGGTGCATGGCGGTAAAGATCGGCCGGAGCGACCGATCGGCCGAGAGCCTCGCGAACAGCAAAGCCATGACCCGAGTAGTCGTTCTCAAGACCGGGGCACCGCAGCCATCGATGCCAACCGGCTCGGCTTTGTATTGCCCGAGATCGTTGACCAACTCCAGGATTTGCCGCTGGATCGGGTGATCGGGCTCTAGATAGGTGTCAGTCGACCAGTCCTGGGCCCGTGCCGCCCTCAGCCAGGCAGCATGTTTCCCCGAGCAGTTGTGCCAGATCCGCCGGGGATAGATATGACCTTCTCGGGCAAGCCGACGTCCCGCATCCGGGGAAAGTGGCCAGTCGGGCGGACAGAGGAGGTCAGATTCCTCAAGTCCCGCGGCGTGGAGCATGGATTCGACCAGGGTTATGTGAACCGGATGCCCGTCATGAGATCCGGAGGCCAACGCCAGCTCCAACGGACCGAGACGGGCGCCGGCCTCTTGGGCAGCAGCCGCTTGAAAAGGCTTGGCCGCGGAACGGAGATAAAAGGGACGGTCGATGTCGCCAGACCACGCAATGAGGTCCCCATCGGCGGACACCACGGCCACCGCCCCATCGTGAAGGGTTTCGACCAGACCCGAGCGGGTCTTTGCGGCTAGCAAGGCCTAACCGGAGACCTGTGCCTGGCCCTGCTGGCTCCGGTAGCGGGCAACGATCTCGTCCTGGAGAGCGTCGATGACGGTGTGAAGCTGCTTTCGCTGGTTCGACAATTCCGCCTCGACCTCCTCGAGCCGTTCCACGGCTTCGTTCACCTCTTCGTCAGACAGCTCAGGGAGCTGGGTGAGGATCCCGTCGTCCATGATCTTGTCGATGAGGCGGCGGCCGGTGGTAGTCGGTAGCGGAGGCATGACGTCGATGTGTCGGAGGTTCGGCTCCGGGCCGAGCACCATCCCCGAGGCGAGGATTTCGGGCAGGGCATCCAACAGTGACCGCTCCTCTTCGCCGGTGCGACGGCGAAGCTCGAAGTTCAACAGGTCCATCCGACCGTGGAGCAGGCGCCGGTAGTAGGAGATTTGATTCTCGACATCCTCTGCGGTGTCTCGCCGCGCCCTCAACTCATCGAGGTCGATTGCATCGAGGCCGACGAGAAACTCGGGCCCGAGAACGGTATCGATACGACGAAGTCCACTCACTGTGTAAAGGCTACCTGCAGGCCGCGGCAACGGTCGGATAGGGGTTGACCGCAGCGCCTCCACCGGGATGGATCTCAAAGTGAAGGTGAGGGGCGCCGCCGGCCGCGTTCCCGGAGGTGCCAACGAAGCCGATGGTCTGACCCTGGCTGACCCGTGACCCCGATCCGACATTGAAGTCGGAGAGATGGGCGTAATAGAAGCGATTTCCGTTGTCCCCCGACAGCCAGATCGAACTCCCGCCAAGCGAGCTGTGGGACATGCGGACCGTGCCCGATGTCACTGCGTACAGCGGCTCGCCATAGGCAGCCATCATGTCGGTTCCCTTGTGGCGTCTGCCTCCTGATCGCGGAAAGCCCCAGGAATCGATGAAGGAAGTCCTGCCCGGAGTGATCGGGCAAATGAACGATCCCACCTGCACCGACCCGCTCGCCCGGGCCTTCGCTGCGGCGGCCCTGGCCCGTTGCTCGGTGTCGAACTTGGACGTCAGAGTCTTGCATCGGTTCGACAACTTGGCGTAGGCGGCTTGCTCGGCCTCCATGGCCGACTGCTGACGGTCCATGGCGTCCTGCTTGTCTGCCTCCACCACCTTGAGCTCGGTATGGGTGTCAGTGAGATCATCGTTGAAGTGATTGAGCTCGCTTCTGGCTGCGATCAACTCGTCCATAGAGCGCTGCCCTCCGGTTGCAGCCTGAGTCAGAAACTCAGAAGTCGTCATCAGCTGATCGACCGATGAGGCAGAGAGGATGATCCCGGGACTGGACAGACCGCCCTGCATGTAGAGCTGGACCGCCTGTTCCTCGATCTGCTGCTGGATGCGGTCGAGATCGTCGGTGTGAACCGCCATTGACCCCTGGACCCGGTCCTGTTTGCGCTCGACCTTTTCCACCTCGTTGAGGACGCCCTCGTACTCGAGGGCTGCATCCTCGAATTCAGCCTGCGCCGCTCGGTACTCATCAAGTTGCTGGCGCGAGTCAGCACAGGCCTCATTGACCTGAGCCTGCGTGACCGCTTGTGAGGCAAGGGGGAACAAAGAGGCCACCAAGGCGGTCACCGTGACAAGCAGAACGACGCGATGGTGCGTCCGTGCGGCAGCCATGCGACGAAAGCGTAACCCAGCGCTGTGCTTTGCTCTAGTCGATCGCATGCCGAAGCAGATCGCCGTTAGGGCCGGTCAGAGGATCACAGCGAGCAGTGGAAAGTAGATGGCGGCCGCCAAAGCGACACCATCGAGACAGCTAAGCCAGCCGGGTGGCCGTTCGGTCAGCGCAACACGCCCCGTGCGGAGCATCGAAGAGAATCCTCGACCCGCCACCAAGGCCACGGCTATCCCCAGCCCGATCAGGAGGTAGCCGACCACGTCGAGATCCCAGAGGAAAGCTGCGCCCACGGCTCCGAGGACAGCGCCGACAGCCGTCATCGAGAACGGATCGACGAGCGGTACGGACGGCATCCGCTCGATCACCGAGCCCAGGACGAGCCCGGCGATCACCGACACAAGGAAGACATCGACTGCCTTCGGGTCCGGGCTGTGGGCTGACCGCGCCAGGATCATCGAGGCTGTGCCCAGTCCTGCGAACAAGGAGACCAGGAGCAGTGGGCTGACTACATCCACCTCGCGATATTGGGGAAACGCGACTGCCCAACCGAGGGCAACCACCACCGCCACCACCAGAGCAAGGGAGTATCCGGTGCTACCCATGACGTGGGCCGCCATTGCCGAGACCGCAGAAGTCACGACCACGGCCAAAGGGGCAAACATCCTGCCCCGGGTTGAGATGACAGAGCCGAGATCGAGGGCCCAAACGGAGACGATTGCCACCAGGGCGGCGGCCCAGATCTCCTGACTCTGCAGATTGGCGACAACCGCCACAACGATGACTGCGAGCGGCAGAAACGCCATGACATCGAGCGTCGCTGGTGCGGTCATCGAGCGATCGCCGCCTGAGACCGGGGGCAAGATGACCACCTCGTCACTTTCGCCAACGGGATCGTCGTAGGAAGCCGTCTCGCCGTTGATCCACACTCGCGAAGTCGCAACGGTGCGCCGAAAATCGGAGCCGTAGCGCTCCGACGCTTCCTCGATCGCCCCGCCGACGGTGCCGGACCCCACGTCGACCCTTGCTGATCCGGCGATTTCACGAAGGTTGGCGAAAAGACGGAGCTTGGCCATAGGGCAAGGGTAAAGCGTCTTGGGCACCAGGGGCGGGTTCACCTCCTGATTGCGTACTCTCATCCCATGGATGAGAGGGTGCTGGTGGCCGTCGATGTTCCGTTGCTTGGCGACGAGCGTCACAAGAACTGGGCCAAGATCGTGGACTCTGTCGACACGAGCAAGTCTTCGGGATGGGCATTCGACGGCCCATTCGTCGCTACCGGCGGGATCCAAGACATTCCGGCCGGATCCATTCTCCTTGTCTACGGAGAACGCGGGTCACGGGTCAACCCACAGATCACGGCCCGGGTGTTCACGGTCAACGCGGACGCCACCATCACCATGGAGGCCGAGGCCAAAGGCAAGGCTTGGGCCCGAACCATTCGCGACACAGTTGAGCGTTGTTTGGGGATGGAGAAGCCCCCACTCGATCTCAGCTATCTCAGCGACGACCTTTTGGTGGATGAGTTGAGGGCTCGTGGTTGGCGGGTGGAGAAATAGGTGCAGGCGATCGTCATCTCCAATAAGGGCGGAGCGGAGGAGCTAGTGCTCACCGAAGTCGAAGATCCGCGCCCTGGTCCCGACGACCTACTGGTCGACGTCGAGGCGGTCGGAGTCAACTTCATCGACATCTATCACCGCTCCGGGTTTTACAACCTCGCGATGCCATTCATCCCGGGCCTCGAGGGAGCAGGCACGATCGCCGAGGTCGGAGCCAATGTCGAAACGCTCGCGCCCGGAGACCGGGTGGGATGGACCGATGTGAACAGCTCCTATGCCCCCAGAATCTCGGTGCCCGCGTCACGGGCAGTCCCCTTGCCGGAGGGGATCGATTCCCGGACGGCCGCGGCCGTGCTCCTCCAGGGGTTGACCGCTCATTTCCTGGCCATCGACACTTTCCCGCTCGCGTCAGGGAATCGTTGTCTGATCCACGCCGGGGCCGGCGGCGTTGGGCTTCTCCTGACGCAGATCGCCAGGATGCGTGGCGCCGAGGTGCTGACGACGGTCGGCACCGAGGAAAAGGCCGAGTTGAGCCGGGCCGCCGGCGCCGACCACGTGATCGTTTACAACGCCACCGATTTCAAAACGGCAGTCGAATCCCTGATTGGGCCCAACGCGATCGACGTTGTCTACGACGGGGTCGGAGCAGCCACCTTCGAGCAGGGTCTCGATCTGATCCGCCCCCGGGGGATGATGGTCACGTTTGGCAACGCCTCTGGTCCGCCGCCCGAGATCTCACCCTTGATCCTCGCTGCCAAGGGCTCGATCTATCTCACCCGTCCCACGATGCGTCACTACTTGGCTGATCGACCCGAGCTGCTGAGACGATCATCCGATCTCTTTCAATGGATCGGGGAGGGAGGGCTCGAAGTCCGGATCGGCGCCGAGTTCCCACTCGCCGATGCCGCGGACGCCCACCGCGCCCTCGAAGGCAGGGCAACAACCGGCAAGGTGATCCTGGTCCCCTGACTCCTAAGGGCCGAACGTGAGGATGGCGGTCGCCACCACTTCGGGCGATTCGAGATGGGCCTTCCACGCAGGAACCACTTCGACCTGCATATCGGGCAATGCCTCGAGCACGGCGTCCACCGATTCCCGAGGCACATCCCCCTCCTGGCTCCAGACAAAGTAAGTGGGGGCTGCGATCTCGTTGAGTTTCGATGGGACCAACGAAGCAGCGGGAGTCCGGCGATAGGCACGCAGCGATTCCGAAGTGTTAGCCACGGTCTCGGCGATGTCCCTCCTCGCCACCTGGTCCTGCGTCGGGCACCAACCACCGGAGTCGCAATTCGGCGCCCACCGATTTGCTGAGAACCGGCCTCCCCCTTCGAACGAGAAAGTCATCGGGCGGCCGTACAACGGGAGCCTCTCCATGAACTCGACCCATCCGTCGGACCGGTCGAAGTCGACATCCACCATCACCAGGCCGGAGACGATTTCCGGGTGGATCACTGCGATCTCGGCAGCAACCTCCCCGCCGAGGCCGACACCGGCAAACACAACCGGGCCTTCGAAACGGTCGCCGACTACTTCACTGACCATTTCCGCCATGACTGCCACAGTGTGGGTGCTTCCCTCTTCCGGCACCCGGTCGCTGAGCCCGAACCCGGGCAGGTCGACCCGAAGGGCGGTGACCTGGTCGCCGAGGGAAGCCACCACCCCGTCCCAAAGCACCCCGCCCGCCACGTCGAAATCGTGGAGCAATACCACGGGGACCGCCCCCGATCCCTCCTGGACGAAAGCAAGCGCCGTCCCGTCGGTGGTCGTGAAGGCAGTCCGATCCAAAGCGTCGGTCGGGGTCACCTCTATCAGATCAATGCGCTGGTTGGTTACGACCGCCCATATCGCCGATCCAGCAAGGGCGAGGAGAAGGATGAGGCCAATGAAGCGAGCCACCACCCGGCTCGGAGCCTCAGCTCTGGGTGGCGGTCTCAGACCTGTCATCGTGCGTCACGTTAGGCGTTCGAGCCCCCACAACTGGTTCGGAAACGTCACACCTGCATTTCCGAATCCGCCTCCTCTTCAGCACAATCGTCCGGTGACCGAGCCCGCCCGAGTCTTTGCCAAGAAGAGCTACACGATGCCCAGGCGCCTGGTGCAGTTGGCACTCGGGCTCTCCCTTTTTGGTTTCGGCATCGGGCTGATGTTGGAGTCGGGCCTGGGGGTTCCCCCGTGGGATGTTCTCCATCAGGGTCTCGCTGTCAGATTCGGCCTCACTGTTGGCATCTGGTCGATCATCGTTTCCGGAATCGTCCTTCTGCTCTGGATCCCCCTCGGCGAGCGGATCGGGGTCGGGACGGTGGCCAACGTCATCATCATCGGTGTGATGATCGACGCCGCTTCGGCAGTGATCCCCGATCCAGGCACCACGCTCATCGCCTGGGTGATGTTGCTCGGTGGTGTCCTGCTCATAGGGGTCGCCTCGGGGCTGTATCTGGGAGCTCATCTCGGATCCGGCCCACGTGACGGCTTGATGACCGGGATCGCCAGACGCGGCTACTCGATCCGGCTGACCCGGACGATCATCGAGATCGTGGTCCTCGCCATCGGGTGGGCTCTTGGAGGAACCTTCGGCTGGGGCACAGTGATCTTTGCCCTGCTCGTCGGTCCGCTGGTCCATTTCTTCCTGCCTCGTCTCACCCTCGACCCGGTCACCGACCTGGACGAGGCCGGCGAGCACATCGCCAACTGAACTACGTGGGGAGTAGGTTGCGAACCGTGGAGCGACCTGACTGGTTCATCGACGACCTCTATCCGTTCGAGAGCCATTGGCAAGAAGTGGATGGGGCTCAGGTCCACTACCTCGACGAGGGCGAGGGCCCGGTGTTGCTCATGCTTCACGGCAACCCGACCTGGTCGTTTCTCTACCGGCGAATGGTCCCTTATCTCTCTGACCGATTCCGCTGCATCGCCCTCGACTACCCGGGGTTCGGGCTTTCCACCGCGGCGCCGGGATACGGATACACGCCGGCCGAGCACGCCACGACCGTTGGCCGGTTTGTAGACGCCCTCGGTCTCGAGGCCTTCACGCCGGTCCTTCAGGATTGGGGCGGGCCAATCGGTCTCGCCGTCGCCTTGGAGCGATTGGATCGGGTTCGAGCCTTGATCATCGGCAACACCTGGGCATGGCCTCGCACCGATGCCGCTGCGGAGCGCTTTTCTGCGGCGCTGGGCGAGGGCAAGACCGGCGAGTTTCTGGTCGACAGAGCGAACGTCTTCGTCAATCTCCTCGTGCGAAGGGCGATGCGACGCCGCAGCCCTTCGGGTCGGGAGATGGCGATGTGGCGCGGTCCGTTCCCGAACCAGCCGTCCCGTCTCCCGCTACGGGTGCTCGCTCGTGAGTTGATTGGCTCCAGCGATTGGCTGACCTCGATCGAAGAGCGTCTCCCCGGGATCGCCGACAAGCCTTCCCTCTTGTTCTGGGCCGACCAGGACCCGGTGTTTCGGGGAGCGGAGAAACGGCGTTGGGAGAGTGTGCTGACCAACCGCCGCACCTACATCCTTCGCCACGCCGGCCACTACTGGCAGGACGATGCCGGACCGGAGGCCTCTCTGATGATCCGGTACTGGTGGGACCAGTCGGGCGTCTGATCGCCCCAGCCGGGCGGGCCCCGGTAGTCAGAGTGTTGATTTTCGCGCTCTGATCCAGATCCTGGGCGCCCGGAAGACAATGCTTGACGCGTGACAGGGATGTAATTACAGTATTGAAGTCCATACCAGATGTCGTGGTCACTTCACCCCGGACCACTACATCTTGTGGTAGGAGCTGGATTTATGGACCTCGTCCCTCTAGCATGAGAGAGGACGAACAGTGCGGAGGAGGCACTATTCATGAGTAACGGCCTGCGGATCAATCGTCGCTTCACCGAGGCTGACCAGGACGTCTACGACAAGATCGACTGGTCGCGTCGTGACTCGCGGATCACCAACCCCGATGGCTCGATCGTCTTCCAGATGACCGATGCCGAGATCCCATCCGGGTGGTCACAGGTCGCCGCCGACATCATGGTCTCCAAGTATTTCCGCAAGGCTGGTGTCCCCCAGTTCGACGATGCGGGCAATCAAGTCTTCGACGAAGCCGGCCAGCCGGTCCTCGGACCCGAGCGCTCGGCCAAGCAGGTATTCAATCGTCTCGCCGGCACCTGGCGTCACTGGGGCGAGAAGGAGGGCTACTTCGCCAGCACCGAGGATGCCGCGGCGTTCGAGGACGAGCTTCGTTACATGCTCGCCAACCAGATGGCAGCACCCAACTCGCCGCAATGGTTCAACACCGGGCTCAACTGGGCATACGGCCTCACCGGGCCTGCCCAGGGCCTCTGGTACGTCGACAGCACCGACGGTGAGATGAAAGCCTCACCCGACTCCTACAGCCGGCCAACCCCGCATGCTTGCTACATACTCAGCGTGAAGGACGACCTGGTGAACCCGGGGGGGATCATGGACCTCTGGGTCCGTGAAGCCCGAATCTTCAAGTTTGGCTCGGGTGCAGGGTCCAACTTCTCCCACATCCGCGGTGAGAGCGAGCGTCTCTCCGGCGGTGGCAAGTCGTCGGGAGTCATGTCTTTCCTCAAGATCGGCGACCGGGCGGCCGGTGCCATCAAGTCGGGTGGGACCACCCGGCGTGCCGCCAAGATGGTCATCCTGGATGTCGACCATCCCGACATCGAGAAGTTCATCGACTGGAAGAAGGTCGAAGAAGAGAAGGCCCGGGTCCTGATAAATCACGGGGGCTTCGCCGCCGACTTCAACGGCGACGCTTATGCCACCGTATCGGGTCAGAACTCGAACAACTCGGTGCGGATCACCAACGAGTTCGTCCAGTCTGTGGTCGACGACAGCGACTGGAACCTGATCAACCGCACCGACGGATCGGTCCGCAAGACGGTGAAAGCGCGTGACCTGTGGAGCCAGATCGCCGAGGCCGCCTGGGCCTGTGCTGACCCGGGTCTCCAGTTCGACACCACCGTCAACGAGTGGCACACGAGCCCGGCCGGCGGCCGAATCCGGGCGAGCAACCCGTGCAGTGAGTACATGTTCCTCGATGACACTGCCTGCAACCTGGCCTCGATCAACCTGGTCCGGTTCTACGACGACGAGACGGCTGTCTTCGACGTCGAGGCCTACCAGCACGCCATTCGGCTCTGGACCATCGTCCTCGAGATCTCGGTTGCCATGGCCCACTTCCCATCCCGGGAAATCGCACAGGGCTCATACGACTACCGGACCCTGGGACTCGGCTACGCCAACCTCGGCTCGCTGCTGATGCGTCAAGGGATCGCCTACGACTCCGACGAAGGCCGGGCGGTCGCCGGCGCCCTCACCTCGGTCCTCACCGGGTACTCCTACGCCACCTCGGCGGAGATCGCCGGAGCGACTGGGCCGTTCCCACGTTTCGCCGAGAACCGGGAGTCGATGCTGCGTGTGATCCGCAATCACCGCCGCGTGCTGCCTACAACCAGCACGACTTCGAGTCGGTGAGTCATCTGGTGATGGGAATCGACCCCGCGTCCTGCCCCGAGGACCTGCTCGCCGCGGCCCGCAGCTCCTGGGACCTGGCCTTGGAATGGGGCGAAACCAATGGCTATCGCAACGCGCAGGCGACCGTGCTCGCGCCCACTGGGACCATCGGCTTGCTCATGGACTGCGACACCACCGGTGTCGAGCCTGATTTCTCGCTGATCAAGTTCAAGAAGTTGGCGGGAGGCGGCTACTTCAAGATCGTCAACCAGTCGGTGACACCGGCCCTGGCCCACCTGGGTTACGACACCGACCAGATCAAGGATGTGGTCGAGTACATCGTCGGCACCAGCTCACTCGACGGTGCTCCCCACATCAACAATGAGTCGCTGAAGGCCAAGGGCTTCGATGACGAGGACCTGGGCAAGGTGGAGGCCGCCCTGGCCTCCGTGTTCGAGTTGAGGCATGCCTTCAACGTCTTCACCTTCGGCGAGGAGACGCTGCAGCGTCTCGGTTACGGCGTGGACGAATACACCGGCTGGGACTTCAACATGCTGCGTGCCCTGGGCTTCACTCAGTCCGAGATCGACGAGGCCAACGACCATATCTGTGGCCGTCAGACCATCGAAGGTGCCCCGCACGTCAAGGACGAGCACCTGGTCGTGTTCGACACCGCCAACAAGAACGGCAAGTACGGCACCCGGTTCATCCACCACAACGGGCACATCAAGATGATGGCCGCCGCCCAGCCCTTCATCTCGGGCGCGATCTCTAAGACAATCAACATGCCGAACGAGATCACAGTCGAGGACATCGAAGAGGCCTACCGGATGTCGTGGGAGCTGGGTCTCAAGGCGATGGCCATCTATCGAGACGGCTCCAAGGCCGCCCAACCGCTCAACTCGACCTCGGATGAGGGCGAGGACAACGACGATGAGGCCCCCGGGATCACGGCCGCCGTCGAAGCGGACAAGGCGATCCACTGGGGCAACCTGCCTCCGGGGATCTCCCCCACCCAGGCCTATCGCCAAGGGATGAAGCCACCCCGCTTCCTGCTCCCGGCCCGGCGCAATGGGTACAACCAGGAGGCAAGGATCGGCGGGCACAAAGTGTTCCTTCGCACCGGTGAGTACGACGACGGGACTCTCGGCGAGATCTTCATCGACCTGGCCAAGGAAGGAGCGACCCTGAAGGGGATTCTCTCCTGCTTCGCCATCGCGGTCTCCAAGGGCCTCCAATATGGGGTGCCGTTGGAGGAGTTCGTCGACACCTTCACCTTCCAGACCTTCGAGCCCAGGGGCATGGTCGAGGGACATCCGAATATCAAGATGTCCAACTCGATCGTGGACTACGTGTTCCGGGCCTTGGGCGTCGAGTACTTGGAGCGCGACGAGTTGGCCCAGGTTCCACCTATCCGTGGAGTTGGCGAGATCACCGGGCCCGCCAAAGGGCTGGCCGCCGAGGCCGGGACTCCGTTGGAGCTCTTTGATGCGGCAGCGGAGGCCGACTTGGAGGTCGTGCAAAGGGCAGCGGAGTTCGTCGACTCACCTGACGGGGGCCCCATGGAGAGTGTGAGCGCAGTTGTCCCCCTGCGCAGCGGAGGGACCGACGCCAGCGAGCGAAGCGAGCGCGTCGAGGGGGGTGGCGCCACCATGGTCGACTCCGCTCTGAGGGAGAACATGGGAGACGCACCGGTCTGCTCCAACTGCGGTCACATGACCATCAGGAACGGCAGTTGCTACGTGTGTCTCACTTGTGGGGACACCACCGGCTGCAGCTGACACCATCGCCACCCATGGACATCGTCTCCCAGCATTTCGCCGCTGAGAACAACCACGACGTGCCCGGCACCCTGGCCACTTATCACGACAACATCGTGTGGGACGACATCACCCACCCGTTGAGCCCGGTTCGGGGGAAGAAAGCGGTCGGCGACGTCTACTCCAGCATCATTGACGCCATCCCCGATGTCCGCCTCGAGTCGATTCGTCGCTTCGCGTCCGAGGACGGTGATTGGGTCGTCGACGAATCGATGGCCTCGGGCCATGTGGAGGGCGAATGGGCCGGCGTGGCCGGTGGCGGAGCGTTCGTCGAGGTTCGCATGCTGCACCTGTTCCGGCTGGAAGACGGTCTGATCGTCCATGAGAACACCTGGTTCGACTCGGCAGCCGTCGCCCGTCAGGTCGAGACGTGGAAGGCGTCCGAAGCCTGAGCAGACCTGACTAGCCGCCCCAGGAAATGAATCCGGCCGGATAGTCAAGGACGACCCGCCCGGTCCCATCCGGATGCGCCACATTGATTCCCCCCGGCCCGCTCCAGACGAGGTGACCGTCGGGGTCCCAGGTTGCGAACACACCCTCTTGGGTGATGAATTGCTCATCGGACCCGTCGGGATGAATGCGAAACAATTCCCAATGCTCGCCGGTGTCACGACTGAAGACGATCCACTGCCCGTCCGGCGACCATGTGGGGCCGAACTCGGTGACCGGGGTCGTGGTGACCGACCGACGGCCACCCGCCTCGTCGACGATCACGATGTCGTACCGGGATCCGACGGCCTCGGCGCAGACGAACTCCGATCCGTCAGGCGAAGGCTGCGCATACTCGCACCAACCTTCGGACAACTGTCTCACGTCGCCACCGTCGGCCGCCATCGACCACAACTCGAGTGCGCCGCTTCCGCCCCTCATGCTCGAAAAGACGATTCGGCCATCAGGTGCCCACGCCGGCGCCCAGTTGGAGAATTCGGGGGCGTTGGTCAGGTTTCGTTTGTTGCCTCCGTCGACATCCATGGCCCAGATGTCGGCCGTGTCGCTGTTCTGCTCGGGGTTGCGCCGGTAGACAATCGTTTGGCCGTCGGTCGAAAGATCCGGATCGAACTCCTTCTCCGGCCCATCGGTGAGCTGTACCGGCAGACCGTCATCAAGTCGCACCAGGAAGACATCCTCGTTGCCTCCGATGTCGCTCGAATAGACGATTGTTCCCCGCAATGAGTCGATGTCGATAGGCGACTGAGCGATCGAGGCTGTGGTCACCGCCGAGGCGGTAGACGTGGTGCTCGATGAAGCCGCCCGCTCCTGAACACAAGCCGTCAAGGCAACCAGCGCGAGCATGGCTGTGGCTAGGCGTCTCAGGACGATTCCGGGCCCATAGCTGTCTGAATAATGGTGCGGCTTCGCGCCAACCAATGCCGGTTTCATAGCGCTGTGAATTCTCAGGTTGATTTGGTGTATAAATCGTCGGCTTGACCAACACTCAACTGACCCCCGATGAGCGTCGCCAGAAGGGAAGGGATCTACGAAGGTCCGTGCCCAGATCCGCCCACAGCGAGTGGGCCGCCCGCCCGGATCGAGCTGACCCCGTGGACCTGATTACCAGCCAGAACGCCTCCCGGATGGAAGACCTGGTGCCCTATCGCCACAGCCGTATGGCGGTCTCTCCGTTCACCTTCTACCGGGGCGCGGCCCGGGTTATGGCTGGAGATCTTTCCGGCACTCCAACGACCGGCATCCAGACGCAGATTTGCGGCGATGCCCACCTCTCCAATTTTGGATCCTTTGCCTCACCGGAACGGCAACAAATGTTCGACATCAACGACTTCGACGAGACCCTTCCCGGCCCGTGGGAGTGGGACGTCAAACGACTGGCTGCCAGCGTCGTACTCGCAGCTCGGGACGTTGACTTCAACGATGCCGACATTCGGTCCGTCAGCATGAGCAGTGTCGAGGGTTATCGAAAGGCGATGAACGAGCTCTCCGAGATGCGGGTTCTCGACGTCTGGTATGCGAGCGCGACCATTGATGCGATCGTGGCCGGGACCGAGGACAAAGACCTTCGTCGCAGGGTCCTGAAGGCGACCGAGGAGTACCAGAAGCGAGACAATATCCAGGCTTACTCCAAACTGACCGAGGTGGTCGACGGCCAGGTCAGGATCAAGAGCATGCCTCCACTGCTCGTCCCGTTCCGCGACCTCCCAGGCGGCGCCGATGTGCTCGTAGAGGCCATAGAGCTTCACCTCGCGGCCTTTCGCGGCTCTCTGCCTGACAATAGGAAGCTGTTGCTTGATTCCTTTCGAAGCGTGGGAGGGGCGATAAAAGTCGTGGGCGTAGGAAGCGTGGGAACCCGGTGCTTCGTCCTCCTCATGGAAGGCCGGGACGATAAGGACCCGCTGTTCCTTCAGGTCAAAGAGGCCACTCGATCCGTCCTAGAGGACCATCTTCCCCCGACCAGCTACGCGAACCACGGGCAGCGAGTGGTCGAGGGTCAACGTCTGATGCAAGCCGCCAGTGACATCTTCCTCGGTTGGTCGGATGCTGATCCCGAGCGTCACTACTACTTCCGTCAGTTCCGGGACATGAAAGGGTCGGCCGACCTGTCGAAAACGACTCCATATCGTCTTGGCGCCTACGCCCGGCTCTGCGGCCGGACCCTCGCCAGGGCTCACGCCAGGTCTGGCGATCCGATTGCCATCACCGGATATCTCGGCAAGACGGACGCGTTCGATCGGGCCGTGACCGAATTCGCTATCTCCTACGCGGGTCAAAACCAGCTCGACTACGAGAAGTTCACCGAGGCGATCCGGACCGGGCAGATCCCCGCCTCCGACGGCTGATCCGGCGTCGGCGACCAGCCGGCCCGCCCGAGGCCATAAAGGACCGAATCATCTCTTTGTCCGCCTCGGTGAGTTTGGTGCCGACCCGGTTGTTGAGGTCGAATCGACCGACCGCGCTCATGCCCTCGGTGGTGATCCGGGCGGCGGAGACGTCGGCTCCTGCTGCGGCAATCACCATCGCTTGTGAATGGAGCAGCCCGATGCGATCCGGGGCGCGAATTTCGGCGATGGTGTGCCAGGGTGACGAATCGTCATCGAAGTGCACCACCGCCCCGGGAATCGGCTCGGCCACGACCGGAGTGTCGAGGTTCTTCTCGATCTCATTAGCCAGGTAGCTGGACTCCGGCAGAGCTGATGCTCCGGCAACTCGGAAGGTCTCCAGGGCACCGCCGTCGGGCCAGGTAGCCACCAGAGCCTCCGACACATTGAGACCGAGACCCGCCAACACCCCGGTGACCGATGCCAACAAACCTGGACGATCCCGCGTGGCCACGTCGATCCAGACAAATGTCGCGTCGCCGGAGTCGGTGACCGCAACCCTTGCTTGATGGGCGTCGGGCAGTGGCTCCAAAAGGGCAACCTGACGTGCGATAGCCGCTGAGGCCTCTCGCAGGAGATACGACTGTGGAGCAGCCTCGATCCGCCTGGTCAGGTCCGGCTGTTCTCCGATGAGACGGAGCGTTTCCGCCCTCCGCCTCCCGGCCAGATTTCGGACCTCGAGCCCGGTCAACTCGGAGTGAGCGAGGACTTCCTGGATCAGGTCGTGCAGCTGATGAAGACGTTCTCTGTCCCGGCGATCGATATCCCCTCTCTGCGCGACCGTCAGCAGGAACAACGCCCGCGCTCGTTCCGGCGTATCGAGATGCGACGCCACCTGAATCACCGATTGCTCACTGAGGCCGTCACCCCGCATCGCCGCCGACCACATCAACTCGCTGTCCTCGATGAGGCCGGCGATTTCCTGCTCTGCCCGGGCGCCAAGGTCGAGCCTGCGAACTATCCGCCTGGTGGTCGCCACCGGCGACTCACTGTCGGCAACGCCCTCGGAGAGAAGGGCCGCCAAGAGGAGCCACTCGGGATGGGCCAGGGTCCGGTATTCAGCTGCCAGCTCGGAATCTGACTCGGCCAGCCGACGCAGCTCCTCGATCACCGACCAACGATGGGTATTCATCGGGTCAAGTTGGAATGGATCTGCCTGACGGGTCCTGAGGGTGGCGGCCAGCTCGGGCAGCACCCGATCGAGGACGCCGGTGGTCTCGAGAAAGCGCCACGACCTGGCGTTGCCTTGCTGAACCACCTTGAGCAACGCCTCTCTCGCCCTTCGATCCCACTGGACATTCGGCTGCTCGACTCCAGTGAGCCAGTCGAGGAGCTCTGCCGATGGCTGGGCGGAGCTGAGCAGCACCGCGGCATCGAGGGCCACGGGCAGCGCAAGACGACCTGGGGGGGTGGCAGCCAGCCGGACCTCGCCGTCGACCACCACCAGCCAGCCTCCAATCGGCATCTCCGGACTGGGGCCGGGGGCCACGGGCTGCGCCCTCGCTCGGAGGATCCCGTAGCGAATCTTCAGTAGCTGAGGAGTCATGAGTGTCGTGATCAGGACGACCAACAAGAGCGCGGCATAGAGCGAGTCATCGAGCACCCTTCCCTGAAGGCCGATGGTGGCGAAGATGAGGCCCACCTCGCCGCGGGGAAGCATCCCGAGTCCGATCAGCCAGCGATCAGCCGGTGTGCCAAACGCTCCCGTCGCCGCCAGGAGCTTTCCTCCGATCGCAACCACGAGGAGAACACCGGCGATCAGCAACACCTGGGTGTCGACGAATTGGGCCACGTCCACATCGATCCCGATCTGGAGGAAGAACACCGGGATGAAGAGATGGCCGACGGGTGCCAGCTCACGACCGATTCGCTCCCTCTGACGACTCCGCCCCAGGGCCAGGCCCGCAACGAAGGCGCCGACGATGGGGGCCAACCGGCCGCGTTTGCCAGTTCGGCGAAGGCAAGGGTGAAGGCAAGAGCGAGGGCGATCAAGGTCCCGGTGGATCGAGAGAACCGCTCGATCCCGGCGAAGAGAGCCGGCGCCAGTCGAAGGCCAACTACCCCGCTAACCACGAGGAAGGCGACCGCGATGCCGATGATCCCGATTACCGAGACCAGAGACACCGAACCGCCGGTTACCAGCCGGACTACCACGGTCAGCACCACGAGGCCCATGACATCGTCCGCCACCGCCGCTCCCAACACGATGCGAGCTTCGATGGTGGCCAGTGCCCGCAGATCGCCGAACACCCTCGCGGTGATGCCCACGCTGGTCGCGGTCAGCGCCGCTCCCATGAAAAGGGAGGTGTTGAAGTCGTGTCCCAGCAGCTGCATGGCCCCGGTGCCGAGAAGCAGCGGGGCCACCACACCCACCGTCGCCACCGTGAACGAAGCACGCCCCACCCTCCCCAACTCGCTGAGATTCATCTCCATGCCGACTTCGAGCAGCAGGAGGATCACCCCGATCTCGCCGAGTGTTCGCAGGACCTGATCGTCCGCCCCTACCCAGCCCAACAATGAAGGCCCGATCAGGATCCCGGCCACGATCTCCCCGATGACCGGTGGGACCCCGACCCGCTCTGCCAGTTCGGCGGCGACTTTGGCCGCGACGAGAACGATCAGGATGTCGCGCAGAACCTCGGTTACGTCCAAGTCAGGCCCCGGGCCCCATGATCAGCCGCGCCGTCGTGATGCCTGATCTCTCGAAATCCAGTGCGCCCACGCTGCAAAGTTAAGAAACCGGTCGTTTCGAGTTTGTTACGCCCTGATTAATGCTGAAGCGTGCCTGCGGATCGGGCAGCCGACGTCAGTCGGGGAGCTTGGGCAGGAGCAATTCGAAGATGCTCTCGCCATCCTCGTAGGCGTAGGTGATGTCGCCTCCCATGAGCCTTGCCAGGCTTCGGGAAATGGTCAGCCCCAGTCCCATGGAGGCGCTCAGTTCGGGCGCCGCGCTGGCACGCTGATAGGGATCGAACACGAGCTCACGTTCCTCAACAGGAATGCCGGCCCCGTCATCCCGAACCTGAATCCGCGGATTCTCGTCACCGATCGCCACCACCCGAATCCGCTCACCTCCGTAGCGAATTGCGTTGGAGATCAGATTGCGCAGGATCTGGCGCACCCTTCCGGGGTCGCCGATGACCCGAACCGATGGTCCATCGAGGTCGATCGGCTGTTCCCGGTTGAGAGTCTCCAAGACCTGAGCCGCATTGGCTCGCAGATCTACCGGGACGCTCACCACCGTGAGGGTCCCCGACTCGGCCTTGGCTGCCGTCAGCAGATCTTCGACGAGGTTGGTCAGGTCCAAACCCTCGTCGGCGATCGACTGGATCAAATCGGTGCGTTCGTCCGATGAGAGACCCGAGTCCTCGTTTTGAAGAAGCTGGGCGAACCCCACGACCGCGGTGAGTGGCGTCCGCATTTCGTGAAAGATGGAAGCGATCAGCTCATCCTTGGACCGAAGCGACTCCCGAAGTTGTTCCTCAATTGCATCCCTGCGGGCCTCCGCCCGCAACCCCACGATCCGTTGCGACAGGGATCCAGCGAAGTTGCCCAGAAGCTCGACCTCGAACTCATCGAATGCGTCCCCGTCGATGTTGAGCGCCCATCGCGAGTCGTCTCCGACCGGCAGCGGTATTGACAGAGTCGACTCTCCCTCACCTTCTGCCTGAGAGATCACCCACGCACGATGAAAGCCACCTTCGTCCACCAGAATCCGACACACGTCGTCCAGGAGGCTCTTTTCGTCCCTGGATCGGATCAGCGCATCGAGGCACGCCACAACTGCCCGCACGGATCTGTGGGCGCCGTCGAGCGACCTCCCGCTGTCTATCGGCGACGCGTCGAGGGTCGGAATGCTTGGTTCTCGCATGAAATACCCATAAAAGACATCGGAGTCACAGGCCGGTGGCTTGAGACGGCCGCGAAGGCATAATCGCGGGCAAATGGGCACCGCACCACCATTCGAGTCCCTTGATTTCCTCTATATCCCGACCCAGGACGTGGCCGCCGATGTCACCTACTTCACCCAAATGCTGGGTGGCACTCTGGTCTTCGCCATCGAGGAGTGGAGAACCCGGGTGGCGATGGTGGAGATGACCGCCGAGCCTCCCCATCTCCTGTTCACCGACCACGTGGAGGGTGAGCGCCCGATCCTCATCTATCGAGTCGACGATCTGGACGCCACCTTGCACCGCCTTGAGGAGGCCGGCTGGGAAAAGGACAGCGTTTTCGAGATACCACAAGGCCCTTGCTGCTCTTTCCGCACCCCGGGTGGTCATCGCGTCGCGGTGTACCAACTACTCCGACCGCAGGTTGCCGATCACTTCAGGGGCCGAATCGACTTCTAAGGCCTGCTAACTCGTCGGCCCGAAGCGCTCAGTTCTGATCAGGGCGGGGTCATGGCCAAGATCGACGAGGGCGACGGCCGCGGTCTCTACGAACGAAGTGGGACCACAGACGTAGACCAGGGGTCTCTCCTCGGGAGCCCATGACACTTCGGCGAGCATGTCGCGGTCGATCCGACGGTTGTACCCGGTCCATCCAGGGGGCTGGGACCGAGTGAGCGCAAACCGGATGTCGATCCCATCCCCCCCGACGAAACCCTCCAACTCCTCGCGGTAGATCACATCGTCAACGGTTCGGGACGAGTAGAGCAACCGGGTCGGAGCCGTGGAGCGGGAGTTGACCCGGTGCCTCAGCATCGCCCGGAAGGGGACCACCCCCGATCCGCCCGCGATCATGAGCAGGGGGCCGCCCATTGACTCCTTCCAAACGAAGTAGCGCCCGATCGGGCCTCGCATCTCGAGTTGGTCACCGGCTTCGAGCACCTCGACCAGATAGGGGGACACCTCACCGTCTTGGAGTCGCTCCACGGTCAGGACCAAATGATCGTCTTCGGGCGCCGATCCGATCGAATAGCTGCGCTGCGCTTGATAGCCATCCTCGGCGGTGAGCCGGATATCCACGTGCTGACCGGCCATATGCCCATCCCACCCCGGGCATTCGAAGAAGATGCTTCGAACCCGCGCCGTTTCGGAACGCACCTGGCTGACGTCGGCGGCCAGCCAGTTCAGTCGCCCCAGTACCTCTGCTCCCGCCATGGGTCCCCTTGATTGTGATAGCCGTACGTCTCCCAGAAGCCGGGCCGGTCTTCGGCGTGCAACTCGATGCCACGCACCCACTTGGCGCTCTTCCAGAAGTAGAGGTGGGGCACCAGGAAACGTGCCGGGCCGCCGTGCTGGGGGTCGAGTGGCTCGCCGTCGAACTGATAGGCGACCCACGCCTTCCCACCGGTCACGTCCTCGAGCGGGAGATTCGTGGTGTAACCCCCGTCACAAAAGGCGGTCACGAACCGGGAATCACGGGTATCAGCCTCGTCGAGCAGGAGATCGACCGAGACCCCGGTCCACACCGTGTCGAACTTCGACCACTTGGTGACGCAGTGGATATCGACCGTGACGGTCTCGGTAGGTAACGCCGTGAACTCATCCCAGGTCCACGATTGGACTGAACCGCCGGCAAACCGGACCTGAAACGTCCACTCGTCGAGCCGGGTCCGAGGAGTCGGTCCGGCGGAAAGCACCGGAAAGCCAGCGGTGAGGTATTGACCTGGTGGAAGCCGGGACGGATCGTCCACCTCCGGTCGTCGACCGAAGAAACCCCTCGAGATGATCGCCATCTAGCTCTCCCCAACGGTCTTCGTGATCACAGCCAGTCGCGACGCCGGAATTCGAAATAGAGGCCCGTGGACAAGAGTGCGATGAGAAGACTGGAGGCCACTACACCCCAAATCCGGCCAGAGCCGGGGTAGGGCACGTTCATCCCGTAGTAGCCCGTGATTAGCGCCGGGACGGCGATGATCGCAGCCCAGCTACTCACCTTCTTGACGATCTCATTCTGGCGTTGCATGTCCTCGTTCTGCCGCACGGTCACCTGAATCAAGTTCGCCTCCAGAATCGAGGTGAGGAGGTCGCGGAAGCCGATGATTCGCTCCACGACTCTCAGCAAGTGGTCGTGGGGATTTCGGAAGTATTGGCGCAGTTCGGGGGTGAGGGCGACAAAGGTGCCATTTATCAGTCGCTCCAAAGGTTCGAGCAGAGGTTGGGTCGCCTGATGGAATTGGAGCACTTCCCTCTTGAGCTTGTAAATGCGCTCGGTCGGGGCGGCGTCGGAAGAGAACACCTGTGCCTCGAGTTCCCCGATGTCGAATTCCAGTCCGTCCAGCACCTGTCCATAGTCATCCACTACCCGATCGACAATCGCATGGAGGACAGCGCTCGGTCCCAACGCCAATTGCTCCGGGTTGGCCTCCAGGCTCTTGCGGACCTCCACCAATTGAGAGGCTTCGCGATGACGCACGGCCACGACGAAGTTCGTATCCACGAACACGAGTATCTCCCCAAAATCGACGACCTCGACCGAATCGACGTACCGCGCGGGCTTGAGCACCACGAACAACGTGTCGCCATAGATGTCGAGCTTCGGCCGCTGGTGAGCATGGATTGCATCCTCAACGGCTAACTCATGAAGTCCGAACTCCTTTCGCACCGCATCGAACTCCGCCTCCGTGGGTTCGTAGAGACCGATCCAAGCGAAAGTGTTCGTCCCATTGGATAGCTCGTGGGCGCCCTCCAATACAAACGGTCCCGGGAGGCGAACCCCATCCTTGTAAAGAGCAGAGTCGACAATCATGCGGGCAGGCTACGCGGATCAGATCGAGTCAAACCCGTCACTGCGTTCGACCTCGGCATCATGCTTCGCTCCCTATCGGTTTCCCTTGGCTCATCTCGGGGGAGCCCCAGGTTCCGGCGGCATACCGGAGTGGCTCCTTCTCTAGCCTCAGGAGCGGGTCGTACACCCCCCAGGAGGCTTCCACCTCGTCAGCTCGGACGAACAGGGTTTGGTCACCTTCCAGAATGTCCAGAATCAAGGTTTGGTAGGCGTCGCGAAGCTCTCCATAGACGTCTGAGTAGCGAAATTGCAACGACTGAGAATCGAGCTGCGCCTCATCCTCCGGTGATCTCACGTTGAATCGGATGGAGAATCCCTCGTCAGGCTGCAAGACGATCATCAGCACGTCAGGATTCATCGTGCAATCGTCACGTCGCCCGTGAAACACGCAGAGAGCAGGCTCGCGGAAGGTGACGGCGATGCGTGTGAACCGCTCCGGCAGCCGTTTCCCGGTGCGTAGGAGAAACGGGATTCCCTGCCAGCGCCAGGAATCCACATACAGCCGGATCCCCACAAAGGTGGGCGTTTTCGAATCGGCCGGGACACCCTCCTCGTGTAGATAGCCAAGCACCGTTGCCTCCCGAACCTCGCCGGATTCGTACTGCGCCATGACAACATCGTCTGGATCGATCGGCGCGATCGCCTTCATCACTTTGACCTTCTCGTCACGGATCTGATCCGCCTCGAAGACATTCGGCGGCTCCATCGCCACCAGCGCCAGGAGCTGAGTGAGATGGTTCTGCACGATGTCACGCACCGCCCCGGCACGGTCGTAGTAGTCGGCACGGCCGCCGATGCCGATGGTCTCGGCAACCGTGATCTCGACATGCGCCACCCGATCTCGATTCCAGAGTCGTTCGAACATCGGGTTGGTGAAACGAAATGCCAGAAGGTTCTGAACTGTCGCCTTGCCGAGATAGTGATCGATTCGATAGATCTGGGACTCGTCGAAGTGAGACTGCACGAGCCGATTCAGTTCGCGGGCCGTCTCCAGGTCTGTGCCAAAAGGCTTCTCCAATACGATCCGGGTCCAGCCAGGGCTCTGGTCTAGCCCCAATTTCCCAAGCCCTTCGATGGTGGGCACAAAGGCCTGAGGCGGAGTCGCCAGATAGAGCACTCGATTGCCGGGAAGCCTCCGGTCCTTCTCGATGGCTTCAATCCGCTCCCGAAGGCCTGCGAATCCCGCATCCCCTGCGACCGCATGGTGATAGACATTGGCGGCACACCAACGCTCCGCATCTTTTTCCGCCACGCCACCGGCGATCAACGCCTGCTTGGTCCACTTCCGATAGGCCTCGTCCCCGATGTCATGCCTGGAGACTCCGAGGATCAGTGACCGATCGGCGGCACGCTGGTTGGCCACTGTCAGGTAGAGGGATGGCAGCAGCTTGCGCTCGGCGAGATCACCGGTTCCCCCGAATATCACAAAGAGGCTGGGCTCGACCTCAGGCATGACGTCGGGTGCGGCAATTCACAGGGGGTCTCAACCTACCGTATCGTTTGACCCCATGGCCGGGGAACGCATTCTCATTGTCGAGGACGACCAACGAATCGGATCCACTCTTCGCCGGGCACTCGATGCGAACGGCTACAGCGCCCGGTGGGAGCAGACGGCACTCGGGGCCATGGATTCGCTCACTGAACAGAAGCCTGATCTCGTATTGCTCGACCTTGGGCTTCCCGACACGGATGGGCTCACCCTTTGCCGCCAGATCCACTCGGTGGACCCGACGGTGGACATCATCATCCTCACAGCACGCGATGAGGAGCTCGATGTGGTGGTTGGCCTTGACGCGGGGGCGGTCGACTACGTCACGAAACCATTCAAACTCGCGGAGTTGCTCGCTCGGATACGCGCCCAATTGCGTCGGATCGAATCGTCCTTGCAGAAACGGACGAGGGTGGGCGATCTGGAAATTGAAGGCGGCGCCCGTCGGGTCTGGCTGAATGGCGAGGAGATCGATCTGCGACCCAAGGAATTCGACTTGCTGAGCCGTCTCATCACCGATGCCGGGATGGCGCTCTCCCGGGAAACCCTGATGAGCGACGTCTGGGATGAGCACTGGTTTGGCTCGACCAAGACTCTGGACTTCCACATCGCAGCCCTCCGCCGCAAGATCGACCCGCCAACGGGACCAAGCCGGATCACCACGTTGCGCGGAGTCGGTTATCGCCTCGAGCTGTCATGAGGAGGCGGGTCCTCGATTGCCATCCTCGGGGTGACCGCGGTGGCGGTCATGTTGTTTGCGATCCCGCTCGCGATCGTGTTCGAACGCCTCGAAAATGAAGGGGCTGCGCTGCGTCTGGAACGTCAGGCCATCGTTGCGTCTCGCAATGTCCCGGCGGACTTCGACACCGCCGGCAGCGACCCTGTTGAGCTCCCCGATACCGCAGACGGCGTGAAGTTCGGGCTCTATGACCAGCAAGGACAGCTGATTGCAGGGTTCGGCCCATCGCAAGCCGATGCTGTCACTCTCCGGGCACTACGCGATGAGATCGCCGACCTGGAGACACCTGAAGTTCGGGTCGCCGCGGTGCCTGTGGCCGCTAATGAGCGGGTGGTGGGGGCGATTCGAGCCGAACAGTCCAACGTGGCACTCGAGGCTCGGACCGCTCGGATCCTGGCCTCGATCGCCGGCCTCGCCGTCCTCGTCCTCGGCATCGGCGCCTCCATCGGATACGTGGTCGCAGGCCGGCTGGCTCAGCCGGTGCGCCGCCTGCGAGACGCTGCGGTCCAACTCGGCCAGGGCGACTTCATGATCGATGTCCCTCGAAGCGACGTGCTGGAGCTCGACGAAGCTGCCCAGGCCATGACTGCCACCGCTCATCGCCTTGACGACCTCATGACCCGGGAGCGACTGTTCAGCACCGACGTCTCCCACCAACTGAGGACGCCGCTGGCGGGCCTTCGCACGGCGATCGAAACCGAGCTGGCGTTTCCCCGACGAGACTCGACCGAGGTCTTGCAGGAGGCGATCGCCGATATCGACCGTCTGGAGCGAACCATCAGCGAACTTCTCGCCATTGCTCGCACCCCTGACGCCAGCGACTCGCCCTTCTTCATTGCCGATGTGCTGGATGAGGTCGAGGCGAAGTGGCTCAAACCATTCGCCCAGGCCAACAGGGCTCTGGTCATTGCCACATCCCGATCCGTTCCGCCGGTCCATGGCAACAGCGCCATGCTCCGTCATGCCCTCGACGTGCTCCTCGAGAACTCGCTGCAGCATGGAGCCGGCGAGGTCCGCGTGGAACACTCCGAGAGCGAGGACTTTGTCACCTTGTCGATCACTGACGAAGGCCCCGGCTTCGGTTCCGATCCCTTCCTGTCGCCGGAGGTGGACCGAACCGACAAGGGAGACACGTCTTCGGGCCTCGGTCTTCCTTTGGCAAAGAGGCTGGTCGAGTCGATGCCAGGTCGGATCGCCGTGGTGCAGGCCGGTCTTCACCCGCGAATCGATGTGGTCCTCCGGCGAGCAGATCAACATCGCGACCGGTCGGTCGCCGATGCCCTGAGATTCTGATTTTCCGCCTCTCGGGCGGTCAGCCCTGATCTGACCCAAAGAGGCACGTTTCTGGCCGGATTCTTGCCGTTCTCTTCCCATCGTCTGGCGACTGATTTCGTACGTTCTGCAGAGCGGCGTCAGGCCGACTGCTGGCCGTCGCCCGCCGAGCCGATCGATGACCGCCGCAAGCACATGAACACCAGGAGTGCCGATGGATGGTCCTTCAATCGAACTCGAGTCATCGCTACATAGGGCGCCTTCTCACCCTCGCATTGACTCGACCGGACAGAAGGAAGTTCAAAGGCCTGTTCGAAGTGCCGATGCGTCTCGGGCCAGGGGGCATGTCCCGGCTCATCGATGCGCTTCTGATCGACCCACTTCGGACAGCAATCCTTCGCTCGACTGTGGGATTGCGTGCCCGACTCAAACTGCGCTGGACCTCGCTGTTTCGAGCCCGCGAACTACGACGCTGGAGAGATGCCACCGGAGAGATCGTGGAGGCGGGGCGGGTTCGGGCGAACCTGGACCTTGCGGGCCCGGGCCCCGGGGTCCGGATAACGCTGCCGGAGACCCGGTTCTACGTCGACATCGTTGCCACCGCCGAGTACTGGGGTGTCCGCAAGCGGTATCGCGGCGAGTGGGAGGTCTTCCTCCGCGAGTTGAACGCATTGCATCGGCTTGGGAGATTGGGCTTGAGGGTCCCCGCCATCCTCGATATCGATTTCGACGGGCCTTCCTTGGTCACCTCCTATGTCGGTGGGGGCAGGCTGGATCCAGGGTCGGCACCCACGGTCGAGTTGCTCGCGGCCGACATGCGACAAATCCATCGGGCAGGGATGACCATTGGAGAAATCAGACCGGACATGTTCGTGATCGGCATCGACCAACGGCCGTGGTGGGTCAACTTCGAGACAACAGAGGACTACTCGGGTCTTGCCTGGGACAGGCTGCGATTCCTGGCCGATGCCGATGTCGACCAGTTCAACAATGTGTTCGCCGCCGCCCTCCCTACCTACGAGAGCTTGCGTCGGCGCCTTCAGTCCAATTCAGAGCCGGAGCTCCAACACTGGTACTCGCCCGCATACCTCGGCGCTGGGCTGCGCACGGGTCGTCTGTGGAACCTCGGTGCCGGATGGGGACGATGGGAATACCTGCTGTCCCGCACCCTTCCGGACCTGGCGGGCCGACGGATATTGGATCTCGGCGCTGCCAACGGGCACAACGGTCTCGAGATGCTGCGGGCAGGGGCAAGCACCGTGGTCGGGCTGGAAATGAACCCGGAACGTGTGACCCAGGGGCGATTCTTGAAAGATGCGTGGGAATGGTGCGACGGGACCACGTATGACTATGTGGCTTTCACGGCCGACATGCGAGACGCACCAAGGATGGGACTGGGCTCGTTCGACATGGTCACTGCCTTCTGCAGCATGTACTACCTGAGCGAGCAAGAGATGGCTGGTCTCGTCCGCGATCTGTCCGAGATGACGCCAATCCTGGTGATGCAATGCAACGAGCGCATCGACATCGGGCGGGACGACGACGACACCTACCGCCGGGCCTCACTCGAATTCACGGTGTCGATGCTCAAGGCGAACGGGTTCCCGGAGGTAGAGGTCGTCGCTCCACCGGGGTACCAACGTCCCATGGCGATCGGGCATCGGGCCTGATCTCTAATCGCTCGAGCCCGGAGCGCTCCAACCCCGGAGGGCTAGGGTTGGCAGATCTAGAAGGAGCGTCGACTTTGCCCGCAGCCGAGTTCAGCGGGACCGGGACCGAGGGCGATCCGTGGGTCCTGAAGACCCCCAGCCTTGGTTCCGAGATCCTCATGCACCGAGACGAGGCTCACGACCCACCCGTCCTGGTCTGCACCGTGGGCAGCACCGTCCTTTTCTACGACCTTCGGATCATCGATGACCTCTATCAGATGCTCAAAGACAACGGGGACTGGGTGCCCCTGGGCAACGCCGACGAGCAGAAGCCGGCAGCGGAGGGAACGGTGGAGGCTTGGGCCAGGTCGAGCGACAACCCGATCGGCGGTTGGTACGGGTTGAAGAAGGGCCTCCGCGGCCGCGTCGGGAACTATGTCCCACCGGTCCTCGAGGCACTCGGGCTCGCCGAGGTCGAGCACAACGCACGCGGCAACCGAATGCGAGCCCTCTGACCTAGACCCTGGGCGGTGGGAACTCCTTGGGTAGGTCGTGGACTGTCACCTGTAGCAACTCCACAGGCCGGGGCAGTCCACGGAGTTCGAAGACCCCAAGACTCAGCAGATCGAACTCGGACGGGCTCAACTCGTCCCGGGTCGCCGCCGAGACCAGGATCTGCCCTCCGTGACCCGCATTGCAGACGCGAGCCGCGGTGTTAACCGGCAACCCCACGTACCCGGTCTCGGTGCGGGCCGGGCTCCCACTGTGCAGACCGATCCGTACCCTGACGGTTTCCCCAACTGGCCATTTGTGATCCCGGATCGAGCGTTGAATCGACAGCGCTGCCGTCAATGCATCCGGGGCATGAGCAAATGCAGCGAAGAACTCGTCAGCTCGGGCATCGACTTCATATCCACGTTGACTATCGACTGCCTGCCAGATGAGCCCCTGCACCTGTGCCAGAACCTCCTGGTATCCATCTCCAAGACGATGAACCAGCCCGGTTGACCCCTCGATGTCACTGAGGAGCAGGGTCACGGGGCCTGAAGGAAGGTCAGCCGGTCCCTCCTCGGCCGCCTCCCTCAGCTGACGGGCCACGAACCCGATCGGAGCGATGCCGTACTTGGTCGCTGCTGTCAAGAGCTTCCGAAAAGCTCGCTCCTTGGCTGCCTCGTCCTCGAACTTCACCTGGTTGAAGCGGGAAAGCGCATTGCGGACATGTGGCTCATCGTTGATGGGGAGCAGCCGGCGCCCCTGGGAATCGACGTAGGCGAAAGCGCTGTTGGGGAGCTCTCCGCGTTGCTTGGCGGACAGTTGAGCCATGTGGAGGCCCGAAACTACCCGTCCGAGGAATTGGTCCAGACGCGTCGAGGGCGGCGCCCACCCGGCGCCGCCCTCAGACATTCGACCGATTTCAGGCTGAGATCGCCTGGCCGATGACCGCCTGACCGAAGTAGATCAGGAAGGCGACCGCAACCACCCACATCAGCGGGTGAATCTCGCGAGCCTTGCCCTTGACCAACTTGATGAAGACATACATCACGAACCCGGCACCGATGCCGACCGTGATCTTGTAGGTGAACGGCATGAGAACGATGGCAAGCAGAGCGGGAAAGCCCTCCTCGACGTCCTCGAAGTCGATCCCCTTGAGGAGGCCAGCCATGAGGAATCCAACCAGGATCAAGACCGGAGCCGTGGCCTGCGTCGGAACAAGCCCCGCAATGGGCGTGAGGAAGATGGCCACTAGGAACAGCAGACCTACAACGATCGAGGTGATGCCGGTACGACCGCCTTCGGCGACACCGGCCGCACTCTCGATGTAACTGGTGTTGGAGCTCACTCCCGCCACCCCACCGGCTACCGCGCCCAAGGAGTCGACGAACAACACCTTGCCGACGTCCTCGATGTTTCCCTCCTCATCGGTGAGACCGGCCTGTTCGGCAATCCCGGTCGCGGTGCCCACGGTGTCGAAGAAGTCGGTCAGCATGAAGCTGAAGATGGTCAACGCTGCGGCAACAAAGCCGAGTTGGTTGAACACGTTCGACAGATCGAAGTCACCGAGAGTGGCAAAGCTCGGCGTGGCCGTGAACTCGCTCGGGAATTCACTGACCCCGATGATGAACGCGACCACCGTCGTGAGCAGGATGCTGATCACCAACGCACCCGGGACCTTTCGGACGAAGAGCACCACGGTTATCGCCAGCCCGATGATTGTCAGCCAAGCTCCGTTCGTGTTGGGAAAGGCGAAGTCGACGATCGGCACACCGGGCACGATCAATCCGCTATCGACAAACCCGATGAACATGATGAACAACCCGATGCCGACTCCAATCGCCCTCTTCAGGCTGAGGGGGACGGCGTTCATGATCGCCTCACGGAGGCCGACGACCACCAAGAGGGTGACGATCAGGCCCTCGAGAACGATGACGCCCATGGCGCCCGCCGGCGTCAACCCGTCAGTGATGACAAGGCCGAAAGCCACAGCGGCATTGATCCCGAGCCCGGCGGCCATCGCAATGGGATAGTTGGCGACCACCCCCATCAGGACGCAGAGCAGACCGGCGACCAAAGCTGTGCCGGCGGCCACCGCCGGGATATCGAACCCTGCTTCCCCAAGGATGTTTGCGTTGAGGAAGATGATGTAGGCCATCACCAGGAACGTGGTGAACCCGGCGCGGATCTCAGTTCCTACTGAGGTGCCCCGCTCGGAGAGCTTGAAGTAGCCGTCGAGGCCGGATCCGCCGGAACTCGACTGCTTCCGATCGACCGTTTCGGTCATTTCTCCTCCCAATTGACGGATGCCGGCGATCGGCAACCAATTTCAGACCAAAAGTAGTGAGCGGTGGTTACACCCTGCCGTGCGAAGTCGTCTTTTCTTATGGACCGTGCGACGCCCCGTGTGGTTGACTCCCGACATGGGCCTCTTACGACACACGGTTCTCCTGCGTTTCAAGCCAGGGACCTCCGATTTCCAGATCCAGGCCGTGCTCGACGGTCTTGCGACCATGCCGGGAAAGATGGACTTCATCCGTCGCTACGAATTCGGAAGAGATGTCGGGATCATGGAAGGCAACCCGCAAGTCGCTCTGGTCGCCGACTTCGACTCAGCGGAGGACTGGCGCGCCTATCAGGAACATCCCGATCATCAGCGACTGGTCAGCGAGGTCATCGGACCGTTGCTGGAGTCGATGACCCGGGTCCAATACCAACTGGACTAGGCCTCAGGCCCTTACCTCTTGACGCATGAATTTCACGTAGGCGACGGCAAACAGCAAGACGGTGATCGCCACCATCGCCACTAGTTGCGGCCAGACCAGCAAGAGGCTCTGGCTGAAGGAGAGCTGCGACGGAATAGCCCGGTCTGCCTGCTCCGCGGTGAACAGCGTTTGGAACGTCCGTGTGAATGGCACCAGCAAGGCGGTGGACGCCTCGTCGTAGAGAACCACTGGCGAAATCTGCGACACCATCTGCTCGGCCCGGGTATTGCTGAGCTCGCTATAGGGGTCGGCCGTGTCCACCGGCGCCACGATGTTGGCCACCAGGGTGAAAATCAACTGGGCAAAGAACAAGAGGGCGAGCCAGATCCCGATCGTGACTATCGCAGAGGTCGCCGCGTTTCGGAATGCAACGCTGGCAAGCATGGCCATGGCCAGCCACACACCCACATAGAGGATCGAAGCCAGGAGCCAGGTGATCAATCGGAAGACGTCGCTGGCATCGGGCACCACGCCGAGGGCCACGATCCCCACGCCGGACACGATCATCACCACGGTGGTGAGCGTGACCCCGATCACCGCCAGGCCGGCAACGAACTTGCCGTTGATGACGTCATCGCGATGAATGGGCTGTGAGACCAGCCGGGGCAGTGTCCCCTGCGAACGCTCACCACTTATCGAGTCGAACCCGTAGGCGATCCCCACCACCGGGAGCATGAACACCAGGAACGACATGAACGAGAACGGAATCGGATCCGCATTCACCGTGAACAGGAGAAGAAAGGCAGGAAGGCCGGCGTCGGTCGATTGTTGGGCCTGCTCGCGGAGCCCGCTCGCCGCTCCGTAGACAGTTCCCACCGCGACCAGTCCGAGAATGAACAGCAGGGCGATGAACCGGCCGGAAAGGAGATGATCGGTCATCTCTTTTCCGCCAACATCCATCCAACCCGGCCGTCGCCGCTCCCAAATGGTCGCCGGCTCCGCTACAGCGGTCATGCGCTCACCCCTTCATGCTCGCGGAAGTAACGCCGGTAGATCTCGTCGAGGTTCGACCCGAGATCCCTGATCTGCCTCACGCTGAGGCCAGCCTCGACCAGGGCGCGAACCACGCCCGAAATATCCTGCTCCGGAAGGACCACACGCCATCTGTTCGGGCCGGTCGAGGTAACCCCGATCTTCTCATGCAGATCGGGCAGGCCGGTCTCAATCGCCGCCCTCACCTGCTCCTCGGTGGCATCGACGACGAACTCGTAAACCGAGCTGCCCTCCGACAGTGAAGCGGCAAGCTCCTCCGGTGTGCCCTGGGCGACGATCTCACCATCGACGAAAATCCCGACCCGATCACAGACTTGCTGCACCTGATTCAGGAGATGACTCGAGATCAAGACGGCCCTGCCGTCGCGATGAGCCAGGCGGGAGATCAAGGAGAGGATCTCGACCACCCCTTCGGGGTCGATCGCAGTCGTCGGCTCGTCGAGGATGACCACATCTGGATCCTTGACCAGGATGTCGGCCACCCCGAGACGCTGACGCATCCCTCGGGAGTAAGTGCCGACGAGATAGTCGGCTGCCTCGGTTAGGCCGACCTCCTCCAACAACTCCGATATCCGGTCCTCGACCTCGTCCGGGTCCAATTCGTTGAGACGGGCCGTGTACCTCATGTTCTGGCGACCGGTCAGATTCTCGTAGAAACCGACCGCGTCCGGCAGATAGCCGACCCGGCGCTTGACCCCGATGGCGTCGTACGCCGGATCCAGTCCGCACACCCGAACCGTCCCCTCGCTGGGCTCGGTGAGACCGAGCAACATCAAGATCGTCGTGGTTTTGCCGGCGCCGTTGGGCCCGAGAACTCCGAAGATCTCGCCCGGAGACACCGTGAAGTCGATCCCGGCCACCGCAACCCGTTCTTCGTAATTCTTGACCAGGCCCTCGACCTCGATGACCGGTGTGGTCATCGTCTACCTCCGCCCGTAGCGTCGGAACACCATGCTCAACCCCACCAGGGCAACCACGATCACGCCGATGCCCACCAAGCCCCAAATCGCCGAGGTCTCAACCGTGGTGCGCACATCGATGCTGTCAGATGTCTCGGCGACCGACGAGGTGAAGGTGATCACGTAGTCACCGTTGATGGCTTCACCGGATGGCGTGATGGTCGCCACCACCTGTAGGGCTTGGCCTGGCTCCAGTTGGTCGATGGTCGGGTGATCGAAAGCGACGTCCCAACCCTGCGGTGGGGTGGCAGCCAGATTGACGCCGACCAGGGGGGCGGTGCCAGTGTTGGTCACCACCAGCGGGAGATCCGTCGCCTGCTCGCCCTTGACTGTGACATTCAGAGCCTCGGTGGCCGTGGCGATGTCGATTCCGAATGACCCGGTGATCCGGACGCCCAGCGGGACTTCGGCGGACACCCCACCCCCTTCGGCTTTCGCGGTGATCGAATAGTCACCCGCCGCCGCCGTGTCCGGGGGATCGACGTCCACCGTTACCTGCCCGGTAGCGCCTGCGGCGACAGTGATTGTCGACGCTTGAGCCTCACCTGAAGGCTTGATCTCTGTCGACCAGCCTTCAGGGCCGTTCGCTGACAGCCCGAATTGAATGTCCTGCGGCGTCTCGTTGGCGATCGTCACGTCGAATGAATAGGTCGAATCCGCAGGGCCCTGCAGATCGGGGAAGTCGGTAGTCATCGAAACGTCCCCGCCGACTGTTGCGGCCACCCGAATCGAAAGATCGAGACGATCGGTCCCGGAGGAGCCGGTGCCGGTCAACGACATCGCGTAGGACCCTTCCTCGGTCTCGACCGGGACATCGATCTGGAGGTCGAGGGAAACGAAGCCGGTAGAGTCGACTTGGACCTCGTCGACAACGAATCCCCCACCTCGGAGCTCGGCGTCCCAGCCGTCAGGCACTCCGTCGAGAGCGAAGGCAACCCGGTCGCCCGGAACCGCACCGACTGTGAGCTTGAAGGTTGCGCTATCCCCCGGTTTGACGGCTACGCCGACAAAGGGAGAGCTGATGGAGAGGGTGGTTGGGGGCGGAGTCGTTGTGTCCTGGGCCATCGCCGGCAAGGCCAGCGTTGCCGTGGTCAGCAACCCAACCGCTAGCACATGAAAAAGTCGCTTCACTTTCATCTCCGTTTGGATTCAGGTCTCTCTTGGCTCAGTTCAACAGCCACCGAAGGGGGAATCTCGCTCAGCCCACGTTTAGAAGATATAAAGGCAAAGAGGCGTAGGCCTAACCGACGTCACGCTTCAGGGCGTCGAGAGCAATCTCCACCATCTCGTTGAACGTCTCCTGCCGCTCGTCAGGGCGAAGGAACGCCCCACTTCGAATGTGGTCGGATACGGTCGCAATGGTGAGTGCCCGTCCCCCCTTCTCGGCGGCCACGCCATAGAGACCGGCCGCCTCCATCTCCACCGCCAGGACGCCCATCGCCTCCATCCGATCGAAGGCTGCCGCGTCGGGGTTGTAGAACAGGTCGGCGGAATGGACATTGCCAACCTTGACCTCGATCCCCCTGGCGGCAGCGGCGTCGGCAGCGGCAACCAACAGAGCAAAGTCGGCGGTAGCGGCGAAGTCCATCCCTCCATAGCGAGCCCGATTGACCCCCGAGTCGGTGCAGGCGCCGAGGGCGATAACCACATCACGGATCTTCACCGAGGGGAGGATGCCGCCGCAGGACCCGGTTCTGATCAGCCGCTCCACTCCGAAGTGGGTGATCAACTCGGTCGCGTAGATCGAAGCCGAAGGGATGCCCATCCCGGTGCCCATCACCGATACCGGCACACCTTTGAAGGTCCCGGTGTAGGCCAGCATGTTCCTGACCTCGTTCACGAGCCTTGCGTCTTCGAGAAAGTTGTCGGCGATGTACTTCGCCCGCAGGGGGTCACCGGGAAGCAGGACCGATGGGGCGAAGTCCTCTTTCTCGGCCGAGATATGGGGGGTAGACATGAATAGGGCTCCTGAACTGTGAGGTCGGCCACAACTTATTCGATCAGGACCGCTTTCCTCCATCCACGGACCGCGTTGGTCACTGCGATCTCATCGGCGCGGCCCAAGTCTTCAATCGTGAGCACCTCCTCAGTGGCCAGACCGAGAACCAGCGCAAGTTCCCGCTGAACGCCGGGAAGGCACCCGGAGGACACCGGGGGGGTGAGCCAGGTGTTGTCGAAGCGCAGCATCAGGTTTGAGATGTTGGTCTCAGTGATCTCCCCGTCGAGATTGACCATCACCATCTCGATGCCGTCCTCTCCAACCGGGTAACGAGTGCGATCCTCGAGCTTGTGGGCCCACCCGGGATCGCTCTGGTCGACCCGGCCTTCCCAGATTCGAAGCCCGACCGGCTCCTCCGAGACGGGGAGAGGCTCGGTACTGACTGTGGCGGATCCCGAAGCGGCGAGCACGAGTCTCACCTTGAGCTGGGTCGGCCCGCCGACTGCTGAGAGCGCATCTCCGACGGCAATTGGATCGAAGGGGATGCCCCAATAGGCGGCGGACTCACTGAGTCGGGCGATGTGCCTCTCCAGCAGGAGAATGCCCTCCCCGGGCGTGTACCTCATCGTTTCCAGGAGGTCGGGCGGGTCGTGTTGCTCAGTGACCACCAGGGCCTTCCATAGACACTCGTCGTATTCGGCGCCCGCCAGGGAGTCGTAGGTGATGCCACCACCGACGTGGTAGGTGAATCGGCCTTTCTCCACCACCCCGGTGCGAATGGCGACCGAGAACTCCGCCTTTTCGCCTCCCGGCTCGAGATAGCCGATGGCGCCGCAATAGACGCCCCGGTCGTCTGGCTCGAGGTCGGCAATGATTCCCATGGTCGCGACTTTGGGAGCACCGGTCACCGAGGCGGAGGGGAAGATCCCGGTGAACAGCCCATATAACCCAACCTCCACAGGCAGCCGGGCGGTGACCGTCGAGGTCATCTGCCACAGCGTCGGGTGACGTTCGACGTCGAACAGGGACGGCACATTGACCGATCCGATCTCGGCGACCCGGCCCAGATCGTTGCGGAGCATGTCGACGATCATCAGATTTCCTGCCCGTTCCTTTTCCGAGCTGAGCAGGGCGTCTCGCCGCTCAAGATCCTCCGCCGATGACCTGCCGCGCGGTGCGGTTCCCTTCATCGGTCGGGTGGTGATCACTCGATCGTCCTTGGCGAAGAACAACTCAGGAGATACCGAAACGATCTGCTGATTGCCGAGGTCGATAAAGGCTGCGTAGCTCTGCGGTTGGCTTCGGACCATCGCCTGAAATAGAGCTCCTGGATCACCCTCCAAGCCGGCCCACATCGGAAAGGTGAGGTTGACCTGATAAGTGTCGCCGGCTGCGATCGCCTCGCGGATGCTCTCCACCCGTGCCTCGTGCTCGGTCGCGCTCAGCCCGGCGGTCCAACTCCCGAGCTGGAAGCGGCCAGTAGCCGGTCCAGGGACAGCTGAATCCGGATAGACGCCAAACCAGGCCAGCGGCATAACTCGGCCGTCGAGTCGGGCAGCCACCCGCAACGGGGCGTCGAAGGCCGGAGCGGCCCGATAGGAGATACAGCCGACAACCCACGACCCCGCATCTGCGGCGGCCTCTGCCTCCTCCATGACGATCTGCACCTCATCGAGGGTCTCAGCGATGAGGACCTGCTGTGGATCGGCGAACAGGCGCGGACCGACTCTCCAGCGATCACCTACCAGTGTCACCGTGCCTCTCACTCTCGCGACGTTACCGGTAGGGTCGCTCGCCATGTCCGACGTCTACGACTTCATCCTCAAGCTGCGAGCGATACGTGACTTCAAACCCGAACCGCTGGCCTCTGACGATCTCGCCGCGATCCTCGAGGCAGCCCGATGGACCGGAAGCTCGAAGAACCGTCAGGATTGGTCGTTCGTGGCGATCACTGACCGAGAGCGACTCCAGGGACTGGCGGAGCACGGCGACTTCACGCAACCGGTGCGAGACTCGGCCGCCAGCGTCGTCATCGTTCAGGAGCCAGGCGGCAACATGTTCGACGTAGGCCGGGCCGCCCAGAACATCATGCTCGCCGCCAAGGCGATCGGCGTGGCCTCCTGCCCGATAACCCTTCACCGCGATGCCCAAGCCCGCCATTTCCTGGGCGCCCCCGAGGATCGGGTGACCCGATATGCGGTGGCGCTTGGCTACGCAGCGGATGGGGCGGAGCCCAAGAACTACGGGGGCCGGAAGCCAGCGGACACCGTGGTCCACTTCGATCGCTACTGACCTACATCGTTCAGAAAACCCGGAAATTCTGTCCCCGATCGGCACTACCGTCCGGTCACGTATGCCCGAGTCGATAGTCCAGGCGCGCGGCCTCACCAAAAAGTTCGGCGACTTTGTCGCGGTCGACGCGATCGACTTCGACATCGTCAAAGGTGAGGCCTTCGGCTTTCTCGGGCCAAACGGCGCCGGCAAGACCTCGACGATGAAGATGATCACCACGGTGAGCCCGATCACCGAGGGAAAGCTCACGGTGCTCGGGCTCGATCCGACCACCCAGGGCCGCTCGATCCGCCAGCGGATCGGCGTCGTGCCTCAGGAAGACAATCTCGACCTCGAGCTCTCGGTTGCCGAGAATCTCTACGTCTACGGCCGCTATCACGACATGAGCCGCGCCGACATCAAGCGCCGCACGGCTGAGCTGTTGGAGTTTGCCCAGCTCACCGACCGGGCCAAATCGACCGTGGAACCGCTCTCGGGCGGGATGAAGCGCCGACTCACCATCGCCCGAGCCCTGATCAACGACCCTGAGCTGGTGATCCTCGATGAGCCCACTACCGGTCTCGACCCCCAGGCTCGTCACGCCCTTTGGGACCGGCTCTATCGGCTCAAACAACAGGGCGCCACCCTGATCATTACCACGCACTACATGGACGAGGCCGAGCAGCTGTGCGACCGCCTGGTGGTCATGGACAAGGGGGTCATCGCGGCCGAGGGCTCGCCCCGGGAGCTGATAAAGGAATACGCCCCCCGCGAGGTCGTCGAGCTTCGCTTCCAGGACGGTCAGCAAGACGAGGCGGTGTTGAAGCTCGATGGGCTGGCTCACAGCTCGGAGGTCCTGGCCGACCGGGTTCTCCTCTACACCGACGACGCCGAGGCCACCCAACACGAGATGGGTGAGCGTGGCATCCACCCCGAGCAGGTGCTGGTGCGCCGCTCGACGCTCGAGGATGTGTTCCTCAAGCTGACCGGGCGGAGACTGATCGACTGATGACCGTCCTCACCCGCTCGTTGCGCGTGGTAGAAGCCGAGTTGGTCGTGTATCGCCGCACCTGGCGAGGGACGGTGATCTCAAGCTTCGTCAACCCCGTCTTGTTCCTGTCGGCGATGGGGCTCAGCCTCGGCTCTCTCATCGACTCCAGTGGTGCCGACCTGGGAGTCCCCTATCTGACGTTTGTGGCAAGCGGGCTCATCGCCGCTTCGGCGATGCAAGCCGGAGCGGGCGAAGGAGCGTTCCCTGTGATGGCCGGCATCAAGTGGCGCAAGGAGTTCCATGCCACCATCACCACACCGCTCAGCCCGGCCGATATCGTCTACGGGCGGTTCCTGTGGTCGATCATCCGGCTCAGCTTCATCCTCTTGGTATTTGCAGTGATCTCGGTCCTGTTCGGCGCATTGGAGGCAGGTCCCGCCCTCCTCGCGGTGCCACCAGGCGTACTCACCGGCGTTGCCTTCACCACGGTCGTCACCGCCTTCACAGTGACCCAGGAAGACGACACCAGCCTTTCCACCCTGTTCCGCTTTGGGATAACGCCACTGTTCTTATTCTCAGGCACCTTCTTCCCCATCAGCCAACTGCCTGACTACCTCCAGAAAGTCGCGTACGTCACCCCGTTGTTTCACGGCGTGGAGTTGGTCCGCAAAGTCGCCCTTCCCGGGGCGGACGAGTCAGTGGTGACCTCGATGCCGGTCTGGATCCATGTCGCCTACCTGACCGCCATGACCGTTATCGGGCTGGTTCTCGCCTCTCGGCTGCTCGACAAGAGGCTCAGGCCATGAGCGTCTCGGCACCCTCCAGGCTGACCCCTCCCGGGCGAATGACGCCGTTCCGCGCCCAGCGGATATGGGAGCGCAACGCCTTCGTCTACCGAAGACTGTGGAAGATCATCTTCACCGGGTTCTTCGAGCCGGTGTTCTATCTCTTCTCGATCGGGATCGGGATCGGGGCCCTGGTTGGCGACGTCCCCGGACCCAACGGGGTGCCCATCAACTACACGGCATTCGTTGCCCCGGCTCTGATGGCGGCCTCGGCAATGAACGGAGCTGTGCTCGAAACGACCTTCAACATCTTCTTCCGGCTGAAATTCGGAAATGTCTACGAGGGGATTCTGACCACACCCCTGGTGCCACGCGACATCGCGATCGGTGAGATCGGATGGGCGCTGCTCCGAGGAGCGATTTACTCAACAGTGTTCCTCGTGGTCATGGCCCTCATGCATCTGACCCAGTCATGGTGGGCCCTGATGACGGTGCCCGGAGCGGTTCTGATCGGATTCTGCTTCGGATCCCTGGGAATGGCAGCCACGACCTATATGCGCTCGTGGCAGGACCTCGATCTGGTGGCGCTGGTCACCATGCCCTTGTTCCTGTTCTCGGCCACCTTCTACCCGCTGGACGTGTACCCACCGGTGATCCAGCAGGTCGCCAAGATCTCCCCGCTCTACCACGGCACCGAGATGCTGCGAGCTTTCAGTCTGGGGATATTCGACTGGACTCTGGCCGGGCACATTGCGTTCCTTGTTGTGCTCGGTCTGATCGGAGCCCGGATCGCTTCCCGTCGTCTCGACGGCCTGCTGCGCAAGTAGCACCAACCCTCGGTCACGGCAGTCGATCTAGGCTCCAGTGGGCTGATGATCGACCTTTCGTTCCCTCTCCATGCTCCTCACGGCTCGACGCTGAACACCAAGGGCTGGCTTCAGGAAGCGGTGCTCAGATGCCTTCTCAACAACCTCGACCCGGACGTGGCAGAGGACCCGGAAAACCTGATCGTGTACGGGGGCCGGGGCAAGGCCGCTCGCAATCTGGAGAGTCTCCACGCCATCGTTCGCACTCTGGAGCGTCTCGAGAACGACGAGACCCTGCTGGTCCAGTCGGGGAAGCCGGTCGGCGTTTTCCGCACCCATGAGATGGCTCCCCGGGTTCTGATCGCCAACTCTCTCCTGGTGCCTCGTTGGGCGACCCTTGAGCACTTCTGGAAACTGGAGGCTGAGGGGCTGATGATGTACGGGCAGATGACCGCCGGGTCCTGGATCTATATCGGCAGCCAGGGCATTCTCCAGGGCACATATCAGACCTTCGCCGCCATCGCCGAGCAGCGTTTTGGCGGGACACTCGCGGGCACGCTCACTCTGACCGCCGGCCTGGGAGGAATGGGTGGCGCCCAGCCCTTAGCCATCACCATGAATGGCGGGGTGGCTATCTGTATCGATGTCGACCCTCACCGCATCGAGCGTCGCCTCGAAACGGGTTATCTCGATGTGGCCGCCACGTCAGTCGACAAGGCGATCGAACTGGCTCTCAACGCGAAGCGGGAGAGACGTGCCCTGTCCGTCGGCCTCGAGGGAAATGCGGCCGACCTATTCCCCGCCTTGCTCGAGATGGGTCTCGATGTCGACATCGTCACCGACCAAACCTCTGCCCACGATCCGCTCTATGGATATGTGCCGTCCGGGTTCGACCTGGACGAAGCGGCACGTCTCCGCGCCGACGATCCGGACACCTACATCAAGGCGGCGAGGGAGTCGATGGCGAGCCAGTGCGAGGCGATGGTCGGGTTTCAGGCCGCCGGTGCCGAGACGTTCGACTACGGGAACAACCTCCGGGGAGAGGCCCAGATCGCCGGGTATCACGACGCCTTCTCCTATCCCGGATTCGTGCCCGCCTACATCCGGCCGCTGTTCTGTGAAGGCTCGGGTCCGTTCCGCTGGGTGGCGCTCAGCGGCGATCCCGCTGACATCGCCGTCACCGACCGGGCGCTCGGCGACTTGTTTCCCGACAATGAGGCACTCCAGCGATGGCTCCTTCTGGCCAGGGAGAAGGTTCATTTCCAGGGGCTGCCAGCGCGGATCTGCTGGCTCGCCTACGGCGAGAGGCATCTCGCCGGCCTCAGATTCAACGAGTTGGTGGCTTCGGGGAAAGTGAGTGCACCCATCGTCATCGGGCGCGATCACCTCGACTCGGGCTCGGTCGCCTCTCCGTACCGGGAGACCGAGGCCATGGCCGATGGCTCAGACGCGGTGGCTGATTGGCCCATCCTCAATGCGATGCTCAATGTCTCCTCCGGTGCAGCCTGGGTAGCGGTCCACCACGGTGGTGGAGTCGGAATCGGCAACTCGATCCACGCCGGAGCCCAAGTCGTCGCCGACGGAACCGAACAGGGGGCGCTGCGGGTAGAGAGAGTGCTGACCAACGACCCGGGCACCGGGGTCATGCGACACGCCGACGCCGGCTATGAGATCGCCCAGCGGGTCGCCAGGGAGCGAGGGGTCGACATCCCGATGCTGTGACGCGAGCCGGGACCCCCTGGCTTGGGGGTCCCGGCTAGGCAGTCATACCTCAGAGGATCCAGATCAGGCCAAATGTGACTGCGCCGGCTGTGGCCAGGACGGCGAGAATCGTCATCACGGTCACGCGGGCTGTCCAGCCGCGGTCCTCTTTAAGCATGGCTCGGGCGGTAAGCCCGAATGCGATGGCCAGCAGCAAACCGGCCGCGACGAACATACCGAGGTACCAACCCGCAGCTAGTCCGCCGAGGAACCAGTCGGCAGGCACGTAGTACATCCACGCACCAACTCCGGCTGCCAACACACCGACGATTCCGATCGTCCACTCGACGATCGTGGAACGCCGATTCGGCATTCGGGTGACCTCCACCATCGGGCGCTCAGTAAGCGTTGACATGAAGATCACCTCCTTCTTGGGACGACCGGTCTATTCGGCCGTCCAGTGTCGAGTGTCCGCGTGATCCGAATCTTTGCCTAGGGCCAAGAGACCCGAAATGAGGTTTCTGCCGGCCCTCTCTACCCTGAGACCTTCATGACCATTCCCGATCCCTATTGGCCCCGGGCCGACGTCTGGCTCAATCAGGAGCATCCGGATCCTGACGTCCTGGTGGTCGGAGTGCCCTCGTCCAAGGCATCTCTCTCGCCCTCACGGGCCGATTTGAGCCCGCTCGCCATGCGCGACCGCCTTGCCCGATTCTCCACGTTCCACGGTGAGTGGGGAGTGGACTTCGGCCAGGTAGCCGTCAGTGACTACGGCAACTGGCCGGTATCGGAGTTGAATCGGGACCAGATGCCGGCACTGGTGCAGGAGTTGGCCACAGCCCTCCCCACCGTGCCTTTGACCCTGTTCTTGGGAGGAGACAATGCGATCACCCGACCCCTGGTGGCGACCATGGCACCGGACCTCTCCCGGGTCGGGATGCTCACGTTCGATGCTCATCACGATGTGCGAACCCTCGAGCTGGGGCGAACCAACGGCAACCCGATCCGGGGGCTGATCGATGAGGATGGGTTGCCGGGAGCCAATGTCGTCCAGATCGGCATCCACAGCTTCGCCAATTCGGCCGAATATCGCGCCTACTGCGAGAAGGCGGGTATCAGGGTCTTCACCATCAGCGACATCGAGGCGGGCGGGATCTCGGCGGTCACCACCCGGGCGCTTGCCACCTTGGCGGAGCGCTGTGATTCGATCTATGTCGATGTCGACATCGATGTCCTCGACCGCGTTTTTGCCCCGGCCTGCCCCGGGCGCGGCCCGGGGGGATGATGCTTCGTGACCTCGCCGAGGCGGTCCGACGGTGCGCACAGCATCCCAAAGTCACCGCCTTCGACTTCGTCGAGGTCGATGCCGAGGCCGACCGCGACGGTCTGACTCTTGATGCAATGGCCCATTTGATGCTCTGCGCCGTGGCGGGCTACGCCGAGAGAGCGTTGAGGGTCTGAGGGCAGTCCGATCAGTTCGAGGAGGTGGTGATGGCCTTTATTGAGACGATCAGCGAAGAGCAGGCCAACGCGGCGGTCGCTGAGTTGTATGAATCGGACCGACAGGACAAGGGCTACGTGTCCAACTACACCAAGCTGTTCGTGTACCGGATCGAGGTATTCGACGCCTGGGGCAAGCTAAGCGGCTCGATCAAGCGGGCCATGGGTCTTCGTAGATACGAGCTGGCGACCCTGGCCGCGGCCACAGTGCTCAAGTCGAGCTACTGCAGCCTGGCCCATGGCAAGGTTCTGCGAGACAAGCTCCTGGGAGCCGATGCCTTGGTCGCTGTCATCGTGGATCGCAGCGCATCCGCACTCGCACCGGAGGAAGTCGCGATCATGGATTTTGCGGAGAAAGTGGCCAGTGATGCCACTGCCATCACGGCCGAGGACGTCGAGAACCTGCGGCATCACGGATTGAGCGAGGCAGAGATCCTCGATGTGGCCCTGGCGGCAGGAGCCCGAAGCTTTTTCAGCAAAGTGCTCGATGCCATGGGCGCCAACCCCGACTCGGCCTATCTGGAGATGGAGCCCGAACTCCGAAAGCTGCTCACCGTGGGCCGGCCCATCGCGGCCAGCGGCAGCGCCTAGCCGCCGCTCGTCGGCTGTTCTGCCTCGCGCCCGAGCGAGTTGCCATCCCGGTGGTCGAGGAAGCCATGGGGTAACCGCACCGGGCGTGGGCCGTGGGAGTGACCGCGCACCATGCGCTCTGCTGCCTCCGGAAAGGGAATCACCGGATCGAGCAACTCGGTCAACACCACCAGCTCGTCAATTGACCCGACCCTGGCAAACCGGTCGCGGAGGTTGGGGCCCACCGGAAAGCCCTTCAGATACCAGGCGGTGTGCTTTCGGAAGAGACTGACACCGATGGCCTCTCCGAACTTCTCGGCGAGGAGATGGGCGTGGGCGACCATGATCACGGCAACCTCCCCGAGATTGGGAGCAGGCCGGGGACCATGCCCCGACAACCTGTCGGACAGGTCCCGGAACAGCCATGGCCTTCCCAGGCAGCCCCGACCCACGACCACACCGTCGCAGCCGGTCATCTGCATCATCCGCACCGCGTCATCGGCAGTCCAAATGTCACCATTCCCCAGGACCGGCACCGTGGTCACAGCCTCCTTGAGTGACCGAATCGCCGCCCAGTCGGCGGCACCCGAGTAGAGCTGGCGGGCAGTGCGCGCATGGAGAGCCACAGCCGCTGCACCCTCTTCGGCAGCGGTGAGGCCGGTCTCGATGAATGTGAGATGCTCGTCGTCGATTCCCTTGCGGAACTTGACAGTGACCGGGACCGACCCCGCATTGTCCACCGCAGCCCTGACGATCGAGCGAAAGAGATCCTTCTTCCAAGGAAGAGCGGCCCCACCACCGTGGCGGGTGACCTTTCCCATAGGGCACCCGAAATTCATGTCTATGTGGTCGACCTGATCGATCTCTACGAGTCGGCGCACCGCCTCGCCCAATGAGCCCGGATCGGTGCCATACAGCTGAATCGAGCGGGGGCTCTCGTCGGAGTCAAAGGCAGCCAGCGCCAGGGTCTTCTCCTCGCCCTCGACCAGCCCTCTGGCGCCGATCATCTCCGATACGTACAACCCGGCCCCGAATTCGCGACACACTCGTCGGAACGGGGCATTGGTGACGCCAGCCATCGGGGCCAACACCACCGGGGGATCAACGACGAGCGGGCCGATGCGAAGCATTTGAGGAGCAGGCTACGAGCCTGATCCTCGTACCTGGTACCAAGTACTTAGTACTGAGACCGAGTTCCTTCAGAACTCGGTCGAGTTTATGTTTTGCAGTCTGACCTGACCCCGGGCCACCAGCTTGCCGTCTTCCTCGCGGGTCACCGTTACCTGCCACAGCTGCTGGGTCCGGCCGCGATGAATCGGAGTCGCCTCACCAATGAGAACCCCCTCGCGAGTGGCTCTGATGAAGTCGGTCTGATTATTGACCCCAACCACGCCGGCCATCCCGTTCTCTATGGCCCAAATCGCCCCACCGGTGGAGGCCAGGGTTTCAACCAGCGTGCAGTAGACCCCGCCGTGGACCACCCCGTAGGGCTGGTGGTGGTTCTCCGTAATCTGAATCCTGCCCGTCGCATGGTCAGCGGAAGCATCGGTCAACTCGATGCCGGCATGACCGACGAATGTGACCCGATCCTCGAAGGGGTTTTCCACTCAGGCCCCGCAGCCGGTCGAGACTTGAGCCACCGGCCCGAGATCGTCGTTCACGTACTCCCAAACCTCGATGCCCACCCCCTCGTAGTAGGCGGAGTCGAGGACGATCTCCATGCGGGAATCACCGTTGAGATCCGCCACTGCAGCCACGGTGAACGAGAGGATGTAGGGGGTCTCCCCCTCCGCGAGCTCAACGACCACGGATTCCCCGATGACCGAGGTCGCCACTTCTCCTCCGACCACCTTCTGCAGGAAGGCGATCGAATAGTCGCCGGCCTCAGCGAGGAGATCGGCGGGAACGTCTTCGGCCACGACGAGCACCTCGTTTACTCCGTCACCCTCGAGGTCGGTCCTGATGACCTGCTTGATCGCCGGACTGGCAACAGTCAGGCCCCTCTCGGCGAGCAGCTCCGAGGCCACGGTCGCATAGGTCCCGTCGTCGGTCGTTTCCTGCACCAGATTCGGCACGAGCACCCAATCGGCCGAAATGGCCACTCCGAAAGGCCCGGGCCAGTCGCCGAGCACCCCTTCGTCGGCCAGGACTACCCCCGGGTTGTTGAGCGGATCGCAAAGCAACTCCTCGCCCCCTCCCGTTGTCCTGGCCTCCAATCCGAGCAGGGCGATCTGATAGTCCTCGCCGCCGGCCACCGGAAGGCTGGTGCTTTCGTCGACCTGGACCCAGTTGGCGCCATCCCACCATCCCAGGGCTCCAAAATCGGCAGCGATCAAGGGCTCCTCCGCCCAGTTGCCCTCCAGACCTGCTGCCAGCGAAGTGGTTGTGGTTTCCCCGGTTGTGGTTGTCGGCTCGCCACTGGTGGTCGTGGTCCCATCGAAGACAGTGGTTGTGGTGAAGGCAGTAGACGTGGTCGAAGCCCCAAATAGTGTGGTGGTGGTCTCACTCCCATCGTCGCCGGCGAACATGATGATGAGCACCACGACAACGGCTATGAGAAGGACCGAGAGCCCGATTATCCAAGGACGCATCCGGTCAACCTACCCGCGGTCCTGGATTCTGAAGTGGGACAACCCCGCCCCGGCGGCCGACATCAGCCGGTCGAGAAGGTGAATCGGTAGCCCCATGACGGTGAACGGGCTCCCGATGACTCGTTTCACGAACACCCCGCCCATACCCTGCAAGGCGTAGGCACCGGCCTTGTCCATCGGCTCGCCACTCTCCACGTAGTCGTCAATCTCGGCCTCGGTCATCGAGACCATCTCCACCATCGACACGTCGACCAGGGACTGGATCGATACGACGTCGTCCATCCATGCCACCGCCAGACCTGTGAGGACCTCATGGGTCTCACCCTGAAGGTGCCGCAACATCGAACGAGCCTCTTCGGGATGCGCCGGCTTGCCCATCACCCGCCCCTCGTGGACTACGGCGGTGTCGGCGGCGATCACGAGTCGCTCCGGCCCGGCGACGAAGTTTGCCTTGGCCCTCGCCACTCGTTCCACATATGTCGCCGGCGCCTCGTCGGGCAGCCGGGTTTCGTCGACGCCGGCCGGCTCGACGTCGAAATCGAGCTTGAGGGTCTCGAGTAGAGCCCGCCTTCGAGGAGAGTCAGATGCCAGGACCAATCTCATTCGACGATCCGCCCAAATCGGATCACATGCTTGGGGTGGGCAAGCACTCGAGGGTCGGTCGTCGGATCAATGTCGTAGAGAACTGCATTGGCCGGTGTTCCGACCTCGAACGAGTCATCGCGGCCGGTAGCTCGAAGACCGGCGGATGAGACAGCCTTCACCACCAGAGCAGGGCTCAGCCCCAACTCCCAGAGCCGGACTGCTTCGGCGGCCACGGCCCGTGTGCCAACCGCGAGATCGGTCCCGGTCAACAGGAACACCCCGGCCTCGACTGCAATGCCGAGCAAACCGGCGACATTCGCGATTCCTTCACGGACGAGACGCCCACCGGAGGAGTCGGCTCCTAGTTGGCGGATCACAGCTTCCATTCGGAGGACCGTCGGAACCCAGATCCCTCCCCGAGCGCCCAATGCAACCAGGTCACCTTCGGTGAGGAACAACCCATGTTCGATGGACTGGACCCCGGCTCGGACGGCCATTGACGGCACCTCACGAGCCATGGTGTGAATCGCGACCTTGGCTCCGAGTCGCCCGGCTGCAGCCACGGCCTCCCCCAACTCCCGCTCGCTGAAGTTGGCCACCGGCCCCATCCCTGGACGTGGCCAGTCACCGACCAGCTTGACCCAACCGAGCGCCTCGGCAGCCGCCTCGGTAGCGATCTTGGCCATTTCTCCAGGCCCGACCTTGCGACCGAAATCTCGCCAGTACCCATCCTCGACAGAAATGATCACACCTGCGGCCTCGATGTCGGGGCGGGCGTCCAGGCCTGTAGTGCGAATCATCTCCAACGAATTCAGATTGGCCCACCCCTTGTCCAGAGCGAGCATCACGCCGGCAGCCAGAGCCTGACCGGCTCTTCGGGCCGCAGCGGCAACATCATCGGTCACCCAGTCGACGCCTTCGACCGCGGCAAAATGAGCGTGACCGTCAACCAGGCCCGGAATCGCCCATAGACCCTGGCCGACGGTTGCGTCCGATGAGCCTGAGACGTCCGCCCAGGAACCGCTCTGAATATCTCGAATCAGGGGCTCACCGCCCGGAGGCCGCAGCGCGTATCGCATCGACACAAGTGCGACGGTAACCGCCTGCCCTTGCCGATAATGCCAGGATGATCAAGTCGGTCCTCGTCGTCGCCCTGCTACTTCCAGCGTGCACTGCGGGCGCGGGCCAGCCGGCCAATACGACTATGGCGGCAGCGACGACAACCACTCCCAGGGTGGCGACCACAGTCCCCCAGCTTCAGGTGCAGGTCGACGACTGCTCCGCTCCACAGGTTCCGTTCTCACCCCTCTGTGAGACCTACGAGTTGATCCAGGAGTGGCATGTGGATCGACCGTTCGATGCAGCGGCCCTGGCCGCAGCGGCTCTTCGGGGGCTGGACAACTATGTGACCGATGAAAGTGCCGAGCCGCCTCGAGCTCTGATCTGTGCGATTCCCGATCCTGCTTTTGGCGAGTTGTGCGACCACCTCGCTGCCCGCATCGACTCGGCATCCATTCCGATCGGGCCGGCCATGCAGGCTGCCGTCAGCGAGATGACAGACCATGGTCTCGACCAGTTCTCCTACTACGTCCCGCCCGATCAGGTCGGTGCCTTTCGAACCAACGGTGTGGTCGGCGGAGTTGGAGCCCTCCTCGACGCCACAGATGCCGTCGGCTCGCGATGCGCCCGGGTCACGGCCACATGCCCGCTGCGTGTCGTTTTTGTGGTCGAGGACAACCCGGCTGAGGAGGCTGGCCTGTTGGCGGGGGATGTCATCACCGCAATCGACGGAACCAGTGTCGATGGCCTGGGATTCGTCGATGCAGTGAGTCGGATTGCGGGCGACGAGACCGGGACGGTCGAGATCACCGTCGAGCACGCTGATGGGCAACCCGAAGTGTTGGAGGTCGAACGGGCCGAACTGAACATTCCCACGGTCGAGATCGATGCCCCCCGGCCCCGGGTCGGGCTCATCCGGATCCCCGACTTCGAAGACGACATCCCCGACCTGGTCCATCTAGGGCTCAGCGATCTCGTCGATTTCGGGATCGACACCCTGGTGATCGACCTTCGGGACAATCCCGGCGGCTACGTCGACGCCGCGGTGCTTGTGATTTCCGAGTTCATCGAGGACGGTGTCATCTTTCACACCTCGGAACCCGATGCGGAGACGGATGTGACGGCCCTTGGGGGTGGTTTGGCCACAGGAGTCGACCTGATAGTTCTCGTCAACCAGGGGACCGCTTCCGCTGCGGAGATCACGGCGACTGCCCTCCGAGACCGCCGGGGCGCGGTGATCGTCGGCGAGCCCACCTTTGGTAAGAACGCGGTGCAGATACCCTTTGACCTTCGGAACGGAGGAGAGTTCTACGTGGCCGTCGCTCATTGGACGAGCCCCGACGGAGACACAGTGGCCGAAACCGGTATCACCCCCGACCACCTTGTCGCGCTCCCTGCCGACATGACAGCGCAGGAACTCGTGGATCTATCGATGGATGCATCCCAATGAAGAGCGTTGGGCGTGCTGTCACCCTCGCCGTCATCGTCACCCTTGCCGCCTGTACCGGATCGGGAGTGACCACCGTCACCCCGCCGGTCGTCACCGGCTCAACAACGCCCTCGGCGAGCCCGGGGACCAACCAACGCAACCTGGACACCGTGAGTTGTGACCAGGCGATCGAAGACGTCGAGTTTGTCTGTGAGGCGTACGAGCTCGTCCGACGTCACTACGTGGACGATCCGACCGACGCCGAGCTCGCCGATGCGGCAGCACTTGGGGTGGCCGATCTCGACGGTGCGAGCTCGACGAGTGATTTGGTATGCGCTGCTCCAACGGATGAGTTCGAAGCCACCTGCCGGCTGACCGTCGACGAGGCGGAAACGACCACCGAAGCCGCCGAAGCCATGGTCACTGGTTTGGCCACCTACGGCCTTGACGCCAACTCGGTCTATCTGGACCGGGAATCACTGGCTCTGCTGGAGGAAGAACAAGACGGCGAGATCCAGGGAATTGGCGCACTGGTCATAGCGGAGGACTCCTCGAGTGGGTCCGAGGAGCAATGCTCCGTGGTCTCGGAGGACTGCCGACTGCTCATCGTCTCGACCATCGCCGGCAGCCCGGCCGAATCTGCCGGCCTGCTTCGGGATGACGTCATCGTCGAAGTCGACGGCGCCGAAGTCGTGGGATGGACCGTCGATGAGGTGACGTCGACCGTCAGGGGGGAGGCCGGAAGCGAGGTCACCCTTACTGTGCTCCGCGATGGGAACCAGTTCGATGTGACCATCACCCGTGCCGAGGTGGTCATCCCGGTCGTCGAGAGCCAACTGGTTGGAAGCACCGGCTACGTCAGGCTCAACCTGTTCACAGGGGATGCTGACGAGCAGTTCGAGGAGGCGGTGACCGGTCTGCTTCAAAATGACATCGATTCGCTGGTCATCGACCTTCGCGACAACCCAGGTGGTCTCCTCGACACCGCGATTGACGTCGCCTCGGTCTTTCTCGCCGACGGCGACGTGGTTGTGACCGAGAGCCCCGAGTCGAAAACCTCGTACGAAGTATCCGGCCATCCCCTGGTGCCGCCCGACCTCGATGTCGTGTTCGTGGTGAACAAGGGCAGCGCGTCGGCGTCAGAGGTCGTGTCGGCAGTTCTTCAGGAACGGGGCAGGGCCACCGTGGTTGGCGAGAACACCTTTGGCAAGAACACCGTTCAACAGCGGTTCGGTTTGTCCAATGGAGGGGCCCTCAAGCTGACGGTCGCCCGCTGGGTTACGCCTGGCGGCCTCGACTTCGGCGAAGTCGGCGTCAGCCCGGACGTCGAGCAGCAATTCGACGGCGCTCTTCCTGTCGACAGTGTGGTGAGGATGGCCCTGGAGGCCTCACTCAGGGCCAGCTGATCTCACTCAGTCAAGCGGGTAGGCGATCCCGGTATTGGCGTGGCAGTCGTAACCGTGAGGATTCTTCGCCAGGTACTGCTGGTGGTAGTCCTCGGCGTAATAGAACTCCCCTAGGGCTGCGATCTCTGTTGTGATGTCACCGAAGCCGAGTGGGGTCAACTCCGCCTGGTATTTGTCCCGGGAACGCTTGGCTATCTCCAGCTGCTCGTCGGTGGTCGTGTAGATCGCCGACCGATACTGGGTGCCGATGTCGTTTCCCTGCTGCATCCCCTGGGTCGGGTCGTGGGTCTCCCAAAAGGTTCGTAGCAATTCCTCGTATGACACCTCGGCGGGCCGATAGACCACGAAGGCGACTTCGCTGTGACCGGTTCTGCCGGTGCATACTTCCTCATAGGAGGGGTTGGGGGTGTACCCGCCCGCGTAGCCGACCGCAGTGCTGTAGACCCCTTCCATCTTCCAGAACCTTCGCTCAGCGCCCCAGAAGCAACCCATCCCGAAAACAGCTGTTTCGGTGTCGGCCGGGAATGGAGGTGTCAGTGGGTTCCCATTCACGAAGTGGGCAGGTGGGACTTGAACAGCCTTTTCACGACCTGCCAGTGCATCGCTCGCACCAGGCATCTCTGTCTTCTTTCGTCCAAACATCTCGATTGACCTCCTGGCCCATACAACCCAATCGGTTGACCACACGTTCCCGATCGGCCTAGTTTCCTGGGGTCTAAATGGTGCGGTACAAAAAGGAGCCAATCAGCGATGGACTCGATGATCGGCGCGGCCAGACCGGCTCCCGCCGCGGGATCGCAATTGGCGGCGGCGCTGGCGGCATCGGGCTCATCGTTGTGTTGTTGGTGATGTGGCTCGGCGGCGGAGCCATCGATCCCGGAACTCTCGACGACATCACTGATGCTCTTGCCCCCGGGGCCGTGGCGCCCGAGAACCAAGGGACCCTGGATCCGACCACCGATCCCTATGCCGATCTCAAGTACTACATGAACGCCGTGTACATCGACCTCGACGAGCTGTGGTCGGGGATCTTCACGACCGCGGGACGCACCGACTACCGATCGCCGGAGTTAGTGATCTTCGAGGACTTCACGGACTCGGCCTGCGGGGGCGCGGACGCGACCGTCGGGCCGCATTACTGCCCGGCCGACGAAAGGATCTACCTCGACTTCGATTTCTTCGCCCAGCTGAGGGACCAGTTCGGAGCACAAGGGGACTTCGCTCCCGCTTATGTGATCGCACACGAGTTCGGTCACCACATCCAAGCGGTGATCGGAGTCTCAGATGAAGTACGGGCACTCCAGCAGCAGAACCCCGACCAGGCCAACAAGCTCTCGGTCCTTATGGAGCTGCAAGCTGATTGCTTCGCCGGAGTGTGGGCCTCAACACTCGTTGTGGGAACCGGGACCGGGGAATCCATTGAGTTGGACCAAGGAGAGATCCAGGAGGCAATCGAAGCGGCGGCGGCGGTGGGCGACGACCGGATACAGGGTAAGGCCTCAGGTCAGATCAACCCAGAGACCTGGACCCACGGCTCGGCCGAACAGCGCGCCAACTGGACTACGACCGGCTACGAGTCGGGAGATCCCGGTGCGTGCGACACCTTCACGGCGGGTGGTTGAACAAGGCGGCTAGGCAGAACTGGTGACGATCGCCTCGGCTTCGATCTCGACTTTCCAACGCTCGTCCAGGAGCCCTGCCACGACAACCATGGTCGACGCCGGCCTCACCTGCCCGAATACCTCACCGTGGGCTCTTCCCACCGGATCCGCATACGAGACGTCGGTGAGATAGGACCGCGTCCGAACAACGTCGCTCGCTCGGGCGCCCGCCTGATACAAAGCATCGAGAATGATCTCGAGGCAACGTCTCGCCTGGATCGCGGGATCAGGATCGACCTCGCCATCCGGCCACACCGGCGCGGTCCCGGCCACGAGCACCCGATCGCCCACCCGCACCGCGCGGCTGAACCCGATCAACGGCTCGAACGGCGAGCCTGAGGAGATGTTCAAACGGTCGATGATCGACCTTAGGCCAGGCTGACAGCGTGCGTCAGCCCATCCCCGATGTGCGCACGGGGCGGATCTTCATAACCACTCGGACGTCACCGGCCCGGTGCCAGGGATATCGATCCTTGTCGATGTACTTCTTGGCCATTCTTGAGATGAAGTCGATGTCTGGATCGGGGTCGATCCCCTCGAGGTCACCACGTATCTCTATGTACCGATAGGGATCCTCGGGGTCGAGGATCGACAGCGACACTCGCTTCTCCCGCTGCATGTTGCGGTACTTCTGACGGGTAGTGGTGAGACTCACTTTGATGTGAGTGCCATCCCAGTCGAACCAGACCGGGCTGGTATGCGGGCGACCGTCAGGCCCGATGGTGGCTAGATGGGCAAACGACTTCGTATCCCATGCGAGTAGGTCGAGATTGGATTCGGGTATCAATGTCTTCCTGGCTCCGGGCCCTTTAGAACAACGGCGGGCGACTGCCGATTCCGGCCAGATTGAGCCGTCGGTGGTGGATCCCACTTCACGTGGTTGGAGGCTTTGGTTACCCTTCCCCTCCAACCGATGCGCTGTCGTCGTACGCTTTCTTCGCTCCTGGCCGCTGCTCTGGCCGCTGCTGTGCTCGCAAGCGCCGCCCCAGTGGCGGGCGCGCAGAGCGTGGACGACGCCGAACAGACTGCTGCGGAGGCTGAACAGCAAGCAGGAGCAGCCAACGGGCTCGTGGACGAAGCGATCGCTCAGCGCTCGGACATCGAAACCCAGCTTGCAGCCAGCATGGCCAGGCTCGACGACCTCGCGGAGCAACTGTCCTCGGTCGCTGCCGGTGTGGATCGCCTCCAGGGGCAAATCGGCTTTGCCGACGCCGAGCTGCTGGGGATCCAGGCCGACATCGAAACTCAGGCGGTTGACGCCTACATGAGCGCTCTGAGCACCCCGAGCTTGAGCTTCGTCAACTCGGACACTGTCGAGGATGCGATGGTGGCCGGCCTCTTCATAGGAGATGTCGTGGCAACCGGGCAGGAGAACGTCGATGCCCTCGTCGTCAAGCGACGCGACCTCGAAGCTTTGGTTGCGAGCTTCCTCGCCGACCAGGATCGGATGGTCCAGCTCAAGGGCCAGGTAGATGCGGAAACCGAGAACCTCGCCAATCTCTACGAACAGGCAGACGCCGGGGTGGCAAAGGCAATCCGCCAGGCGAGCAAATCGGCGGCGGAGTACAGCGAGGCGCTGAGCGCAGTCGACGCCGCCCGGGCGCGGGAAGCCGAACAAGAGCGGCAGGACGAGCGCGAACCGCCCACCACCATCCCGAGCACTCCCGGCGCCACGACCCCTCCGACCACGACCACCACGGTCGCGGTGACGACCACCACCGACACCGGCACCGGAGGAGGGGGCGGGAACACCAACTTCCCGGCGGCTGTCGAACGGTGGCGGGGCGACGTGAGCCGGTACTTCCCGGCGTCACGGGTGAACGAGGCGCTCGCAATCATCCAATGTGAGAGCCTGGGAGACGCTGATGCCTACAACCCGTACTCGGGCGCTTCGGGCCTCTTCCAGTTCCTGCCGTCGACCTGGGCCGCCACTGCCCCCAAAGCTGGCTTCGGCGGGTCCGAGCCCTTCGACGGCACGGCCAACATCGGGACTGCGGCATGGCTGGCGCAGAGGTACGAGAACCTGGGCATGGGTTTCTGGAGTCCATGGTCCTGTAGACGGGTCCTGAACTGACCCCGATCCGGCCTTCTTAGGATCTTCACCGCCCAGATGGAAAACGTCGACCTCGATCCCCGTCGCCAGATCCTGTTCATCTCCCTGGCCCTGGGGGCGACATTGCCCGGGGTCTACCTCAGGCTCACCGGCACCCACCCCCAACCGGTGATCGGGGCATTTCTGTTCGGTTTGGCGATTGTCGGAGCCGCCTTCATCCTCTCCTGGGCGGCCGAGGTGGTGCAGTTGGACATCGCAGCCGGTCTCGCTCTGGCCTTGCTGGCCCTGATCGCGATCCTTCCCGAGTACGCCGTCGACTTCGTGTTCACCGCGAAAGCGGGCCGTGAGTTCGCGGAGACCGGGGCGGCGACACAATACGGTCCCCTGGCCCTGGCCAACATGACCGGGGGCAATCAGCTTCTGATCGGCCTCGGGTGGCCGCTGGTCATCCTCATCGGCACCTACCGCGTGCGAAAGACACAGGCTTCACCGGAACGGGCGGAGGGCACGACAACAACCACGATCAATCTCGACCGATCTCAATCCGTGGAGATTGCCTATTTGGCAATCGCATCCCTGTACGGACTGAGCCTGTTCCTCAAGGACATGTTGACTCTCTGGGACGCGGGGATCCTGATCTTCATTTACATCCTCTATCTCCGTCGATTGTCGGGGGCCCCGCAATCGACCCCCCACCTCGTCGGCCCCTCTGCCTATATCGGGTCCCTGCCAAGGCGAAGACGCCGGATCATCAACTACAGCGGGTTTGCGGTAGCTGCCGGTGTGATCCTGTTATGTGCCGAGCCGTTCGCCGAATCGATCGTCGAGATGGGGGATGCCCTCGGCGTGAGCGAGTTCTTACTGGTGAAATGGATCGCGCCACTTGCTTCCGAGGCGCCAGAACTGCTGGTGGCCGCTCTCTTCGCTTGGCGATTGGCCGCCCGCACCGGATTCGGGGCCTTGATCTCCTCGAAGGTGAACCAATGGACCCTGCTCGTCGGAAGTCTTCCGATCGTGTTCTCCATCTTCTCGGGGACCCTCCACGGCCTACCCCTCGACCGCCAGCAGCGGGTCGAGTTGATGGTCACCGCCGCCCAGTCGGTGTTCGCGGTAGCCATCGTCGCCAGCCGCTCGGTGAACACCAAGGAGGCATGGGTGATGCTCTCGCTTTTCGTAGCCCAGATCTTGGAATCGGGTCTTGCCGAGCTCGGTCACATCTCGGAAGAGGGATCGGCCCGTGCCCGAATCGGGGTCGGCATCGTCTTTCTGCTCGCCGCGGCATGGGTGTTGCGCAAGGACTTTCGCAACTTGACCCGTGTGGTCCGCGACGGGTTTCGCACCCCATGGGATGAGTTGGTGCAGAAGGAAACCTCGGGCTGACCTCGCTCCCCTTCTAACCCTGCGATCGGTGTTGTAGCTTCGAGCCGAGAGGGGGGTGCGTCATCGCCAAACAACATTTCTCACCGGCCGTTTTCGAATTTCTCACTGAGCTGAGCCAGAACAACAACAAAGTCTGGTGGGACAAGAACAAGCAGCGGTACATCGAGGTGATTCGGGAGCCGGCGCTCGACTTCATCCAGGACTTCGGACCTCGAGTGGCCAGGATCTCCCCACATTTCACCGCTGACTCGAGAACAGTTGGGGGCTCCCTGATGCGCCCCTATCGAGATACACGCTTTTCCAACGACAAGACGCCTTACAAGACCAACGTTGGGATCCAGTTCCGACACGATGCCGGCGGGGACATCCACGCTCCGGGTTTCTACGTGCACCTCGAGCCGGATGCCTGCTTCGTTGGGGTTGGCATGTGGCATCCCGAGACTCCGGTGGCACGCCAGATACGCCAGGCGATCAACGATGATCCTGCCGGTTGGAAGAAGGCGGCCAAGGGAAAGGCGTTCACGGGCACCTGGTCGATTGAGCAGGACGATGACGAGACGCTGAAAAAGGTCCCCCGTGAGCTCGATCAGGATCACCCATATGCGGACGACCTGCGTATGAAGAGTTTCGTAGCTGGTGCCAGGGTGTCCGACCAGATGGTCACCTCACCAACCTTCGACACCGATCTGGCTGCCATGTTCTCCAAGGCCGGCAATTTCACGGCTTTCATCTGCGCGGCGATCGGTCTGCCGTTCTAGGTTTGAAGTCAGACGGCAGCGGCCTAACTTATGGGAGGCCCGACCACAGGGGGACGCTGAGAGTGACGACTTTTCCGGGAACAGTTGCGTTCGAAGATGACCTGGTACCGGTCACCGTGGGAATCGACATCGACAAGATCACCCTGATCTCAGGTGAGGTGGAGATCGGTGAGTGGCCGACGGCCGAATGCACCTTCGTGCAAAAGGGCGACGGCAGTTGGGTCATCGAGGCCGAGGACGACTCTGTCTTCTTCCTGCCGGACGATCCTTCCCGGTTCGCCCAGGGACTTGCCGGGCATCTGATCATCGACACCGACGCCCTCTCCGACACCATCAGCCCGACCCGAACCGAGGGGGCGGACAACGTGTTCGTCGTGCCTGAGGGGCCCAAACCCAAGCTTCTCACCGTTGTCGGCTTCTATGCCCTCTGTGCCGTGACTCTGGCTCTCGGGGTCTGGGCCTTGGTCAGCCTGATGGGCTGATCAGGTCGGGAGCTCCATCCATCCGGCCACCCGGTCCAGCAGGTAAACGCTGACATCGTGCGACCGGTCGAGCACATCACATAGTTGTTCGCGACCCATGAGCACATCGACGAGGCTCACCGATGACTTGCCGGTGAGCGTGAGCCTTCGCTCGGGAGCGTCGGTCACAGCCCCGTAGGAGTCGATGGCCTGAACCTCGACCACGAGTGAGAGGCGGCCGATCCCGGCCAGGTCGGTGGCGAGGACCAGAAGGTCGGGAGGGTTGTGCAGAGGAGGGACCGCCCAGTTGAAGAAGAGGTCCAGGTGGTAGACGTCCTCAGGCTCTTCGAAGTCGTCGTCCATCTCCTCGAGCCGCTCCCGCAAGGAGAGGATCACCCGGGGATCCCCGTCCAGGGCCAAGTGCAGGTCGATCGGGCCACCACACCCTGCCTCGGGGTGGAGATCAACCTCCCAGGATTGGCGCAGTGAGTAGGTCTCGACGAAGTGCCGCTCGTCGTGCACGTGAAACCCGTGCTCGGTGGCATGTTCTTTCAGATCTGTCACGAAACCGGCGATGTCGATCGACATTGATGTCTGAGGTTATTGAAGTCCGGATTCAATTCACAGTGAGACAGTCATCGCCGCCGACGCCGCCAGCCGATAAGCAACCCGGTGAAGAATGCGAACAGGGCCGCGCCCGGCAAGGCCCGAGGCGGCTCGGAGACCACCACCAGCGGATCCACCGATCGCGCCGTGGCCTTGGCCGGGGCAGCAGCGAGTCGGTCCGTATACACCCTCGTCACTTCGGCCCCGAACAGGAACACCGAGGACAGCATGTACGCGAGGAACAAGACGACCACGAGTGACCCGGCGAAGCCGAGGGCCGTAGTGACCCCGAATATCTGAAACCAGACCCCGATCCCGTAAGCGGCCACGGTGAATACCACCGCGGTGAATAGACCACCGACCCAAACCGCGCGCCACGGAATCGTTACCACCGTGAGTGTCTGGAAGATGAGCGCGAAGACGACGGGCAACAGGGCCAGCGAGACAACGGGAGCCAACACCTGGATGACGGTGTCGAGGTTCTCCAGGTTCGCGGGCAGGAGCGAGTCGAGGAAGCCCCAAGCCGCATTCACGATCATGAGGGCCATCATTACCAGACCCAACCCGAACACCCACAGAAACCCGATGCCACGCTTCCGCACCAGGCCGATGAGGCCGGCGATTCGCTCATAAGGGACGTCGAATATGTCGTTGAGATCATGCTGCAGCTCGATGAAGAGGCTTGACGCCGACCAAAGCAACAAGACGACCCCGATGATTGCCGCAGTGTTAGTGGAGCTCACTGCGGTGGTGAGGATCGTGGACACGGTCGCTGCCGCCTGAGCACCGGCGATGCGCTCGATTGCCTCCAGCAATTCCCGCTGGACGTCGGGCTTCCCAAGGAACGCCCCGGCTACTGAAACTGCGATGATCAACATCGGTGCCAATGCAAAGACGGTCCGGTAAGCAATAGCTGCGGCCATCCTTGGGCGCGATCGATGCTGTATTCCTTGGCAGACGTGGCCACGATCGCCGCGGGGCCCTTCGCCCACTTTGGAAGTCTCTCGAGAATCCGCTCGATAATGAGACCAGCGTATCGACGCATACACTCCCCGAACGTGAGTCACCCCTTCCCGGCGCCGATCGAGACGATGGAAGCGAAAGTCTCGGAGGACTGGCCGAAGGGGACCTTTCTCTACGAGCCGAAGTGGGATGGCTTTCGATCCATTTCCTGGTCGAGGCCCGAGATCCGACTCGACTCCCGGTCGCAGCGCCCACTGCTTCGCTATTTCCCGGAGTTGAAGGCAGCCCTGGAGCAACTACCGGACGGAACCGTGGTCGATGGCGAGGTGATCGTGGTCGTGAACGGGGTCACGGACTTCAGCACGCTCCAGCAACGAATCCATCCCGCCGAGTCGAGGATCAAAATGCTCTCGGAGGCCACCCCGGCCGAGCTGGTCGCCTTCGATCTGCTGGCTGACGATGGTGAGGACCTCCGCGCCGCTCCTTTTTCGGAGCGCCGCCAACGTCTCGAGACCGTGTCGGCGGGTCTCGGGTACCCGTGGCATTTGACACCTCAAACCGATTCGGAGGAGACCGCTCGCCGGTGGTTCACAGAGTTCGAGTCGGCGGGTTGCGACGGGATCATCGCCAAGGTGCCCGGGCTCGCCTACCAACACGGGAAACGGGCGATGATCAAGATCAAGCACCGGCGAACGGTGGACTGCGTGGTCGGGGGATTCCGGGAGCACAAGGACGGGGGCAAGATCGGGTCGTTGCTGCTCGGTGTCTACGACGACCAGGGCCAGCTCCACTTCATCGGACATTGCTCAGGCTTCCCCGACGGCCAACGGGTCGAGATCTACAACCGTTTTCTCGAATTGGTCGCAAACGACAGCTTCGACCAAGATGCCCGAGCTCCGGGGGCGGTCAGCCGCTGGTCATCCGAGAAGGATGCGGCATGGACCCCGGTGCAACCAGGTGTGGTGGTGGAAGTGAGTTATGACCAACTCGAGGGGAATCGTTTCCGGCACGCCACGCGGTTCCACCGCTGGCGTCCGGAGAAGGACCCGTTGAGCTGCACGATGGAGCAACTGGAGCGTCCATCGGGCCCGGGGTTCGCGGAGGTTGTGGCGGGATGACCGTTCTAGAAGTTTCGGATCTGACTCACGACTACGGAGAGGTGGTCGCGATTCGCAACCTCACCCTTCAGGTGCCGGAGGGAGTGACCGGGCTGGTTGGGGCCAACGGCGCGGGAAAGACGACTCTGCTGCGGCTCATGCTCGGGCTGCTTCACCCGACGTCCGGTTCGATGCAGGTCCTTGGCCACGATCCACAGCGACAGCCCCTCGCGGTGCGAGCCGTCATCGGATACATGCCCGAGGGCGACTGCCTTCCCAAGGACCAGACCGCGGCCGACTTCGTGGCGTACACCGCCCAATTGGCTGGAATCCCGCCCCGCGAGGCGCGGCGAAGGGCTTCTGAAACCCTCTTCCTGGTTGGTCTGGAGGAGGAGCGATTCCGCTATCTCGGTGACTTCTCCACCGGCATGCAGCAGCGGGTGAAGCTTGCCCAAGCCATCGTCCACGATCCCGACCTGCTGCTTCTCGACGAACCAGCGTCCGGCCTCGACCCCGAGGGTCGCACCCAGATGCTGGAGCTGATCCGCCGGCTCGCTGACTTCAAGGTCAACGTCATTTTGTCCTCACACGTGCTGACCGACATCGAGCAGACCTGCGATTGGGTCGTCATGCTCGACGCCGGAGATCTTCTGCGCTCGGGTCCCCTGGAGGGTTTCGAGAAGCTGGGCACCGTGGTTGTCGAAGTGATCGATCATGCCGACCAGGTCGCCGAGGGCCTGAGGAGACGTGGATTCGAAGCGACAGTGGAGGGTCAGCGCCTCTTGGTCGGACCGGGGGACGAGAAGCTCGAGGAGGCCATCGTCGCCGAGACCGCTGCCGCCAACTCAGGGCTGGTCCGGATGATCCGGGGATCGGCCTCGCTGGAAGACCTGTTCCTGGCCCGGGAGGCATCGCCATGACCGACCAGGTCATCTTCGATCGCGGTTATCGGACCTACGACGGCCCACGTCTTGGGCCCGCCGGTGCCCGACGAGCGGTGTTCAAGGACGGGGTGCGTCGTGTCCTTGGCCTCGGGCGAAAGGCAAGGGAGAAGATCTTTCCCTGGGTTCTGATCGGCATCGCGGTAACTGCTGCCGCAGTCTTCATCGGCATCTATTGGGTCGCCGGAAACGTCGACGAAGCCCTCCAGCAGGGCGCCCCCACTTACGGCGACCTCTTCGATTTCTACTCGGCGATCTCCATCCTGTTCATTGCATTCGCCGGTCCTAAGTTGTTGATCCCGGATCGGACCAAGGGAGTCCTCTCCGTGTACTTCTCGCGGCCCCTCACGGTCGATGGATATCTCACCTCGAAGATCGGTGCGTTTGCCGCCGTGGTAGGCGCTTTCTACATCGTCCCTCAGCTGATTCTCCACCTCGGGCTGTCCCTGATCTCAGACGATGGATTTCTCACCTACCTGGGCGACAACCTCGACGTCCTCTGGAAGGTGCCGGTGACCACCCTCGCATTCATCGCCCTCCACGGCTCGTTGATCTTCATCCTGTCGTCGGTGATCGACAGGACTGGAATCGCGGCTGCGGCGTTTCTGGGAATCCTGATCGCCGGGGACGGAATCGCCGGGAGAGTCGCCGAGGCAACGTTCCCCGGTGCCAAGTTCGCCTCGCTGCTTGCCCCGGGTCAGCACCCGCGGATCATCAGGGATTACTTCTTCGGAGACACGATCGCCTACCCGGCCGAGATTGCGGGGTTCGAGGTCTGGGTGTCGGTCGCCGTGATCGTCGTCGTGACTGTCGCTGCGGTGTGGTTCATCAGATGGCGCTACCGGAAACTGGCATGACCGACACCATCGTCGTCACCGAGTTGTCCAAGTGGTTCGGCCTCAAGGTCGCCGTCAGCGAGCTCACCATTGGGTTCAGACCCGGCGTGACCGGCCTCCTGGGCCCTAACGGAGCCGGAAAGACGACCCTGCTGCGGGTCATCACCGGGCTGCAACGCCCGTCTCAGGGCAGCATCCAAATCCTCGGAGTGGATCCACGCGCCGATCCCACCATCTACACCCGGATCGCGCTCGTGCCCGAAGATGAAACCGTTTACGACCGACTCACTGGTCGTCAGTTCGTGGAACTGGCGGCGCGTCTGGCAAAAGTCGACCAGATCAAGGAGCGAGTTAGCTCAGCCATAGAGGATGTGGGCCTCACCGACTCCGCCGACCGTGCCCTCGGCGGGTTCTCCAAGGGGATGAAGCAACGGGCCAAGGTGGCGCAAGCACTCGTGTCGGACCCTGAGGTCTTGTTGCTCGACGAGCCGCTCAATGGCGCCGACCCGGTGCAACGGGCTCATCTAATCGACCTCTTCCGGAAACTCGGTGACAAGGGCAAGACCGTGATCGTGTCCTCTCATGTCCTTGCGGAGGTCGAGCGAATGACCGACCGGGTGGTGGCAATGGTCGATGGGCGCCTCGCCGCAGTGGGTGACGTCTCAACGATTCGTGCCGCGATGACCGACAAGCCCCGACGGGTATACGTGGAGGCCAGCGACCCGCGGCGGCTGGCGTCCTCCCTGATCGCCAGCCCCGGAGTGGTCGGGGTGAGCATCGACGGTGACACCGTCCATGTCGAGGCCTCCGACTCCGGCGATCTCGCCAGGCGGTTGCCGATCCTCGCGACTGAGAGCGGGATCCGACTCACCCGGGTCGAGCCGGTGGACGAGTCCCTGGAGTCGGTGTTCCGCTACCTGGTCGAGGGCCGTTGATGACTCTCGCGATCCATCTCTACCGGCGGATGATGCGCCGGGGGCGGGTCATCGCCCTCGTCGCCCTGTCCTCGGTCTCCGGACTGGTGTACTGGCTGGTCGGATTCGATGCCCCGGCCAAGGAGCTGACCGGGCTCTACACGGACATCCTGGCCTCTGTTGGTTACACCTTCGTCGTTGCCGCGCTGATCCTCACCGCCGCCACCCTCCGCGAAGAGAAGGACGCCGGGACCCTTCCCTATATCTATCTTCGCCCGATCGCCCGTCCCTGGTTCGCCGCACAGGCCCTCATCGCAGGATCGTCCGCGGCAATTGTGATCGGGATCTGCGGCTGGCTGGCGACGGTCGTCGCCTCGATCGCGGTGGGAAACGGCATCGGTCCCACAATCCCGGCCCTCTCTCTCTTCCTGGCGGCGGCCATCGGATACGCCGCGGTGTTTGTTCCGCTTGGCTACCTGGCGCCCCGCTCGCTCCTGATCGGGCTTGGCTACATAATCGTTTGGGAGACGATCCTGGCCAATGTGGTGACCGGGCTCGCCCAGTTCTCGATCTGGCGAATTGCGCTGTCCATCTATGCCGGGCTGGAGGACGAATTCGGCCAGGTCGCCACCGACACATTGGGACCGGTAACCGCCGGTGTCGGCGGTGGGATAGCCAAGATTGCGGTGGTGGTAGTGATCGGTCTCGTGGTCCTCACCTGGGCCTTGCGCCGACGCGACGCCCTCTAAGACTTCTAGTAATCCTCGTCGGGGCGGCGTTGGCGCGAGGGCTGCACCCGTGGTGGCTCGCCGGGCATCTTGGGGTAGTGGGGGGGCCAGGGGGCGTCCCCGATCCCGTTCTCCTCATCCCGAGCCATCCATTCGAGGAGTGTGTCGATCCGCCCCGGCGCCTCGTCGATCCCCTCGCTGAGGTCTCCAACCTTGGAGTAACGGCCACGGAAGGTGTCCAGCGGGAAGTCCTCGATCGCAACATCGGCTAGCTCGTCCCATGTGATCGGAGCCGAGACGAAGCCGGTCGGCCTCACCCCGTAGGCCGAGGACACCGACTTGTCCCTGGCGTTCTGGTTGTAGTCGATGAAGACCCCATGCCGCTCCTCCTTCCACCACTTGGTGGTCACCTCGCCCGGCATCCGTCGTTCTAACTCCCGGGCGAAGGCCAGCACGGCCCGCCTGGTCTGGAAGAAGTCCCAAAGCGGCTCGATCCGCACATAGACATGGATCCCGCGGCTTCCGGAAGTCTTGGGCCAGCCCACCAACCCGATCTCGTCCAGAAGGCTATGGGCCGCCTGGGCCGCGGCCCTCACCTGTTCGAAGGTGACCCCCGGTCCGGGATCGAAGTCGAAGCGCAACTCATCGGGATGATCGGTGTCCTCGGCCCGCACCGGCCAGGGGTGAAAGTCGAGGCATCCGAGTTGGGCCAGCCGGACCACATCTGCCTGAGTGCGGGGCACATTCATCCGGCCCGGTCGTTGCGATGGAAAGCGAATCTGCACGGAGTCGAACGGTGAGTTGTTCGAGACCCGCTTGTGATAGATGGGGTCCTCGTCGACGGTGCCCATGTACCTCTTGAGCATCGTCGGCCGACCGGCGATGCCCCGGATCGCCCCCTCCGCCACCACCACGAAGTGCTCGACCACATCGAGCTTGGTCCATCCCTGGCGCGGGAAGATGATCCGGTCTGGGCTGGAGATCCTGACCTCTTCGCCGCCGACAATCACAGTGGTGTGGTCGCTCATCGACTACCTAAGGTAAGCCGGACCAATCCCGAGTGGAGGGAAAAAGGATGACCGAGCCGGTGAAGGACGCCACCCCCGAGCAGTCGGCGGCTTGGCATCGGACCTTTGCTCCCCAGGCCTTCAATCACACCTGGGAGCTCCTCGACCTCGACGTGCGCACCCCCGATCAGGATGAGGACATGCTCTCCTCGACCTTCACTCAGCGGTTTCATTGGTATCACGTCGGCGATGCTCGGAGCCGGGCCATCGCCGATTGGCAGGTATCGCGAGTAGCCGTCGTGCTCGGTTACGCAGAGTTGGCGCAGCGGTTCGGCCAACTCTCCCTGGCAGTTTGCGAGGAGAACGAACTCGATGCCTTCGTCCGGGGATTCGCTCATGAGGCGATCGCCCGCGCAGCCGCCGAGGTCGATGACGTCGACACCTTCACCGAGCATCTCGAGATGGCAAAAGCACTGCTTCCGGACATCGAGGACACCGAGGAGCGCGACGTCCTGGCCGCGGATCTGGCAGAAATGTCGGAGGAATAGCGGCCGGCGCTACTTGTAGAACGGCAGACGTCTGAAGACAGCGACCAGCCGCTCGACCAGCTTCCGATAGGTCTCATAGGACAGACCCAGGGCGGGGGCGTAACCCGGTATCAGTCGCTGAACCGCCACTGTCTGGGGCTCGGTGAACTTGAGCAGGCCCTCGCTCCCGTGACGGCGACCCAGCCCCGATCGCTTGAACCCGCCCATCGGGGCGTCGTGAGATCCCCAGGTCGCCACGTAACCGTCGTTCACGGCAACGCTCCCAGCTTGGAGTCGGATGGCGATGGCCTCCGCACGCCGAGTGTTGGCCGACCAGACGCTGAAGTTGAGCCCGAGATCGGAATCGTTCGCGAGTCGCACCGCCTCATCAGCGGACGAGACCGGATAGATGGAGACCACCGGCCCGAAAGTCTCACCCCGGCAGACGTTCATCGTCTCGTCGACACTTGTGAGGATCGTTGGGGCATAGAAGAGAGGCCCGACGTCGGGCCTCGCCTTGCCGCCGGTGAGCAGGCTCGCCCCTTTGGCCAGGGCATCTTGGACATGGGATTCGACTGCTGACATGTGCTCTCGGGTGATCAGAGCACCGACCAACGGCCCGAATTCGAAGCCCGCGGAGACCTCCAGACGCTCAGTGTGCTCCACGAATCGCTTGGTGAACTCGTCCACGATCTCTCGCTCGACGTAAATCCTCTCGGTGTGGACGCACATCTGGCCGGCGTGCCCGAAGGTTCCTCTCGCCAGCTCAGGAACCGTCCGGTCCAGGTCGGCATCGGCAAGCACGATTGCGGCGTTCTTCCCACCGAGTTCCATCGAGGCGCCGATCAGGTTGCGCCCGGCCTGTTCGGCCACCTTGCTCCCCACTGCGCTCGACCCAGTGAACATCACATAGTCGACGCCGTCGATGAGGGCCGGGCCACAGATGTCGCCGCGCCCGGTCACCACCTGGATGACGCCCTCTGGAAGACCGACCTCATCGAACAACCTGACCGCCGCCAGCAAGGAGAACGGAGTCCTTTCGTCCGGCTTCAGCACGACGGTGTTTCCAGCCACCAGCGCTGCGATGGCGTCACCGATCGAGAGATTGAACGGGAAGTTCCAAGGAGAGATGAAGCCGCAGACTCCCTTTGGATGCCGGTACTCGTGAGTCTTTGTGAACACCGGCATGGCTCCCTGACGGCGCTTTCTCCTCATGAGCGCGGGGGCGGTGTTGGCGTAGTAACGGGCCGTTCCTGCAACGTCCACGACTTCTTCCCAGGCGCCGGCTCTGACCTTGCCCCCCTCGAGCTGGATGATGTCCACGATCGTGTCGACTTCCTTCATGAGACGGTCGTGAAACGAAAGGAGGATTGCGGCGCGTCGTCGTACTCCTAATGCGGCCCAGGCCGGTTGAGCGGCGTGCGCCCGTGCCACGGCAGCGTCGACGTCCTCGGCCGTTGCCTGCGGGATTCGCCCGATGACTTCGAGGGTGAAAGGCGAGTCAACATCAATCAGGTCGTGGCCCGCCACAGGCACGTCGATCCGGGATTCGAGGTCGCGGAGCAGCGCCGCACCGACTCGCGGCGTCAATTGCTGGTCGCGCACCGCCATTTCTTTAACGGTACCCGCTCCCCTTACACTCGGTGTCGTGCCGCATATCGATCTACCCCCAGAATTGCCCGGAATCACCAGTGCCTTTGCCTTCAGCCCGGAGACGGCAAAACCAATGAGAGAGCTGGCAGAGGTGCTCCTCCGTGGGCCGAACACCCTCACCAGTGGCGAGCGGGAGATGATCGCCACCTTCGTCTCCTCGCAAAACGACTGTCTCTTCTGTCAGGACAGTCATCGAGCCGCCGCCGCTCACAACCTCGACGGTGACTACGCCCTGGTGGACGCAGTGAAGGACGACTACCAGAGCGCACCGGTTTCCCCGAAGCTCAAGGCGCTACTGGCCATCGCCGGCAAGGTGGCGGAGAGCGGTCGAAATGTGACCGACGCCGATGTCGATCTGGCGCGGGCCGAGGGAGCCACGGACAAGGAGATCCACGACACAGTTCTGATCGCAGCTGCCTTCTCCATGTTCAACCGTTACGTCGACGGTCTCGCAACATGGACGCCAACCGAGCCCGAGATGTACGACGTGATGGGGAAGCGGATGGCCCACGAGGGCTATGTCCGCTCCGACCAAGCCGCGCGGGCCGGCTAGACGCTCAGCCGCTCCTCGAGGAACTCGATCGTATGGCGCCAGGCGGCGTCGAATGTCTCCGGGTCGAAGGTGTCGCCGTCAGGTTCGCCGAAACCGTGTTTGGTGTCGGGATGGCGGATGACCTCCACGTCCAACTCTTCGAGCCTCATCGTCGCCTCCATGAACGCCGCCTCGTCGTCGGTGATGAACTCGTCCTCGGCGGCGAGATGGATCATGTAGACCGACCGGGCGCCCGCAAAGTCGATCTGTTGGCTTCCGTAGAAAGACACAACGGCCCCGACGGCGTCAGCCAGGCGGACGGATGCCCAAAGGGCGAGTGACCCACCCATTCCGAACCCGACCATCCCGATCGGGCCCTCTGTCGACTTTTGGTGGAGGAGTTTTGCGGATGAAAGGACCAGCGATGCGAGCCGGTTGGGATCAGCCTTGCCGAGATGATCCAGGGCGTCCTGTTCCGACTCCGGAAGTTCACCGAAGTTGATGTCCGGGGCAAGGACCGTGAACCCAAGGTCGGCCAGCTCATCAGCCAGGCCCTTCACAGATGAGGTAAGGCCCCAGAAGGAATGGAGCAGGAGCACCCCGGGACCCGGTCCCTCGTCTCCCTGGATGAAGTATGCGAGATCGCGAACCACTGGGAGGAACCTACCGCTCCTACGCTGGTGGCCATGACCTCGGCGGTCGCCCCACTTCGGATCGAGTCGTTCCGCACGCTCTGGATCGCATCCTTGGTCTCAAACGTGGGCAGTCTGATCCAGACGGTCGCCGCCAACTGGCTGATGTTCGAGATGACTCACTCCAACACGTGGGTCGGCCTGATGGTCGCCTCGAGCACCCTCCCCCTTCTCTTTCTGGCCCTGGCGGCAGGGGCCCTGGCGGACATGTTCGACCGGACCAAGTTGATGCTGATCTCACAGGTGATAATGGGCGGCTCGGCGCTGGCTATGGCAATTCTCACCGCCACCGACCTGATCACACCTGGCTGGCTGCTCGGACTCGGGCTGATCCTGGGCACCGGGGTCGCCCTCAACCTCCCCACCTGGAATGCCCTTCTTCCCGACCTGGTGCCACGCCTGATGATTCCCAATGCAGTGGCACTCAACTCGGCGGGATTCAATGTGGCCCGGGCCGTTGGGCCCGCCATCGGTGGGCTCATCGTCGCCACCCTCGGCCCCCAAGCCGGCTTTGCGATCAATGCCCTGAGCTACGCCGCAGTGGTCGTGGCTCTGATCATGATCGGGAGCTCGATCAACAGCCCGATTCGGGAGAACACCTCGTTCGGGACCGCGATAAGCCTTGGAGTCCGCTACGCCCGGTACACACCGGTGTTCCGGCGTCTCCTTCTGCTCGTGGCCCTATTCGCCATCACCTCGGCCGTGGTGCAGTCGGTCCTGCCGGGGCGAACCGAGGCACTTGGTGGCGGAGCCGGAGCCCTTGGCGCATTGCTGGCGGCGATGGGTGCCGGGGCCTTGCTTGGGGCCTTTGTCCGCCAACGGTTTGTCGGGCGTTTGGGGAGACGGGCCCCTATGGCGACCATCACCCTCTTCGGCGTCGCGGGGATCGGGGTCGGTCTGGCGCCCAACCTCGCCTGGGCGTTCGTGGCAATGTTCTTCTCCGGTGCGTTCTGGGTGCTGACGCTGACCAATCTCAACGCCACTGCCCAGCTCATGGCGCCACATTGGATTCGAGGCCGGGCTATGTCCTTCTACACCTTGGCGTTTGGGGGCGTCCTCCCCTTGGGAGCGATCCTGTCAGGCATCGTCGCCGACGCCATCGGCACCGGGCAAGCGATGGTGGTTCTCTCCCTGGGAACGGTTGCCCTGGGCCTGGCCTCACCTGCGTTCAAGCTGCCCACCCTCGACGAGGTGGAATCACCCGAGTTCAACGAAGAGCGGACATTCCCGGTCCACGACGAGATCGCGGGCAGGGGGGCCGGTGATGATTCTCAACACCTGGACCATTGATGAAAGCGATTTCGTTGAGTTCACCGAGCTCATGAACGAGATCCGCCTGGTTCGCCTCAGAACCGGGGCCTATCGGTGGAGCCTGTTCCGGAACGCCTCGACCCCGACCCGGCTCACCGAGATGTTCGCCACTGGCTCATGGGAGGAGCATCTGGCGCAACACCGGCGCATTGACGACGCCTCGGCGGCCTTGATCGCCAAGGCCCGAGCGTTCGACCGGGCCGATGGGCCGGTGACCAGGCACCTGATCGCGATCGATGTCGAAGACCCGCCGAATTTCGAACAACTGCTGCGCACCCACGAGCAAATGCATCAAACCGACGGATCGATCCCGACGATGGTGGAGCAGGAGAACTAGGCCGTTCGCCGGAAGGAGAACTGCATCTCCCGGCGGTACTTCTTCCAGTCAGATGCCTTCGTCGACCAGAGGACGTCGGTGATGATCTGGCTGATGCCAACCGCCACCAGCACCCACACCACCCAGGTCGGAACGTCGGCGGCGAGGGCGGCACCGATCAGGGCAAAGGGGACGATCTTGGTGACGATCGCTCCGGAGGCGTGCATCCAGGCCCGGGACCGCGGAGGCACCCGAAGATAGCTGGAGTAATCCACCTTGACCCCCGGCTGGGGGCGGCGAACTGATCCCACGAACCAGCGTGTGAAACGTATCCCGAGCAACGTCCCCGTCACAAGATGGCCGAGGCTGTGGGTGGTGATCAGGATGGCTCCGAACCCCAAGAGGAAAGTGACCGCAGCGGAAGTCCCTTCCAGGTAATACGACCAGGCAATCAAGGCGCAACCGAGAAGGGCTCCGCCGATCACCAACAGGTTCCCGATCCAGAGACGGACCGTTACCAGCGCCCAATTGCGAAAGGCGATCGAATCGATGACACCAATCCGGTCGGCGTGCGACTTCAATCAAACCGGGGTCGGCCTTCACCGCGGCAACGGCTCCCCAGAATCCGGTCGGGCCGAGCGGCTCACCGGCTTTGACAGCCGCTTCTGCAAGCCGCAATGTCTCGGTGATCTCCGAGTCGTCCACCGCGGATATCTAAGTACGGTGCGACCGCTGCAACCGAATCACTGTCCTGGGTGTTCTGATGACGATGGATGAGCTGACACACGCGCTCGCCGCAGATTTGGACCAGGCCTTCCCGGACCTGGTCAACGAGCTGGGCCCCCGGCTCTATTGGGGTCTGCGTCGCATGTGTGGTGACCACCAGGAGGCCGAGGACCTGACCCAGGAGACCTTCATCAGGGCCTACCGGGCCCTCGGTGACTTCGATCGGCAGCGGTTCGACGACCTCCGATTGGCCCCATGGGTGTGGACGATCGCGGTCAATCTCGGCCGAAACCACATCCGGGACCGATCTCGGCGGCCTCTGTTCGTCGAGATGAACGACCACGGGGTGGAGGACGCCGAGATACCGGACAAGCGGGCCTGGGATGCCCGGTTCGCCTCGCTCAACCGAAACCAACGGACCGCGGTCGTCTTGCGTCATGTGGTCGGGCTCGGGATCGGAGAAATCTCAGAGACCACTGGTCGCCCCGAAGGGACCGTCAAAGCCGATATCCATCGCGGACTGGACCGTTTACGAGAGATGATGGAGCAGGAAGCATGAACATTGAACAACAACTGCAAGGGCTGAGCGGGCCACTGCCCGACGGCGTCAGCGAAGGCGTTGCGCTGGGCACCGGCATCGCCGACGGCTACGACTTCTATGAGTCGCCGGTGGGTCAGGTGGTGGTGATGTTCAACCCCAACGGCGTCTCCTCCCTCGGTCTCGCCTCCGACGACTTCGAGGGCTACTTCACTCACCGACACGGTCGACAACTGATTCGGGCCGAAGCTCCCTCGGCGTGGTCGGGTCACATCCCCGCCGCGATCGAAGCCGGCACGCCGGGAAGATTGCCCGTCGATCTGAGGTCGGTCACAGACTTTCAGGCCCGCATCCTCCGGATCGCCGCCACCATCCCCAAGGGAGAGGTGCGGCCCTATGGATGGCTGGCGCGGGAGGCGGCGCGGCCCGGTGCAGCCCGAGCGGTGGGCTCGACCATGGCCCGCAATCCGATCCCCCTGATCATCCCCTGCCACCGGGTGGTCCGATCGGACGGCACCATCGGTGCCTATTCCCTGGGCGGACCCCACGTGAAATGGGAGCTGCTAACCCACGAGGGCGCCGACCCGGTCCATCTCGAGGATCTGGCCGAGCACCATGTCCGGGTTCAGGGCAATGCTTCCACTCACATCTTCTGCAACCCCACTTGTCGAGCCATAAGGCGATCCAAGCCGGAGAACGTCCTCGACTTCAGCTCGGGAAGAGCGGCAGAAGCAGCCGGATTTCGACCTTGCGGACTGTGCCGGCCCTGACCATGTGAAACCGACCGCCGGCTGGCACGGGTACCCTCGCAGCCGATGAATTCGAGCCCGATCGAGCAGCTGGCGGTCAACACAATCAAGGCGCTGGCGATGGACGCAGTGCAGAAGGCCGACAGCGGGCACCCCGGGATGCCAATGGGCATGGCCGACATCGCGGTGGTCCTTTGGGAGAAATATCTCAACGTCGACCCCACCGATCCGGAGTGGCCAGATCGTGACCGATTCGTGCTCTCCAACGGCCACGGGTCGATGCTGCTCTACTCCCTCCACCTCAGCGGGTTCCCGCTGACTCTCGATGACCTGCGCAACTTCCGGCAATGGGGCAGCCATACCGCCGGTCATCCCGAAATCGATCATCGGATCGGCATCGAGATGACGACCGGCCCTCTCGGTCAGGGGTTCGCAACCGGAGTCGGGATGGCGATTGCCGAAGCCCATCTCAGGGCACGGCTCGGTTCGGATCTGGTCGACCATCGGACGTTCGGATTCGTGTCTGATGGCGACCTGATGGAGGGGGTCAGCAGCGAAGCGGCCTCATTGGCTGGTCATTTTGGCCTTGGCAAGTTGGTCTATCTCTACGACAACAATCGCATCTCGATCGACGGGTCGACTGACATCACATTCAGCGAGGACGTGGTGGCCCGATTCGATGCATTGGGCTGGCACACCCAAGATGTCGACGGGCATGACAGAGAAGCGGTAGGAGCCGCGATCGAGGCCGCCCTCGACGACGGTGACCGGCCGTCGCTGATCTCCTGTCACACCCACATCGCCGACGGTGCGCCGCATGCACAGGACACGGCCGGGGCCCATGGGTCCCCGCTGGGTGACGAGGAGATCAAGCTGACCAAGGAAGCGATGGGATTTCCTATCGGGCCCAAGTTCCACGTCGAAGACGGCGTCTACGAGTTCTTCAGCGCCGCCATGGACCGGGGCCGCAACGCCCACCGGGCTTGGACCGACCGCTTTGAATCGGCAACTGCCGAGCAAAGGGCTCTGTGGAGCGGACTCCATGACCCCACACCGATCAAGCTCGACGGTCCCGGCTTCGAAGTCGGTGGCAGCCTGGCCACCAGAGCCTCTTCGTCGATGTTGTTCGGTGAAATGGCGGAGAAGGTTCCAGGGTTCATCGGGGGCGCTGCCGATCTCGCCGGCTCGACCAAGACAGTGATCGAGAAGGGCCGGCTGTTCTCGCGAGGACCGCTCAGCCCGCGACATCCCGTTCGGGATCAGAGAGCACGCAATGGGGGCGGCCGTGAATGGGATGGCGGTCCACGGCGGTCTCAAGCCCTACTCGGCCACCTTCTTCGTGTTCAGCGATTACCAACGCCCGGCAGTGCGTCTATCGGCGATCATGAAGGCACCGTCGATCTGGGTGTACACCCATGATTCGATATTTCTTGGGGAAGATGGGCCAACCCATCAGCCGATTGAGCACCTGGCCTCGCTTCGGGCCATGCCAAATCTTTGGGTGATCCGCCCCGCTGACGCCAACGAGACCCTCCAAGCCTGGGAGATAGCCCTCAACCGGCACGACGGGCCTGTCGCCTTGGTCCTGACCCGTCAGAACCTGCCAACCCTCGACCCTGTGCCGCAGGGCGTGGCTCGCGGCGGATACGTCGTCCGCGAGGGCTCCGCCGTGACGATGATCGCCACCGGCTCGGAGGTCTCGGCTGCCCTTGCCGCTGCCGAGGCACTTGCCGGCGAAGGGATCGAGGCCCGAGTCGTGAGTCTCCCCTGTTGGGAGCTCTTCTTCGAGCAGGATCGGAGCTACCAGGCCGAGGTGCTCGGCACCGCACCGCGGGTGTCGATCGAGGCGGCCGCCACCTTCGGCTGGGAGCGCATCGTCGGTGAACACGGTCTCACCATCGGGCTGGATCGCTTCGGGGCATCAGCTCCGGATCATGTCCTCGCCAAGGAGCTCGGCTTCACCCCGGATGAGATTGCTAGTCGCGTCCGCCTTTTTCTGGGTTTGTAAATGACCGATTCCGCAGAAGCGGTCGTGATCGGTGCCGGGGTGGCCGGGGTGTCGGCCGCCTATCACCTCGCCGTCGTCCAGGGAGCGAAGCGGGTGCGGATCGTCGACCCTCGCCCGCCGCTGACGCTCACGTCGGACAAGTCAGCCGAGTGCTACCGCAACTGGTGGCCAAATTCCCCCATGGTCCAGTTGATGAATCGCTCCATCGACCTGCTCGAGAAGGTGGCGGCCGAGTCGGGGAACGTCATCGGGATAAACCGTCGCGGTTATCTCTTCATTACCGCAGACGAAGCCCGTCTCCACACCATGATCGAAGAGGCCCATCACACGTCGACACTCGGCGCCGGCACGGTCAGGATTCACCCCGGACCAATCCCTTATCGCCATTCACCCGATGAGGGCTACCTGGGGGCACCAGAGGGCGCCGACATCCTCATCGGCTCGGACACGATTCGGGAGCACTTTCCCTTCATCACGGATAAGGCGGTAGGTGCAGTCCATGTCCGACGCGCCGGGTGGCTGAGCGCCCAGCAACTCGGGGCATGGATGCTCGAGCGCGCACGCCAGGACGGAACGACTTTTCTCCAGGACGAGGTCACGAAAATAGATGTCGACGGCGACTCGGTGACGGGGGTGGGTCTGGCCTCCGGCGACCGGATCGCTTCAAACGTCGTGGTCAACGCGGGCGGGGCCAATGTCGCGTTCGGTGGCCAACATGGTGGGGGTCGACCTGCCGGTCCTTGCTGAAGTCCACATCAAGGTGGCCTATCGGGAGCATCTTGGAGTGATCCCTCGCCACGCCCCGATGTTCATTTGGAGTGACCACCAGACGGTCGACTGGAGCGACGAGGAGAGAGCAGAGTTGCAAGAACAGGGCCGCCACGATCTGCTCGGTCAGATGCCCATTTTTTGCCACGGACGCCCCGAAGGCGGCGCCGATTCGCCCTACCTTCTTGCCCTCTGGGAGTACCACAACGAAACTCGGGAGGAACCGGTCTGGCCACTGTTGGATGACCCTCTGTATCCCGAGGTGGTGATGCGGGGCCTGACCACGATGGTGCCCGGACTGGCCCCCTACCTCGATGGGCTTCCCCATTCGGTGGTCGATGGCGGCTATTACCTCAAGACCCGCCGAGAACCGACCCCTGGTCGGGCCAGCCGGGCCGGCGGGGTTCTATCTCATGGCCGGAATGTCGGGATTCGGCGTGATGGTGTCGATGGGAGCCGGAGATCTGGTTGCCCGTCACATCTCTGGTGACGAGCTGCCCGAGTACTCAGCCTGATCTCCTGCTCAGCCGTTACGACGACCCGGCCTATCTCGATTCGTACGCGGACGCCGGCCGGTCCGGCCAGCTCTAGGCGCTGACCCTGGTCTCAGCCTGCGGGCGCCAACTCGTGGTGGGGCTGAAGGGCGAAGCTGATTGCGTCATGCGGGGCCATCTCCAGCGCCGACACGACGAGCCTCCGCGAGCTCAGGCGTCTCCGCCTCCGCGGCCATCCCCGCCGACTCGAGCAGGATGGCGACAAGCGCCCACCGGACAAGCCCCACTCTGGCCCTGGTCGCGTTGGCCGCCCCCAGAGCTGTCATTGCCCTCACTGGATCCTCTTCCGTGAACGCCAACCAGGAGACGGAGTCGAGGAAGAGAGCGAGGCCCTCCAGACTCCGCAGCCGATCGAGATACTCCGCAGCCGCCTCCAAGACCTCTCGCGCCCGGCCTCGATCGCCGGCCGCCAGGTGGGTGAGGGCGGCCTGACAGTAGGTCTGAACGATCAACGAAACGTTGTCCAACTCAAGTGCGATTGTCAGGACCCTGGCATGAATCTGCAGTGCCAACTCGATGTCACCATCCACCGTCAACATCGCCGCCTGGAAGCTGGAGGCATAGCCGAGGACGAATGGGTCGTCGATGCTCTCGGCTAGCTCCACTGCCTTGGAAATATGGGTCCGGGCCTCCTGGCTGAAGGTGTCTTCGAACAGGATGGACCCAGCGATCATGAGACGGGCCCAGGCCTCGGTCTCCTGATCCCCGATTCGGGACGCCAGTTCCACAGCGGGCCTCCCGTAGGCAATGGCAGGTTCGGGCTCTCCCATTTCCATGAGCGTCCCAGCGGCCACGAACAAGGCTCGTGCTCTCAAGACATCATCGAGTCGGTCGCTGACCGCCATCAGTCGGGCGGTGTCGGCCTTGACGTTGTTCCAATTGTCGCCCTGCCAGGCCACGATCCAGGTGCGGACGTAAAGCGACCCGGCCAACTGCACGCGATCGGTGTTCATGGCCCAATCGGCGGCGGTCCGCAGATTGCGCCAGTCGCGGGACAACTTCGCCACTGTCTCTCGCTGCTTCCGCCCCCGGAGCAATGGCTCGCTCTCCACCACGACCCGGTCGTAGTGCTCAGCATGGCGCAGACGGGTCTCTTCCTCGTCTCCGGAGGCATGAAGCTTCTCCAGAGCGAACTCGCGCATGGCGGTGCCCATCGCCATCCGGCCCGCGGACTCGACCGAGATCATGCTCTGACCGACCAAGGTCTCCAATCCGAGAAAGACGTCGGGCGCGCTGTCCCCCGCTACCGCCTCGGCCGCCTCCAGCGACCAACCGTCAACGAAGACTCCAAGACGCCTGAATAGCCTTTGGTCGGCCTCATTGAGCAGTCCGTGGCTCCACTCGATCGTGGCCCGAAGCGATCGTTGCCGCGTCGGAAGATCGGGTGACGATGTGGACAGATCGAGGACCGCCTCGAGCCGGTCGAGAATGTCTTCGGGAGGGAGGAGGCGGGCTCTGGCGGCCGCCAACTCGATGGCGAGGGGGCACCCATCCAGTCGCTCCACCAGTTCACGGATGACATGTGCGTTTTCGGGGGTGAGCTCGAAATCCGGGCGCACTAGTCGGGCCCGGTCGAGGAACAGCTGAACGGCAGCGGAGGCCGCGACCTGGTCGAAATCCGCTCCCGTCGCCGCCCACCCCAGGGGATCGACGCGAAACTCCCTCTCAGCGCCGATGCGAAGCGAGCCCCGGCTGGTGACGAGCAGGCATAGCTTCGGGCATCGGCCGAGAACCGTCGCGATCGAGACTGCTGCACCGGCCACTCGTTCGAAGCCGTCCAGGACCAGCAGCATCTCCATCTCGGCCAGCTGATTGATCAGGACCTCCAATGGGTCGTGATCAGGCTCAGCCGGGATCCCGATCTTTTCGGCGATTGCGGCGGGCACCCGATCGGGATCCGTCTCGTTCGAAAGATCAACGAACGTCACACCGTCGGGGTAGCTCGACCCCAAACGGGACGCTGCTGCGACCGACGATCCGACTCTTCCCAATGCCACCAGGCCCCGTCAGGGTGATCAGTCGGGCTCCGCCTTCGAGCATGCCCAGAAGCGTCGAAACGTCTCCTTCACGCCCGATGAACTCGGTCATATAGGCGGGAAGATCCACTTCCCGGTTCCTGGCTCGCACCGGCGGGAAACCCGAGACGAGCGAAGGGGACACGAGTTGATAGAGCCGCTCCGGTCGGGTCAGCCCTTTCATGTCGTACCAACCCAACTCCCGGCAGGTCACCCCGGGCCGGGCCAGAAGTGAAACTGTCACCGCCGAGAGGAGAATTTGCCCACCCCATGCTGCGGCCATGATTCGGGCCGTTCGATGGACATCCAGGCCTGTGTAGTCGTCGCCGATCAGAGTCGGGGTGCCGGTGTGGATCCCCATCCGAACCAATACCGTCGAGCCCCGGGGCCAGGGCGCCGTCGCATAAGACATCTGCGCATCGACCGCACTCAGGGCGGCGGCACCTGCTTCTGGGAAGGCAATGAACAGCCCGTCTCCCTCAGAACCGAAAATGACCCCTCCACGATCAGCGATGGCACGCTCGGTGAGATCGCGGTACGTCTCCAGCAGCTGTGGATAGTCCGGCCCTAATGCCTCGAGATGCTCTGTCGATCTCTCGATGTCCAGAAACAGAAACGTGACCGTGCCTCCAGGAAGGGCCCGCCGAGCCTGTGTGGTCATGTGGCTTCGATGAAGTCGAGAACCCGTCGCCAAGCGTCGGCTGATGCGTCGGCAAATTCCTCCTGCTTGCGATCGAAGAAGGAATGCGGGGCCCCTGGATAGACGACGATTTGGTTCTCGACGCCTGCGTCGTTCAGGGCCTCACGAAACTCGTCGACGACTTCAACTGGAATGCCGGGGTCGTCGCCCGCCATCAGGCCAAGAACCGGGCACTCGAAATCTACGACCCGCTCGATCGGACCGACAGGAGGGCGCTTGGGGTTGCCATAGAAGCCGATCACGCCGGAGAGGCCATGACCGGCGGCAGCCTGATGCCAGGAGTTGCTGCCCCCGAAGCAGAACCCCACCGTGAAGACCGAACGTTGCGGATCGGCCGCCCGAAGGTGGGAGACAGCGGCCGCGGTGTCCGCAGTCACCCCTTCCACCGTGGTCAGCGGCACATGGTCGGCGTAGGGGAAGGCGTCACGCCGCTTGCCGACGCCGGCGGTGCGACCGAAATAGTCGATGGCGACCGAGTCATAGCCATTTTCTGCGAATCGCAGCGCGAGCTGTTCGTAAAAGCGATGGAGGCCTCGGACGTCGGGGAGGATGACTACACCCGGGCCCTTGCCGTGGCTACTCGTAGCGCTGAAAGCGGCGAACTCGTTGCCATCCTGAGCGGTGAGGACCAGGTCGCCGTGTCCGCCTACTCCTCCGTCGATGACTTCGATCGGTGGGCTGGAGTCTTCGTCGTAACACATGCGTAGGTCTCCGGTGAAGCGGTCGGGGTGAAACTAGCGGTCAGGGACCCCTAAGCCACGGGCGATTGAGGATCAGGGGAATCAGCCCACCCGGCGGAAGTTCGCGTTTCGTCTCGACTGTGAAAATAGGACTGCGATATGGCGGTCGTGGTGGAGGCTCACTGCCCAACTCGGTGCCGTCAGGCCGGTAGAAGTGGAGATCGCCGGGCTGGCCACCGATGGTCCAACCCACCTCGTGGACCAGGATGTGGTGGGTACGACACAGCAAGACCAGGTTGTCGACCTTGGTCTCCCCACCGTCCGCCCAGTGAACCAGATGGTGCACATCGCACCAGTTGGCGTCCCGGTCACACGTCGTGAATACACATCGGAGATCTCTGGCCCAGATTGCGGTTCGTAGCGGACCGCTAACCAGCCGCTTTGCCCTGCCCACGTCGAGCGGTTGCGATTCCGGGCCAAAGACAACCCGACTCAAGTTGGCATCGCAGGCGAGCCGTCTGATCTCCTCGGTGGTGAGGAAGACGCCGCTACTGGTTTCTGAAATTCCGGGCTTGCCTTCGAGGAGAGTCTCAGCGGAGACGTGAACCAGGATGTCCGGACGGCCAGTCGCCCCGTTCATGATGTCGAGGAGTAAGTCGGCGCGGCGGGCGGGTGTCGATCGAGTGTCGCCCTCCACTGGCGGGCCCAGTTCCAACCCGGCGCGGAGGCGCTCGCCGGATTCGATGTCGACCCACCCGTTGATCCGGATCATCTCCCCATCCCGACGCAATGAGAGCGAGCGGAGGTCCCGGATCAGGTTCCGCTCCATGCTCAGGTCGAGAGCGGCCACTTGCTCCAACCAATACTCGAGGTACTTCTTCAAGTCGCGGACGAGCGGAGTATCCATGGCAACAGTGACGAGTCGGCCCTCCTCCTCTTGGAAAGCGTCGCCGGCAATGAACTTCGCCTCGAGAAGGACGTCGACCTGGGCCCCGGAGATAGCGCCCCTGGAATGGGCGAGTGCCACAAGAGGAGTGTTCGCCAACCCGTTGGCCCGGACCACCAGACGTTGAGCCTCGCCAGGGTGCAGTGACATGCGGTGCTTCAACAGGGCCGTCACGGACGAATATCCGTCGCGCTCGAAAGCTTCTGTATCCCATGCCCGATGGATGAGATCGGCTATCCGAGCGTCGATTCGATCCCTCTGTGCGAACAACGAGCTCAGCTCGTCGACAACATCCTCAGGTGCAACCACATCTGGCGGGGCTTCCAACACGTCGAACATATGTTCGCTACGCTACCGACCGCCCCCGACAGATTCCATGCCCTTGTTGTCGAATTCCGAAGAATTTTCTGCAGCGTCGGAGTACTCAGACGAACTTGGTCGCCGGTCGCTCCTGGAGGACCTCATCGACATACACGTCCACCTTCTCGTTGTAGAAGGAGACGAGGCCGGCGATCTTCTGTGACTCGGGTAGCGGGGTGTCGTACCCCCAGAGGATGTCCTCATAGACCTGCCCATTCACCGTGGCCGACCAGTAACGAGCATTTCCCTTGTAGGGACAGGAGGTGGATCGGGTCGTCGGCGTCATCAGGTCCATCCGGACGTCGACCTTGGGGAGGTAGTAGCGGGCTGGCAGCCCGGTCTCGAAGAGGAACGAGCCATTGGTGCTGTCAGCGACGCTCACCCCATCGATCACGACGCGGACCCGACGCTCCGAGGGAAGGATGTCGATCCTGGTGTTTGGGTCACGGGCGTGGGTGTACACCTCTTCATTCTCCTCGAACCAGTGGTCCATTGTCCTCCACACGAAGCCTATGTGGCCCTCGAGCTCGGGGGTCGATGGATCGACGGCGGCGTAGGCAGCTCCTTCAGAGCCACCCGCCTTCACGGCGTACCGAATGATCGATCCCAATCTCGGTGATTCGATGGCCTCGCCTGTGGACGTCAGTAGATCCATCCTGACATCCCCTTCGGGGAAGAAGTAGTTGGGGAAGGCCGGGTGCTCCCAAACCAGCAGCGGTTTCGTGGTGTCGGCAATCATCTCGCCGCCGAGCATCACCCTCACCCTTTTCATCCCGGGTTCGGTGCGAATGGTGGTCATGCCGACTGAATTGAACCCAGAAAACGGCTCTCAGATTCCAGCCGCTAGTGCCCGTTCAGGGCCAACGCCATTCCCCGGGCCAGTTCCATCGACTCCCAGTAGGCGCCGAATCTGCCCTTGAGGCTGGCCGGGCTCTCGGCGTAGATCCGGCGGCCGAGGATCCGGGAAGCTGTCTCAACGTCCGATCGTCTCTGCTCGGCCAGAGCGCGCAGCAACGAGCGTTCGATCGGGTTGGGGCACAACTCGGGTCGGTCGGTCAGCGACTGCAACAGATCGGCCAGATCGTGATCTTCCCCCAACAGCTCAGCCATTCGATCGAGGGTGATGGCCATCCCCAATACGACCTCCGGCCACAACGGCGTGATGATCTCCATCTGGTGTTTCAGGTACTTGACCCTCTTTCGCCAGCTGTGGAAGGCGGCCGGGCTCGGAGCTCGATACGCCATGACCATCTCGCCGCGACCACGTCGGTAGGTCGCTTTCAACCCAGGCCCAATCGAGGAATAGGAGTCACGGACTCCGCTGCCGTATACCTTCCTGGCGTGGGAATCAGTGGGCCACGACGCATAACGGCTCTGGGCCCGCTCCAGATTGGCTACCACGCGGGGTACCAGCTCCGGGTCCTCCATCGCCCGGGTCTCGATCCGATCCCGGTTCACCAGGAGCCGCTCCTCGGTCTCCTCGAAGGTTCCAGCCGCGAGCAGAGACCCATAGAGGAGCTTGAGGTTGTCGACGGCATTGACCATGACAGCCGCCGACCGAGCACCTGTCAGCAACCGGGCGGTGTCACGCATCGCCTCGTTCTCGAAGTGATAGACCTTTTCTCCAATCTCATACCGAACCAGTCGGAGCAGAGCTCTGATCTTCTTCGTCGACTTGCGGGTGGTGTGCACCGCCTCACCGAAAGCCTCCTCGCCGTCGTAGAAGCCCGATACCGAAATCTCCAATTCGTGGAGGCTCAGTCGCTGTAGACCGGCACCCAAGGGCTCGCCAGGGAAGAGGCGAAACTCCGGAAGTGCCAGCTCCAGAAGATCAACGTGATGATGGTGATGGTGGGTCTGAGGGGCCAGGAGGGTCACGCGGCCAGCGTAATGTCGGGGTCTGTGAGATCCGCGGGTCTTCTCCCCTTCCGCCGACAGGACGGCATCGAGGTGCTTGTTGCTCACCCGGGAGGGCCATATTTCGCACGTCGCGACAACGGCTGGTGGTCGATCGTCAAAGGGATGGTGGAACATGGCGAGCACGATGAAGTCACCGCTGCCCGGGAGTTCGAGGAGGAGACCGGTTGGTCTGCCCCGCCCAAGCCATGGATCCCGCTCGGGGACGTCTCGATGAAGTCCCGCAAGATCGTCATCGCCTGGGCAGTCGAGGCGGACTACGACGTCGAGACACTGGACCCGGGTCTGTTTTCGATAGGCCACCAGAAGTTTCCCGAGATCGATCGGGTGCAGTGGATGAGCCCCGACCTGGCCCGGGTCAAGCTGAATCCAGCCTTTGGGACATTCATCGATCGTCTGGAACAAGTAGTCGAGATCTGACGTTCCGCCATACGAAGTTCTGGGCGAAGACGGATAACGGAGAACGAAATGAGTGACATGCCGCAGACCGAGGCCGAATGGCGCCAGAAGCTCGACCCCGAGCAGTATGAGGTGCTTCGCGAGGCCGGGACCGAGCGCGCTTTCACCGGCAAGTATTGGAACGCCAAGGCCCACGGGACCTACCGCTGCGCCGGCTGTGGTGAAGAGCTGTTCTCCAGCGACACGAAGTACGACTCCGGGTCGGGTTGGCCGAGCTTTTATCAGCCAATCCAATTGGAGAAAGTCGCCGAGGAGACAGACCGCTCATATGGCATGGCGCGGACCGAGGTTCGATGCGCCAACTGTGGCGGGCATCTCGGGCACGTCTTCGACGACGGGCCCAATCCGACCGGGCTCCGCTATTGCATCAACTCGGCCGCGCTCGATCTCGAAGAGGAAGGCTGAGGCTCGCTCCTCATCGCCCATCGCGGGCTTGGGCGAGGAGCTCGGCGAATCGCTCGTCGCGCTCTGTGGGGGGTACCGATGAGACCTCGATCCGTCCCTGAACCAGGCCACCGCTCTCGGTGAGGGCCACCTCGACCCCCTCGAGGATGCGGCGCACCGCCTCATTGAATGGCTGCACCGCAAAGCAGAGCTCAGAGAGCTTGTTTGCCCGGGCAGAGGCAACAAGCGCTTCGAAGAGCACGCGGCCAAGACCCCGTCCCTGGAACCTGTCGACAACGGCTACTGCCAGGTCGGCACAGACCGGGTCAGAGAACCGTATGTAGCGACCGACGCCGGCTGGCTCATTGTCGATCACGGCCCCCCAGGCAACGTGCCCGACCTGATCGACATTGGTCAGATAGTCCAGTTCCGACGGGGTTAGGTGGTCGACGCCGACACCAAATCGGGCGAATCGGCTCTCGATCGACATCAGGCTCAAGCCTTCGGCGAGCAGACCACGATCCTCGCGACGGATCGGCCTCAATTGGGCAATCGACCCATCGCGGAGGGTGACTGCCATCGTCGTCGGGGCGGGTAGAGATGTGTCTGACATGAGGTGCTTGCTGTAGCAAGCATACCGCGAGCAAAGGGGCTACTCCTGTAACTTCATCGTCGATGGCACGACAGAGGCTGGCAACGGTCACCTCCGAATTTGGCTCGGGGAAGAGGGAGTCGCATGACTCCTCGCCCTTCTACGAGCGCTTCAGCCCGCCGGTGATCTCCGATGACGAGCGGGTCGAGACCCCGGTAGCGGTCGACAGGCTGTTCCATGGCGATGCCAGGGAGATGAGCGATGAGCAGGTGGCCGATCGGTCGGTGGCCCTGGTGATCACATCGCCTCCCTACTTCGCCGGCAAGGAGTACGAAACGGACACCACGACAGGTCACGTCCCGGCCAGCTATATCGAGTATCTCGACCTTCTCGAAGAGGTGCTTGCTGTCTGTCTTCGCAAACTGGAGCCCGGTGGCCGGATGGCGATCAATGTCGCCAATCTGGGACGCAAGCCCTACCGCTCGCTGTCGTCCGATGTCATGGCAATCCTCCAGGACCGCTTGGGAATGCTGCTCCGGGGGGAGATCATCTGGCAGAAGGCCAAGGGCGCGGGCGGGAGCTGCGCCTGGGGGTCGTATCGCTCCCCGCAGAACCCGGTGCTCAGAGACGTGACCGAGCGGGTGGTGATCGCAAGCAAGGGTCGGTTTGATCGAGCCATCAAGCGAGCGAGGCGTGAAGCGCTCGGCCTTCCTCATGAAGCAACCATTGACACCGGCGAGTTCCTCGAGGCCACCCTCGACGTGTGGGAGATCCCATCGGAGCGGGCGAGCCGAGTAGGCCACCCGGCGCCATTCCCTGTCGCCCTTCCCCGCCGCCTCATCGAGCTCTACACCTACACCGGTGACCTGGTCCTCGATCCATTCATCGGGTCGGGAAGCACAGCCGTCGCCGCGGTCGAGACCGCTCGCCATTACGTGGGTTTCGACACCGATGCCGCGTACCTCGCCCTTGCCGAGGAGCGGATCGCCGCGTCGGGCGAGGGCCCATGAAGATCCTCACCGTGTGCCTGGGAAACATCTGCAGGTCCCCGGCAGCGGCTGCCGCGATCAAGGAAGCGGCGGTGGATGCGGGATTCGATGTCGAAGTCGATTCTGCCGGGACCGGTTCCTGGCATATCGGCCAGCCTCCGCATCCCGAGTCGGTGGCGGCGGCGGCCAGGGTCGGATTGCGGATCGACGGGCGTGCCCGTCGGGTCACTCCCACGGACTTTGACCGATTCGATGTGATCCTGGCCATGGACCGCTCCAATCTGCGCGAGTTGACCACGATGGCGCCGAACAAGGCCTCCCAAGCCAAACTTCGGCTGTTCCGCACTTATGACCCCGATTCCGATGAAGACGAGATCCCGGACCCCTGGGGCGGCCCAACGGAGGGCTACGAAGAGACGATTCGGATCGTTCGGGCCGCGGCCCGCGGCCTCGTCGACGACCTGTTCGTCCGAGCTCAGGCCTGGTGAAGGATGCGGTGCCCTTCCAACATGAAGGCCAAGGTTGTGGTCACCGGATCGGCATCGTCGACAAGCCGTTGGTAGCCGAGACTGGCGCCGTTGAAGGCCTGGTCGTTCCAGAATCGATTGCTCCGATCGATTTCACCCCAGGCCGAGACATAGACGTACGGCTCGGGGTGGGCCGGATCGCCCGGCGATGCCCCGAAACTCGCCTTCTGCCCCCGCTCCTCCACTCCCATCTCGATCGCGACATCGAAGTGCTCGGGCCAGATCTGAATCTCGGAGACCTCGTCGTCTGGTAACCCGTAACCCTGAAGACGACCCAAGACCTCGGCTCCGAAAGCGAACAATTCGGCCACAGCCGTCACACCCGGCACATCGAGAGACAGTTCGACATCGGGGTTGGCTGGGGCCAGGAGATCCTTGAAGTCAGCGAACCAAACCTCCTCGTACTCAACGCCGAAGAACCGGGCAGCGGATCGGATCGTGGAGACGATCTGGCTGGACACGTTCCCCTCGGCCTCGTGCACCAGCAGGTCGCCCTCGATGCGGGCGATACGGCCATCGAACTCGGGGGTCCCGAAACCTCCCGGCTTGGGCCGCAGCCCCATCCGGCCCACGGCCTTGTAGCGAGCAGGGGCAATCGCGAAGTAGGCCAGCTGGTGAAGCTTGTCCCGGGTCTCGGCGAAGGCGGCGGGGAGTTCGGGCAGGGTCAATTCTCCGACCCGATCGGGCTTGGCTTGCGCCAGAAGGCCGCCAGCTGGACGCAGCCGACCACCAGGCCGGCGACAACAATTCCTGCGCCGACCCACCCGTCGAGGTCGTCGGCGATGCCGATCGCGGCGTCCAACGACCACGGTCCCGGGCCGAGGACGGCGATCGCCAGGGCGACGAGGGCCAGGGTGGTCACGTACTCGTAACCCTCGTCCGGTCGGCGGAAGTTGAAGAAGCCGGAAAAGCGATGGATCGACCAGAAGGCAACGAGCATGGTCGCCGCCAACCCGGCGGCAGCCAGGGACGTCAGCAGACCCACGATCAGGCCGAGCCCGAGGAGGATTTCGTTGCCCGCCGAGATCCGCGCATTCAGCTCCGGGGAGCGAAAGCCCTTCTTGGCAAACCACTTCGCCGTTCCCTCCTGGGTTCGGGCATGGTTGATGCCGTGGGCGAGGAGGACGATCCCTGCCCACACGCGGAGCAGGGTGAGGATGAGGTCGAGCTCAGTCATGTTCAGAACCCTACGTTCTGGCCGACGATTGTTACGGTTCCACTGACCCGATGGTGGAGAAACTTCGATGAAGGTCTGGGCAGAAGGCGCGCTCGCGGTCGTCGTGACCCTCGTGTTGGGCGCTGGTCTTTGGTTGTTCACCGGTCAGCCGGTTGGGGAGGAGCCCACCGGCACGACTATCCCTCTCGTGGTTGACACCGAAGCCGCGGCCCGTGGAGAGGCCCTGGCCTCCGAAACCGGTTGTCTCGCCTGTCACACCATCGATGGGGCGGCCGGCGTCGGGCCGACCTGGAAGGGTGTGGCCGGAGCCACCAGGCCCCTGGTCTCCGGCGAGCAGGTGGTAGCCGACAACAACTACCTGTTCAACTCGATAGTTGACCCGCCTTCCCAGGTGGTGAGTGGTTTCGAGCCGGTGATGCCCACCAGCTTTGCCGACCAACTCACCGAGGACGAGATCAACGACCTGGTGGAATACATCAAGTCCTTGTCCTGAAGAGGCCAGACCGCCGGGGAATATGACACTACCCGACTCAGGTTGTAGACTCCGAAGACACTCAACCTGAACCGGAGGTTCATCAAGAAATGGCACGCGCAGTAGGTATCGACCTGGGTACCACCAACAGCGTCATCGCCGTGCTCGAGGGAGGCGAGCCCACGATCATCGCCAATGCCGAGGGCGGTCGCACCACCCCGTCTGTGGTCTCTTTCAAGGACGGCGAGGTATTGGTGGGCGAAGTCGCCAAACGGCAAGCAATCACCAACCCCGACCAGACCGTTCGCTCAGTCAAGCGACACATGGGGACCGACTGGTCGATCGAGGTCGACGCCAAGAAGCTCACCGCACAAGAGATCTCGGCCCGCATCCTGATGAAGCTGAAGCGGGACGCCGAGTCCTATCTGGGAGACAAGGTCACGGACGCCGTGATCACAGTTCCCGCCTATTTCAACGACGCCCAGAGACAGGCCACAACCGAGGCCGGCCAAATCGCCGGGCTCAACGTGCTCCGGATCATCAACGAGCCGACTGCGGCCGCACTGGCGTACGGGCTGGACAAGGAATCCGACCAGACCATCCTCGTTTACGACCTGGGGGGAGGCACCTTCGATGTGTCCGTCCTCGAGATCGGAGACGGTGTCTTCGAGGTCAAGGCGACCTCCGGTGACACCTACCTCGGTGGCGACGACTGGGACCAGAAGGTCATCGACTGGCTGGTCGAAGGTTTCAAAAACGACCATGGAGTCGATCTGGCCAAGGACCGCATGGCCCTGCAGCGGCTCAAGGAGGCGGCGGAGAAGGCAAAGATCGAGCTGTCGACCGTGGTCGAGACCGAAGTCAACCTCCCGTTCATCACGGCCACATCGGAAGGCCCGCTCCACCTCCAGCGCAAGCTGACCCGTTCCGAGTTCCAAAAGCTCACCGAGGAACTCCTGGAGCGGACCAAGCGGCCGTTCCAGCAGGCGATCAAGGACGCGGGGATACCCGTCGACGACATTGAGCATGTGGTCCTGGTCGGAGGTTCCACCCGGATGCCCGCAATCCAGGAACTGGTAAGAGCTCTCACCGGGAAAGACCCGCACCGCGGCGTCAACCCCGACGAGGTAGTGGCGGCCGGCGCCGCCATTCAGGCCGGCGTGCTCAAGGGCGACGTCAAGGACATCCTTCTCCTCGATGTGACCCCGCTGACCCTCGGCATCGAGACCAAGGGCTCGGTCATGACCCGGATGATCGAGCGCAACACCACGATCCCCACCAAGCGATCCGAGATCTTCACCACCGCTGAGAACAACCAACCGGAGGTCGAGATCAACGTCCTTCAGGGTGAGCGCACCATGGCTAACGACAACAAGAGCCTTGGCAAGTTCCGGTTGACCGGGCTCCCGCCGGCTCCGATGGGTATCCCTCAGATCGAAGTCTCGTTCGACATCGACGCCAACGGGATCGTCAACGTGAATGCCAAAGACCTGGCCACAGGCAAGGAACAGGCGATGACGATCACAGGTGGCTCCGCTCTGGCCGAGGGCGAGATCGACCGGATGATCAAGGACGCCGAGGCTTACGCCGAGGAGGACGCCAAGCGTCGGGAAGCGGTGGAAACTCGCAACCAGGGCGACCAGCTGGTCCATCAGACCGACAAGCTGCTCGAGGAGCAGGGCGACCAGATGACCGATGAGGAGAAGACCGGTGTCGAGTCCGCCCTGGCTGAGCTCAAGGCAACACTGGCCAACGAGGCAAGCGAGACGTCAGAGGTTCGGTCCCGGATGGACAGTCTGATCTCGGCAAGTCAGGCTATGGCCACCCGTCTCTATCAGCAGGCAGGCGCCACAGGCCAGACCGAAGAGGCGGCACCGGAAGACGACGACGTCGTCGAGGCCGAAATTGTTGAGGACGATGAGTGAGCTAGAGCCTGAAGTGGTGGTGGGGGAGATCGTCGAGATCGTCGAGGCGTCGATCACGCCAGGGATGAATCTCCCCGAAGACCGCGACGAGGCGATCAAGCATCTCCTTTCTCTTCTCGCCGAGTCGCGAGACGAGGCCACCTCCTATCTCGATGACCTGAGACGGGTCGCCGCCGACTTCGACAACTTCCGCAAGCGCGCCATTCGCGAGCAGTCGGCAACTCTGGATCGTGCCGCCGAGCGCGTGGTCCGTGAGCTCCTGCCGGTTCTCGACTCCTTTGACGGCGCACTCGCCGTCGAGCCTGTCACCGATGGGGAGCGTCGTCTTCTCTCCGGCATGATCGGGACCCGTGAACAGTTGCTCAAGGCCCTCGAACGAGAGGGCCTCGAGGTCATTCCCACGATTGGAGAGCCTTTCGACCCTGAGATCCACGAGCCGGTCGGAGCGCCCGAAGGGACCGGTCCGTTCGTGGTCTCCTCGGAACTGCGACGGGGCTATCACCTCGGCGGAAAGATCTTGCGAGCGGCTCTGGTTGGCCTGGAATCCGAGCGATGAACCGGGATTGGGTGGATAAGGATTTCTATGAGATCCTCGGCGTCGGATCCGAGGCAACTCCCGAGGAGATAAAGAAGTCCTACCGAAAGCTGGCCCAGACCTACCACCCTGACGCCAACCCGGGCAACGACGAGGCCGAGGAGAAGTTCAAAGAGATCTCCGAGGCTTATGCCACTCTCTCCAACGCCGAGCAGCGCAAGGAGTACGACCAGGTTCGAAAATTGGTCGCCTCCGGTGGCTACTCCGGATACGGGCCGGGGAGAGGCGGTTTCGGCGGCCAGCAGGTGCGGGTCGAGGACCTGTCCGACCTCCTCGGCGGGCTGGGCGGCCTCGGTGACCTCTTCGGTTTCGGAAGCCAGTCGAGGAACGGCCCTGCCCGTGGCGCCGATGTCCAGGCAGATCTCAGCATCAGTTTCGAGAACGCTGCATCCGGGGTCACCACCACCGTCACGGTGAAAGGCGCCGCCCCTTGTTCGCACTGTGGCGGGGCGGGCGCAGAGCCAGGAACTCAGGTCACGACCTGCCCGACCTGTGGGGGGCGCGGTGTCGTCGCTCAGAATCAGGGGTTCTTCTCGTTTTCCCAGCCTTGTCCCCAATGCCGGGGCTCGGGTCGGATCATCGGGACGCCCTGCTCGGTCTGCCGGGGGACGGGGACGGAGACGAGAACCCGTGAGGTCAACGTGCGAGTTCCTGCCGGTGTCCAGGATGGCAATACCCTGCGCCTCCGGGAGAAAGGTGCGCCCGGCCGCAATGGCGGGCCTCCAGGAGACTTACTGGTCCGGGTGAGGGTGGCCGCCAGCAGGACTTTCGGTCGAAAGGGCAACGACCTGACACTGACGGTTCCCATCACCTACACCGAGGCGGTGCTGGGAACGAAGCTCGAAGTCCCAACCCTCAACGGCAAGGTCAAGCTCAAGATCCCCGCCGGCACTCCGTCCGGGAAGACCTTCCGGGTCCGGGGTAAAGGTGTCGTCCCGGAGCGGGGCCGGGCCGGAGATCTCCTGGTGAACGTCCAAGTGGCGGTGCCAACCAAGGTGGGCAAGGAAGAGAAGCAGTTGATCGAAGACCTCGCCAAACATGAGACCGAAGACGTCCGGTCTCATCTGAGATGATGGTGACGCGATGAACGAAAGCACTCGCGCCGTTTTCGTGATCTCGGTGGCGGCCGAGTTGGCCGGGATGCATCCGCAGACTCTCAGGATCTACGAGCGAAAGGGTCTCATCGATCCCTTCCGGACGCCCGGCGGGACCCGTCGCTACTCGAGGGAGGACATCGAGCGACTCCAGCTCATTCAGGAGCTCACCAGTCAAGGCTTAAACCTGGAGGGTGTGCGCAGGGTGCTTGCCTTGCAGGAGGAGAACCGGGTCCTGAAGAGAAAACTCGACAAACTGCGCGACAAGATGGATGACCTCGAGGACGAGGTGGAACAGCGAATCGAAGAGGTTCGCCGCGCCAATCGTCACGAGCTGATTCTGCGAAGCCAGGTCCGGTCGTTGTTCCCGGAGGAGCGCTGATGGCAGACACCTATCAAGGGCCGGTCCGCGTGCTCGGTGGTGACGGCATCCTGCTCACCACTGGCCTGGCCACTCTCGAGACCGATCCAGAGATGGGCAATTGGAGAGGCTCGCTCGAGACTTTGCGTGGGACCGGAGTGGCGGGTAAGGCACTCGTCGTCGAACTGGAGATCCCTGGCGGATCGACGGGGAGGGCCCAGTTGACCCCGGTTGGGGAAGCAGGCGACCGGGCGACATCTGCCCTCGTCGGTCTCGGGGCCCAGCCCTTTTGACCCCGTAGGCGTTACGGTCCCTTGATGGGTGCCGCCGCCGACTGTGAGTCGATCGGCGTTGGGCTCCTGGGACAGCCAGTCAACTCGCTAACCAGTCTCGCGTTTGTCGTCGCCGGGATCGTGGTGATGGCGCGTCGACCGGAGCGGCGCTGGGTGGGAATCGCACTGATTGCCACCGGGATCGGGTCGTTTCTCTTCCACGGGCCGATGCCGCCGGGAGGTGAATGGGCTCACGATGTCACCCTGGCGTGGCTGTTGTTGGTGGTTGCGGGCGACGGGACACGATGGGAACGGTGGTCCCGGATTCCCTCACTCGCCGCTCTCGGCTTGCTGTTCGCCGGGGTTCCTGGCCTGGCCGACCCGGTGGGGGTGGCTCTGGCGGTTCTTGCCGTGGTCTCGGTCCTGAGAGCTGATCGATCCCCTGGAACTTGGGGGGCCGTCGCGCTGCTCATCGCAGGGGGAATCTTCGGCCGGCTGGGCTCCACCACCTGGCCACTCTGTGACCCCGACTCGATGCTGCAACCGCATGGACTGTGGCATCTGGCCGCGGCGACTGCAGTGACCATCTGGGCCATCTCGACCCCGCCTCTCAATCGATAACGAGCTCTCGGTCCTTGACACCGATTCTCACGGTGTCCCCCTCGCTGAACTCGCCGGAGAGGAGACGCAGGGCAAGCGGGTCGGCCAGCTCCCGTTGAATGGTCCGCTTCAAAGGCCGGGCCCCGTAGACGGGGTCGAACCCCCGTTCGGCGAGGAGATCCAGCGCTTCTTCGGACACCTCCAACTCGATCCGTCGCTCAGCCAGCCGCTTATGCAAGGACTCCAATTGGATCTCGACGATGTGGCGCAGATCTTCTCGGGTCAACCTGTCGAACACGATGATCTCGTCGATGCGGTTCAGGAACTCCGGGCGGAAATGGGCACGCACCGCCTCCATCACCCTCTCCTCCACCACCTCGAAGGGCTGATCCGGCTGGATGTTCTCGGAGCCGAGGTTGGAGGTCATGATCAATACGACGTTGGTGAAGTCGACCGTCCGCCCCTGGCCGTCTGTGAGGCGCCCGTCATCCAGGAGCTGTAACAGCACGTTGAACACGTCCGGATGAGCCTTTTCCACTTCATCCAGCAGGAGCACCGAGTACGGGCGGCGACGGACTGCTTCGGTCAGCTGGCCACCCTCGTCGTAGCCGACATAGCCGGGAGGGGCGCCGATGAGACGACTGACGGAGTGCTTCTCCATGTACTCCGACATGTCGATCCGGACCATCGCCCTCTCGTCATCGAAGAGGTAGTCGGCAAGGGCCCGAGCCAGCTCGGTCTTGCCGACTCCGGTCGGGCCGAGGAAGAGAAATGATCCTGAGGGGCGGTTGGGATCGGCAAGCCCGGCGCGGCTTCTTCGAACCGAGTTGGCGACGGCGGAGACGGCATGATGCTGGCCGACCACCCTCCGGTGGAGCTCCTCCTCGAGTCGAATCAGCTTCTGGGTCTCACCCTCCATCAGCCTCGAGACCGGGATCCCCGTCCATCGTGCGACCACCTCGGCAACGTCCTGCTCGGTGACTTCCTCGGAGAGCATCCTCCCCTGCTCGTGAAGATGGCCCAGCTCGGCCTCTTTCTCCTCGAGCCGGGCCTGGAGAGCGCCAAGGGTCCCGTAGCGGAGCTCGGCGGCCTTGGCGAGATCACCGTCACGCTCTGCCCTTTCGGCGGCGGAACGAGTTTCTTCCATCTCCTCCTTGATCGACTGGATAGACGTGATCACCTCCTTCTCCAGATTCCAGCGAGCAGTGAGGGCGTCGATTTCCTCGGTGAGGTCTGCGATTTCCTGCTCCACGCTCTGCAGCCGCTCCGTTGCAGCACGATCGGTCTCTTTCTTCAAGGCCTCGCGCTCGATCTCCAACTGGATACGGCGTCGGGTCAGGTCATCGATCTCCTCGGGCATCGAGTCGATCTCGATGCGGAGCCGGCTGGCTGCCTCATCCATCAAGTCGATGGCCTTGTCGGGCAGAAATCGGGCCGGGATATAGCGGTCGGACAGGACCGCCGCTGCCACCAGGGCGGAATCGGTGATCCGGACTCCGTGATGGACCTCATAGCGCTCCTTGAGCCCTCTCAGTATTCCGACGGTCTCCTCGACGGATGGCGCTTCCACGAGAACCGGCTGGAATCGCCGCTCCAACGCGGCGTCCTTCTCGATGTGCTTGCGGTACTCATCGAGTGTGGTGGCGCCAATCAGCCGGAGCTCACCCCGAGCCAGCATCGGCTTCAGCATGTTGGAGGCATCCATGGCCCCCTCGGCGGCGCCAGCGCCGACCAGAGTGTGGAGCTCGTCGAGAAAGGTGATGATTTCCCCTCCCGCCGCCCGAATCTCCTCGAGCACCGCCTTGAGCCGCTCCTCGAACTCTCCCCGGTACTTGGCGCCTGCCACCATCGACGCAAGGTCGAGGGAGATGATCCTCTTGGTCTTCAGACCCTCGGGAACGTCTCCGTCGGCCACCCGCCGGGCGAGCCCCTCCACGATCGCAGTCTTGCCCACCCCAGGCTCCCCGATCAGCACCGGGTTATTCTTGGTCCGTCGGGAGAGGACCTGGATGACCCTTCGAATCTCCTCATCCCTGCCGATCACCGGGTCGAGGCCGCCTTTGCGGGCTTCAGCCGTCAGATCCCGGCCATATTGCTCCAGGGCATTGAACGTTGATTCCGGGTCGTCAGTGGTCACCCGCTGATTGCCTCGGAGCGTCTGCAGCGCTTCGAGAATGGCTGTCGAGTTGAGCCCTCCCCCTCTTAGGGCTTCACCGGTCGGGCCGGCGTCCTCGGCCAGGGCGAGAAGCAGGTGCTCGACCGACAGATAGTCGTCGCGGAGGCTGGTGCGGTGACGATCTGCCTCGGCGAGAGCCTTGTTGAGATCCGTAGAAGCCCGCAACTCGGTGTCCCCGTACACCTTCGGCTCGCGATCCAGGATCTCCTCCACTGACCGGCGCAGCTCTATCGGCCGCAAGCCGAGACGGTCGAGGACCGGATAGACGATCCCTTCGGCCTGGCCGAGCAGGGCCAGCGCAAGGTGGGCAGGCTGGATCGAGCCGTGATTGTGGTCTCGGGCAGCCTGGGTCGCGGCGAGGATGGCTTCCCGGCTGCGGGCGGTGAGCTTCTCCGGATTCATCCTCACAACTCTCTTCTGGCCACGGAATCATAAGGTGGTGGGTGATTCGTAAGGCATGGTGGATGAAACCGATGCCGCGGCCGGCTTAGGAGGTAAGACGTGGACAATGAGGTATGGCGCTGGTTGTGGACGATCTTCGCCATCGTCATGGGGATCGGCGAGATCTTCACCGCCGGGTTCTTCCTCCTTCCCTTCGCAATTGGCGCCGCCTCGGCGGCAATCCTGGCTTGGGCAGGATCCGCCGTCCTCGCACAGTGGCTGGTCTTCTTCGGGGTCTCCATCGTCTCGCTCGCCTACCTGCGTCGGTTCATAACCCGTCAGGACGACGGCGAGCAGCCCAAGGTCGGCGCCAACCGCTGGGTCGGGATCGAGGGCATTGTCTTGGAGGCGATCGACCCGGACAGCGGAGCGGGAATGGTGAGGGTCGCCACCGAGGAATGGCGGGCCACCGCGGCGCAACCGATCCCCAAGGATGTCCGCATCGTGGTCAACGAGGTGCGGGGTGCCCGGTTCGTGGTGGAACCGGTGGAACACGAATGAGTTTCGACAACTAGGAAAGGAAGAGACATGGAGGCAGTGGTAATCCTGTTCGCCGTCCTGGCGCTGATGTTGATTCTCATCGCGGCAGCCGGCTTCAAGGTGGTGAGGCCGTACGAGAAGGGGCTCATCGAGTTCCTCGGGCGCTATCAGCGCACGGTCGACTCGGGCCTGCGCTGGGTCCTGCCGTTCGTCAAGCGGCTGACGAAAGTCGACATGAGGGAGCGGGTGATCGATGTGCCCCCCCAGGAGGTGATCACCAAGGACAACGTTGTGGTCACCGTCGACGCCGTCATCTACTACGAGGCGACCGACCCGGTGAAGCTCGAATACAACGTCGGCAACTTCATGCTCGCCGTCACCAAGCTGGCCCAGACCAACCTCAGGAACGTGGTCGGCGACCTCGATCTCGACTCGGCCCTGACCTCACGCGAGGTGATCAACGCCAAACTGCGCCAGATCCTCGACGACGCCACCGACAAGTGGGGGGTTCGGGTGGTTCGTGTCGAGATCCAGCGCATTGAGCCACCGACCGACGTCACCGACGCCATGCACCGTCAGATGAAGGCGGAACGGGACCGGCGTGCCGCCGTCACCGAGGCCGAAGGTCTGAAACGAGCCGCCATCCTCAACGCCGAGGGGCACAAGGAGAGTCAAATCTTGGAGGCCGACGGCCAGGCCGAGGCGATCAAACGTGTGGCCGACGCCGAGAAGTACCAGAAGCTGACGGTGGCCGAAGGTGAAGGCCAGGCAATCGAGCGGGTCTACGCCGCGATCCACAACGGGGATCCGACGCCGGACCTGATCGCGATCCGCTATCTGGAGACTTTGCAGCGGGTGGCAGACGGGCGAGCGACCAAGATCTTCCTACCCCTCGACACCAGCGGGGTGCTGGGCAGCGTGGCGGCCATCGGCGAGATGTTTAGGGAGACCTCGGGACCAACCGAAGGTTGATCCCGAAGTCGTACCTGGTACTCAGTACTTGGTACTTGGACTGGCGTGTAGTTCGGCGACAGTGCGGTCGAGCGCCTCCGCCACTCGCCGCACGGTTCCCATCGTCTCCGCGAACCCTTCCAGGGTCAGACTCTGCGGGCCGTCGCTGAGGGCTTCCTCGGGTCGGTCGTGGACCTCGATGATGAGCCCGTCGGCGCCGGCCGCAATCCCGGCGGCGGAGAGGCTGGGAACCAGCGAGCGGCGGCCGGCGGCGTGACTCGGATCGATGATCACCGGAAGATGGGTCCGCTCCTTGAGGACTGGGACCGCGCTGATGTCGAGGATGTTCCTCGTTGCGGTGTCGAATGAGCGAACCCCGCGCTCACAAAGGATCACCCGCGGATTCCCTGAGCCGACGATGTACTCGGCGGCCAGCAAGAGCTCCTCGATGGTGGACATCAGCCCCCGTTTGAGAAGAACCGGCTTGGGCTGCTCGCCAACTGCCGACAAAAGCCGGAAGTTCTGCATGTTGCGGCTCCCCACCTGGAGCATGTCGACATGTCGGTTCAGCAACGGGACGTCTTCAGGTGCCACGCACTCCGAGACCACGCCCAACCCTGTCGATTCGCGGGCGGCCGCCAGCAATTCCAGCCCCTCCTCCCCCATGCCCTGAAAGCTGTATGGAGAGGTCCTCGGCTTGAAAGCGCCGCCCCGTAATAGGACCGCCCCATCCTTGGCCACCCCGGTCGCGATCCTGTTGATCTGCGCCTCGGATTCGACGGAGCAAGGGCCCGCAATAACAACGATCTCGGGGCCACCGACCACCACGTCTCGAACCCGGACGGTGGTCGGAGCGTTTCGTGCCTCGCGAGCAACGAATGGGTACAGAGGCGCTTCGGTGCTCACCGAGTCGACTCCAAGCAAGGCTCCGATCGACTCCGCCATCCCCGGCTCGTAGTCCCCGATGACACTGACGACGGTGGTCGAGCCGGCCTCGCCGACGTGGACCCGCAGCCCGTAGCCCTCGATGAAGCGGAGAATGGCCGCCTTCTGAGCGAGTGTGCAATCGGCGGTGAGAGTGGCGATCACGGCCTCAGCCCCTGGAGAAAGGCCACAGCATCTTCATCGCGGCCCAGCACCTCGACCAGAGCGCTTCCGACGATTACCCCATCGCAATGGGGTACCAAGGAACGCACCTGATCGGCGTTTCTCACTCCGAATCCGGCGAGCACCGGAGGGCGCGAAACGGCACGAACTCGATCCAAATAGGCGCCAACGTCAGACCCGACCGCCGCGGAGCCACCGGTGGTCCCGGTCATGGTTACCGCGTAGGTGAAGCCCTGCGATGCTTCGCCGAGACGTCGCATCCGCTCGTCCTCGGTCACCGGGGTGACCAATTGCACCAATCCGACACCAAATGCACTGGCGATGCCCCTCAACTCTCCTGATTCGTCGAGTGGAAGATCGGGCACTACCAGCCCGGCGACGCCGGCTTCCGAGAGCCGGGGCAGGAGTCTCTCGAAACCGTGGGCCATCAGCGGATTCAAGTAGCTCATGACCACAACGGGACATGGGAGTGGGGCGACCGATTCGAGCGCCCTGATCACCGCTTCGAGAGTCGCTCCCCCCTCCAGGGCTATGCGACTCGATTCCTGGATTGTCGCCCCGTCGGCCATCGGATCGCTGAAGGGGATCCCGATCTCAACGGCTTCCGACACTGCGGCGACCTCGGCCAGAGCCTCCCCGAATCGCCTCATCGTCGGAAAACCGGCAGTCAGGTAGGGGACGATGGCTGGACCGTCCACCCCGAGCCTCTGTTCGAGGCGATCCGCTCCATTGAGCGCGGTGGTCATCGGTTGAGCCCTCGGAGAATGTCGATGTCCTTGTCCCCGCGACCGGAGAGGCCCACGAGGACCACGCCACCGTGGTTGGTGGCCAGCCATCGGCGAACCGCGGCCAGGGCGTGACTCGATTCCAGGGCAGGGAGGATTCCCTCGTGCCGGCCGAGCTCGTCGAGGGCCGCCAGCGCCTCCTCGTCGGAAGCTTCCTCGTAATGGGCGCGACCGGTGTCCGCCAACCAGGCGTGCTCCGGCCCGACCCCCGGGTAGTCGAGCCCCGCCGAGACCGAGTGGGTCTCCTGGATCTGCCCGTCGTCATCCTGGAGGATGAAGGAGAAGCTTCCGTGGAGAACACCCGGGCTGCCCCGCCCGATGGTTGCGGCGTTCTCACCGAGGCCGGGCCCCCGACCTCCGGCTTCGACGCCGATCAATTTCACGGGGTCGTCGAGGAACGGATGAAACAGGCCGATGGCGTTGGAGCCCCCGCCGACACAGGCAAATGCGACATCGGGGAGACGGCCGGCACCATCCAACATCTGCTGACGTGCCTCACGCCCGATGACCGATTGCAGCTCACGCACCAGCCACGGGTACGGATGGGGACCGACGGCAGAACCGAGCAGGTAGTAGGTGTTGTCCGGGTCGGTGACCCAGTCGCGAAGCGCTTCGTTGATCGCGGCCCGCAACGTGGCGTCGCCGGAGACCACCGGGGCAACCTTGGCGCCCAGCAGCTTCATTCGCTCCACGTTGGGAGCCTGACGCTCGATGTCCACCGTGCCCATGTACACCGTGCAATCCAGACCGAGACGAGCGCACGCCGCCGCGGTGGCCACGCCGTGCTGGCCGGCCCCGGTTTCGGCGATCACCCGACCTGCTCCCATTTCTCTGGCCAGCAGCGCCTGACCGATCGCATTGTTGATCTTGTGGGCGCCGGTGTGGGCCAGATCCTCCCGCTTCAGCCAGATCTCGCCACCCCAGGCCTCACCGAGACGGTCGGCGCGGGTCAACGCCGTCGGCCTGCCCACCCAGGTCGCCAACTCGCCGTTGTACATCTCGAGGAAGCGAGGATCAGTCAGAAGCCTGGTGGCAGTCTCCTCTAGCCGGGTCAGTGCCGGCAGCAGGATCTCCGGGACGTACCTCCCCCCGAATCTGCCAAATCGGCCCGGCTCGCTCAAAGACGCGCTCCTCTCACCTCGGCGGCCCGCGCCGCTCGGACGAACTTCCTCATCAACACCGGATCCTTTTCGCCGGGCCGCCGCTCGATACCGGTGCTGATATCGACCCCAAGGGGTCGGATCCTCGCGATCACCTCCCCGACATTCCCGGGATTGAGACCTCCGGCGACAATGATCCGGTCGCTCGTTTCCAGACCGGCCAATCGGTCCCAATCAGACCTCCGGCCGGTGCCACCCTTGGCGGCAGTGTCGATGAGGACCATCCCAGACTCGGTCAACTCCAACGCCTGGAGGACGGCCTCTTCCACGCCTTTGCCATTGACCACGACGGGCAGGAACTTCTGAATTGGGACCCCGGTTCCGTTCCGTGCTTCGACCTGAATCAGGTCGGGCTCGACCTCGACAATGGCTCGCTGGATCAGTTCCGGGCCTGGATCGTTGAAGACCGCGACCCCAAGCACCGACGAAGGCAGCAGACGCTGCAGTCGGGCGGCTTCGGAAAGGGGGATCTGGCGTGAGGAAGGGGTGAGGACGAAGCCGACCGCGTTGGCGCCGGCATCCACGGCCGTCTCCACATCGGCGGCGGTCTTCAGACCACAGAGCTTGATGAAGAGGGTCATGACGGCGCTTTCGCGGTCTCACGGCCGGCGGCCACCATCGCTCCGACCAACCCTGCCGGATCATTCGATTTCATCAACGCCGAGCCGACCAAAGCGCCGCGGTAGCCGTGGCCGGCCACCCGGCGGATGTCCGCCACAGTCTGGATCCCGCTCTCAGCAACCGAAGGAACGACCGAAGAGAGCCCCGTTGCGAGGTCCCCATGTTTCTCAGGCGTGATGCGCAAAGATTCCAGATCCCGGGAGTTGACCCCGACCAGCGTTGGGGGAGAAGTCTCGGCGATCGATGTCGCCCGGTTCAGCTCTGGTCCGTCGAACGCCTCGATCAGGGCGAACATGCCGGTCCGTGCGACGGCATCCAATAGCTCGGCCATTGCCTCATCGGAGAGGAGACGGGCGATGAGCAGGACTCCGTCCGCACCCGAAGCTCGGGCCTCGAAGACCTGATAGGGGTCGACCAGGAAGTCCTTGCGCAGCACCGGGACCTGCGCCTCAGCCGTCACTGCCTCCAGTAGCTGAAGCGAGCCGCCAAATGCCTCCGGCTCGGTGAGCACCGACAACATTCGGGCTCCGCCCTCCTGATAGGCGACCGCCCGTTCCAGAAGTCCGACGCTACCCAGCTCACCCTCAGCCGGCGACCGTGGCTTGATCTCGGCAATCAGGTCGAAGACTTCGCCGAAATCCCCGAGATCGCGCGGTGAACGGGCATGTTGTGCCTCCTCGACGACAGAACTGAGTGGCTGGCGCACCCGAGCGGTCTCGAGGCGGGCCCTGGAGGATTGCTCCATGGACTGGAGGAATCTGCTCATGCCTGCTCACCGGCGCCAAATTGCTCCAGGCCCTGGAGCAACGCCAGCGCCCGACCGTCCTCGAGGGCTGAACGCGCCATCTCGACTGCATCTGCAGCGGCGGCGGCGTGACCTGTCACCTCGAGGGCGAGCGCGGCGCCGAGAACGATTGCGTCGCGGTGAGGACCATCATCGCCCGAGAACACGGCGGTCAGCTGGGCGGCATTGTGTGCGGGGTCACCGCCGGCGAGCTCGGCCGGATCGCAGCGGGGCATCCCCAGATCGGCCGGGTCCCGGCTGGTGCGAACCACCGAACCTGGCTGGACGTCATAGAGCAGGAACTCCCCGATCGGACTGGGCTCGTCCCAGCCCGCGGCACCGTGGAGGACGAACGCGCGATCGATCTCCAGACCGGAGAGGGCACCGGCCATCAATTCTGCGGCCCTGGCATCAAAGGCGCCCACCACCAGGTGACGAGGCCCGGCAGGATTGGTCAGCGGGCCCAGCATGTTGAAGACGGTGCGGACTCCCAGGGCCTTTCGGATCGGGCCTACCGCCGCCATCGCCGGGTGATAGTGGGGAGCAAAAAGATAGGTGAAGCCAAGGCTTTCGAAACACCGTCTGGCCTGATCGGCTTCGAGCGGGATGGGAATACCGATCGCCTCCAGGATGTCCGCGCTGCCGCTTTGGCTGGTCATAGACCGGTTCCCGTGTTTGACCACCGGGACCCCGGTGGCTGCGGTGAGAAGCGCCGCCCCGGTGGAAAGATTGAGGGACCCGGAACGGTCACCACCGGTCCCAACCACATCAACCGCCGCCGAAGCGTCAATGCCGGGGTCGCTGGACAGCCTTCTCATCGCCGAGGCGAATCCTCTCACCTCGTCGGCGGTCTCCCCCTTGGCCCGCAACGCAGCGAGGATGGCCCCGGCCATTGCTGGATCGACCTCACCGCTGGTGAGCGTCACCAACAACTCGTCGGCGGCTGCTGTCGACAGGTCGGTTCCTGCAAGCAGATCATCGAGGAGCTGTCGCATCAGGGCTTCCCAGTCAGATCCAGGAAATTCCGAAGCAGGAGGTCGCCGTGTGGGGTCAGCACACTCTCCGGGTGAAATTGGACGCCCTCCACCGGGTAATCGCGGTGCCGGACGCCCATGATCACCCCGTCGGAAGTGAAGGCGGTCACCACCAGATCATCCGGAAGGTCTTCTTCCTGAACGGCCAACGAGTGATACCGCCCCGCCTCGAACGGATTGGGAAGACCCGCATAGATGGTGGCCGAATCGTGATACACCGGCGACGATTTGCCGTGACGGAGCTCCTCCGCACGCGCCACCTTTCCGCCAAGGGCCGCAGCAAGTGCCTGATGACCAAGACAAACGCCGAGGATCGGGACCTGGGTTATAAGGCCGGCGATGACGTTCATCGACTCGCCGGCATCCTCCGGGCCGCCGGGGCCTGGTGAGACAACCAGGTGGGTGGGCTCCAATTCCTGTGCCCTCTCGACGTCGATGTCGTCGTTGGTCCGGACGATCACCTCGGCGCCGAGGATGCGGAGCGCCTGCACCACGTTGTAGGTGAAGGAGTCGTAGTTGTCGACCAGCAGGACCCGGCTCATAGCCCTCCAGCCGCGCTTTCCAGGGCGCCTCGCATTGCGCCGCCTTTGGAGAGAACTTCATCCCATTCGGTGGCGGGGACACTGTCGGCAACGATCCCGGCCCCGGCCTGATACGAATACGAGCCCTGGGACATGACCAGGGTCCTGATCGCGATCGCCTGATCCATGCTGCCTCCATGTCCGAAATAGCCGACGGTCCCCGCATAAATGCCCCGGGGAACCGCCTCCAACTCTTGCAGGAGCTCTAGGGCCCGCACCTTGGGGGCACCGACAACCGTTCCCGCGGGAAAGGCCGCAGCGAACAGGTCGAAGGCGTCGGTGCCCGGCTCCAGGATCCCGGTGACCCCGCTCACCAGGTGCATCACGTGGGAGTAGCGCTCTATCGCCCGGTAGGGGTCGACGCGGATCGTCCCGGGCACAGCTACCCGCCCCAGGTCGTTCCGGGCCAGATCAACCAGCATCACGTGCTCCGCCGCCTCTTTGGCGTCGTCGAGAAGGTCTTCCTCGGCTCTTCGATCGTGCTCATCGTCGTTGGAGCGGGGCCGTGTGCCGGCGATGGGGCGCAACTCGGCGGCGGTCCCTCGAAGCCGAACCAGAGCCTCCGGCGAGGACCCGATCACCCGGGTCTCGCCCAGCTCACAGAAGTACATATATGGCGAAGGATTAAGCAGGCGGAGACCTCGGTAGACATCGAACGGGTCGAGGTCTGACTGACCCGCAAAGCGGACCGAAACCACGAGTTGGTACACGTCGCCCGCAGCAATGTGCTCCCTTGCCTGCTCGACGGCTTCCAGATACGTCTCTCTCTGCATCGATGCCTGGGGCTCACTGAAGGAGCCGCCACCATTCCTGATCCCCGGCACCCCTCCGGCGAGCAGTGAGATCACTTCCTGGCGGAGGGCGAGCCGGTCGGCCTCCGAGCCATCGTGCAGCAGGGCCGCCCGACGGCTGAGATGGTCGAAGACGATCACACTCGGTGGACCGTAGAGCAGGATCTCCGGCGACGCAGATGGCGGGGGGATGGCGCCGGCGAGTCGATGAGCGACATCAAAGCCAACAGCGCCTACGAGACCGCCCGCAAACGGTATGGCCCCGGAAAGGGGCCCAGGGCGTGGGGCGGCGGCCAGAGCCTTGCGCAACCCGTCCATGAGCCCTGCGACCGTGCCATCGGTCTCCATTCGAGCTCCGCCGATGTCGATCGCATGCCCGTCGCTGCGCACCTCGAGGCCGTCCCCGAAACCGATGAACGAATAACGCCCGATGCGATCCCCGTGCTCCACACTCTCCAGGAGGAAGCGCGGGTCGAGAGGGCCGAGCTTCAGGTACACCGAAGTCGGGGTGTCGAGATCAGCCGGGATGTCGAAGGGATGGTTCAAGGGAGGCTCCTCTCACCGGTCGGGAAGATGAGCTCGGAAAAGAAGAACCCACCTTCCGAGGCCGGAGGTGGGTCTTGATGATCAGAAATCCTGGGGGATTATCCGACCGAAGCCACCTCCGGCGTGGGCCAACGCCACCACCAGGTGGTCGAGGTCGCCGAGATGGTCTTTCCAGTCATGCGCCGGGAACGGTAAGCCGTGGCCAGGACAACGTCAAGAGGAGGCGTTCGAGTTGGGTTCCGAGAGAGATCCGAAACTTCAGCCAAAGGCCATTTCGCGTTCATTTCGGGGAAAACTCGATGCCGTAGCATCGAGGCCATGCTGGCCTGGTTAGCCGATAACGGGTTACTTCAGGGAGTGATAGTCATCCTGATGTCGGGAGCAGTGACCGGCGTTGCAACCTATCTTTGGCTCCTCCACCGATACGAAGCTTCCGTGCCCGACGCTCCATCGAGCAATGCTCTTCGGAATTCTTCCGACGACCACCTGGATGAGGTGATGACTGCACGAGCTGCGACGATGGGGCTCCGCCTGCCACTTGAAACGGCCGGTGCGAAACCGGTCACGGTGCGCTTCTCGGACGGGTCGGAGGTCTTCTACTTCGAACGCTACCTGGGCCGATACGACCGCTACATCTACAGCGGCATAACTCCGCTTGAGAACAGCACCGTCAACGATCCGCCGAGAACCATCTCCGAGTGGACACGAGGCGAAAAGATTCAATGGCTCACTGACCATCCCCTGAAGATGGACGAGTCTGACGCCAGATGAAATCAAGTGAGGCGGGGGGACCGATGACCGAAACGACAGCACAACTGACAACGGCCGAAAAGCTTCAAGTGCGACAAAGCGCGGAACGTCTCAGCCGCCGGTTCGAAGGGCAACTCAACACCGAGACCATCGAACGGTTCCTCTACGACTCATTGGATCGGCTCCTAGGACAAGCGTGGGGCGACAAACTGGGTGCCGTTACTTGCCGAACGGTTTGCCGCTGATCGGATCAGAGCGGTGATTCGACTCGAGGCCGACCCGACCACCCTCAATCCCAGCGTCCTGTTCCTGTGTGTCCACAACGCCGGCCGATCGCAAATGGCAGCCGGTCTCATGCGACACCTCGCTGGAGAGCAGGTTGATGTCTTCTCTGGCGGCTCAGAACCCGTCGTATCGGTGAACCAAGCGGCCGTCGAAGTCATGGCCGAAATGGGAATCGACATCAGTCGAGAGATCCCACAACCATGGGCCGACGAGATTGTCCGGGCCGCTGACGTGGTGGTCACCATGGGATGCGGCGACGCCTGTCCCATTTATCCAGGAAAACGCTATGTCGACTGGGATCTCGACGATCCGTCCGGGATGACGGTCGAGGAAGTGAGACCTATCCGGGATGAATTGGAGCGACGCGTGAGAGCTCTGATGCATGACCTCGGGGTCGCCCCGATTCGCTGACCCGGCAAAGAAGACTCGGGTGTCACCCGCCAACTCGGTTCATTGCGTTGATAACGGCTTCCACGTCTGGAGAGGCCACCGGTGGATAGAAGACCATGGTGTATAGATCACAGCGCTCCCGGGGCTCCTCGTACCAACCGGCGACCCAGCTTCCGTCAGGATGCGGCCCCACCACTGCCCGGGTGCCGTCGATGAACACTTCGCCCTTTTCGGCAGGCCAGTCGACCGGGGGCAACGTCCCCCGAATCAGGGCAATGGCGACGGTGCCATCCTCCCGCCCATAGAAAGTGGTCTGACTGCCCCCGACCGAAGTCCAGACGTCCATCTCGATCTGGTCCGGGTCGAGAAGGCCCGTCCCGACTCCAGAGGGGAGAAACTTCAGCTCATACGGTGGCGCCGGGCAGTCAATGGGGGTTGCCGTGGTGGTGGTCTCGCCGCTGGTAGTCGTAGTCACGACCGGCGAGGTGGTTGTCATGGTGTTTCCGGCACTCGAGCCGCAGGCGGCCAGGGCCAGGGCCAGGACGACGAGGATGCGTCGCCTCATGAGGCGAGAGCCCGTATGTAGCCATCCCGGGACCCGATGTAGATGACTCCGTTCCAGATCGCAGGAGTGGACTCCAGACAGGTCTCGCCAAGGGAGACCTGCCACTGCTTGACCGGGGCTCGGGGGTCGGCCAGCGAGTAGGCGCGCACGTCACCGTTGCAAGTAGCGGTGACCAGCATCCCATCGACGACGGCCGGCGAGGACCAGGAGTGCCATCCAACCTCGTCTGACCAAAGAGTCTCACCGGTCTCGGCGTCGACAGCTATGAGGCTCCCCTGCATCGTGTTGTCGTAGACCACGCCCTGGTACACCGTGGGAGTGCTCCAGGTCCCTGCCTGCTCACTGCCGGCGGTGAGGTCGACACCCCACAAACGAGGGTCGCCGTCGGCATAGGGATCGAGTTTGAGCAATTGGCCCACTTCACGGGTGCGATCGATGTTGGCCTGGGTCCGATACCCGGGACCGACCTGGTCCGGCTTCACGTTCACCGCCGCATAGAGCATCCCGTCTGCATCCACGACCAAGGAGGCATCAATATCGCCTCCAGCCCAATAATCGAAGACGATTGGCGCCTCACCCTCGCGGACCTTGCTCACATCGAGACCGACGATCCGACCACCCGAGTTGGCGAAATAGACCCGTTGTTCGTAGAGAACCGGCGAATTCTCGATCGAGACGTTTCCGCCGGAGGTGGCGATGAACTCATCGTCGTACCCGGGCGTCTGGAACAAGATCTGGGGGTCGACGGTCACTTTGCCATTGGCGTCATAGCCTCGATTGAGCTCGACAGCGAAGAACCAGCTGTTCTCCCCGCCTTCGTAGAGGATGTCGTCGATGACGGCGCCGTTGGAGTCCCAGTCGTCGTTCCAAGTGCCGGGAACATCGGTGGCATCCATCGACCACAGCTCGACGGGCTGGTCCCCATCGAGAGAGAGAATGCGGTACTTGTTGTCCCGTGAGCCGAAGTAGAGGAGGGGATAGCCGTCTGGGTCGAGCGAAACCGAGCCCTTGATCAGGTCCCCGGTCTGGAACTTGGGCCTGAGGTCCTCCCCGGTCGCCGCATTCACGAAATGGACCGCCGAGTCGTAGGCGCCAAAGATCAGCTCCGTGATCCCGTCCGGGCGCTCCCACACCGCCGGCTGACCGGTCCACCCCATGCCACACCACTGTGTGGTCTCGCCAAGGTTCGTCGACGTGCTGCACATGGCACTGTCCGGATAGGTCCAGCTGACCGACGGCTCCTGAGTGACGTCACCGGTGCCGTACCAACTCCGGGTGGGGTTGCCCCGGAACATGGTCAGCCCCACAGTGGTCCCCCAGGGTTGGCCGACCGTGGAGCCGGGCACGGTGTCGGCCGGCCGCTCCCCCGCTGGCTGGGTGCCGCCTGGAGTGGAAGTGGTCTCCCCGGGCATGGTCGATCCGGTGCCAGCACCCAAAGTCGTCGTGGTTGCGCCGGCTTGGGGCGTGGTGCCATCGCCGGGAGCGGGAGACGCATCGTCCCTCGTGACCAGGAAGACACCGAGCCCGAGGACCAGCCCTGTCACCAGGACGAGCAAGACCTGACCGAACCGCTCGTTCATTTCTGCACAACCGTCAAGAGGGCGGTCCGCAGGTCGGCTCCGCGGTCAGAACCGGGTGCCCAGAGCTCTCGATCATGGCTGGGATGAGGCACGCCTCGATCGTCCCATCGGGCGACACCACAGCGCGAAACCGCGGTGGTCGAGCCGGCAACTGAGAAATTGGGCCATACGAAGTTTCCTAGAGACCAGAAGACAGGTCTGCCGTCGACGACGTCGAGCGGCTGCAATCGATGCGGGTGATGCCCGAAGATGATATCGGCTCCTGCCGCAATCATTGCCTTAGCCCGTTCTACGTCCTCGGGACGGGGTGTCGTGTCCAGTTCCACACCCCAGTGGACGGCAACCACCACGAGGTCGGCCTGGGCCGCGGCCGCCTCGACAGCGGCCACCATCGAGGGGGTGTCGTCCCCATCCCTGATGCCGGCCCGATCGTCAGTGGCGAACCAGGTGGCATCTCCGACCACCCCGCCGAAGCCGAGCACCGCCACCTTCCAGCCCCCGATCTCGAACAGTGCCGGAGACCCGGCCTCATCGGCATTGGCGCCCGCTCCCACCGGGCTCACCCCGGCTGCGATCAGATTGGCCCTGCCGTCGACCAAGGCTTCCTTGCCGTAGTCACCTGAGTGGTTGTTGCCCATGTTGGCCACCTCGATCCCGTTCTCGGCCAGTGACGCCAGGGACTCGGGTGGGCAGCGAAACACGAAGTCCTTGTCCAGCGGGTTGCCCAGCGCGGAAGGGGCGCACTCCAGATTGACCACGGTCAGGTCGTCGTCGAAAAAGAAGCCGTCAAGACCCGAGAAGGCGTGGTCCCAACCCTCTGCGGCGAGCGCCGGGATGTAGCTGGGGTCCAGGTTGACGTCGCCGGTTCCCTGAATCACCAGCCATTCCTTTGCGGGAAGGGTTGAGGTCGTGGTCGGGGGGATGGTGGTCGTCGAAGTGGTGGGAGTGGTGGTGGATGTTGTCGAGGTGGTGGGAGCGGTGGTCGAAGCGACCGTGGCCCCGACACAACTCGAAACCATGACCATCAATACGATGAGCAGGGGGCGTGACCGAGACACGAAACGCCAGCGTATGACGTATTGCGTTCTGCGTATTGCGTATTCGCGTATCGCGGCCGCGAAGCAGCTACAGGATCTGACTCAAGAAGAGCTTGGTTCGCTCTTCCTGGGGGTCGGTGAAGAAATGCTCCGCGGTCCCCACCTCGACGATCTGGCCGTCGGCCATGAACACCACGCGGTCGGCGACGGCGCGGGCGAATCCCATCTCGTGGGTGACCACGATCATGGTCATCCCGCCTTCAGCCAGTTCGCCCATGACATCGAGCACCTCCTTGATCATCTCCGGGTCCAGCGCCGACGTCGCCTCGTCGAAGAGCATCATCTTTGGCTTCATCGCCAGTGAGCGAGCGATGGCCACCCGCTGCTGCTGGCCACCCGAGAGCTGGGCGGGATACTTGGCGGCCTGTTCCGGGATCCCGACACGCTCGAAGAGCTCCATCCCGCGCGCCTCGGCGTCCGTCTTTGGTCGTGCCGCACGTTGCGCGGAGCGAGGGTGACGTTGTCCAGGACGGTCAAGTGCGGGAAAAAGGTTGAGCTGCTGGAAGACCATCCCGGTCTCACGACGCACCTCCTGGACGCTGCGCGCGATCATCGGTGAGCTCGATCCCGTCGACCACGATCCGCCCTCGATCGTGTTTCTCCAACCGGTTGATACAGCGGATCAGGGTGGATTTGCCGGATCCGGATGGCCCGATGACCACCACTACCTCTTGCAAGCCGACCTTGATATTGATGTCTCTGAGGGCTTGGAAATCGCCGTAGAACTTGTCGACGTCGAAGAACTCGATGATCGGGTCGCCCTTGACCCGGGTGGCATCGGCGAAGACTTGGGGGTTGTTATCACTGCTCATGACGTCATGCCGGTCGTGTTACCCGCGGGTCGACCCTAGCCCGAGCCGACAACCTTGATACGCTTCGGCTGGCTCTGGGAGCCTGAAAGGAAGTCAACGTATGAAGAAACAACAACGACTATTGATGATTGGCGTGGTGCTCGCCGCGCTGATCGCGGCATGTGGTGGTGGAGAAGGCGCGGAGTGCGTTGTGGACGGAACCACCGACGCCGGGACTACCTGATCTCGGTGGATGCACCGTGACTGTTGCTGTGGAGAACGCCTACCTTCCGTTCAACTACATACCAGTCAACGAGACCGAGGGCCAGGGCTGGGACTACGACGCCTGGAGGCACATCTGCGGCCTTCTCAACTGTGAACCAGACTTCGTTGAGTCAGCATGGGATCCCATGATCGACCAGGTGTCTCAGGGCGCTTACGACGCCGCCGCCGACGGCATCTCGATCACCGATGAGCGCAAGGCGAAGGTCGACTACTCCGACCCCTACATGGTCGTGGAGCAGAAGTTCATCGTGCAATTGAACGACGACCGCTATGCGACCGCCGACGACATCACCGCCGATCCTGAGGCCATCGTGGCCACCCAGGTTGCGACCACCAACTACGACCTGGTGGTCGGTCTGATTGGCGCGGATCGGGTTCAGGCATTCGATCAGTTCGGTCTGGCCGTCCAGGCCCTGATCGCCGGGGATGTCGACGCGGTGATCATCGACGACGCCGCCGGGCTCGGCTATGTCGGAAAGAACGCCGAATCGATCAAGACGCTCGAGCCTGGGTCTGCAGTCCGACCCACTGGGGTTCATCTTCCCCAAGGGCTCGATCCTGGTGGATCCGGTCAATCAAGCGATCCAATCGATGAAAGACGATGGGACTATGGAAGAGCTCGGAGTCAAGTTCTTCACCGACGCCTTCACCATCACCTACGACGACATCGAGGAAGTCGGCTGATCCGCTTCTCGAACTCTCGGACGCGCCGGGCCTTTGCCCGGCGCGTCCGCTGACCGCTCGCCATGACTGGCGATGACCCCGGCAAGCCTGATCACTCCGAGCGCCCGACGTCGAGCGCCTACACCTTCGACGCCTCGGAGTTCCCATGGTGGCTGGTGGGGATCCTCGGGATCATCGGTGCCATGGCGGCTGCGATCGTCTTCACGGACGCCTACCGCGAGGCTTTCGACGCGATCATCCCGATCCCAGCAGACCTCTCTCAAGGGATCGCGGTCACCCTGTATCTCACAATTGGCTCCTTTGTCGTGGCAACTTTCCTGGGACTGTTCATCGGGCTAGCCCGGATGAGCAGGAACACGTTCATCAGAAACCTGGCCGCCTTCTATATCGAGTTCATCCGTGGGATTCCGGTGTTGGTGTTCATCTTCACCATCGCCCTCGTCCTGAGCCCAGACTTCGCCGACCTGATTGGCATCCCAAGTAGGGCAATACCCAACGCACTACGTGCCAGCGCCGCCCTGTCCTTGTTCTATGCGGCGTTCATCGCCGAGGTGTTCCGGGCCGGCATCCAGTCGGTTCCCAAGACCCAAACCGAGGCCGGCCGATCGATAGGGCTCAGCGAGCGTCAGATCACCAGGAAAATTGTCCTGCCCCAAGCGGTGCGCAACATGCTGCCTGCGCTGGGTAACGATTTGATTTCCCTGATGAAGGACACCTCACTCGTGAGCGTCCTGGCGGTGAGGGAGATAACCCAGATGGCCCGCCTCTACTACGGAGTGTCGTTCGCGATCCGGGAATCTTTCTTCGTGCTGGTCGTGCTCTACGTGTCACTGACCTTGGCCTCTGAGCCTGCTTGCTGCGCTGGTACGAGCGGCGGATCGCAATCCCGGCTTAGGCCAATAGCGCCAGCACCCGACTGACCACACCCTGCGAGTCCATGCCCACCGACTCGTGGAGGTCGGACGGGGAGCCAAAAGGTAGGAATTGATCCGGGACGCCGATCCGTGTCATCTCCTTGGTGACGCCGGCTGCGGAGAACGCCTCCATCACCGCCGAGCCGAACCCGCCGGCAAGGACATTGTCCTCGAGGGTGACCACATGGGTCGCTCCGCTTGCCCACTCCAGAATCCGGGGATCGAGTGGCTTGACCCATCGGGCGTTGACCACCCCGACCGACACCCCGCGTTCACCCAGGTCGAGAGCGGCCTTCTCCGCCACCTCGACCATCCGTCCCACCGCCACCAGGAGGACGTCCGATCCGGTGCTCAAGAGCTGCGCCTCGCCAACCGGGAGCGGGGCAACCGGGATCGCCGGGACCGAGACTGCAGCGCTCTTCGGATAGCGGATAGCGATCGGCCCGTCGTGGTCGACCGCAGTCTCGATCATGGCGCAGAGCTCGGTGGCGTCGGCGGGGGCCCCCACCACCATGTTGGGGATCATCCTCAAATAGGACAGGTCGAAAACCCCATGGTGTGAAGGACCGTCGGGCCCGGTGATTCCGGCCCGGTCCACGAGGAACACCACCGGCAGGTCGTGGAGGGCGACGTCGGCCACGATCTGGTCGAAGGCGCGCTGCAGGAACGCCGAGTAGACGGCAACCACCGGCTTCTTCCCGGCCATCGCCATCCCCGCAGCCAGGGTCACCGAGTGCTGCTCGGCAATGGCGGTATCGAACACCCGGTCGGGAAAGCGCTTTGCCATCTCCATGAGCCCTGCGGTGCTCACCATCGCCGCCGAGATCCCGATCATGTCGGGCCGGCGGGCCGCCGCTTCGGCGATGGCCTGGCCGGCCACGTCGGTGAGCTTGAGCTCGGTCTTCAGAGCCTTGCCGGTGGCGACATCGAAACTGCCGACCCCGTGCAGCTTCTCCACTTCGTCCTCTATTGCCGGCTGATACCCGCTCCCCTTCTCGGTCAGCACATGGACCACGACAGGCCGGTCGTAGGTCTTGGCCAGGGTCAGGGTCTCCTCCAGCAATGCCTGGTCGTGGCCGTCGATCCGACCCGTGTATTTGAGGTCGAGGGCGTCGAACACCGTCGAAGGCTCCAGGATCTGCTTGATCGCGTCCTTGAGACGCCCCGCTAGCTCGTCTGCGGTCTCCCCCACCAAGGGAATGCCACGAAGCATCCGACCCAGGGTGCGCTTGGCGCGCTCGTAACGAGGGTCGATGCGATAGTGGGCAAGATTGGTCAGCGCCGCGATCCCGCCAACTGTCGGGGCATAGGAGCGCCCGTTGTCGTTGAGCGACGATGATGAGCCGCCCTGGTCTGGCCACGGCGATGTGGTTGAGGGCCTCGTATGCCATACCACCGGTCATGGCACCGTCGCCCACGACAGCAATGGTGTAGCCGGGATACCCCGACAAGGCATGGCCCAATGCATAGGAGAGCGATGTCGAGGCGTGGCTGTTCTCGACGAAGTCATGCGGCGACTCGTCACGACTCGGGTAACCGGACAGGCCTCCGGTGTGACGGAGGTGTTGGTCGACAGCTTCGCTCTATTCGCTGGGACACGGCGGCAACGACGCACAGAAGACTATGGGCATCATCGCTGGGCTACTGTTCGCGCAGGGGCATCTTGGCCAGCAGTTCTACGTCCCGTTTTGGGTTGTCCTCAGCTGTCAAGCAGCCATGGCGCTCGGAACCCTGTTCGGTGGCTGGCGCATTGTACGGACCATGGGCTCCAAGATTACCCGCCTCACTCCGATGCAGGGCTTCTGCGCAGAGACAGGTGGAGCGGCAACGTTGTTCTTGGCGACTTGGCTCGGGATACCGGTGTCGACCACGCACACGATTACCGGGGCAATCGTCGGCGTGGGTGCAGCGCGGCGGATATCAGCAGTGCGCTGGAACGTGGCCAGCAATATAGTTTTCGCTTGGATCGTGACCATGCCCGCGGCGGCCCTTGTTGCGGCCTTGTTTTATTTACTTGCAGCATTGATTGGATAGCTGAATTCCACTGACTAACATTCGACCGGTTGGTGCGACTTCAGACGAAGCCGGCCATTCGACATCGCTGACCAAGGCTGACCTTCCCGATTGGCCCTGATGTCTGCAAAAGGTCAATTTTCGCCGTCGTGCTGACGGTCTCCCGACGGTAGGTCTTCACCCGTCATCGGACATTCCGGCGCTGTACATGGTCCGGCGAATTCGTGCCAGCAAGAGACGTCGTCGAATGCCTACCCAGATGGCACGCCGCGTCCGCTGCCCAGCTCAAAGCGAGGGTTGACCCAGCCAGTGTCATAGGCGATACTTCGCTACATGGTGAAGTATTAAGCATCAGCATGGACCGCACGTTCTCAGCGCTCGCCGATCCCACCCGGCGGGCCATCCTGCTGCGGCTGAAGGACGAACCCGGGCTTTCGGTGAGCGAACTCGCTCGGCCGTTTTCGCTGAAGCTTCCCGGAATGATGAAGCATCTGGATGTCCTGTCCGATGCGGGATTGATCACACGGACCAAGACCGGTCGGACCGTGTCGGTGAACCTTTCGGTCGGGCCGATGCGGGAGGCGATGGCGTGGCTCCAACGCTATGAACGCCTCTGGACGGTAAGCCTCGATCGACTTGTTGCGCTCGTGGAAGAGGATGGCGAGTGATGACAAAGCAACCTCCCGAGCGTGACCATCGTGCGCAGGATCAAGGCCCCGCCCGCTAGGGTTTGGGCGGCCATCACACAGCCCAAATTGATGATGCAGTGGTGGGGTCCCGATGCGGGGCCGACACTCAGCGCCGAGGCGGACGTGCGACCCGGAGGTCGATTTAGCGTCGTATTCCGGTTGCTCAACGGCGATGAGCACAACCCGACTGGAATTTATCAGGAAGTGGTTCCTGAGAAGAAGCTCGTTTTCACCTGGGAATGGCCCGGAATGCCAGAACGAGAATCGCTGGTCACGTTTCTGCTTGAGCCGTTTGACGGCGGCACCGAACTGACCCTGATCCACGAACATCTGCCCGACGAAGAGGCGCGCAAAAGTCACGAGGAAGGCTGGAGAGGTCTCCTCGATAAGCTCCCAGTTTTCCTTGGAGATGCCGAATGGTCGACCTGATCCTCACCACCTTCGATTGGGTTCCCGAAACGCCGCGCGGCTATGTGCGCGACATACGCGTGCGTTGGGCGCTGGAAGAGGCCGGCTTGCCCTACCGCGTCGAGAGCACGCCCTTCCGCGATCGAAAGGCCGAGCACTTCGCGCATCAGCCCTTCGGCCAGGCGCCGTGGCTGACCGACGGCGACCTCTCGATCTTCGAGAGCGGCGCGATCCTGCTGCACCTCGGCGAGCGGAGCGACGCGCTGCTGCCCGCCGATCCGCGCGGCCGCAGCGACGCCAAGGAATGGCTGTTCGCGGCGCTCAATTCCGTCGAGATGGCGAGCCTGCCCTGGTCGTTGTTCATGTTCTCCGGCGACAGCGACGAATTGTCCGGCGTGGAAGCTGTTCGACGGGTTCCTGAAGGTTCACCGGCTGCAGCACATGGAGCCGGTACTGGCGGGCCGCGAATGGCTCGCCCGGGGCCTTCTCCGTCGCCGACATCCTCATGGCGGACGTGCTGCGCCTCGTCGACCGGTTCGACGGGCTAGCGACACTATCCCGCCTGTCGCGACTACGTCGCGCGCGCCACGGCCCGGCCGGCCTTCGTGAAGGCACACGCTGACCAGATGGCGCACTTTGCTGCAAATGACTGAAGTCAGAACCGACCGCCGCCTCTCACCGACGCAATCGATCAAAAGCAAACGTACTGAGCGTTCGAGATTGCTCAGTGTTGGAGTTCGGCTCTGGGTCGGAAGAGGACCTAGAGCCGAAGCGATGTCAATGTCTGCTTAGCCCTCAAAGACCGGACATCGTGCAACCACCGAGACCCATCTAGATGCGGTTGGTTGTAGTTGTGGCCACTAAGAGGGTGAACCCGCTGTTGACGGGCCAAGTACCTGCCTTCTCGTTAGCGCCTCTTCCCGATCAGGAGGCGGCTGCGGTCGCTTCGGCGGCGATCTTCGGAAGTGCATCGCGCCAGAATTCTGGCGGTTGGGCGCCGGACACACCGTACTTGTGCAGCAGCACGAAGAACGGCACTCCCTTGATACCCAAGCTGTATCCCTCCTGCTCCAGCTTGGTCACCGCCTTGAGGCTGTCCTCGCCAGTCAAAGCCTGCTCCACGCCCTTTGCATCCAGCTCACATTCGTCGGCGAGACTGCGCAGGGTATCGGTCGCGCCGATATCCAATCCCTCCTCGAAATAGCCGTGAAACAGGCGCTCGACCATGGCGTCCTGGCGACCTTGGCGGCCAGCCTCCCAGATCAGCCGGTGTGCGAGGCGCGTGTTGGGTGTGCGCTGCATCCGGTCGAAGGCGAACGCGATGCCGAGCTCGCGACCGGTCTCGGCCATCTTCAGATCGAGTTCGGCGCTGCGGGCATCGCCGAACTTGGCTGCACGGTAGGTCCTGCGCTCCATGCCTTCAGCGGGCATATCCGGGTTGAGCTCGAACGGGCGCCAGGAAAAGCTCATGTACGCTGGCACGCTGGGGCTGACGTCGGCGAGCGCGGCTTCGAGCCGGCGCTTGCCCACGTAGCACCATGGGCAGATCACGTCCGAGTACACGGTGATGGGGATCGGGTCGACCACGGGCACCATCCGGTTGGTTGATGTGCCATATTAGATCGAGCGCCGCCCATAGGATAGGAGTGGCGCCAAAATAGGGGGAACGTCTTTGCCTGAGAGCATCGACAGTCGAGAAGCGTGGCTGGCAACGGTGGCAGCCCTGCTTGTCACCTCCGTGAGCCTCGGTGCTCCCTACGTGGTGATAGTCGCCCTCAGGCCCATAGCCGAGGAACTCGGCGGCTTCCGATCCGTCCCATCGGGCGCCATGTCGCTGGCTATGCTCGGTACGGGAGTCGGCGGCCTCGCCATGGGTTGGGTGGCTGAGCGTGTCGGTATCCGGGCCGTGGTGATGTTCGGTGCCGTCATGGTATGCGCCGGCCTTGCCCTGTCGTCGCGCGGCGAGGTCTGGCAGCTCTACATCGGCCACGGACTTCTGATCGGCCTGATCGGCAACGGCGCCATCAATGCGCCCATCTACATCTATGTTACCAAGTGGTTCGAGCGTCGCCGTGGGACCGCCCTGGCGCTGATCGCGAGCGGGCCGAATGTGGCCGGCGCGTTCTGGCCACCGTTGTTCGAGCGCGCCATCGCCGCCTATGGTTGGCGCGAGACCATGGTCACTTTCGGGCTTGTGGTGGTAGGCATCGTCGTGCCGCTGGCCGCGCTGTTCCTGCGACCACCTCCGGAGACGCCCAAGTCCACGGTCGCAGCTGGGACGGCGCGCAAAGGCACGAGTGCTCGGAACTGCCACCAGACGCCGTCTTCGCGCTGTTGGCAGGCGCCTCGTTCCTGTGCTGCATACCGATGGCAATGCCGGCGGCGCACGTGATCGCACTGTGCGGCGACCTCGGCATGACGCCGGCAAAGGGTGCAGCCATGCTGACCGTGATGCTGGTGTGTGCCTTCGCCGCCCGGCAGCTGTGGGGGTGGCTGTCGGACAGTGTCGGCGGCCCGTTGACGCTGCTGATCGGTTCGCTGGCGCAGGGCATAGCTATCGCCGGCTTCATGACCACCCAGGATGAGGCGGGACTGTTCGCCGTGGCTGGTGCCTTCGGGTTCGGCTTCAGCGGGCTGATCCCGGCCTACATCCTGACCGCCCGGCAGCTGTTCCCTGCACACGAGGCAACCTGGCGCATCCCCACTTTGCTGCTCACCGGCATGTCAGGTATGGCGGCGGGCAGCTGGCTGGCCGGCGTGATCTACGATCACTACGGCTTCTACGCGCCGGCGTTTGCGACCGGCCTCGCCTTCAATATCGCCAACTTCGCCATCATCGCAATCCTCGTGGTCCTCTGGCGCGGAACGCTCGCGCACCGGACCACGGCGCATGTCCCTTAGTTCGTCCAATGCGGTGCGGACACAAGTCGGCTTTGGGTCATGACCTACCGGTCTGAGGCTCCGACCGAACGGCGGAAATGCCCCAAAGCAGACGAACTTGATGGGACGCGCGAACGGGGAAAAAGTGCCAGGATCGACCGTCGTGGACGTGGGTGGTCTACCGCTGGGGCGCTCGATATTGGATGGACTGCGGACGCTCACCGTTGCCATCGATTTGCCAAGCATTGACGGCACTCATCCTGGCCCGCCAGTGGCAACCGAGCTGCCTTCCCTGTAATAACATGTCTACGAAGCGCACCTTGCTGGGAGTACGCACATGCCCAAGGGATATTGGATCGCTCACCTCACGATCACCAACCCAGAAGAGCAGCAAAAGTACGTCGCTGCAGGCAAAATCGCATTCGACAAATATGGTGGGAAATACATCGTGCGCGGTGGGCCGGTGCCGCCCGGCTTCCCGAATGCTAGCCGATGCGAGATCATGCAAGGCACATTCAAGGACCGGCATGTGGTGATTGAGTTTTCGTCATACGAGCAAGCTCTCGCGTGCTATCGTTCGGAGGAATATCAAGCGGCGATCAAGTTTAGAGATAAGGGATGCGTCAACGACATCCTGGTCATCGAAGGATTTGACCTTGCGACGTAGTTCTTTCCTCGTGACTAATTGCGCCAACGCACAAGCGGATGCGCCGCTTCTTTGACGCTGAGCTTTGCGGACAGCCCGGCCACTGTTCTTTCCTATCTGTCCGCCTTCTGGCAGTGGCTGTCCGTCGCCAGCGCAATCGCCGCGACGGCAGAGATGGGTCACGAACACGCCTGAACGGCACTTGCCGGGCACGGTAGGTCTACGCCCGATAGCGGTCGGAATCGCTGCGGCGCCGAAGACAGGCAGGTCGGTTCCAGAAGGAGACCACTCGCCATCGACTCGCGATCGCAATGGCGAGCGCAAGGACGATCAGCGCTGCTGCGAATGCGAACGCAATTCGCATGCCGAAAGCGACGACATCGGGAGAAACAGCTGATAGCCGGATGTCAGGACCGCGATTGATGCCATATAGCCCGCGATCCCAAGAGTCGTCGGTAGCAAGGCCAATGCGACTGAGCCTACAGCGATTTGAACGAGGCCTGCGACGAGGATAATGGGTACTCCGAAACGGTCGACGAGGCGACCGGCCGGGACACCACTCAGCGCCGCCACGACGGGGCCAATCGAAACGACGAGGCCGACAAGCGCCTCGCCCAGCCCGAGCGCGCGGGAAAGATAGAATGGGCCGACGACGAGCCTCGCCATGATGACGGTGGACGTCAGAGCATTGATCGCGAGGCTGCTGCTCAATTTCGCGTCGCGCAAGGCTGGCAATTGGATCAACGGCGACCGTGCGCGCGCCTCGGCAAACACGAAGAGACTACCAATAGCAAGGGCGCTGAGCAGAAGCGCGAAACTTAGCCGGCCGGAGTCTCCATCCCCGATGGTTAGAGCGAGCGCGTAGGTTCCCACACTCAGGCCGAGCAGGAGTGTGCCCGAGGTGTCGAATTGGCCCCGATCGCGTTCCATAACCTCTACCGCCTTCGGCAAGGCTCGGCGTGCGAGCAAGAGGTTCAAAACACCCAAGCTCGTCGGCGGCAGCGATGCCGTGCTGGTGATCGATGACACGGCGATACCGAAGAAAGGTGAGCACTCGGCCGGCGTTGCCGCGCAGTATGCGTCGGCACTCGGCAAGACCGCCAATTGCCAAACGCTGGTGTCATTGACGCTCGCTCGCGGCGAAGTGCCAGTGCCGGTCGCCTTGCGTCTGTTTTTGCCGGAGAACTGGACCAATGATCCGTCCCGTTTGCAGCAAGCAGGCGTTCCGGTCCCACATCGCACGGCACGAACCAAGCCGCAGATCGCGCTTGCCGAGATCGATCGTCTGATTGCGGGCGGTGTCCGCTTCGGCTGTGTGCTGGCCGATGCCGGCTATGGGCAGAGCGCCCCGTTCCGCCAGGAACTGACGCGTCGCAAACTCACCTGGGCTGTCGGCATCCCCCGGCACCTCAAAGCCTACCCTGTCGGTGTGCAACTCATCTCCCCAACCGCCAGGCGCGGCCGTCCGCGTCGGCGCTCGAATTCCAGATGTTCTGTCGGTGCCGGCGGAGGACATGCTGGCCGGTGCCAAGTGGCGGAACATCACCTGGCGTACCCGCACGAAAGGCAAGCCCAAGGCCCGCTTCGCTGCGGTCCGCGTGCGCACAGCCGACGGGCCACCGCAGCGCATCAGGGACAAGGGCCAGCAACATCTGCCCGGCGACGAAGCCTGGCTTGTTGGCGAACAGCGCGCGGCCATTTCACGTGGGCGCGCAACGTGCCTGAAGCAGCGCACCCTATCGGCTCATGGTTGCCGGCATGTTCGCCTTTGGGTGAAGGCGAATGTGCTAGGCTTCGCCTCGTCGGCGGGCGAAACTGCCGATTGCGCAATGCGCATCCAACCAACAACGAAGTCCGGAGGAAACAGGCTATGGCATTCGAAGGCAAACGGCTGAGCCGCCGAGAGGTAGCAAAGCTCTTGGGTGCTGGCGGTGCGGTGTTGTCGGGATTGTTGCCAGGCAGCGTCCTGGCGCAAGCTCGCAAGAACACCCTGGTGCTCGGCATCGACATCAGCGACACCATCACGCTCGATCCGGCGCGGCTCGCCCAGTACACCTCGCCGATGACGGTCTCGGCGGCCTATGACTCGCTCGTCACCTTGACGCCGGGCGACTACATCAACGTCAAGCCGTCGCTTGCCACCAAATGGGCAGCGCACGCCGGACGGCAAGGGCTGGCGCTTCACGCTGCGCGACGGCGTGAAGTTCGCCTCCGGTACGCCGATGACGGTCGAGGACGTGAAGTGGTCGTTCGAGCGCGTGATCAATCTGAAGGATCAGCCCTCGCAATACATCGGCAACATCGAGAAAGTCGTAGCGGTCGACAAGAGCACCTTCGACATCATCCTGAAGGTGCCCGAGCAGCCGATCCTCAACGTGCTGTGCGGCGCCGGAATTCGTCGCGCTCGAGCGCAAGGTCGTGGAAGCGCAGGGCGGCTCGGCCGAGGCCGACGCCAAGGACAAGGACAAGGCGACGCCCTGGCTCAACGCCAATTCCGCCGGCACCGGCGCCTATCGCATCGCCGGTTGGGAGCGCAACGCGCAGATCCAGCTGGTGCGCAACGAGCACTACTGGGGCGGCAAGCTGCCGTTCGAGCGCGTCGATCATCCGTCACATCAGCGACGGCGCGGCGCAGCTTCTCGCGGTGCGGCGCGGCGACATCGATGCCGCGTTCAACCTGATCCCCGAGCAGATCGCCTCGCTCAAGAGCGAGAAGGACGTGCGCCTCGATCCGCTCACGAGCCTCGATTTCGTCTACATGGCGCTGACGCAGGAGCCGGAATTCAACAAGGCGCTCGCCGTCAAGGAATGCCGGCAGGCGATCGGCTATGCGATCGACTACGACGGCATCAAGAACTCGATGCTGGGCGGCGCGGCCCTGCGGCCGGCACACTATCTGCCGATCGGCGTCGAGCGGCTCGACCGAGGAGATCGCGCGCCAGATCGGCTTCCGCAACGATCCGGCCAAGGCGAAGGAACTGCTCGCCAAGGGCGGCTTTGCAGACGGCTTCGAGTTCGAGATCGCCTATGGCAACGCCGCGGTGCAGGGCGTGACCTATCAGGATCTGGCGCAGAAGATTCAGTCCGACGTCGCCCGCGTCGGCATCAAGGCCAACCTGCGGCCGATGGATCAGGTCAACCTGCGCACCGAATACTCCGGCGCCAAGTCGAAGGGCGGAGTCCTGACCTTCTGGAACCCGCCGGCCGTCGACAACCTGCTCTGGGCCGCAGCCGTCGTGCAGCGCGTCGCCAAGCGCGTGCATTGGGACGTGCCGAAGGACTGTCTACGACATGTGCTTCAAGGCATCCGTCGAGCCCGATGCGAAGAAGCGCGCGGACCTGTGGGTGGAGTGGCAGAAGGTGGTGGTCGATCAGGCCAACCACTTCATCCTGTTCCAGCCGGTCTACCAGATCGCCGTGCGCAACAGCATCGACAAGCTCCCGCTCACCGCGTCGGGCTGGATGCTCGACCTGCACGGCGTGAAGCCCAAGGCCTAGCCGCCAGCATGATGAGGCGACCGCTTCGAGCGGTCGCCTCGATTGGCTGCCTACCGCTGAAACTCTGCCGCCCGGCGCTCGCGGAAGGCATTGATACCCTCCATGTGGTCGCCTGCCGAGAAGCACAGCGTGTTCATCTCGTTCTCGTAGCGCAATCCGGCGTCGAGCGGCGACGACAGGGCCATGCGCACCGCTGCCTTCACCGACTGTGCCGCGACCGGGCTGTAGCCCGCGATTTGTCGGCACAGCGCGCGTGCGGTCGGCTCCGACCTCGGCGTCGTCGACCAGGAATTCGACAAGGCCGAGTCTATAGGCTTCCTCGCCATCCACCGGCTCACCTGTTACAAGCAGCCGCATGGCCTGGCCGTAGCCGACGATGCGCGGCAGCATCTGCGAGGCGCCGCCACCGCCGACCCATCCCCGCTTGACCTCCGGGAAGCCCATCTTCACGCTGCGGCCGGCCACGCGCATATCGGCGGCAAGCGCCATCTCCGCTCCGCCGCCCAGCACCCAGCCCTTGAGCGCCGCGATTACCGGCTTCTTGATATTGCGGATGGTGGCCTCGTAGATCACTCGGTTGCGAAAGCTCCATGCACCCGGATACTCGGCGAGCGAATTCAGGTCGCTCCCCGACGAAAAGGCGCGCTCGCCTGCTCCCCTGATCAGGACGACACGCACGGCGTCGTCGCGGTCGGCCACCCCGCACACCTCCTGCAAGGCGGCGGCCATCGCCGGCGTAATGGCGTTGTGCTTTTTTGGGCGGTTGAGCACGATCTCGGCAACGAAATCTGTCACCGTCATCGTGATTTCCTTGTCCATGGCCGTTTCCTGCTGCTCCCGAAGCGCTCTCGAGTGATGTCTTGGCTTGTCGTTGCGGACATCGTAGTTTGAACAAGACATTCAGTCACCACGATCTGAGTGGCATCCAACAAGACTGCTGGGAGGACATTCTGACCAACTCGCCGACAGCGCTGCACGTGCGCTTGGGCAAGGCCTGGCAGCCACTGCGGGGCGGCTAGGAATGCTCCGCTATATCCTGTCGCGTCTTGCCGCAGCCGTCGTGATGGCGGTGCTCGCGACGCTCGTCATCTTCCTGATCGCCAATACGGTGCCGGGCGATCCGGTGCTGGCGCAGCTCGGCGATCTGGCGGCCTCCAACAAGGAGTTCGTCGCCGCTTGGCGCGCCAAGTGGGGCCTCGATCTGCCGCTCTGGGAGCGCTACTTCATCTTCCTGAAGGGCCTGCTGCACGGCGATCTCGGCATCTCGATCGCCTCGCAGCGGCCGGTGCTCGACGACATCCTCGGCTACGCGCCGGCGACGCTCGAGCTGGCCACCGCAGGCTTTCTGCTGGCGCTCGTCGATCGGCATTCCGCTCGGCGTCCTGGCGGCGGTGCGGCGCGACAGCTGGATCGATCATGTCGCGCGCTTCATCTCGCTCGCTCGGCGTCTCGTCGCCGACCTTCTGGCTCGCCTTCATCGTGCTCGCGCTCTTCTACGGCGGGCTGCAGATCGCGCCCGGCCCGGGCCGCCTCGACGCGATCGCGTTCCCGCCGACGCGGATCACCGGTCTCTACCTGATCGACAGCGTCCTGGCCGGCGACTGGGAGCACGTTCCGCGATGCGCTCGCGCATCTCGTATCTGCCGTCGATCGTGCTGGCGGCTGCGACGCTCGGCCTCATCACGCGCACGACGCGCGCGAGCATGCTGGAGAGCATGCAGCAGGACTATGTGCGCGTCGCGCGCGCCAAGGGGCTCAAGGAGCGCCGCATCGTCATCGGGCCATGTCCTGCCGAACGCGCTGATCCCGGTCGTGACGCTGGGCGGTCTCGCCTATGCCAATCTGCTCACCGGCGCGGTGATGACCGAGACGATCTTCTCCTGGCCGGGGCTCGGCCGCTACACCTTCCGCAGCGCCGTGGCGCTCGATTTTCCGGCGATCATGGGCATCACGCTGATCGTCGCGGTCATCTATCTGATCATCAATCTCCTGATCGACATCAGCTACGCGCTGCTCGATCCGCGGGTGGTGCGATGAGCGCCGCGACGCACCGTCACGCCGCGTCGCATTCGAGCGCCGGTGCCGTCGAAGAGGCGGCGCTGGCTCCGCCGCTACGGCTTGGCCGGCGCTCGGCGCGCTGATCATCCTGTCCTGGATCATGGTCGCGGTCCTCGCGCCGGTGCTCTCGCCCTGCCATGCGCCGGACCTCGTCGACGTCACCGCAGCGCCTGCGGCCGCCGTCGGCCAGCACTGGCTCGGCACCGACGTGCTCGGCCGCGACGTCTTCACCCGCCTGCTCTATGGCGCGCGCATCTCGCTCTCCACCGGCATCATCGTCGTCGTTGCTCGCCGCCGTCTTCGGCACGCTGGTCGGCGGCATCGCGGCCTATGCGCGCGGGCGGATCGAAGAGCTGATCATGCGCCTGACCGATCTCGTGCTGTGCTTCCCGCCGATCATCCTGGCGATGGCGATCGCCGCCGCGCTCGGCATCGGCACGATCAACACCATCATCGCCATGCTGGTCGTCTGGTGGCCGAAATTCGCCCGCCTCGCGCGCAGCCTCGTCCTCGTGCAGCGCTCGCAGGAATACGTCGAGGCCGCCGTCGTGATGGGCCTGAGCCCCGCGCGCATCCTGATCCGCCATATCATGCCGAACTCGGTCGGGCCGCTGATCGTGCTGGTGACGCTCGACGTCGGCAACGCCATCATCACCTTCGCCGGCCTCTCGTTCCTCGGCCTCGGCGTCGTTCCGCCGACGCCGGAATGGGGCTCGATGGTGTCCGAAGGCCGCGAACTGATCGAGCAATGGTGGGTGGCGGCGTTTCCCGGCCTTGCCATCCTGACCGTCGTGCTCGGCTTCAATTTCCTCGGCGACGGCATCCGCGACTGGCTCGACCCGCGAGTCGCGGCGGCGGTGAGGCAGGCGCCGATGCAGGACACGACCCAGCGTGAACCAAGCGCCGCCGACGGCGTCGCCGAGCCGATCCTCGACGTGCGCGATCTGCGCACGCAGTTCTTCACCGATGCCGGCATGGTGCGCGCGGTCGACGGCGTCAGCTTCTCGGTCGCGGCCGGCGAGACGCTCGGCATCGTCGGCGAGTCCGGCTCCGGCAAGAGCGTCACCGCGCTGTCGCTGATGCGGCTGCTCGACGAGCCCGCCCGCATCGTCGGCGGCGAAATCCGCTTCCAGGGACGCGACGTGCTCGCGATGAGCGCCGGAGGAGCTGCGCGCGCTGCGCGGCGACGGCATCGCGATGGTGTTCCAGGACCCGATGACGTCGCTCAATCCGGTGCTGCGGATCGCGCGCCAGCTGGTCGAGACCATGCTGGTGCACGGCCGCTTCGACGAGGAGCAGGCGCTCGACCGCGTCGGTGTCGCTGCTCGGCCGCATGGGCATCACCGCGCCGGAGCGCGCGATCGACAGCTATCCGCACCAGTTCTCCGGCGGCATGCGCCAGCGCGTCATGCTGGCGATGGGCTTCTCCAACGAGCCGGCGCTGCTGATCGCCGACGAGCCGACCACCGCGCTCGACGTCACCATCCAGGCGCAGATCCTCGACCTGATCGTCGAGCTCAACCGCGATTTCGGCGCGGCCATCATCCTGATCAGCCACGAGCTCGGCGTGATCGCGAGCGTGTGCGCGCGCGTCGATCGTGATGTATGCCGGCGAGGTGGTCGAGGAGGGGCCGACCGAGGCAGATCCTGTCCGATCCGCGCCATCCCTACACCTGGGCGCTGATCAACGCGGTGCCGCGCATCGACCGGCATGTCCCGGGACAGCGGCGGCTGGTGACCATCGAAGGCACGCCGCCCGATCCGCTCGCGCATCCGCCCGGCTGCCGCTTCGCGGCGCGCTGCCCGTTCCGCATCGACAAGTGCAGCGAGCATCCCGACCTGCTGGAGCTTGCGCCCGGAGCGCAAAGCGCGCTGCTGGGTGACGCAATCCGGCGAGCCGTTGCCGCCGCCTGCGACGCGTGCGCCGGTGCCGGCCCAGGCGACAGCGCCGGCATGGATCACGGCGCCGGCCGAAGCCGAGCGCGGCGAGCCGCTGCTGCAAGTGCGCGGCCTCGTGAAGCATTTCCCGCTGCCGCAGAGGGCTTCTTCGGCAAGCAGAAGGTCGTGCACGCGGTCGACGGCGTCGATCTCGACGTCGCGCAGGCGAGACCGTCGGCCTGGTCGGCGAGTCCGGCTGCGGCAAGTCGACGCTTCGCGCGCCTCGTCGTGCGCATCCACGAGCCGACCGCGGGCTCGATCCGCTTTCGACGGCCAGGAGATCGCCGACGCCTCGCAGTCCGCGATCCGGCCGCTGCGCCGCCGCATGCAGATGGTGTTCCAGGACCCCTATGCGTCGCTCAACCCGCGCATGACGGTGGGCGACATCCTGAGCGAGCCGCTGCGCTTCCACGGCATCACGCAGCTCCGAGCGCGGAGACGCCGAAGCGCATCGGCGAGCTGCTCGACGTCGTCGGCCTCAGCCCGAAAGCGGCCGAGCGCTATCCGCACGAATTCTCCGGCGGGCAGCGCCAGCGCATCTCGATCGCGCGCGCGCTCGCGCTGCGGCCCGACTTCATCATCGCCGACGAGCCGATCTCCGCGCTCGACGTGAACATCCAGGCGCAGATCATCAACCTGCTGATCGATCTGCAGGAGCGCTTCGGCCTCACCTATCTGTTCATCGCGCACGATCTCGCGGTCGTGCGCCACATCTCCGATCGCATCGTCGTGCTCTACCTCGGCAAGGTCGTGGAGATCGCGCCGGCGGACGAGCTGTTCGCCGACGCCGCTGCATCCCTACACGCGCTATCTGATCTCGGCGGTGCCGATCCCCGATGCGGCCGTCGAGAACGAGGCGCAAGCGGCTGCCGCTGCAGGGCGAGCCGCCGAGCGCGATCGATCCGCCGTCCGGCTGCCGCTTCCGCACGCGCTGCCCGATCGCGAAGCCGATCTGCGCCGAGGTGGTGCCGCCGCTGATCGAGCAGCGGCCGGGACATTTCGCGGCGTGCCATTTTCCAGGACAGTTCTGAGGCGAGACAACAGGGGAATCCCGTGCGACGCGTAACGGCTGACGAGGCGGTCCAGGTCCTTCGCTCGGGCGACACCCTGCTGGTCGGCGGCTCGGGCGGCGGTCACGCCGTGCCGGAGGAGCTGATGGCGGCCGTCGAGCGGCGGTTTCTGGCCGAGGGCGAGCCGCGCAACATCACCGCCGTGCATCCGGTGGGCCTCGGCGACGGCACGCATCTGGGCGCCGGTCATTTCGCGCATGAGGGCCTGCTCAAGCGCATCGTTTGCGGCACGTTCGTCAACTCGCCGGAAATCTCGACCATGGCGCTGGCCGACAAGATCGAGGGCTACACGCTGCCGCAAGGCGCGCTGTCGCAGCTGATGCGCGAGATTGCCGCCGGTCGCCCGGGCCTGCTGACGCAAACCGGCCTGCACACCTTCGTCGATCCGCGCCACGGCGGCGGCCGGCAAAGCAAGTGCGCCAAGGAGGACCTGGTCGAGCTCGTCAACTTTCGCGGCGAGGACTACCTCTTCTTCAAGCCCATGCATTTCGACGTCTGTTTCCTGCGCGGCACGACCGCCGACGAGGACGGCAACGTGACCATGGAGGAGGAGGCGATCTTCGGCGAGATGCTGTCGGAAGCGCAGGCGACGCGGCGCTGCGGTGGCGTCGTGATCGTGCAGGTCAAGCGCATGGCCAAGCGTGGCACGCTGCCGGCCAAGCAAGTCAAGATCCCGGGCATCCTGGTCGACCTCGTGGTGGTCGAGCCCGAGCAGCGGCAGACCTACGAGACCTACTACAGCCCGGCCTACGCCGGCGAACTGAAGGTTCCCGCTGTCCGACATTCCTGTGCTGCCGCTCGGTCGCCCGCAAGATCATCGCGCGCCGCGCGGCGATGGAGCTATTTCCCGGCGCCGTCTGCAACCTGGGCTCCGGCATTTCGACCGGCATCGCCAATGTCGCGGCCGAGGAGGACGTGCTCGACGAGATCTGCCTGACCAACGAGCAGGGCCTGATCGGCGGCGCGCCCGCCTCCGGCAACGAGGCCGGCGCCTCGCGCAACTATGTCGCGATGGTCGACCAACCCTATCAGTTCGACTTCTATGACGGAGGCGGGCTCGATCTGGCATTTCTTTCGTTTGCGGAAGCGGACGAGGCGGGCAACGTCAATGTCAGCCGCTTCGGCGGACGCATCGTCGGGCCGGGCGGCTTCATCAACATCAGCCAGAATGCGGGCACCGTGATCTTCAGCGGCACGTTCACCGCCGGCAAGAGCGAGATCGTGTGCTCGGACGGCCGGCTCAAGATCGTCCGCGATGGAAGCGGCAGCAAGCTGGTCAAGGCGGTCGAGCAGATCACCTATAGCGGCGCGTACGGCCGCGAGCGCGGGCAACGCGTGCTCTACGTCACCGAGCGTGCGGTGTTCCGACTGCAGGCCGCAGGCGTCGAATTGATCGAGATCGCCCCCGGCATCGATCTCGAGCGCGATGTGATCGCCCGCATGGGTTTCCGCCCGAAGATTGCGGCGAACCTGGCCGTCATGGATGCGCGGTTGTTCCGACCAGAGCGCATGCTGCTGGCGAGTGATCTTGCCAAGCGCCCTCGGCTTCAGCGCTCGCTTCGCCTTGATCTTCCAAACAGCGGCAACTAATGATCACCTTATCCCAGGCCGTTCCTGCCGCGAGATAGAGTGTGATGGAAAAAGCCGTTCCGATCGCAACAGGCAATCGCTTCGATCGCATGGAAGTGGCTGGCGCGTTCGGCGATCTGGGTACGCTGGTGCCCTTCGTCGTAGCCTATCTCGCCGTGCTGAAGATGGACGCATCGAGCGTGCTGTTTGCATTCGGGATCTCGATGCTCGTCTGTGGCGTTGTCTATCGGACGCCGATACCAGTCCAACCGATGAAGGCTGCGGACTTCGAGATGCTGACGCGCCCCCGCACTTTGCCAGCCTTGTAGGGAAGGCGGGAGTGAGCGCCTGCAAGTTCTATCAGCGCAGGATGGGGATACACTTCAATCAGCCCCGGTGTCGCGATGCTACCGGTGAGTAGAGGATAACCCAGTGCTGCAAAATCGCGGCAGAGGGCAAAACTGATGGGGCCAGGTCGCTCAAGGCTGGGAGAGTGGGTGCCGCCACCCCGAGCACCGAACGCTCGACACACAGCGTCGTCGGACGCACGGCGACCAACGATGGGTGAGCGTGCCATGGGCATGTCGATGGCGACCAAATCGAGGTCGCCGCTGCCAAGGGCATAAGCGGCAGCGAGCAGGTTCTGCGGCTGAGGTCGTGAACCGGATCGCTTCAGCGATTGCGCTGGAAGGCCATCTGCAAGTGCCTGAAAGCGCAGATAAGAGGTTTCAACGGCGAGGAGCCGCCAACACGCCGTCTGCTCGACAACGAGGGCCACCGCGCTCGGTTGATCGTAAGCCTCCGGTGAGCACCGCAGGCGCTAGCGGCTCGGGTCGAGTTTGCGCGCGAGGAGCGCGCGCTCTTCGATGATGATCTGCTTGAGGCATTCGATGCCGTATTCGGTGAAGGCAGGGCATTGATCCTCGCCGATACCGATCACCCAGAGATGGCCCTCCTCCGGGTCCATATTGGTCGAGATCTCGCGCAGCCACTCTTCGTCCTCGCCCAGCATTTCGGCAACCCGGGCGATGGTGAACACGTGCGAGATTCCAGCCATGGTCAGGCTGCCCGGCTGGCGGCGGTGCCAGCAGACCGCCAGTTCCACGGCAGCAGCTCGTCGAGCCGATGCGACGGATGCCCGGCGATGCGCGCGAGCACGTCGGCGAGCCAGGCCTGCGGATCGATGTCGTTCATCTTGGCCGTGACGATCAGGCTGTACATGGCGGCAGCGCGCTCGGCCGCCGCGATCGGAGCCGGCGAACAGCCACGACTTTCTGCCGAGAGCGATGCCGCGAAGGCCGCGCTCGGCGGCGTTGTTCGACAGGCAAACGCGTCCGTCGTCGAGGAACCTCGTGAAGGCGGGCCAGCGCTTCAGCATGTAGTCCATGGCCTTGGCGAGATCGCTGCCGCGCGAGAGCTTGGGCCGCTCGGCGCGCATCCAGGCTTCGAGATCGGCGACCAACGGCGCACTCAGCTCCCGGCGAACCGTGCGGCGCTCCTCGGGCAGCTGGCCGTTGATGGAGCGCTCGATCTCGAACAGCCGATCGATGCGCCGGACGGCCTCCAGAGCCAGCGGTGAGATCGGCGCCGGGGCCTTGCCCTCGGCTTTGCGACGGGCACTGGCCTCGATATCGGCGAGCGCGAAGAACGGCCGGCGCGCATGCGCCCAGCAGGCGGCCTCCAGGATCGGCGCCGGGCTGCGATCGGCCACATACAGCTGGTTGTAGCCCGCATAGGCGTCGGCCTGCAGCAGCCCGAACCATCCGGCCAGATGCGCCTCGACGTGCTCGCCGCCACGGTCGCGCGAGTAATAGAACATCGCGGCCGGCGGCGCGCGCCCACCGAACGGCCGGTCGTCCCGGACATAGACCCAACAGCGTCCGGTGACGGTCTTGCCCTTGGCGAGCACGGGCACCGTAGTGTCGTCGCCGTGCAGCCGCTCGGCAGCGAAGACATGGCGCTCGATACGCCTGAGAAGCGGCTCCAGCACGGCGCAGCCGGCGCCGACCTGATCGGCCAGCGTCGACAGGCTCAAGGGCACACCTTCCCTCGCATAGCGCTCGGCCTGTCGGTTCAAGGGCTGATGCTGCCCGAACTTCTCGAACAGCAGCATGGCCAGAAGGTGCGGCCCTGCCCAGCCGCGTGGCGTGACGTGGAACGGCGCCGGCGGCTCGCTGATCCTCTCGCAGTCCCGGCACGTCATCTTCTCGCGCACGTGCTGGATGACCTTCCATTGGCGCGGGATCACCTCCAGCGTCTCGGTGATGGTCTCGCCGAGCTTCCTCAGGCGCCCGCCGCCGCAGCAAGGGCATGTCGCGGGACCCGGCACGATCACACGCTCGCGCGGCAGGTGCGCGGGGAACGGCTGGCGCGCCGGACGCTTGCGTGTGAAGGCGGCAACCGTCGTCGTCTTCGCGGCGGCCTTCTCGGCAGCGATCTCGTCCTCGGTGGCGGTCGCTTCCAGCTCTTCGAGCTCGAGCTCCATCTGATCGAGCAGGCGGGACGTGCGCTCCGAGCGCGGCCCGTAGAGCTGACGCTTGAGCTTGGCGATCTCCAGGTTCTGGCGCGCGATCGTTGCCGCGTCCTCGGCCATCTTGGCCCGAGCCAGCGCCACCTCGGCCCTTAGCGTCGCGATGTCGTTCGTCGGCGAATCCATGCGTCGAGGGAATCACAGACGTTCGCCTCACGCTTGCAGAAAATGCGCGAGGACGCAGCTATCCCGCACGTTGCGGTCGGAATGTGTGAACCGGGTTACGCCAGTCGATCCCGTCGAGCATGTAGGCCAGCTGTGCGGCCGATATCGCGACGGTGCCACTCGTCGCCGACGGCCAGACGAAGCGGCCCCGCTCCAGCCTCTTGGCATAGAGCGACAGGCCGAGCCCGTCATGCCAGAGGATCTTGATCAGGTCGCCCCTGGCGCCGCGGAAGACGAAAAGATCGCCGGCGAAGGGATCGCGACCAAGCGTCTCCTGCACCTGCAGGGCAAGCCCGTTCATGCCGCGCCGCATGTCGGTCCGACCGACGGAGAGCCAGACGCGCACGCCCGAGGGAACCGGGATCATCGCCGCCTCAAGACGTCGAGGACGCGCTTCAGTGAAAGAGGATCGAAGCTCGAGCCGACCCGAACACGATAGGTGCCCGACACCTCGATCTCGATGGTGTCCGAAGCTGCCAACGTCGGTGGCGCCGCTGGCTCGTCCTCCGGCTCGCGCGTGATCGTCACCGGCAACAGTCCCGGCGTTGACGATGAAGCCGCAGATGGCTCGCTCGCCTCGCGATAGCGGCGACGCCAGCTGAAGACCTGGTTCGCGTTGACGTCGTACTGCCGCGCGACCACCGAGACCGATGCGCCTGGGAGGAGCGTAGCCGCCACGATCTCGCGCTTCAGCGCCTCCGGCCAACGCTTGTGCCGCCTCTTCGCGTCTCTTGTGTCCATATCTGCCTTTGTGGACACATCCCGCCCGCATCGACCCATCGAAGCAGGTGGCAGACTCGATCATATGCGAGGTCGCGACAAGGCGGTGCTCACCGGAGGGAGACCAAGGTCCACGCGGCATCAATTCCCAGCACGGAACGCATGACTATTCCCAGCCCCCAATGCATCGAGGTATGGACCCTAGCGTATGCGCGGTGCGTGGCTAATCTTTGGGACTTCTTGAAATAACTCATGCAATTCAAGGAGCCTTTTCGGCGTTTTGGGACTTTAAGTGCTTGATACGCCACCGAGGGTGGCATCCTGTCGGGTGCACCACCTAAATGGATGCGAGCCCTTCTCAAGCCACCATGTGCACACTTGTACGATGCCGGCTGAAGCGGGCCCCCGCAACCAATTGCGAATAGGGTGGTTGGTAGGGTTGACCAGTGCAGCGGTGCCCAGAACATTCAGCAAGAACAAATCGTTAGGCGAGATCTCGGCAGACACCCCCTCCGCCAACTCGCGCCAAAATTTACCCTTTAATATCAACGCCTTGAATTATGCCCAAGGAGAATATTGCCCAGAACCAGTGGCACTTTTGCCCATGATTTTGCCCTCGTGTCGCGCTATTTTAAGAATGACACGCCCGCTTGTAGCTCTTCAACCTGCGAAAAATCCTGTCGCGCAGCGGAACGCTTCGGGCACGCTGCATCACTCGATGCCTCTGGAGAGTGTGAGAGAGTCTGGTTAGTCCGTCCGTTTACGTCGCGCTAGAAGCGGCGTGTCCTGACGGTCGTATCTTCGTGTGGGGCGTTAGAGAAGAACGCGAGCGTGAGCTCTCTTCAAGATGATGCGTGCGAGACCATGCCTCGTACTATTCCGTGGCCGTGATGACGCTTACATGGCAGGGCAAGTTTGCGACTTCACCATCAGCACCGCGCTCGCCGATCGGCTTTGGGAACGCGATAACTCCGACGAAGCGTGGAGTCATATCTATTTCCTGAAGAACGTTCGAAACGTGCCACTCACCACGCCCGAGCAATTCATGCGGCGATCAAACGTGGTCGGCTGCCCGCGAGCCACTGGCAGGCTTTGTGGACGCTGAGACGACGCGAAAGTGAGCGAGTGATCGACCTGGTTAGGGCTAGGTTGGGTAAGCCACCGAGTTTTGCGGCGTAATCCACGTTGAATTCCGGGTCACGGCTCCGCATCCGCCCCTAAAAGCTGTGGATTGTGGGCACAGGAAGCGGGTCGTTTGGACTGGGACTATGCAAGCTCCTCCCGCAAATCGAACTGACGTGAATTTTAGCCGGTACTTTTCGCGCTGGAGAACTTCCGATGGCCGCTAAGGCCCACACATTCATGTCGGACTTTTTGGGGCGGATCGCCAATATCTCTCTTGCGCCAAGTCCAAACCATTCACTCGCGCCTCTCTACGAGGCGATCAACAACTCTATTCAGGCCATCGAAGATAAGTTCGGGAAGGACAATCTCACTTCTGGTCGTATCGAGATCACTGTGCTTCGCCCGGACTATGAAGACGGTAAGCCCGTGGGATTTGTGGTCGTTCAAGTAGCCAACGCGGTCTCCTACGGAATAATATTACAAAGAAGACATTTGCCCTTCGCGTCCAGGAGGCCCTAATAGTTGTATGACAACTGTTGCCGGGAGGGAGCTTACGACCGGGACTTATCCAAGGCAGGTGAGCAAGGGTTGGGTCGTTTTCCTCATGCTGCAGGCCCTTGTGCTCGTGCAGGTGCCACTGGCTTGGGCGGACGGTTTCCTCACCGTCTCGGACATGCAGCAACGAGGATACCCCGCCGGCCTCCCGTTGGTTTGGCATTTCGGCGTATGGGGGGATCTGTTGTTGATCTCGCCGCTCACAGCGTGCGTCATAGCGCGTTACGTAAGCCAGTGGAGCGTCCTACAAATCTGTATTGTGATATTGGTCAGCATCAGCATCACCGCGTTCTTGGGATGGTTCTATACCACCGGTAGCCTTCCCGGCTCACACGCGCACGACCACCAGACCACGCTCGCTGGCCTCGCGCATCTGATCTATATGGCGGGGGTCGTTACAGTGTTCGGATTGTTTTATCTATGCACTCGAGCATCCGTGCAGGCGGCGCTCTGCGTGACACTTCTTGTTGTCGCACACGTCTTCTGCGGAGCCCAACTCGCCATCGGCCTCTTGAAGCGATTTATCCACTTGCCGTGGTATCCTCACCAGCCATTGCACGACCCCACAGCGTGGGGTCAGTTCATTGCCGTCGTTATGTTCTGTGCGTGGTGTTCGTGGCACATGCGCAAGACCGATCTCCAGGGAGCTTGACATGGCAGGTCAGCGCGATGTCGTGACCAGCGCGCCATCCATCAAGGCTTGGCTCGATCGATGGTCTTGGATTTACGACATCTTCGGTTTCATTATTCTCTCCAATATCCTGAAGTACAACACCCGATGGTTCGAGGTGTTTCGAACATGGCGGGACCTGATCACCGCGAGTAGCTGGGAGGAGTACCGCCAAATTGCGGGCATGGCGCCTCTGATCGGCGCAGCAATTATCGGGATCTTTTACATCGGTAAATCGCACGCGAAGGCTAGCGTGGAAAATCTGGTTGATCTTTTTTCGAACGATCGTGTTCCTCAAGACATCTACGCCCTGAAGGATAGGCGAGCGATCACACTCATGCTCGTAGTGAACTTTCTGCAGTTCGTCGCGCTCATGTGCTCTATAAACTATCCCATCGTGCTATGTTTGTTGTCTTGTCTCTCTACATATTCTACTTCATTTCTAATTTGATACAGCGAAGAAATATCAAACAGGTGCTATCAGATCGAGTATTCGATCCGCGGGAAGAAGATCCGCACCTCCAGTTCATCGACGCTCGGCGCGTAGCTGCGAAGAAATACCTCTTCGACAAGCCGCACCTTCGGCGCGAGATGATCATGATCGTTGCAAGCGTGATTGGCCTTGCCACAGGCATTCTAGGCTCGCAGGGTGTGCTCCTTCGCGGAGCCGCTATTAGCTATGGATTAGCCCTCGGTGGCGTTCTCTTGAATGAGGGGATCGTCGCCTTATGGCGGCGCGTGCATACACGGGAGCTCGATAAGATTAGCGCGCTGCAGGTCAGTGAGGATATTCAAAATGCGAACGCGCGGCGTGAACTCGTAGGGTCCGATCAGAAAAAGGGCACGTAAGAAAGGGAAGCGGCCGGCGACGCGAAGGCGCCTCCTTGGCGAGCTCGACGACAGGTCCCTCGCTCTCATTGACCGTCTCAGCCTGATCGGCACCCGGTTCGATCGCAGGATGGCGCTCGCGGCAAGCGCCGACCTTCCGCCACTTAGCAATCCAGGAGACGCCCTCACACTACTCATCGGGCCGTGGGTCGAACAGCTAGACGGCGGCTATCTGCGCCGTAAGCATCCGGTGAGGACCGCAGGAGGTCGCGGTCAGGCGGCGCGGGCAGCGACGGTGCTGCGCCAGTTCCAGGGCAGCAGCTCCGCGATGCGCTTGGCGGGATGATCGGCGATGCGGGCGAGCACGTCGGCGAGCCAGGCACGCGGATCGACGTCGTTGAGCTTGCAGGTTTCGATGAGCGTGTAGATGGCTGCGGCACGCCGTCCGCCGCTGTCTGAGCCAGCGAAGGTCCAGTTCTTGCGCCCCATGGCGATGCCGCGCACGGCGCGCTCGGCGGCGTTGTTGGTCATGCAGATGCGGCCGTCGTCGAGGAAGCGCGTCAGGGCCTCCCATCGCTTCAGGCTGTAGTCCATGGCCTTGGCGAGCGGGCTTCTGGAGGAGAGCTTGCGGCGCTCCTGGCGCATCCACCTTTCGAGATCATCGACGAGCGGCTTCGATCGTTGCGCTCGGACGGCGACGCGTTGATCCGGAGAGAGGCCATTGATCTCGCGCTCGATGGCGAACAGCTCGTCGATGCGGCGCACGGCCTCGATCGCGATCGGCGCCTTCTGCAGCTCGGCCAGCTCGAACAGCTTGCGCCGCCCGTGCGCCCAACACGCCGCCTCGATGATCGGGCCCGGCTTGCGTCCTGCAACGTAGAGCCCGTTGAAGCCGGCGTAGGCGTCGGCCTGCATGAGGCCGCTGTAGTCGGCCAGATGCTGTCTCGGGGTGCTCACCGCCGCGATCGGGCGAGTAGTAGAACATGGCCGCCGGCGCCGCGCGGCCACCGAAGGGCTTGTCATCGCGCACATAGGTCCACAGCCGGCCCGTGCGCGTCTTGCCGCTGGCGAGCACCGGCACGGTGGTGTCGTCGGCGTGGATGCGCTCGGCGGCGAACACGTGGTTGCGGATCTCATCGACCAGCGGCATCAGCGTCGCGGCACAGGCGCCGACCCAGTCGGCCAGCGTCGAGATGTCGAGATCGACGCCTTCGTTGGCGTAGATGTCGCTCTGGCGGTTGAGCGGCAGATGCGCCCGGTACTTGGCGAACAGAACCTGGGCCAGCAGCTGCGGTCCGGCGCGGCCGCGCGCGATCGGATGCGACGGCGCGGGAGCCTGCGTGATGGCCTCGCACCTGCGGCAGGAGAACTTCTCGCGCACGTGCTGGATCACCTTCCACTGCGCCGGCACGAGCTCCAGCGTCTCGGTGATGTCCTCGCCCAGCTTCCGCAGGGTCCCGCCGCAGCCCGGGCACGATGACGGCGCGGCATGCACCACGCGCTCGCGCGGCAGATGCGCGGGCAGTGGCCGGCGGGCAGGCTTGAGCCGCTGCTCGTCGGCTCTGTCGCTCGCCGGCGCCTTGATCTGCGGCTGTCGCCATATCCTGCGCCACGCCCTTCCTCGAGCTCGGCGAGCTGCAGCTCGAGCTGATCGAGGAGCTTGGCACCGCGCTCCGATGAGGCGCCGAACTTGTCGCGGCGCATCTTGGCGATGGTCAGCTTGAGGGCTGCGATCTCCCGCCCGCCGGCGATCACCATCGCCTTCAGGGTGGCGATGTCGTCGGGGAGCTGCGACGGATCGAGCGTCATGGGCAGCATGATAGCTGCTTCGCGCCGATCGCAATCGGTGCCGTGCTCAATCATCCACGGTGCGAGTCGTGCGAGCCACACTCAGCCCGCCAGCTCAGGACGCCAGGTCTGCTGCGGCGCCCGCCAGTCGATGCCTTCGAGCAGGTACCCGAGCTGCGCCGGCGAGATCGTCACGGCGCCGTCGGCCGGCGTGGGCCAAATGAAGCGCCCGCGCTCCAGCCGCTTGGAGAACAGACACGCGCCCTGGCCGTCGTGCCAGATCACCTTGACGAGCCCGCCGCTGCGCCCGCGAAAGACGAACAGATGACCGCAGTGCGGATCGGTCTTGAGCTTCTCCTGCACGAGCAGCGCCAGGCCCGGAAAGCCCTTCCTCATGTCGGTGTGGCCCGTCGCCAGCCACACGCGCACGCCGGCCGGAACCGGGATCATCGCTCCTCCAGGGCATCGACGATGCGCTTCAACGCGGTTATGTCGATCGCCGCGCGCACTCGAACCCGCCGGCCATTCCTCAACACGATCTCGACGCTGCAGGTCGGGTGAGAGAGCACTGTCGGCGCCGGCAGTGCCACCGGCACGAACGTTAAGCCTGAAATCTGCGGAACTCTGTCGCAAATCACGCACAAATGTCGGGACTTCCTGCCAGGGCAAGGCTCGGAAATGGCTGACCGTGCGATGGTGCGTTCCAAGCTCACTGACGATGCCGATGCAGGGGTTGGCGCGCTCTCGCAGTCCGCGCAGAATTGCGCTGTCAAAAACAGCACGCATGCGCTGAAGGACGCGCGAGGCCGTTTTGCGGGTTTGCTGAACCAGATCGGCTCCAAGACACTTCAGAACATCCGAGGCTACGATCGCAGACACTGGCAGCGGACCGATGCGCGGCAAGACGTAGTCGCGCATGGTGTTGCGCCACTGCTGAATGTGTTTGGCGTTGGCGAGTTGTTGTTGCCGGATCGCGAAGTAAGTCTCGAACGCCTCAGCGAACGTCGTGCCTGATTTCGCGCGACGCCGCCGCTCATCTGTGTGGGCGTCCAGTCCTTCCTTCGCGGCTCGACGCAGCGCCTCGGCCTTGCGCCGAGCATCATCGAGACCAACTTCCGGATAGATGCCCAGACCGCGCTCAACCCGCCGTCCGTTGATCGTCAATCGCAGCGCCCATCGCTTGGTTCCGCGATCGGTGATCACCAGTCTCAAGCCGGCACCGTCTTCGTACAAGCCGGGCTGCCTCGTCTTGGCAACCTTGACTGCGCTCAAACGATGTGCAGGCCGGGGACGCGCGAAGAAGGCGATGGAACTTGCAGCACGATGAATTCCTTGACCACCCAATCAACCACCCTATTTGCAGGTCATTGGGGGTCCGTCGAAGAGCATCTCATCGTAATCGAGGTCAGTGCCATCCCCTGACGATCAAGGTCATTTTCATTTGATTTTTCAGCGCCATATGTCGCTATACGACCATTGGCGTCACTCAACGTCCTGCTGTGACAGTCAGGTTGGAAACAGTTCATTGGCGGAGAGGGTGGGATT